>JAWKUH010000046.1:0-36218 GCA_041398665.1 Planctomycetota bacterium | reverse complement strand
TGCCGCGCCCGACCACGAGGGCGTCCTCGCCGACCTCGCCGTAGGTGCCGTCGAGGTCCTGGTCGACGAGCACGAACTTCGTCTGGCCGTGGGTGCCGACGAGCGCACCCGAGACCGAGTACTCCCAGCCGCCGGCTCCGGTGCGCACGCGCGCCATGTAGACGACCGGCGAGCCGTCCGCCGCGGTGCCGCGCAGCGTCACGACGGCGACCTGTCCCTGGGGCGGCGGCTCGACCTGCGCCTCGAACGAACCGTCGCCGCGCACGTCGACCTGGAGGCGCGCGCCGTCGACGCGCACCTGGAAGACGTCGCCGCCCGCGTGCGGGATCGGGAAGCCATCGCCGACCGAGACGAAGGTCTCGTCGGGCAGCGCGATGTCGAAGTCGCGGAAGCCGCGGTAGCGCAGCGGGACGACGATCTGCTCGCCGCCCCGAGCGGTGATCACGGACGCCGCGGAGACCTCGGTGAGGACGGGCGCGCGGAGCGCGGCGCCGGCCGCGGCGAGCGGCAGGCCGGCTGCGGCGAGCGGGAGAAAGGCGTGGAGCATCGGCATGGTCGGACTCCCCTTCGGCGGTCTCTCCTCGGGTGGGTCGGGCGAGCGGCGGACGGTGCGGAGGACGCGGATCTCGCGCCGGACGCCCCTCGGCGTCGCCACTTCCTGCCCGTCGGTCCAAGCGTAGTGGACGAGTACGCGGCGCGGTTGTTTCCGCTCTGGAACCCCGTTCCCGCCGACCGTTCGGCGGGAAGCGCGCGGGTTCGCACGTCCATCCGTCGTCCGCGACCGAACGCGCGGCGAACCGAACGGCGGCCGACCGGCGCTTGGCGTCAGCGCTCGAGTCGTGCGACGAGGCGCGTCCCCGGCAGCGGACTCCCCTCGGGCAGCTCGACGAGGTACGCGAGGCCGTGTTCGGGATAGCGCGCGTCGGCCCACAGTCGCGGAGGGAGCTCGTCGACGCTCGGCGCCTCGAACAGCACCTCGCCCTCGTACTCGCGCGACGGGTCGGCGGGGTCGACGAGCACGAGACGCTCGCCCGGGGTCAGGCGACCTCGGACCGGTTCGGGGAGGTACACGTCGGCACGTACCGGTCCGTCGGGGACGAGCGCGACGATCTCGTCGGTCGCGACGGTGCGCACACCGGTCCCGGCGACGACGCGCGCGACGCGACCCGACCGCGGCGCGCGCAGCACGAGCCCGTCCGCCGACACGACGATCTGCGCGACCCGCGCGACCTGGACGTCGACCGCTCGACGCAGGGGTTCGAGCACCGCGTCGCCGTCGACGCCGACGAGTTCCGCCGCGCGCGACGCGACGCTGCGACGTTCGGCGAGCCTCGCGGCCGCTTCCGACTCGGCCTCGCGCGTCCGCTCGAGCAGTTCCTGACGGCGCCACCGCTCGACCTCGAGCGCCTCGAGGCGCGCACCGATCTCGGCGTACTCCGACGCCGGCACGAGGCCGGGTTCGACGAGCTCGCCGAGGTCCTCGCGACGCACCTCGTAGCGGCGGCGGTCGACGTCGAGCGCCGCGAGCTCGACCTCGTGCTCGAGCGCGTCGACGCGGAACTGCTCGCGGTCGAGCTCGAGTCGACGCAGGTCGGCGAGCTCCTCCAGTGCGAGTCGCTCCTGTTCCGTCCGTCCCTCGAACTCGATGCGCCGCCGCTCCGCGGCGAGCCGCGCCGACTCCGCTCCGACCTCGGCCTCGAGTCGCCGCGTCTCCGCGCGCGCGACGTCGAGCGCCGCGTCGATCGACGCACCGTCGAACGTGCACAGGACCTGACCCTGCTCGACGCGCTCGTAGGGTCCGACGAGCACCTGCGCGACCACGCCGCCCTCCGGCGCGCGCAGCACGATCTCGTCGGCGCGCACGACGGCGACGAAGCGGCGCGCGGGCGGCGCGCCCTCGACCAACCACCACAGCGCGAACGCCGCGACGAGGAACGCGGCGGCGGAGATCGGCCCGCCGCGCAGGTCCTCGAGCCGTTGGCGCAGCGGCGTGCGCACGATGCGGTCGCGTCGCTCCATTCAGATCTCCGCGAGCTCGTCGCGCAGGACCAGGGAAGCGTCGCGCGCCCGCGCGAACCGGCGCAGCTCCTCCACCATCTCCTCGCCGCGCCGACGGTCGCGCAGCCGGACCTCGAACACGTACTCGACGAGTTCGATGCCGGCGACGTGCCGCGACGACACCTGGCGCGTGCGGCGACAGAAGCGCCGCAGCGTCGTGCGCATCTCCTCGAGCGCCTCGCCCATCGGGAGCCGGCACGACAGGTGACCGTCGAAGCGCGAGGTCGCACCGAAGTTGGCGATCCGCATGTAGAGGATGACGAGCAGGAGCGCGGCGCCGCCGACCAGGGCCACGAGGTGCCGCTCCGCCCCGAGTGCCATGCCGAGGACGAGGCTGACGAACACGAAGCTCGTGTCGCGCGTGTCCTTGAGCACGTTGCGGAAGCGGATGATCGCGAGCGCGCCGAGCAGTCCGAACGCCGTGACGATGTTGTCGCCGATGACGTGCATGACGAGCGTCACGGCCATCGTCAGCACGACGAGCGACTGCGTGAAGGTGCGCGAGTAGCTCACGCCGACGTGCGTCCAGCGGTACACGACCGCGGTGCACTGTCCGAGCAGGAACGCGAGGAGCAGCGACACGACGAGCCCGCGCACGTCGGACGTCGCGTCGACGCCGGGCGACCCGAGCGAGTCGAGGAAGGTGGTGATCGAGTCCGGCACGTCTCAGCCCGCCTGGTAGAGGGACGCGCCGAGCGGCGAACGACGCGCCGCACCGAGGCACAGCACGTACTTGGCGACCGACGTCCGGACGAGTCCGAAACGGCGCGCGACGTCCGCGAGCCACACCGGGAACGTGTTGGTGAACTTGATCTCGAGGATCGGCTTCGCGAGGCTCGTCGGACCCCACTCGCCGTCCTCGACGGAGAGCTCGCCGGCGGGCGAGCACGCGTAGTCGAGGTCGGTGTCGAACGTCACTCGCACCGGGTCGGCACCGGTCGACTCGTAGGCCTCGCGCCAGTAGCGCACGCGCACCGTCGGACGCGCGACGATCGTCCGCGCGAGCAGCGAGAACTCGCGGGCGTCGTCGTCGTCGGCCGCTCGCTCCGCCGCGAACAGGTCGCCGTCGAGGAACGCGCGCACGGCGTCGCGCGGCACCGCGCTGCGCCGCTTGTAGACGATGCCGTCCATGCGCTTCTTCACCTCGCAGAAGACCGGCGTCGCCCCGTCGTCGTAGCAGCGCAGGCGCAGCTTGAAGCGGTTCTTCTTGCCGTCGACCGTGTCGCGGTAGAGCGCCAGCCGCGGCGAGTCGAGGTACAGGCTGCTGATGCGGTAGCGCCCGTCCGGCCGCTGCGCGGAGTAGGCGTCCGGCGCGAGGAACGTGCGCAGCGTCGAGCGCAACGGCTCGAGCAGCGCCTCCTCCACGACGTACTTGCACTCGTAGCGCGAGCGCAGGGTCCCGTCGGCGGCAGGAGGCTTCATGGTCGCGGTGCGAACGCGCCGGTTGACGGGCGCGGCCGCGAAGGGAGGAGATCGACAGGCCCCGCCCCCGGGGCGGAGCGCCTGCGCGAGTCTGCCCGGGAGCTTCCCGGACGTGAACCCCGGGGCCCCGTTCCCGGCGGCGGTCCGCCGGACTCCGCGGCGGGACCGCCCGCTACCAGGCGGGCACGATGGTGAGGCCGAGCAGCGCGATGGGGCCCTCGCCCACGTCGGAGCCGCGCTGGTCGAAGTTCATCTCGACGCCGAGTCCGGCGACGAGTTCGCCCCGCCAGCCCCGCGACATCGCGAACCCGTAGCCCAGTTCGAGCGACGGCTGGAACACGAGCACGTCGGTCGTGCCGCTCACCTCGCCCGGCGTGCCGGCGCCGTCCTTCCAGTCGATCTCGAGGTCCCACAGGTCGACGCGCGCGCCCCACAACCAACCCTCGCCGCTGCGATCGAAGTAGCGGCGGTAGCCGAGTCCCGCGCCGTAGCCGCCGCCCTCCTCGTCGTCGTGCTCGCCGAAGTCCTGGCGATTCGTGACGTTCCCCGCGACGCGCGCGGTGAGGTACTCGCCCGCTCCGACCGTCGTGCGCACGTCGACACCGGCGATGACGCCCGCCGGGTAGACCTGAACCTCGGCGCCGAACGCGGCGAGCGGCTGACCGCCGGGACGCGAGGCGACGCACGACGCGAGCGGTGCGACGAGGAGCGGGAGCAGGACGCGCGACGGGATCGTTCGGGGCGACATGGATCGGAGGGTAGCGCGGGAGCGGCGTCGACGCGCCCCCGCCCTCAGCTCGCCTCCCCCGCTCCGAGACGTCGCAGCGAGCGGTCGTGCGCGCGACCGAGGAACGCGGCGGCGAGCGACGCGCCGACGAGGGCGCAGAACATGTCCCACTGCGTGTCCCACACGTCGCCCTGCGTCCCGAGGAACGCGTCGGCGGCGGTGCCGGTCGTCTCCGCGGCGAGCCACTCGAGCAGCTCGTAGGTCGCGCTGAAGGCGAGCGGGACGGCGACCTGCAGGAACACGAGCCACTTCCCGCGCCGCAGGGGCGACGTGCGCAGGAACAGTTCGCGCACGAGGACGGCGGGGACGAAGCCCTGCGCGAGGTGACCGAACCGGTCGTAGGGGTTGCGCGCGAGGCCGAGGAGCTCCTGCACCCACTCGCCCGCGGGCACGCGCGCATAGGTGGAGTGGCCGCCGACGCACAGGACGACGGCGTGCAGCGTGAGCAGCACGTAGAGCAGTCCGCTCAACGGGAAGCGCCGCGCCGTCGGCACGAGGATCGCCGCACCGACGAGGACCGGTGCGACCTCGAGCCACCACGTGAAGCGGTCGTAGGGTTCGACTCCCGTCGCGACGAGCATCGCCGCGGAGACGACGAGGTAGAGCACGAGCCCGCGCGGCGGGCTCACACGGAGACCCCGAAGAGCGAGCCGACGAGCGCCGTCGCCCCCATCGCGAGCGCGCCCCAGAACGTGACGCGGAACGAACCGACGAGCGGCTTCGCTCCGCCGACGACGGCGGCCGTCGCGCCGAGTCCCGCGAGGCACGCGAGCGTGGTGGCGGCGACGACGGGGACGAGCAACGCGCGGTCGACGATCGCAGCGGCCGCGAGCGGCACGCCGGCCCCGACCGCGAAGCTCGCCGCCGACGCCGCGGCGGCCTGGACGGGACGCGCGCCGTTCTCCTCCTCGATGCCGAGTTCGTCGCGCAGGTGCGCGCCGAGCGGGTCCTTCTCCATCAACGCGTGCGCGACCTCGGCGGCGAGCTCGCGGTCGAGGCCGCGCTCCACGTAGATGTCGGTGAGCTCGTGGAGTTCGTGGTCCCAGTCGGTCGCGAGCTCCTCCTTCTCGCGCGCGACGTCCGCGCGCTCCGTGTCGGCCTGCGAACTCACGGAGACGTACTCGCCCGCCGCCATCGACATCGCGCCCGCGACGAGTCCCGCGATGCCCGCCAGGATGACGCCCTCGCGGTCGGCCTCGGCCGCCGCGACGCCGACCACGAGGCTCGCCGTCGAGACGATGCCGTCGTTGGCGCCGAGGACGGCGGCGCGCAGCCAGTTGGTGCGCTGGGAGCGGTGTTTCTCGTGGTGTCCGCGCACGGCGTGAACAGGCTATCAGCCCTTCGACCGGAAGACGAAGTAGACCGCGCCCAGGATGCACAGCGCGGCCCACAGGTAGTCGAGCTTCAACGGCTCCTTCAGGTAGAGCAGCGAGAAGGGCACGAACACGGACAGGCTCACGACCTCCTGCAGCATCTTCAGCTGTTGGACGGAGAGGACGGTGTGCCCGACGCGGTTGGCCGGGACCTGGAGCAGGTACTCGAAGAGCGCGATGCCCCAGCTCACCAGCGCCGCGAAGATCCACGGCCGGTGCGCGAGCTCCTTCAGGTGGGCGTACCAGGCGAACGTCATGAAGACGTTGCTGAGGACGAGGAGCGCGGTGGTGACGACGACGGGGTGCAGGGGCGTGGGCACGTTCGGTGGGACGGATCGGGTACCGCGGGACGGAGCACCGCGGGCGCTCAGGCGACGGCCGGTCGGCCGCGAGCCTCGTCGCGCTCCCGCCGCACGGCGACGAGGCGGTCGGTGAGGTTGCGCACGAGCGCCATGGCGACGACCGCGAGGACGATCTCGACCGCGGAACTCGCCATGTCGATGCGCGCGGAGTCGGAGAGTTCCTCGATCGACTCCGGGTCGAACCGCATGGAGACGCGCGACAGGACGCTGGAGAGCAGCCACATCGTCCACCACGCGGCGATCAGGGGACGAGCGGAGCCGGAGAGCCGCTCGGGGCCGTGCTTCGGCGCGGCGACGCGGAAGAGCTCGGCCATCACCTGGCACGGGACGACCAGGTTCGCGAACGGGACGAAGTACCAGCCGACCGCCCAGCCCGGCGTGTACTTCATCGGGAACTGGGCCGTGCGGTGCGCGTCGCGCGACGCCGAGAGGATCCAGCGCGCGAACAGGATCGTCGTGCCGATCGCGACGACGCCGAAGCCGATCGCGGTCCACAGCTCGACGGCGACGGTGAATTCCCGCTGCGACGGTTCGACACCGCCGTCGTCGAGCTCGCGTCGGACCATGACGTAGGAATGGAGGCTCGACGCTCCGCTCGCGACGGCCGCGAGTGCGTACACGACCAGCGCGACGAGCAGGATGCGGGCGCGGCCGGCGACCACGCTCTCGTAGCGGGACGACGCCGTCGGCGGCGACCACACGTCGGGCACCTCGTCGCGCCCGCTCGACGCCTCTCCCGGACGATCGTCGTGCTCAGCGACCATCCTCGCCCTCCTGCTCGCCGATCACCGGCGCGCTCGACCCGGGCACCACCCCGATCGCGAGACCCTCGACCAACCAGGCGTCGTCGACCTGGCGCAGGACGAGGTTGATCGTCGCGTCGCCGCGCTCGCGGTGGGAGGCGTACGAGATCCGCGCGGTCGTCCCGTCGTTCCCCGTGTGCATGTGCATGCCGGGGGTCGAGCGGCCCTCCTCCTCGCCCAACGACTCGACCTGGGTCAACCAGCGCGCGACCGCGACGTCGAAGTTCTTCGCGGCGACGCCCGTCGTGCGGTCGCGCGCTTCGTCGAAGCGACCGTCGTCGAGCTCGTCGACGAACTCGCTCGCCGCAGGCTCGGCGTCGTTGAAGAGGCGGAAGGCGCCGACACCGAGGAACAGGAAGGCCGCGACGACGACGCCGAGGCATCCCAGGCAACCGACGGCGGCGACGACGATCCCCGTGACGGCGCTGCTGCTGCGCGGTTGTCGGGGTTCGGACTCGTGGTAGGTGCCTTCGGTCATGGTGCGAGCTCCACGCGAGGGAGCCCGGGATGGTAGCGTCGTCCGGGTCCGCCGTCCCCCGCCGCCACGTCACCGATGGTCGAGAAGTCGAAGGAAGTCGACGCCTACGTCGCGAACGCGCCCGCCCACGCCGTCGCCGCGCTGAAGCGCATCCGCAAGGCCTTCCACGAAGGGGCGCCGGACTGCCGCGAGAGCATCAAGTGGGGCGCGCCGCACTTCGACGGACGCTCGATCATCGGCGGGATGGCGGCGTTCAAGGAACACGTGGCGTTCGGCTTCTGGCGCGGCGCGGAGCTCGGCGCCGACGAGCTCTTGAGCCAGCGGATCGGCAATTCGGACATGCGCCGCATGAAGGTCGCGAGCGCGAAGGAACTGCCGACGCACGCGGCGCTCGTCCGACTCGTCCGTCGCGCCGCGGCGCTCGACGCGAAGGGTCCGGCGAGGAAGGAGGCGTCGCAGAAGAAGACGGCGCCCGTGAAGCGCGCCGCGCCGAAGGTTCCCGCGGAACTGGCGGCGGCGCTGGCGCGGAACGCGAAGGCGCGCGCGACTTTCGAGGCCTTCGCGCCGTCGCGCCGCAAGGAGTACGTGGAGTGGATCGCCGAGGCGAAGCGCGACGAGACGCGCTCGCGCCGCGTGGCCCAGGCCGTCGAATGGATGGCCGAGGGCAAGTCGCGCAACTGGAAGTACGAGAGCGGGCGACGCGGGGCGCGATGACCGATCGGGACGCGCTCAGCCCAGCGCCTTGTCCACGAGGTCCAGCTTGACCTGGTTGCCGCCGCGCAGCTTCCGCTCGACCTTGTCGACGAAGGCGAACAGCTTCGTGTCGACCGGGAAGCCGAAGTAGTCCTTCTCGAGACGCCACTTCGCGATCTTCTCGAACACGCCGTAGCGCTTCCGCGCGATGCCCTTGAAGAGCGTCGTGTAGTGGTTGTGGAGGTAGCGCTTCCGGAGGACGCTGTCCGGGATGATGTTCCACGTCTGGTGCAGGTGGTACTCACCGATGTTGCCCCAGGTGTGGACGTCGTTCGGCGGGACGAAGCCGTCCTCGACCGCGAGCCAGTACATCGCCGTGCCCGGGATCGGACGGTACGGCAGGACGTGCGTCGAACTGTTCGGGCAGCGCAACTGCACGCGGCGAGCCTCGTCGATCGTCCGGAGCATCGACTCCTCGGGCTCGCGCGGGAAGCCGATGATGTAGGTGATCGACGCCCAGATGTCGCGGTCGTGCAGGCGCGCCGCGGCGTTGAAGTTCGCGTCGCCCTTGATGGGCTTGCCGACGCGCTTCATCGTCTCGGGGTCGCCGGTCTCGGCGCCCACCTCGGCGACGTAGTAGCCGCTCTCCGCGCACAGGTCGAGCGTCGACTCCTGGTAGTTGTTCACCGAGTAGGTCTCGATGAACGCGTTCCAGCCGAGCTTCATGTCGCGGGCGAGCAGCCCTTCGGCGAACGCGCGCGTGCGCTTCTCCATGACGCCGAAGTTCGCGTCGTGGAAGCGCACCACGTCGAAGTGGCCCCAGCGCTCGCGAAGCATCTGGATGTCGTCGAGGATCTTGTCCGCCGACTTGGCCTTCCAGCGCCGGTTCGTCACCTCGGGGCTGCAGCAGAACGTGCAGGGCTCGGGGCAGCCGAAGCTCGAGACGTAGGTGATGCCGACGTACGGGCTGCGCTTGCCGATCCACGGCGGGCCGGGCATGCGCAGGTTGTGGCGCGGGCTCTCGGCGGCGAGCTGACCCTCGCGGTACGGCGTGAAGTCGATCAGGTCCCAGGCGGGATCGAGGAAGTTGTCGAAGCCGACGACCTTGCGGTGCTCGGTGTTGTGCACCGCACCGTCGCGCCACAGCGCGAGGCCCTCGACCGTCTCGAGGTCGGCGCCGCTCGCGACCGCGGCGACGAGGTCGCGGAACGTGAGTTCACCCTGTCCGAGCACGACGACGTCGAACACGCCGTCGCGCAGCTCGACGTCGGGCAGCACGCTCGCGAACCAGCCGCCGACGACGCGCAGGACGCCGGGGCACTTCGCGCGCACGCGCTCCGCGCAGTCGTAGGCGTCCGCCACCATCCAACCGAGGATCCCCGTCGTCCCGAAGATCGTCGCGCCCTCGCAGGCCTCGACGACGCGCCGGTGCGCCTCGTCCTGGTCGTAGAGGCTGCCGTCGATCAGCACGACCTCGTGACCGTCCGCGATCGGGAACGATGCGATGTGCATCATCTCGAGCGGGATCATGTCCAACCTCGACTGCGGCTCGACCTTCTTGTTCGACTACTGCGGCTGGTAGAGAACGATCTTCATCGAGCGGGGGGGCAGGGGGCCGGCGATCTCGACCGGGTCCTGGTCCTACTTGACCATCGCGACGGCCTCGTCCTCGCGACTCATGATCCAGGTCTGTTTCTCGTCCTCGCGGTGCGCCTTCTTCCCGACGAGCTTCTGCATCGCGTAGAAGGCCCGGAGTTCGAGCGGCAGCGAGTAGTTGCCGCTCCTGATGCGCCACTCCGAGATGCGCTCGATCAGGCCGCGCTTCGGACGCACGAGACCGTGGAAGAACGACGCGTACTGGTAGTACAGGCGCCAGCGACGCTTGACGTGCTCGGGGATGTTGCCCTTCCACGTGTCCATCACGTGGTACTCGAGCGCACTCCCCCATTCGAGCAGCGTCTTCGGCGGCTGGTAGCCCAGTTCGATCGACTGGTCGAACATGGCGTTCCCCGGGATCGGGCGGAACGGGTAGACGTGCGCCGACACCGACGGGCAGTGGCTGATGATCTCGCGCGCCTGGTCGATCGTCGCGAGCATCGACTCCTCGGTCTCGCCGGGGTAGCCGATGATGTAGGTGAGCGACGTGATGATGTCGCGCTCGTGCATCTCGCGCGCCGCGCGGAGCGTGTCGTCGCCCTGGATCTTCTTCTTGACCCGGTCGATCATCCCCTGTTCGGCGGCCTCGGCGCCGACGCACACGAGGTAGAGACCGGCATCCTTGAGGAGGTCGAGCGACTCCTTCTTGTAGCGGAGGATCGAGTGCACCTCGATCGTGGTGCTCCACTCGAAGCGCATGCCGCGGTCGAGCATCCCCTGCGCGAACTCCTTCGCGCGCTTCTCGAAGACGCCCCAGTTGGCGTCCTGGAAGCGGATGACGTCGAACTTCCAGCGCTCGTGCAGCTCCTGCATGTCGTCGAGCATCATCTCGGCCGGCATCGCCTTCCAACGCTGGTTGGTGACGAACGGCGAGCAGCAGAACGTGCAGGGCTCGGGGCAGCCGTAGCTCGAGAAGTAGGAGACGCCGAAGTACGGCTTGCCCGCGCCGATCCGCGGCGGCGTCGGCATGTGGTTGCGCGCCGCGCGCGCGTGCGGCGACAGCTGCCCCTTGCGGTAGGGCTCGATGTCGATGAGGTGCCACGCAGCGCGCGGCAGCACGTTCCAGCCGACGATCGGGCGCCGCTCGGTCTCGACCACCTGGCCGTCGCGCCAGAGCGCGAGGCCGGCGACGTCCTCGAGCTTCGAACCCGTGGTCACGGCCTCCACGAACTCGAGGAACGTGACCTCGCCCTGTCCGAGACAGATCGCGTCGTAGACGCCGGTCGAGAGGTAGGCCTCGGGGAGACAGGTCGGGAACCAGCCGCCCGCGATGATCTTGATGTCGGGGTAGCGCTCGCGGACCTTGCTCGCCGCGAGGTGACCGTCAGCCACCATGTAGCCGAGGATCGCCGTCGTCGCGAAGACGGCCGCGCCCTCGCACTTCTCGAGTGCGATGCGGTGCGCGTCCTCGAGCGAGTAGAGCGACGCGTCGATCAGGACGACGTCGTACCCCTCCCGATCGGGCAACGCTCCGATGTGGAGCATCTCGAGGGGCAGGATGTCGTAGCTGTTGAACTGCCCCAGGGACTTGTCGACCTGTTGGGGCTGGTACAGGACCAGACGAGGCTTGGTCATGCGTCGGGCGTCGTCCGGCGGTGACGTGGACGGTCGCGTTGGGCAGAGACCGGGCGCGGCGATCGCGAGAAGCGCGAGCATCGGCCGGGCGATTCCGGACGGCAGCGCCCGTGGGGGGCGACGGCGCGGTCGGCCGGGCGGATGGGGAGGGGCCGGAGCCCTTCGCCCAAATGCTACCTCGCGCGTGTTGAACGCGCAGGGGAGCGGGCCCGCTCCGAGGCCGATCCGAGAGCCGCGGGCGCCCCGCGGCGCGCGGTGCGCCCCCCCGCCGCCCCGCGCGGTCGCCGAGTGCCCGCCCGCGGACTCAGCGACCCCCGGCCTCGAAGTCGGCGGTGAGCCGTTCGAGCTCCTCCTCGAGCGAACGGCGCAGCGGCGCGTACTCCGTACGCTCCGCGAGGTTCACGAGTTCGTCCGGGTCGGCTCGGAGGTCGTAGAGCTCGCTCGCGCCGAGTCGGTCGAAGCGGAGCAGCTTGTACCGGTCCGTCCGCACGGCGCGGTGCGGCTCGACGTCGTGGATGCCGACCTCCTCGTAGCGGAAGTAGACGGCGTCGCGCCAGACGACCGGAGGGTCGCCGGTGAGCAGCGGCACGAGGCTCGCGCCCTGCGCGCCGTCCGGCGCCGCGACGCCGGCGAGGTCGCAGAAGGTCGCTGCGAAGTCGACGTTCTGCACGAGGTGCGCGTCGCGCGTTCCCGGTTCGACGCGGCCCGGCCAACGCACGACGAGCGGGAAGCGCATCGACGGCTCGTACGCGAAGCGCTTGTCGTACCAGCCGTGCTCGCCGAGGAAGAAGCCCTGGTCCGACGTGTAGACGACGAGCGTGTCGTCGGCGAGCCCGAGTTCGTCGAGCTCGGCGAGCAGCCGCGCGACGCTCCGGTCGACGCCCGCGACGCAGCGCAGGTAGTCCGCGAGGAAGCGCTGGTACTTCCAGCGCACGAGGTCGTCGCCCCGCGGCGTGTCGGCGCGGAACGCCGCATTCGCGGGGCCGTAGAACGCGTCCCACGCCGCGCGCTGCTCGGCGTCCATGCGGCCGTCGACGCTCTTCGCCCAGCGGTCCGGGCCGTTCGCCGGCTCGCCGTCCACGAGCGGCACCTTGAGGTCGTACTCGAGGTAGAGGTCGTTCGCGATCGTCATGGTCGTCGACGACGCCGCGGCGCTGCGCCCGCTCCAGTCGTCGAACAGCGTCGCGGGCTCGGGCAGGCTCCCCTCCTCCACCGCGTCGAAGTCGCCGGAGTCCGCGCGCCACGCGCGGTGCGGTGCCTTGTGCTGCACCATCAGGCAGAAGGGCTTGCTCGGGTCGCGTTCCTCGCGCAACCAGTCGAGCGCGAGGTCGGTCACGACCTCGGTGCAGTGACCGTGCACGCGGCGATCGCCGTCCGGACCGTGCAGGTCGGGCTCGTAGTAGCTGCCCTGGTCGGGCAGGATCTCCCAGGTGTCGAACCCGGTCGGGTCCGACTTGAGGTGCCACTTGCCGAACAGCGCGGTCTCGTAGCCCGCGGCCTGCAGTTGCTTCGGGAACGTCGAGCTCGCGGGGTCGAACACCTCGGCGTTCGTCGTGACGCCGTTCGCGCGGCTGTACCGCCCCGTCAACACGGTCGCTCGCGCCGGGGCGCAGATCGCGTTCGCGCAGTACGCGCGGTCGAAGACCAGGCCCTGCGCCGCGAGCGCGTCGATCGCGGGCGTCGGCGCGTGCGACGCGCCGTAGCACCCGAGCGCCGCGGTCGCGTGGTCGTCGCAGTAGACGAACAGGATGTTGGGGCGGGATCCGCTCGCCGCGACCGGCGCGTGACGCGTCTCCTCCGGCGAACGGCACGCGGTGAGGAGGAGAGCGGCGAGGACACTCGTCGAGGCGGTGCGTTTCATCGTTCGAGCGGGCGCAGGACGCGGAAGTCGACGCGGTGCGGGATCGTGAAGCGCTCCGGCGCGACGCGTTCGAGCAGCTCGGCGTGGCGACGGTCGAACTCGGCGCGCTCCTCCGGTCGGAGGCCGGCGCCGGAGCCGCGGCAGGCGCGGAAGCGCCCGCGCCAGCTCTCGCGCGTGAAGGGCACCTCGACGTCGAAGACGGTGAGCTGGACGAGGTCGTAGCGCTCGCGCGCCCAGCTCGGCACGACCTCGAACTCGCCGCTCCAGTCCGCCGCCGACCAGTCGGGGTTGATCTCGAGCACGAGCGCCTCGCTCGCGCGCGCGATCTCGCAGAGCCGCGGCAACCACGAGAAGTGCGCCGTCACGAGCACGCCACCCGGCCCGAGCAACCGCGCGACCTCGTCGTCGATCGCGGGGTGCTCGAAGTAGAGGAAGCACTGCGCCGCGGTGACGGCGTCGAATGCGCCTCGGACGTCGAGACCCGTCGCCTCCGCGCGACCCGCGACGAAGCGCGCGTCGAGTGATTCCTCGGCCGCGCGCAGCGTTCGCGTACGCGATCTGCTCCTCCGCGAGGTCGACGCCGACGACGCTCGCACCGCGGCGCGCGAGTTCGAGCCCGAACAGGCCGGTGCCGGCACCGAGGTCGCACACGCGCGCGCCGCGCAGGCGCACGCCCGCTCCCTCGATCAGGTCGAACAGACGCGCGGGATACGGGGACGGAAGCGGTCGTAGTCGTCGCTGACCCGACCCCAGTCGACGCGGCGTTCGCCGTCCCTCGCACCCGTGCCCTCCACGCGCGGATCAGCTCGCGCGGGTCCAGACCCAGGCCACGCGTCCGCGGTTCGGCTCGCCCTCCTTCACCAGCCCGACCTGCTCGGCGAGCTCCTGTCCGCGCGCGTTCTCCACGTGCGTCGGGAACACCGCGCGGTCGAGCGGCCAGTCGCGCTGGAACCACGCGGTGACCTGTTCGAGCAGGTGCCGGTCGAGGTCCATGGCGAGGCCCTCGTCCGTGACCCAGTACGCCACCTCGGCCGTGCGCGGCGCGTCCTCCACCGAGTTGATGTAGATGCAACCGAGGCAGTGCGAACGATCGGGCGACAGGACGGTGTACGCGTAGTTCTCGCCCGTCCCGAACTCGTTCCAGTGGTGGACGAGGTCCTTCTCGTTCTGCTCGAGCGTGAAGTTCTCGTTCGGCCAGCTCCCCCAGTGCAGCGACGCCTGGAGCTGCGGGATGCTCGACATGAAGCCGTCGTAGTCGAGCTTCGCGACGGCCGGACGCAGCGGCTCGAGGCGCATCATCTCGGTGTCGAAGCTCCAGCTCGGCGTCCACGCCGGCGTGAACGGCGAACCGGTCGAGACGTCGACGTGCTTGGTCGAGGCGCAGGCGCCGAGGACGAACGGGAGCGACAGGGCGAGGGCGGCGACTTTCTTCATGGGGGCGGTGGGTCGGGGTGGTTCTGCGGAGCGGGGATCCTGCCGGATCGAGCGCCCGACGTCGACATCGGGGCGCCGCTCGACGGCGCGTCCTCGCTCCGGATCGGCGGGAGAGATCACCGGTCGATCACACGGGATCGACCGGGAACGCAGGTCGATCCACGGGATCGACGATCGGCGGGGAACGCAGGTCGATCCACGGGATCGACCGGGGAGAGCACAGGTCGATCACGCGGGATCGACCGAGCGGTACGCGTCGATCACGGCGCGCTCGCCCTCCTTCCCCGGGCGGCTGTTGCCGTGCTCCATCCCGATCACGCCGTCGTAGCCGCGCTCGGCCAGGCGGCGGAAGACGTGACCGAACTCCGTCTCGCCGGTCGTGGGCTCGCAGCGTCCCGGGTGGTCGCCGACCTGGACGTAGGCGATCTCGTCCCAGGCGCGCTCGAGGTTGCCCGTGAGGTTCCCCTCGGTGATCTGCTGATGGTAGAGGTCGTCCAGGATCTTGCACGACGGCGAGCCGACGGCGCGGCAGATGAGGTAGGCCTGCGCGATCTTGGTCAGGAACTGACCGGGGTGGTCGACGAAGGGGTTGAGCGGCTCGAGCACCATCACGAGGCCCGAGGGTTCGAGCACCTCGCACATGGCCTTCAGCGTGTCGATGCAGTTGGCGGTCTGGTAGTCCGGTTCGATGCGCGGGTCGAAGCGTCCCGGGACGACGGTGCACCACGTCGCGCCGACGCGCTTCGCGACCTCGATCCCGTCGCGGCAGCGCTGTTGCAGCGCCGCGCGTGCGTCGCGGTCGCCGTTCACGTAGCGAGCCGATCCGAAGTCCGCGTCGAGGACGAAGACGCCCATCGTCATCCCGAGCTCGCGCAGCGCCTCCCCCACGCGCTCCTGGTCCGACGCGGACCGTCCCATCATCCCGTTGTCCTCGAAGGCGCGGAAGCCCTCGTCGTGGGCGAAGCGCACCTGGTCGACGAGGTCGTCGCCGGCGTGGTGCCGGAACATGCCGAAGTGTGGGGCGTACTTCAGGCGGAACGGTTCGCCCCGGCCCTTCGCGCCCGCGCGTGCCTCGACCTTCAGTCCGCTCGCCGTGAGTCCCGCGGCGAGGCTGCCGCCCAAGAAGCTGCGTCGGTCCATGTGAGAGAGAGTAGCGAAGGTCGTGAGGTCCGTAGATCTCGGCGCGCACCCCGAACGGCGCCTGCGGCGCCGAGACCACGCAGCGCGGCGCTTCGCGCCGCGCGGGGGCACCACGGAGCACGAAGGAACACGGAGGGTTGATGTGGTCTCCCGTTCTCCGGCTTCGTGTGTGTGGTCGCGCGGCCGGTAGGCCGCGCACGCCTCCTGATCAAACTTCGATGCCTTTCGCCGCTCCACCGTTCTCGCGCACGAGGGCGACGAGGGCGAGCAGGAGCAGACCGAGTCCGACCGCGGTGAGGAGAGCCCGGCTCGCAGGAGGCCGGACGGTAGACGTAGCGCACGGTGTGCGCACCGGCGGCGAGGGGCAGGCCGCGGAACACACCGGTCGCGTTGACGGTCTGCTCGAACGGACCGCCGTCGACGCTCGCCTCCCAGCCCGGGAAGTTCATCTCCGTGAGGACCAGGAACCCGTTCCCGTCGAGTTCCACCTCGAGTTCGACGGTGTCGTTCGTGAAGCGCGGCGCGGACACGGTGCTCGTCGTGCACGGACCCGCGATCCCCTCCCCGCTCGGCCGCGACGCAACCTCGAGCGGGTCCCAGGCACCGGCCGCGGCGAGCTGCGCGACCTCGGCGAGCGCGGCGGTCCTCGGCCCGACGAACGCGCGGGGCAGCGGCTGCGTGTCGGCGTACACGAAGCACTCCGCGCGCCGCTCCGCGCTCCCGTCCGGCGCGGCGACGAGCTCCCAGCCCGAGACCTCCATCGGCGCCGACAGCGCGAGCCGCGTGACGCCCGTGAGCTTGAACTCCGAAGACGCCGGATCGACGCCGCGCGCGTTCCACCCCAACAAGCGGTGCGCGGTCGGCGGCAGGAGCAGCGTCTGCCACTGCGAGTACGCCTTGGGTTCGATCGCGTCGTAGCCCTGCAGCGTCCAGATGCCGCGCACCATGCCCGTGTTCGGCGGCAGCACGCCGGGGTCGACGAAGACGCGCGTTCCCGGCGGCGCCTCGAGCAGCACGCGCTCCGTCTCGCTGAGCGGGAACACGCGCTCGCCCGCGACCGCGGGATTCTGGCCCTCGGCGAAGGCGACGGCGCGCAGCGCGATCGCCGCGACGACCAACGGACCCAGGCGTCCGCGGCGCGCCCAGGGGAGCACGAGCGCGAGCAGCAGCCCGACGATCGTCGTCCCTCGCCACTCGCGATGGCGCTGGACGAGGAACACGGACGCGACGAAGCGCTCGCTCGGCTCCGCGGCGCCCGGCTCGTAGAGCAGCAACTCGGTGACGCACCAGCCCGTGCCGAGGCGCGAGCGGTCGAGGTACGGCGACTCGAAGCGCGTCGCGCCGCCCTCGTGCGCGGCGTCGAGCGAGATCGCGACCGCGGTCTCCGGGCGCGGCGCACCCGCTCGGTCGTACGTGGTGAACACGGCCGACACGCGGTCGTACGCCGCGCCCTCGACGCGCACGACGAGGTCGATGGGACGCCCCGAGTCGCGCTCGCGCGGGCCTTTCTCGAGCGTCACTCCTGCGGGCGCGACCTCGAGCGCGACCTCCGGCGCTTCGCCCGCACTCGGCGGGAGCGCCACGATCGCACCGGCGGCGAGCACGGCGACGAGTCCGGCGAGACGCGCGCGCACGCCCGTCGACTGCCAACCCTCGGCCGCGAGCAGTGCGACGCCGAGTGCGGCGACCGGTGCGAGCCGCACCGTCGCGCCGAGTCCGACGAGCGGGAGCTGCCGCTTGAGGTCGAGCAGACCCGGCACCTGCAGGACGAGTGCGTACGCGATCGCGCTCGCCCCGAGCACGAGCCCGCGTCGACGCAGCGGACCCCTCCCGCGCACCGCGCTCGCGACGGCGAGGACGAGCAGCGCGATCGGGACGAAGGAGCTCGCCTCCTCGAGGTAGGCGCCCGGACCGTGGTAGCGACCGAGCTCGATCTCCTCCGGCCGACCGAAGACCGCCGGCGCCACGGCGAGCACCGCGCTCTCCTTCAACCCGCGCCACGCGAAGAAGCCGACGAGTGCGATCAGCGAGACGGAACGCGCCCAAGGCCTCGCGCCTCCGCCGCTGCGTCGCGTCGCGAGCCATCCCGCCGCGAACACGACGCACGCCACCACCGCGAGCCAGTCGGCGTCGCCGAGCGCGGGCACCTGGCTCGCACGGATCTCCTTCGCGAGCGAATGGTCGAGGTACTCGAGGAACGTCGTCAGCGCCGGAGCCGAGAGCAGCGCGCCGACGCCGAGCCCGAGCAGCGCGAAGACCCCGGCGCGCCGGTCGTCGCGCAGGAGCGCCAGGCTCCACAGACCGCACAGGGCGAGACAGTAGAAGCTCGTCTCGGGGTGGCCGGCGAGCACCGTCGACGCGGTGAGCACGACGACCGCGAGGAACGTCGCGCACGCGCGCAGGGCTCCGTCACGACGGTCGCGCAGACCCTCGATCGCGAGCAGGATCCAGGGCAGGTACGGCGGGACGTGTCCGAGCGGCGAGTTCAGCCACAGCACCGTGAACGCGCAGAGACCGAAGCCGAAGCCGGCGATCCACGGCGCGGCGCCGAGCAGACCGAGGCGCTTCGCGAGGAGGTACGCGCCGAACGCGCCGAGTCCGAGTCGCAACCACGCGACGAGCGCGAGGCCCGCGCGGAACCCGCCCTCGCCGAAGAGCCCGTCGAGCGCGAGCACGAACCACACCTGCGGGTCGAGCGTGCCGTTCTGCGGGTTGCCGAGGCCCGGCGCCCCCATGAAGACGAGCGGGTTCCAGAGCGGCAGGTCGCCCTGCGCGAAGCTCCGCGCGAGCCAGCGGTACGCCGGCAGGAACACGAGCGCCTGGTCCGAGATCTGGTCGTTCGCGACGCGCGTCTCGGCGGAGGACTCGCGCTCCCCGATCGCCTCGCGCCACGGCAGCTGACTCGTCGCGGTGTCGGCTCCGAGCAGACAGGTCGACGTCGGCGCGAGGAGCGCGTCGCGCAGCGGGATCGCCGCGACGACGAGGAACACGAGCAGCGCGACGAGGTTCGCGCGCGTTCGCGCTGCGGGAGCGGGATCCACGCCCGCAAGATAGCCGCGCGGTCCGCGACGACCGCGAACGCTCCGGCCCGGCGACCCACACGTGCGGCCCGCCGCCTCGCGCGCGGTTCGGTGCTCGGACGGGGGGAGCGCGATCGCGGAATCGGGGACGCGTTCGCCGGCGCCGCGCGCCACCATGCGCGGCGCCGATGTCCCGCTCGACCCTGTCCGCGATCCTCGCCGCGCTCGCGCTGCTGCTCCTCGAGTGGCCGCTCGTCGTCGGGGCGGCGAGTCCGGTCGGCGACGCCGCGAACTTCCAGCTCCCCTACGAGATGCTCGTGGGCGACTTCGCGCGCGCCGGCGAGTTCCTGCTGTGGAACCCGTGGACGAACGGCGGTTCGCCCGACGGCGCGGAGCCGCAGGTCGGCGCGTTCTCGCCGATCGCCACGCTCGCCGGCCTGGTCGGCGGCGGGAGCACGACGTCGTTCGTGCTCCTGTGGTTCGCGACGTGGTGCCTCTCGGCCTTCGGCTTCGCACGGCTCGCGACGCACCTCGGCGCGCCGCCCTGGGCGAGCTTCGGCGTCGCGCTCGCGTGGGCGACGAACGGCGCGTTCACGGGACACGCCGGACACACGTGCTTCGTGCACGCCTTCGCGTTCCTGCCCTGGTCGATCCTGTTCCTCGACCGCGCGTTCGACGCGGCGGGACGCGAACGCGTGCGCCTCGCCGCGTGCGCCGGTGCGTGGTGGGCCTCTCGGCGCTCGCCGGCTATCCCGGTCTCGTGATCGTGTCGGGACTGATGGTCGGAGCGTGGACAGCGGTGCGCGTCGCGACGCGCGACGGGTCGAGCGGGTTCGCGCGCGTGCCCGGCGCCGCGCTCGCGCTGGTCGTGCTCGTCGCGACCGGGCTCGTCGTGCTGGCGCCGAGCTGGAGCGCGTTCTTCGTCGAGGGCTCGGGCTTCTCCATGCGCACCGGCGCGCTGCCGCGCGAGATCGCGACGGGTTGGGACGCGAGCGACCCGGCGGCCGCGAACGCGCTCGAGCCGCGCGCGCTCTGGACGCTCGCGGCGCCCGGACTCGCCGCGCGTGACGCGACGGACGCGCAGAGCACCTTCACCGCGACGGACCCGAGCTCGGTCGGCGCGAACGCCGGCCTCGGGACCTGGGTGCTCGCCCTCGTCGCCCTGTTCGGCGCGGCGCTCGCGTCGCCGCGCGGCGATCGCCGTCGTCGGCCTGCTGTTCCTCGGCTTCGCGCTGGGCGGCGTGCTGCCGTTCCGGATGCTGCTGTACGAGGCGCTGCCGCCGACGCGCTACTTCCGGCACGCCGCGTTCTTCCGCGTCGGTTTCCTGTTCGCGATCGCCGTGCTCGCGTGCCTCGGCGCGCGCGACCTCGCGCCGCGCGCGCTGGCGCGGTCGGCGTTCGCGTGCGCGGCGGTCGGTGCCGCGGCGTCGTTCTCCGCCTACGCGGCGCTCGGCGTCGAACCGACGACCGAGGCGATCGCGTGGATCGCCGGGCTGCACGTGCTCGCGCTCGTCGTCGGCGCGCTCGCGCACGTCGGGAAGCGGGCGTGGAGCGAGCGCGCGCTCGCGCTGCTGCTCGTCGCGTCGTCGGTCGCGTCGCTGCGGCTCGACGACGCGCTCGTGTCCGGTCCGCCCGACCTCGTGGAACGGCTCGACGCCGAGCACGTCGCGCGACTCGAACCCGTCGACCTCGATCGGCACCTGTTCTCGGACGCCGTGCCGGCCTGGAAGGGAGAAGCGCTGCTCGCCGGCGACTACGCGCCGCTCGCCGAGGACCTCGCCGATCCCGTCGGGAGGTTGTTCGACTCGTCGAACCTGCCCGCGAAGGTGCCGGTGCTGGCGGGCTACACCGCGCTCAACAACGAGTACCACCACGCGCTCGCGGGTTCACCGGGACTGCTCCGGCAGGCGCTCGGGACGCAGCGCGTCTTCTTCGCGCACGACGCCCTGGGGGTCGAGCCGACGCCGCAGACGTTCGCGGCCCTCGTCGACGGAGCCGCGCGCGACGACGTCCCGCTGCTCCTGCACGACAAGGTCGCGTCGCGGCCGGACGAGTCGCCCGACGCCGCGCGCGCGCGGCTCGAGCCGATCGGCTTCGAGGTCGCGCACTCCGATCCGCGGACGCTCGAACTGCGCGTCGCGCCGCGCGAGACGGAAGGCTGGTTGATGGTGACGGAGCGCTTCGCCGCGGGCTGGAGCGCGACCGTCGACGGCCGCCCCGCGCAGGTCCACCGCGCGAACTTCCTCTGGAGAGCCGTCGAACTCCCGAGGAACGCGACGACCGTCCGCTTCCGCTACGCGCCCTTCGGCTACCCGGTGCTCCCCCTGCTCTCCTGGTCGGTCCTGGCGCTGCTCGTCGCGTGGTCGATCCGCGCGAGGCGTGCACGCGGCCTCCCGGCCGCGTGATCCCACGCAGGTTCACAGGGAGCCGGGGAGGACGGGGAGGTGTACGGGTACTCGTGATCGCGTCGCGATGGCGACACGCGGCAATCGCGGATCGCTGCAGCCCCGGGTTGCGGAACGACTCGCATCCGCTCTCCCCGTCCTCCCCGGCTCCCTGTGAATTCTCGTGGCCCGGCGCCGAAGGCGCCGTTCGGTCGCCGTGAGTCATCGCAACTTCCTGCGC
This sequence comes from Planctomycetota bacterium, assembly GCA_041398665.1. GTDB lineage: Bacteria > Planctomycetota > UBA1135 > UBA1135 > Rohdeia. The sequence goes on along the minus strand of JAWKUH010000046.1, from coordinate 14,931 downwards.
TAGACTTCCAGTCATGACCGACGACGTCCGCGAACGCATGCGACGGGAGTGGGAGGCGCGCGCTCGGGAGAACGCGCGCTACTACATCGCGGACCGCGAGTCGCAGGGCATCGCCTTCGCGCTGTCGGGCTGTCGCGACGCGTACCGGATCCTCGAGGAGCTCCACCCCTACCTCGCGGAGGACCAGGCGCTGCTCGAGATCGGCTGCGGCACCGGCCGCATGCTGCGGTTCTTCGCCGTGATCTTCCGCGAGGCCCACGGCGTCGACGTCGCGCCGGGGATGGTCGAACAGGGGCGCGCGGAACTCGCCGGCTTCGACAACGTCGCGCTGCACCTGGGTGACGGACGCTCGCTCGCCGGCATCGCGGACGGCTCGATCGACGTCGCCGTCTCCCACGCCGTCTTCCAGCACGTCCCCGACCTCGGCGTGATCCGCGACTACGTCGCCGAGGCCCACCGCGTCCTCCGGCCAGGCGGCGTCTTCAAGTTCCTCGTGAAGACCGAGCGCTGGCCGGAGCAGGGCGCGGAGCACGACACCTGGCACGGCGTCGAGGTCGGCCGCGAGGACGTCGACCGCTGGGTGGCCGAGATGGGTTGGACCTTCCTGAACGGCTACACCGCCGACGAGCCTTCGACGGCCTGGGTCGTCCTGCGGAAGCCCTGACGGCGCCGCGACCCGCGCGTCGGAGGTGACCGCGGGCCTCCGGCGGGGCACACTTGGGGCGTCCATGCCGCCGGTCTCCCCCGCCCCGGACGCCGCACCGCACCTCTCGGTCGTCCTGCCCGTCTTCGACGAGGCGCTCGTGCTCGAGCGCAACCTCGGCGTCCTGCTCGACTTCCTCGCGCAGCACGACTTCGGGGCGGCGCGCGGCGCAGCGCCGGGCTCGTTCGAGGTCGTCGCCGTGGACGACGGCTCGCGGGACCGGTCGGCCGAGATCCTCGCCGACGTCGCGAGCCGCGAACCGCGGTTGCGCACCCTCGCCCTGCCCGAGAACCGCGGCAAGGGCGCGGCCGTGCGCGAGGGCATGCTCGCCGCGCGCGGCCGCTACGTCGTTTTCATGGACGCCGACCTGTCGACGCCGCTCGAGGAGTTCCTCCCGATGATGGCGGCGCTCGAGGGCGGGATGGACGTCGTGCTCGGCAACCGGCGCGCGCCGGGCTCGCGCATCGAGCGGCACCAGCCCTGGTTGCGCGAGACGCTCGGCAAGGGCTTCACGCTGCTGACCCAGTTCCTGCTCGTCCCGGGCGTGCACGACTTCACCTGCGGCTTCAAGGGCTTCACGGCCGACGCGTCGCGCGCGGTGTTCACGCGCTCGACGCTCGACCGCTGGGCCTTCGACGCGGAAGTCGTCGTCATCGCGGACGAGCTGGGCCTCCGGCTCGCGCAGATCCCCGTACGCTGGAAGCACGAGGACGACACGAAGGTCCGCATCGGGTCCGCCGTCGTCCGTTCGCTCCTCGATCTCGTTCGCATCCGGCTGCGTCGGATGCGCGGCCTGTACCGCTGACCGCGCGAAGCTCGCACCACCGACCGGCCATGTTCCGCGACCATCGAGTGACCGTCGTCGTCCCCGCCTACAACGAGGAGGGGACGATCGCCGACGTCGTGCGCGACTTCCTCTCGGAGGAGGCGGTCGACCGCGTCGTCGTCGTCGACAACAACTGCAAGGACCGGACGGCGGAGCTCGCGCGCGAGGCCGGCGCCGAGGTGATCGCGGAGAGCGCGCCCGGCTACGGCTGCGCGCTGCGCGCGGGCCTCGACCACGCCGTGGCGACGGGTGCGGACATGGTGGTCCTGACCGAGGCCGACGGCTCGTTCAGCGCGAGCGACGTCGAGAAGCTCCTCGTCTACCTCCCGGACTGCCGCATGGTGCTCGGCACGCGCACGACGCGACAGATGGTCGAGCAGGGCGCGAACATGGCCAAGATCGTGCGCTGGGGCAACGTCGTCATGGCGAAGCTGCTCGAGCTGTTCTGGTACCTGCCGCACGAACCGCGACTGACGGACGTCGGCTGCACCTACCGCGCGCTGTGGGCGGACGCGTGGAAGGAGATTCGCGAGGGCACGCGCGAAGCAGGACCTTCGTTCTCGCCCGAGATGATCTGCGCGGCGTACCAACGCGGCATGCGCGTGATCGAGATCCCGGTGCACTACGGTGCGCGACTCGCCGGCGAATCGAAACACTCCCGAAGCCTCGCGCAGATCTCGCGCACCGCGCTCGGGATGTTCAGGACGATCTGCCGGAAACGCATCCGCGGCTGATCCGTAGCGGTTGCGCCGCTGGCGTTTCGTTCGGTTCGCGTTCAACGCGTGCACATACGACGGATCGTCGAGCGGTCGAAGATCCTGATCGAGGTCGACTCGCGGACGGGGAACGCTCCCGATCGAACGCTCCGGAGTAACTGGCAGCGTCCCGGTCGATAGGCGGAACGGTCGCGACCCGATCGCGCCCGCGCCGGCTCGTGCGCGAGCACCGCGCGGGACTTCGTTCGATCGCGCTCACGTTCCATCGCCGGTCCGCGTCGAGTCGCACACATCTCGCGCGCACCCCACGGGGTCGCACGTCGAAGGTGGGTCGCGAACGGCGCGCGAGTCGCTCGCGGTGTTCTCGTGGACCCCCAGCCCTCGAGCACATGCACTCTCCCTTCGCCCGCTCCTCCGATTCGAACGACGACCCCTTCGGAGAACGAGCCGTCGCCGACCGCTCGGGTCCGCTCGTCCGCAGTGCGCGGTTGACGGCTTCAAGTCCGACGGGGCTGGATCGATCCCGGTGCGACCGAGATCGCGCGACCGACGGCGCCGCCCGTCGCGACCGACGGCGCGGAAGCGAACGGCGGATCGAGCGGCGACGGAGCGCGCGACCGCGACAGCGGAGCCGGTGCCGCGCCGCGACGGCGTCGATCCGCGGATCGCGCCGCCTCGAACGGGCCGACGCGTCGACGGCTGCGCGCGCCGCGCGCGCCGCGGCCGTGTGCTCGTCGTCGCCTCGAATCTGACGCGGGGCCCAGGGTCGACGACCTCGCGCACGCCATCGCGGCGAGCGGCCGCGAGGTCGACGTCGCGCCGCTCGGACTCCGAGGCCGAGCGCCGGGCGCTCGACGGCGACTTCGACGTGGTCGTGCTCCAGCACGACGGCGCTCGCCCCGGTTCGAGCTCGTGGGCTGCCCACGCGCGGCGTCCGAGGTCCGCGTGCTCGTGCTGACTGCGAGCCGCGACCCGAGGTGCGCGTCGCCGGACTGGGCGCCGGCGCGGACGAGGTCTTCTCGGCGCCGCACACCGTGCGCGAGGTGGAAGCGCGCACGACGGCGCTGCTGCGCCGCGTGATCTCCGACGACCCGAGCCGCGTCGAGGTCGAAGAGGGACTGGTGGTCGACATCGGACGACTCCAGATCGAGCGCGGCGGCCGGACGATCGTCCTGACGCCCCTCGAGGCCGGGATCCTCGACCACATGCTGCGCCACGGTCACCGCGTCGTGACGCGGCGCGAGCTGCTCGAAGCCGTCTGGGGAGAACCCGACCAGCAGGCCTGCGAGCGCACCATCGACGTCCACGTGGTGTCGCTGCGCCGCAAGCTGTCCGGCGGGACGGGGAGCCAGCGTCTGATCCGCACGGTGCGCGGTCGCGGGTACCGCTGGGGCGCCTGAGCGGTCCTGGTCCCGTTCGCTGGTGACGGCGACCGGACCGGCCCCGCGCCGGGCGAGGAGGACGTCGACGCGCCGCGCCGCTCGCGCCGGGAGCCCCCCGGATGCGATCCGGACACCGTCACCAGCGGACGGGGCCGGGACTCCGGCCGTCTTGACCGACGTTCCATCGTTCTCCGCCCCGCGGAACGCGCATCGGAGCGGCCCGACGCCCTCACGAGGGATACACTCACGGAGTCCGCCCGGTCGCCGGCGGCCCCGCGCGAGGGGCCCCGCCGCCGGCCCTCTCCCCCTCCGAAGCGATCTCGCAGGCGCCCCGCGCCGACGTCGGCCGACCGCCGACGGCGCACCACCGGCCGTTCCTGCGTCCAGCGCTCCCCGACCACTCGGGGGGCTCCGAAGAGCACCATGCACGTCGTCGTCCTCGGCGCAGGCCTCGCCGGCCTGGCCACCGCCTACGAGCTCGCGAAGTCCGGCGTCCCGGTGACGGTCGTCGAGAAGGACGACTTCGCCGGCGGCATGGCGTGCAGCTGGCAGAAGGCCGGCTTCTGGCTCGACCACGGTCCGCACCGCTTCCACAGCCGTGACGAGGACCTGATCAAGCACCTCTACGAGGTTCTCGACGACGACATCGTGATCCGGGACCGCATGAGCCGGATCTACATGCAGGGGAAGTTCTTCGACTACCCGCTGAAGGCGATGAACGTGCTCAAGAGCCTGCCCCCCGGGCTCCTCGTCCGCGCCATCTGGGACTACGCCTGGATCCGGTTGAAGCAGGTCGTGAAGCCGATCCCGGACGACAACTTCGAGAACTGGGTCCTGAAGCGCTTCGGGCGCACGCTCTACGAGATGTTCTTCGGCACCTACACGTCGAAGGCGTGGAAGATGCCGTGCACCGAGATCAGCGCGGACTGGGCGAGCCAACGCATCTCGCAGGCGAACCTGTGGGACACGATCGTCAAGACGCTCAACCCGCCGCGCGAGGGCGAGGTGCGCAGTCTCGTCAACGAGTTCTGGTACCCACGCACCGGCGGGATCGGCCAGATCGGTCGCAAGTACGCCGAGAAGATCGAGGAGATGGGCGGTCGCGTCCTGCTCGACACACCGGTCACGCGCATCGACGTCGAGGACGGCATCGCGAAGCGCGTGGTCTGCACGACGAAGGGCGGTGAGGAGATCACGCTGGAGTGCGACGAGATCGTGAACACGATCCCGCTCCCGCGCCTGCTCGAGGCCCTGCGCCCCGAGATCGGACCGGCGGAGACCGAGGCGATCTCGAAGCTGCGCTACCTCGGCATCGTCTTCGTCTACCTCGAGGTCGACGAGCCGACGGTGTCGCCGGACCACTGGGTCTACCTGCCCGAGAAGCACCTCACCGTGCACCGCATCAGCGAGTTCAAGAACTTCTCGGACGCCGACGCACCGGGCGACAAGACCGTCGTCTGCTGCGAGATCACGTGCAACGTCGGCGACGAGCACTGGAACCTCGACCTCGAGGAGGGCGCGAAGATCGCGGAGAAAGACCTCGTCACGGTCGGACTCCTGAAGCCCGGCAGCGCGCGCGGCATCGACCTGCACAAGCTGCCCTACGCGTACCCCGTGTACGACCTCTCGTACAAGGAGAACCTCGAGACGCTGAAGCGCGCCGTCAAGAAGGTGCGCAACATCCGCACGACGGGGCGCCAGGGGCTCTACCGCTACAACAACATGGACCACTCGATCGCCATGGGACGACGCACCGCGAAGACGCTCGCGAAGGGCGTCGACGCGAGGGCGGACGAGGTGGCGGCCGAGAAGGAGTACTTCGGTTGACGCTGCTCCCCGGCCTCGCGAAGGAGGTCGCCGAAGGAGCGTTCCGCGACGTCCCCTGCGGCCTGTGCGGCTCGCCGCGCCGCGTCGTCAAGTTCACGGACGGGCCCTTCCAGGTCGTCACGTGCAGCGACTGCGGGCTCGTCTACGTGACGCCTCGCCTCGTGGACGCGTCGCTCATCAGCCACGTCTACGACGAGGGCTACTGGAGCTCGGACGCGGCGAAGGATCGCGGCTACACGGACTACCGCGCCGACGCGCCGCTGTACCTCAAGACCTATCGCAGGCGCTATCGCATCGTCGAGCGCTACTTCGACCGGCCGGGCCGCGTGCTCGACGTGGGTTGCGCGGCGGGCTACTTCCTCGCGGTGATGCGGGAGAAGGGCTGGGACGTGCTCGGACTCGAGCCGTCGGACGCGATCCGTCCGCAGGCGGTCGAGCGACTCGGTGAGGGCAGCGTGCTCCCCGGGTTGCTGCACGAGGCGCCGCTGGAACCGGCCTCGTTCGACCTGATCACGTTCTGGGACGTCGTCGAGCACATCCCCGACGTCATCGGTGCACTTCGGTACGTGCGCACGCTGCTCCGACCCGGCGGCAAGCTGCTGATCGAGACGCAGAACGTCGCGAGCAAGGCCGCCGCGAAGATGGGCAAGACCTGGCACCACTACAAGCACGCCGAGCACATCTACCACTTCGACCCGAAGACGATCGTCGACCTGATGGACAAGGCGGGGTTCCGGATCCTCGAGAACACGCCGAAACTGGGCGGGAAGTACGTGAGCCTCGACTTCGTCGCCGAGCGGGCGGGTCGCGTCCACCCCGTCCTGTCGACCCTGCTCTCCCCCCTCAAGTTGTTCGGCCGCGCGTCCGTCTACGTCAACCTGAACGACGAGATGATCGTGATGGCGGAGCCCGTCGACTGACCGCACGTGGACCCCAAGGCGTACGAGCAGTTCCTCGAGCTGGAGAGGGACCACTGGTGGTTCCGCGGTCGTCGCGCGGTGTACCTTCGGGTTGCTCGCGCACCTCCTGCGCGGTGACGAGCCGAAGCGCGTCCTCGACCTCGGCTGCGGCAACGGCGGGTTCCTCGAGGACTCGCCGAGATCGGCGATGAGGTCTTCCTGTCGGACATCTCGGTCGAGAGCTCCGGGTTCTGCGCGGCGGAGCGCGGTTTCCCCGCGCGGCGTCGTCGTCGGGCTATGCGCTCCCTACGCGGACGGCGCCTTCGACCTCGTGTGCATGTTCGACGCGATCGAGCACATCGAGGACGACGACCGCGCGATGCGCGAGGTGCAGCGCGTGCTGCGGCCCGGTGGACACGTGTTCGTGAGCGTCCCGGCGTACCAGTTCCTCTACGCGAACAACGACCGCGTCGCGCAGCACTACAGGCGCTACACGCGCCCGCGGCTGCGCAGGGTGTTCGAGCAGGCGGGACTCACCGTCGAGCGCAACACGCACACCAACGTGTTCCTCTCGCCCTTGATCGTGCCCGCGGTCCTGGCGATCAAGATCCTCGAGAAGGTCACGAAGAAGGACGTGGACAGCGACCACACGAACCTCTCCTGGCCGATCCCGGGGTTCGTGCACGACGCGCTCTTCCGGCTCTTCGCCGCCGAGTCTCTTCAGCAAGCGCTTCGACTGGCCCTTCGGGCACAGCATCGCGGCGCTGGCGCGGAAGGGCTGATCGGGCGCGTGAGTCCACACAGAATCACAGGGAGCCGGGGAGATCGGGGAGACCACACAACGACAGCGACCGTGTGGTCTCCCCGTTCTCCCTGCCCCTGTGAATCCGCGCGGCGCGTAGCGCTGCGCTGCGCCGCCTCGGCGCCACGGGCGCCGTTCGTGCGCTCACTGCCCTTCGCGCTCTTCTCCTCCATCGCGTCGAGCAATGCTTCGGCAGCCTCGACGAGCGGAGGACGAGGTGGAGAGCGTGCGCGGCAGGACGACCAGGTGGTCCCTCGCGGACCGCGCGCAGCGCCGCGAGCTCGGGCGCCGTCCTGGAGGTGCGTGATCGTCGCGTTCTCCGCGTCCTCCTGCGCCGCCTCGCCGACGGCGATCCAGTCGGGGTCGAGCACGAGCAGCTTCTCGTGGCTGCACTCGAAGTGGCCGGAGTTCCTCCGCCGCGTTCGCGAGTCCGGCGAGGTCGAGCAACAGGTCCGACGTGGTCGCGTCACCCGCTGCGCTCCCGCCCGTGCCGTAGTTCGCGTAGAAGAGCACGCGACCTCCGAGTGCTCGTCCGCGCTCGCGCAGCGCGGCGACGCGCGCGTCGATCGACGCGACGAGTTCCTCCGCGGCGGCGTCCTCGCCGAGCGCCGCCCCCACCGCTCGCACGTCGGCGAGCAGCGCGTCGAGCGACGTCGCCGTCGGCAGCGTGAGGACCGGCACGCCCGCTCGCTCGAGCAGCCGCCGCGTCCCGACGTCCTGCCAGTCCGCGTCGACGACGAGGTCGGGAGCCGACGCGAGCAGGGACTCCGCGGTGTGCTTCCCCGCGCGCACGACGTCGCCCCAGGGCGCGAGGTCCGAGGCGACGCGCGAGTACTCGACGGTCTCGGGCGTCATGCCCGACACGCGGGAGCGCTCCGCGAGCGCGAGCACGAAGTCGGCCGCGGCCGAGTTCGCCGGCACGATCCGAACGGGGCGCGTGGGAACGCGGACGAGTTCGCCGCCCGGAGCGCGGACCTCGCGGGGGAAGTCCGCCGCCGCACTCGGTGTGCTCTTCGCCGCGGGCTCGTCGGCCGTCTCGACGGGCCCCCGCTCGCGACCGCATCCCGACGTCGCGAGGACGAGGACGGCGACCGGGAGGACGGCGAGGAGGAGCCTTCGCACGGAGCCGTGGGGAGCCGCGATCATGCCCGAGTGTACGATCCGAGCGCGGTGGCCGACGACTCAGCGAACAGGCGAGGACGCGCGCGTGTGCGCGCCATCGCGGCGACGCTCGCGGCGGTGCTCGCGGTGCTCGTCGTGCTCTCGGTCTCCGTCGGCGACGCGGGTGCGTACTCGGTCGGCGACACGTTGCGCGGAGGAGCGGCGTGGCTCGGGCTCGCCGAGCCGCTCGACGCGGCCGCCCAGGTCATCCTCGAGGCGCGGCTCGAGCGCACGTTCCTCACGATCGGCGTCGGAGCGGCGCTCGCTCTGTCCGGCGGGATGCTGCAGGGCGTGTACCGCAACGACCTCGCGTCACCCGGGCTCCTCGGCGTGACGTCGGGCGCGGCGCTCGGCGCGTCGCTCGCGATCCTCGCGCTGGGCGGGTACGGACCGCTCTTCGCCTTCGACCACGCGGGACTCGGCGGAGCGCTCTTCGTCACGGTGTGCGCGTTCCTCGGCGCCGCAGGCGTGACGGCCGTCGTGACGGCGCTCGGGACGACGGGCGGTCGCGTCTCGATCCCGACGCTGTTGCTCGTCGGCATCGCGATGAACGCGATCCTCGGCGGACTCGTCTCGGCGATCCAGTCGTTCGCGCTCAACGACTTCGAGGTCGCGCGAGCGCTCTTCGCCTGGGGCTTCGGCAACCTCGACGACCGCGGCGCCGCGATGACGGGGTTCGTGGTCGCAGCCGTGGCGATCGCGGCGCTCGCGATCCCGTTCGTCGCCGTCGAGCTCGACCTGTTCGTCGCCGGCGAGGACGACGCGCGTTCGCTGGGCGTCGAGACGGGGCGCGTGAAGTGGATCGCGCTCCTCTCCTCCGCGCTGGCGGCGAGCGCGGCGGTCGCCGTCGCGGGCCAGATCGGCTTCGTCGGACTGATCGTGCCGCACCTCGTGCGCATGGCCGCGTCGCGTTCGCACCGGGTGCTGCTGCCGATGTGTCTGCTCGCGGGACCGGTGCTGCTGCTGGGCTGCGAGGTCGTGCAGCGCGGGCTGCTCCAGGAGTCGGCGCTGCGGCCCGGCGTGACGATGAGCCTGCTGGGCGGACCGTTCTTCCTCGTGCTGCTCGTGCGCAACCGACGGAGGATCCAGGCGTGGTGACGGCTCGTCGCGCAAGGACTGTCGTACGCGTACGCCGACGGGCCCGCGCGCGGTCGACGCGGTGTGGACATCGCGGTCAGGCGAGTTCGTCGCCGTGCTCGGACCGAACGGCGCCGGGAAGAGCACGTTGCTAGAGCTCCTGTGCGGGCTCGTGCGGCCCGACGCGGGTGAGGTGCGTCTCGACGGAGTCGACGCGCGCACGCACTGAGCCGCGCGAGCGCGCGCGACGGATCTCGGTCGTGCCCCAAGGAACTGGCGCGCATCCCCAGGGTCACGGTGCACGACTTCGTGCTCGGCGGTCAGTACGCGAAACTCGGGTCGTGGCGGCGCGGCGACGGAGCGGACGAACGCGCGGTGCGCTACGACGCGCTCGATGCGTGCGACGTCGGTGATCTCGGTGGCAGGTGCTGACCCAGTTGTCCGGCAGGCAGCGTCAACGCGTGCTCGTCGCGCGCCGTCGCGCAAGGGAGGCGAACGTGCTGCTCGTCGACGAGACCGGCGAACTCGCTCGACGGCCAACTGTCGTCTTCGAGCTGTTTTCCTCGCGCTTCACCTGCGAGGGTCGCGCGGTGCTCGTCGTGACGCACGACCTCAACCTCGCGAGTCAGTTCGCGACGCGCCTCGACGTCCTGTCGCAGGGCCGCGTCGCCGCGAGCGGCTCCGCCGCGGACGTCCTCCGCCCGAGGTGTCGCACGTCTACGGCCCGCGCCTCCGCTTCGGCGCCTGGCCGACCCGGCGGCGACGCCCCTTCGCCCTGCCCTGGTCGCGCTGACGCGAACGCGCCCCGAAGTGCGGAATCCGCGCGGACCGGCGCGCCGAACGTTTCTTGGTTCGAATGGCCAGGACCGAGCGGCCGCCCCGGGGAAGCAGGCCGGTCGAACAGGCCAGGTTCGGTCGGACTCGGTTCTGGTCAACCGAACCAGGTTCGGTTCGGACCTCGGCCCGGCCTCGAACACCCCGTCCCAGGGCCGTCGGGCGGGTTCGGCGGTCGAACGAACCTGGTTCGGTTGGTCTCCGAACGGGTCCGAGCCGACCTGGTTCCGGTCGGTGGATCGGTCGGACCGGTCGAGCATCCGCCGATCGGACGAACCACGGTTCGGTCGGACGCGACTCGGGGCGCGCGGGCGCGGGATTCCGCACTCTCGGGGCGGTGTGCGGGGAGGATCGGCGCGGGTCCTGGACCGATCGAACCAGGTTCGGTCAGCGCTTCGGGAGCACGACGGGGGCGGTCAGGGGACGGGGCGCGTCGACGGTGTGGGACTCGAGGCGTCCCGCGCGCCAGGCGAGGTCGACGACGGCGCCGCCGCGCGTGCGGAGGCCCTTGACCCGGCCGGTCGGCCAGGCGGCGGGGAGCGCGGGGAGCAGCTCGATCCGGCCGGCGTGGCTCTGCACGAGCATCTCGGCGACGGCCGCGGTCGCACCGAAGTTGCCGTCGATCTGGAACGGCGGGTGGTCGTCGAACAGGTTCGGCAGGGTGCTCTTCGCGAGCAGGAGGCGCAGGTGCTCCTCCGCCGCGTCGCCGTCGTGCAGCCGCGCCATGAAGGCGATCAGCCACGCGCGCGACCAGCCGGTGTGCCCGCCGCCGTTCGCGAGTCGCGCCTCGAGCGTGCGTCGCGCCGCCGCGAGCATCACCTCGTCGTCCGCGAACCCGTCGCCGGGGTGCAGCGCGAACAGGTGCGACATGTGCCGGTGCCCCGGCTCGGCCTCGACCAGGTCGACGCCCCACTCGAGGATCCTCCCGTCGTCGCCGATGCGGACCGGAGCGAGCCGCGATCGCGCGGACCGCGCACGCTCCACCACGTCGTCCTCGATCCCGAGCGCGTCCGCGAGTTCCACGAGGTCGCGGAAGCACTGGTCCGCGATCTCCTGGTCCATCGCAGGCCCCATCACGAGGTTCGCCGTCGCACCCTCCGCGGTGCGGAACGCGTTCTCGGGGGACGTGCACGGCCCCGACACGAGCCGTCCCGTCGCGGGATCCTCGACCAGCCAGTCCAGGAGGAACGACGCGCACTCCCGCACGAACGGGAACGCGCGTTCGCGACCGAAGGCGTCGTCGCCGGTGAAGCGCCAGTGCTCGACGAAGTGTGTCGCGAGCCACGGCGCCCCGGTCACCCACATCCCCCACGACGCGTGCCCCTGCAACGCGCACCAGCTCCACAGGTCGCTCGCGAGTCCGAAACAGACGCCCTCGCAACCGAGCCGCCGCGCGAGTTCGCGTCCGTCCGGCACCAGGCCCTCGCAGTAGTCGAAGAGCGGCAGGTGGCACTCCGGCAGGCCCGTCGCCTCCGCGGGCCAACAATTCATCTGGAGATTGATGTTGAGGTGGTAGTCCGCGTTCCACGGAGCCTCGAGGTGCGGGTTCCAGACGCCCTGCAGGTTCGGCGGCAGGTCGCCGGCGCGCGACGACGCGATCAGCAGGTAGCGGCCGTACGCGAAGTACAGCGCCTCGAGGTCGACGTCGAGCTCGCCCGTGCGCACACGCTCGAGTCGCTCGTCCGTCGTCATCGCGAGCACGTCGGGAGGCGTCCCGTCCAGTTCGAGCTCGCAGCGCCCGAACAGCTCGCCGTGGTCGCGCACGTGGCGCTCCACCAGCTCCTCGTCACCGCGCAGTCCGGCGCGATCGACGCAGCCCGCGGCGCGCGCGTACGCGAGCACCGCGTCGCGCCGCGCCGGCTCGTGCGCGCGCCAGTCCGTCGCGACGCCGACGAGAAGCCTGACGTGGTGCGCGCCGCGCACCTCGAGCACGCCGCCCGAAGTCCGCGACGCGCGCACGTCGCCGTCGCTGTCCGCGTCGAGCACGATCGCGTAGAAGGTCCCCTCCGTCCCGGGTCCGTGCGACGCCCGTCCGCGCGCCACGAGTCGCCCGTCGACGACGTCCGTCGACGCGTACCCGCCCGGTCGGACCAGCTCGAGGTCGAGGTCGAGCGGAGCACCGCCCTCCGCGTCGATCAGCACGACGACGACGTCGTCGGGGTGCGAGGCGAACGCGCGCCGCGTGACGCGGACGCCCGCGCGCTCGAACGTCGTCGTCGCGACCGCCGTGCGCAGGTCGAGCTCGCGCTCGTAGCCGGGCGCTCGGTCGCTCGATCGGAGCTCGACGCGCTCGGCGAAGCTACCCGGCCCGCCGCGATTCTCGACCTCGACCACGAGTTCGTGTCGACCCGGTCCGAGCGGCTCGATCAGCGGCAACTCGTACGACCGGTTCCAGACCTCGGTGCGTCCGATCTCGACGCCGTCGACCACGACGCGCGCGGCGTCGTCGATCGGCGAGAGATGGACCGTGTCGAACGACGCCCCGGCGGCGACCTCGAACTGACAGCGGAACGCAACTCGGGAGTGTTCGGCGACCGCCCGGTCCGCCTGCGAACGCACCTCGCGCCACGGGCCCGCGGGTTCGTCCGCGCGCTCCCACGCGAGCATCGCGAATGGCCCGACGACGGTCGCCGAGACGTCGCGGACGACGAGTTCGCCCAGCGTCTGGTGACTGCGCGGAGCGAGGCGCGCGGCGAGGACGCGCTCCTGGACGAGTTCCTGGGCACGCGCGTACTCGCCGGCGAACAGGAGTGCGCGCGCCTCGGCGATCGTCGGCGCGAGCCCGTCCGCGTTCTCCGGCCACGGACCGCCCGCCCACACCGACTCCTCGTCGAGTCCGAACCGCGCGCGCGCGACGCCGCCGTACACCATGGCGCCGGCTCGACCGTTGCCGATCGGCAGCGCCTCCTCGAAGCGCCGCGCCGGCTCGTCGTAGCGCAGGACGCGCGCGACCGGTCGATCCGGTGCGCCCTGGAACGACGCGACGAACAGAGCGACGGCCGCCGCGACACCCGCGAACATCACTTCGCCTCGAACGACGCGGCGAGCCCGGCGAGCCCGCGGTCGAAGTCGCGCCCCACCATCGAGTCCATGAAGAGCCCGACCCAGTGGTGCACGGGGTTCCAGCCGAGATCGCCCTCGAGCGACCAGACGACGTCGGTCCCGCTCTCCTCGTCCGCGAACAGGAACGCGCCGTGCGAGGTCAGTTCGGTGTCGCCGTCGACGAAGACGAGTTCGAAGTCGAGCCGCGCGTTCGCCTCGACGTTGGTGAACGTGAGCCGCCCTTCGCCGTGCTTCGGTCCCTTCCAGTGCATGGAGCGCGTGCGACCGTCGGGTTCGCGCTCGTAGTTCCATTTGCAGTCCTCATCGGCCGCGCGCGACCAGGCCGTCCAGTCGGGCCAGGTCTCGAGGTCGGCGACGCGTGCGAACACCTGGTCGCGCGGCGCGGGGACGACCGCTTCGCGCGAGACCGCGTAGTCGGACGGCAGGACGAAACCGACCAGGACGAACAGGAGCACGGCGGCGGCCACGACCACGAGGACCTTCTTCATGGCAGCAAGGTAGCGCCCACCCCTCCCGGTCGTGCGCGGCGGCGGCGGATCACTCGACGGGTCGCGGCACGAGCCGGACCGAGAGGGTCACGCCGTCGCGCTCGACGGTGAGAAGGAGCGCGGCGCTCTCGCCGAAGGCGCGACCGAGTTCCTCGATCGGCACCTCGGTCCCGTCGGTCCGTCGTGCCGCGACGACGAGGTCACCGGGCCGCAGGCCGGCCTCGTCCCCCGCTCCTCCCGCCGCGACCTCGGCGATGCGCAACGGCCCCTCGCCGGAGCGCGCCACCGCGAGCCCGACGCGGTGGCGACCGCTCGCCTCGACGCGCTGCACCCTAGGACGCGGCGCCGTCGCGGCGACGTCGACGGGGAACAGGCTCTCGATCGCGAGCCGCGACGACGCGAGGTCGATCGTCACGCGCGACCCGGCGAGCGCCCCGCTCCCGACGTTGCCGATGCCGCGACCCGCGATCTGCGGGAGGTCGGCGACGCGCACCCACGGTGCGTCGATGCGCAGCGGACCGAGTTCGAGGTCCCCGTCGAGCCGCGCGACGAAGATGTCCGCCGACCCCATCGGCGTCGTCGCCGTGCCGACGCGGACGCGCTCGTCCTCGAGAGCGAGTCGCGACTCGACGTCCGTCGGGACGAGCAGCACGTCGGGCGAGCCCGTGTCGAGGTGCGCCTCGATCTCCGTCGCGCCCACGCGGAGCGGCACGAGCGGGACGCCGCCCAATCCGGGATCGCGCCGCAGCGCGACGACGGCGGAAAGGTCGGCGGCGAGCGTTCCCTCCCGCAGCAGGACCCGGTCGTTCGCGAAGTCGAGCACGAGCAGACAGTCCTCGAAGCACGACACACCGACGATGCCGTCGACCTCGCCGAAGTCGCCGACGAGCGGCATGCCGCCGAAGACGTCGAACACGGAGAGCTCGACGGCGTCGACGACGGCCGCTCCGATCGCGAGTCCGTCGCCCGGACTGCGCCGCGCGCGGCCGTCGACGGACGCCTCGCGAGCGGCCCGCGGGACGAGGATCAGGTCGGCGCCCGACCCGGTGTCGAGCAGCAGGTGGAGCGTCGCGCCTCCGAGGACGGCCTCGACCACGGGGCGACCGCCGACGTCGAGCATCGGCACGTCGACACCGACCGCCGGGAGGAGGAC
>JAWKUH010000045.1:0-37369 GCA_041398665.1 Planctomycetota bacterium | reverse complement strand
CCTGGTCGCACCGTACTTCGCCGTCGCGCCGCGCTGGTACGCGTGGCCGGACGTCGAGACCTGGGCGCGCGCGGCGCGCCGGCTCGTCGACTGGATCGACTCGGGACCCGAGGTCCACGGCCTGCGCGACCGCACGCACGCCGCCGACTTCCCGTGCTACCGCGTGCTGCCGCTCGACGCGGTGCTGCGCTCCTTCGAGGTGGCGCGCCGCGCGGACGACCCCGAACTCCTCGGTGCGTGCACGGCACCCGTGCTGGTGCTCGTCCCGTCACACGACACCGTCGCGGACCCCGAGGCGATGCGCGAGGCGCACGCGGCGCTCGGTTCCGCGGACAAGCGGCTCGAGACCTTCGACGACTCCGACCACCTCCTGTTCTGGGATCGTGACGCCGAGCAGGCGCTCCACACGATCGTCCCCTTCCTCACCGCACCATGAAGCATCGACTCGCCGCGTTCGCGGCCATCCCCCTCCTCGCGCTCGGATCGTGCGCGACCCTCGACGGCCTGGGACCGAAGGTCACGGAGGTGCTCGCGACACCGAGCGGGAACGCGGTCACGGTCGAGGAGGCCGCCGCGGAACTGTCGAAGTACGACGTCGTCTTCCTCGGCGAGCTGCACGACTCCGTCGAGGGCCACGAGGTGATGACGCGCCTCACGGAGCTGCTGCTCGACGGCGAACCCGCGCCGGTCCTCTCGATGGAGATGTTCGAGCGCGACGTGCAGGACTGGGCGACCGCCTACGTCCAGGGCCGCGTGTGCCGCGAGGCCTTCCTCGCGAACGCGCGCCCCTGGTCGACGCACGAGGAGATGTACGCGGCCGCGGTCGACATGGCGCGCGAGCGCGGCTGGGCGCTGCTCGCCGCGAACGCCCCGCGCCCCGCCGCGCGCGAGGTCGGACGACACGGCTTCCGCACGGAGGACTCGAGCATCTTCGCGTCGAACGACCTCGACCTCTCGGACTCGGAGTACCGCGAGCGCTTCGGCGCCGCGATGGGCGAGATGTCCGGCCACGGCTCGCCGGGCATGCTCGACAGCATGTACGCCGCCCAGGTCCTCAAGGACGAGACCATGGCGGAGTCGATCGCGCGCCTCTACGCGCCGGACGGCGGGCGTTGGCCCACCGTCGTGCACTGGTGCGGACGCTTCCACTCCGACTGGGGACTCGGCACGGTCGAGCGCCTGCGCCGCCGCGCTCCGTTCCTCGAGATCGCGGTGGTCTCGATGGAGCGCGGCAGCGACGCCGTCGACGCCGCGCGCTCGGCGAACCCGCCGGGCCTGTTCGTGATCCGCGTGCCGTAGGCGCGCGCGTTGCCGCGCAGCGGTCGCCGCGTCAGCCGACCGCGAGGGCGAGTTCGTCCTCGCGGTCGCTCGCGACCACGGGTGCCGACGGGCGCCGCGGCTCCGCGAGCCCCGCGCGCAGCGCCGCCACCTCGGAGGGATCGAGCCCGAGACCCGGGCGACCCTCGCCCTCGAGCTCGACGCGCACCACGAGGTGCCGCGCGCCGTAGCGTCGGTGCGCCGCTCGCAGGAGGTCCTGGTCGCCGGTCGCCTCGGACCAACCCACGTCGAGGCCCGACTCGCGGCGGAGCTGCGCGATGGCTCCGAGTCCGACGTCGCGCGACCAGGGCGCCGACGTGCACACCACCACGATCCTCCGGCAGCCCGCGACGACGAGCGCGTCGACGACCTCGAGCGCGCGCGGCACGTCGGCGGACTCGACGCGCAGCCACACGGGCCGTCCGGAGTCGCCGAGCCGCGACGTCAGTTCCTGCGTCGGTCGGTCGCGCGCCTCGAGCAGCCAGTAGTCGGCCCAGGGTTCGCTCATCGCGAGTTGGCGCGGACCGATCGGCGCGACCCCGTAGAGGAGGCCGAGCTCGGCGGCCTGCCGCGCGAGTTCGACGTGCGCGGCGCCGGTGAGCGTCGCGCCGCCCGCTCCACCGCTCGTGAAGTGGACGCCGGTGCATCCTGCGCGCCGCGCCGCGTCGATGCGCGCGGAACGGCGCGCGCGCGTGTCGGCGCGCAGCGCTCGGACCTCGGCGTACCAGTGCTCGGGACCGCTCGGTCCCGCGACGACGTCGTTCGAGCGGTCGACGGACCGCTCCTCCGTTCGCCCTGACCCCATGGCGAAGACTCGCTCGGCGGACCGGATGGGAGGCCCGCCACTCGCCGCCGACCCTGGGACGTGCGCCGCGGCGAAGATCGCGCGCGCCCCGTCCGCGCCGGGATCCCGCCCCCGCCGCGGACCTGCCCATGGGACCAAGCGCGCCGGACTCCCGCAACACGCGCGACCTGGCTCGTGGTCCGAGACTCCCGGGTGCGGGCCGCCTCCTCGCCGGGGGGGCGTCAGAGCGCGACGACGACGCCGGCCGAGAAGACCCAGCCGTCCTGGTCCGGGTCCGAGCTCTCCACGCGCTCCACCGCGAGCTGTCCACGCACGCCTTCGCGGAGGAAGGACTGGGAGTACGCGAGGCCGACGAAGGTCCGACTCACCGGCTCGGCCAGGCGTCCCAGCCGCAGCGCGACCTCGGTCTCGCCCTCCGCGAGGGCCATCGCGACCGTCGCGGTGTAGCCCTGCTGGTCGCCGATCCCCGCGGCCGCGTCGACGAACTCGCCGAGCACGCGGAAGTCGCCGCTCTGCACGTGGAGCTCGGCGGCGAACGCGTCGCCCTGGTCGACCGAACCGTCGTCGCGGTACGCGAGGTAGGCCGCGACGCCGTCGGGGCCGAGCGGACGCTCGCCCGGCACGATGCGCTCGCCGACGAGGTGCAGACCGACGCGCGCGACGCCGCCGCGCGCATCCCCCGTCCCGTCACCGGCGTTCGTGAGTGCGACGCGGTAGTCGACGATGCCCTGGTCGCCGATGAGCTCGACGCCTTCGTCGGAGCCGCCGAACTCGCGCCCGATGCGCGATCGGTCGGGGAAGACGAAGGACTGCTCGTCGGCGAAGCCGCTCCAGACGAACGGGACGCGGATGCGCCCGAGACGCAGGTCGTGCCGGTCGTCGAGCCCGGTGCGCACCCACGCGCGGTCGAGCACGGAGCCGGTCGCCGTGCCGAGTTCGACCGCGATCTCGAAGTCGAAGGGTCCGATCGTGCCCGCGCCGGCGACGAGGACGTCGGTCAGCTCCGTCCCGAACTCGCCCGTGGTCCCGTCGGGGGACCCGCTCGTCTTCGAGGTGTGCACCGCGAGGGTCCCCTCGAGCGCGGTCGGCGTCGCGTCGCCCGTCGTCTGGAAGCCGGGGACGAGAGCGAGGACCGGGAGGAGGAAGGTGGCCATGCCTCGCGGAACGCTAGCGGAAGCGGGCCCCCCCGCTCCAGCACCGGCCGCCCGCGTGGATCGGATCCGGACCGCGGACCCTCGGCGACCGGGCTACAGCGCTTCGAGCGCGTTGAACGCGCGGTCGTAGTCCGCGTCGTCGAAGCGGCCGTCGTCGAGGTCCGAGCAGGCCGCGTCGAGGTTGCGCAAGCGTCGCTCGTTCGCGGGCACCCCGTCGTAGTGCTCGGAGAGCACCATCGATCCGTCGGCGCGGACGAGGACGCGCTGCCCGCTGCCGACGTGCAGCGGCTCGGCGTCGCCGATCTTCGGATCGACCACCGCCTCTCCCGAGCGCACGACGACGCACAGCGAGCCGTTGTCCTTGTGCGGGAAGACCGAGATGGCCGTGCCCTCGAGCTTGACGAGCGCGGCCGGCGTGTCGATGTCGAAGCGCACGGGCGGCGCGCCCCGCTTCGCGAGCGCGACGAGCTCGCCGCGCTCGATCGTGATCGGCACGCACACGAGTCCGCCGTCCTCGGTGTAGGTGCAGTGGAAGCGCGCCTCGGCCTTCGCCGAGAGCTCCACGCGCACGCCGTCGTCGAGACCGAGGCGCAGGTTCCCGCTCCCCGTGCACACCGTGCAGGGCTCGTCGCCGACGTCGACCGAACGGACGTGGAGCGGACGGCCGTCGAGCGTCGCGACCGCGCGGTCCGGGTTGTAGACGTTCCAGCGCGTGCGGGGTCCGCGGTCGAGGAACTCCGTCACGACGAACAGCAGCAGCGCCGCGGCGACGAGTGCACTCGCGAAGGAGGCCACGAGACTCCGGCGGCGGGCCGCGCGGGCCTCACCGAACGCGTGGACCTCGGCCCCGCCGTCGTCCGACGCGACGAGCGCCGGTCCGCGCGCGAACCGCTCGCGGAGGTCGGCCGCGAAGCCGCGGGCCGCGGGCTCGGGACGGAGCGCGCCCCTGAGGACCTCGCGCGCCCCCTCCCCCAGCGCCGCCTCGCGCACCGGCTCGATCGACCCGTCCACGAACGCGTCGCGGAGGCGCGCCCGGAACTCGGGGCTCGCCTCCGCGCGGTCGAACAGGTGGTCGGGGTCGGGACGCATGGCTGGTTCGGTGGGCTCGTTCGGCCGTGGTCGCGCGGTACGCCCCCGGGGCGACCGCGTGACGAGCGGCGTTCAGTTCGATTCGTCCTCGCCGGGCAGGGGGGCGAGTCCGGCGAGTCGGCGGCGGAGTTCGGCCAGAGCGCGGGAGTAGCGCTTGCGGACCGCGACCTCGTTGCGGCCGACGATCGCCCCGATCTCCTCGAAGGAGAGGTCCTCGAAGGCGCGCAGCCAGAGGGTCTCGCGCAGGGTGTCCGGCAGCGAGTCGACGGCCTCGCGGATCGAGGCCGCGTTCTCCTCGGCGAGGAGCGGCTCGAGCGGGCCGAGGGCGCGCTCGTCCTCGAGGTCGATGCGCGCCTCCTCGTCGCCGTCGATCGAGGTCTCGAGCTGGGTCGCGCGGTGCCCGCGCGAGCGCCAGTGGTCGCGCATGCGGTTGACGGCCACGGCGAAGACCCAGGGCCGGAGTTCGCGCTCGGGGTCGTAGCTCGCGAACCCGCGGTGGAGCTGGAGGAAGATGTCCTGCGTCAGGTCCTCCGCGAGGTGCCGGTCGCGGACGAGGCTGCGCACGTAGCCCCACAGGCGCGGGAAGTAGACGTCGAAGAACAGCTCGAGCGCCCCTGGGTCGCGGCGCACGAGGTCCGCGCGCCGCTCGGCGGGGAACTCGGCCTCGGTCCGCGGCGGGTCGTCCTCGCGTTCGTTCTGCATGGGGCCGACCCGCCGTCGCCGGCGGGTGCGGACAGAGTGGAGCGCGAGCGCTCGCGGTGCAAGGGAGCGCCGGTGACGGCCGTGCCCGGCCGCGTTCCTCAGGGCGCGGGCGCGACCGCTCGCAGGACGCGATCGAGACCGGAGGGGCGTCCGGCCCCGGCCCTCGAGAGCTCGGCGTCGAGCCGATCGAGGTCCGCGGCGAGCGCGGCCCGCAGCGAGTCGTCGGCGCGCACGACGGCGCGCGCGGCCTCGAGGAGGCGGGCCGCGGTGAGGTGCTCCGGCTCGACCAGTCGGAGGCCGAAGAAGCGCGACGCGCCCGCGACCGCGGCGAAGACGCGACGCGCCGCGTCTCCGCGGAGCCCCGAGAGGTGCACGAGCGCGCTGTAGACGTCGCCCGCCGGACGCGTCATCGAGGAGGAGAGCGACAGCCGCGGACCGCTCGCGCCGGTGTCGACCTCGGCGAGCGCGTTCGCGAGGTCCGCCGCGAGGTCGGCCGTGTCGTCGGAGGGCGGGGCCGCGGCGCGCGTCGGTTCGGCGCGACGCGGTTCCGGGTAGGACGGCGTGGTCGCGCGAGCGGGTGCGTCGCTCCGCGCGGGCTGCACCGACGGACTCGGCGCGGACGGGGCGACGTCGCGCGGCGCGCTCCGCGCGGTCGGCGGGAGCGGCTCGACGTCGAGCGTCGGCGGCTCGCCGTCACCGGGACGCAGCACGTCGAGCTCGAGCGCGTGCGACTCCTCGCGCGGCGGCAGCGGCGGCGGCGACCGTCGCGGCTCCGACTCGACGACGACGCCCGTGCTGCCCGGCCGATCGCCGCGTCCTTCGATCCACGCCTGCAGCGCGTCCATCTCCGCGCGTCCCGTCGTGCGCGCGGTGCTCTTCGCGCTCCCGACGATCGTGCGCGTCGACGACTCGAGACGCTTCGCGTAACGCTCCGACGACTCGGTCGCCGCGGCCGCGACCTTCTTCACGATCGCGAGCACGCCGAACACGATGACGGCGAAGACGATGAAGGAGCCCACGGGGTCGCGCGCCTGCGTTCAGCGCTCCATCGGGAGGTCGACGCCGCGCTCCTTCGCGCAGCGCAGGGCGATGTCGTAGCCCGCGTCGGCGTGGCGGGCCACGCCGGTACCGGGGTCGTTCGTGAGGACGCGCTCGAGCGCCGCCGCGGCCTCGTCGGTGCCGTCGGCGACCGTGACCTGTCCCGAGTGCAGGCTGTAGCCGATGCCGACGCCGCCTCCGTGGTGGAAGCTCACCCACGCCGCGCCCGAGGCGACGTTGAGCATGCAGTTGAGCAGCGGCCAGTCCGCCACGGCGTCCGTTCCGTCCTTCATCGCCTCGGTCTCGCGGTTCGGGCTCGCGACCGATCCGCAGTCGAGGTGGTCGCGCCCGATCGCGAGCGGCGCCGAGATCTCGCCGCGGCGCACCGCTTCGTTGAACGCGAGCCCGGCCTTCGCGCGGTCGCCGTAGCCGAGCCAGCAGATGCGCGCGGGAAGCCCCTGGAACGCGATGCGCTCCTCCGCCATGTCGAGCCAGCGCAGGAGCGCGGTGTCGTGCGGGAAGAGCTCCTTCACGATGCGGTCGGTGACCGCGATGTCCTTCGGGTCGCCGGAGAGCGCGGCCCAGCGGAACGGGCCCTTGCCCTCGCAGAACAGCGGCCGCACGTACTTCGGCACGAAGCCCTCGAACTCGAACGCGTTCTCGAGGCCGGCTTCCTGCGCGTGACCGCGGAGGTTGTTGCCGTAGTCGAACGTGTCGGCGCCGCGGCGCTGCAGCTCGTTCATGGCGACGACGTGGTCGACCATCGTGGCGAACGAACGGCGCTGGTACTCCGCGGGGTCGCGCTCGCGCAGCGCGAAGGCGTCGCCGAGCGAGAGGTCGCGCGGCACGTAGCCGCCGAGCGGGTCGTGCGCGCTGGTCTGGTCCGTGAGCACGTCGGGCACGACGTCGCGCGCGATCAACCGCTCGAGGAGGTCGACGGCGTTCGCGACGACGCCGATGGACCGCGCCGTGCCCTGCGCCTTCCACTCCAGCGCCCGGTCGATGGCGGCGTCGAGGTCCGTCATCATCTCGTCGCAGTAGCGCGTCTCGAGCCGCTTCTCGATGCGCTTCGGGTCGACCTCCGCCGCGAGGCAGGTCGCGTTGTTCATGGTCGCGGCGAGCGGCTGCGCGCCGCCCATGCCGCCGAGGCCCGCGGTCACGACGAGCCGACCGCGGAGGTCGCCGCCGAAGTGGCGCTGCGCCGCGGCCGCGAAGGTCTCGTACGTGCCCTGCACGATCCCCTGGCTGCCGATGTAGATCCAGCTGCCGGCCGTCATCTGGCCGAACATCATCTTGCCCTCGGCCTCGAGCTTCCTGAAGTGCTCCCAGTTGGCCCAGTGGCCGACGAGGTTGCTGTTCGCGATGAGCACGCGCGGCGCGTGTTCGAAGGTGCGGAACACCGCGACGGGGCGACCGCTCTGCACGAGCAGCGTCTCGTCCGGCTCGAGGCGTTGGAGCGTCTCGACGATCGCGCGCAGCGAGTCCCAGTCGCGCGCGGCCTTTCCAGATCCGCCGTAGACGATCAGCTTCTCGGGCTCCTCGGCCACTTCGGCGTCGAGGTTGTTGAGCAGCATCCGGAGCGCGGCCTCGGCCTTCCAGCTCTTGCAGCGCCGTTCGTTCCCGCGCGGCGCGCGCTGCGGTCCGGGGACGATCGTGAGGGGGGCGACGGTCTTCGTGGTCATCGTCTGGGTCTTGGGTACTCGCTCGGAGGCCCGAGCTTCAGAGTTTCTCGCGGTCGAAGACGGCGCGGGTCCGACAGTGCAGGGCGTCGAAGGACTGCCAGTCGTCGTACGGGAACCCCAGGACCTCGCGGTCCGGGAGCGCGGCGCGGTAGGTCGCGAGCGCCGCGTCGTCGCCCTCGACGCCGTAGAGCGGGACGAACACGCGGCCGTTCAGGATCAGCGAGTTCGTGTAGGCGGCGAGCGGCGCTTCGTCGCCCCACGGCATGCGATCGATCACGGGGCAGTCGACGCGCAGCACCAGGAACGGCTCGCCCGAGGCGTCGCGCACCTCGCGCAGTTCCTCGACGGCGGCCTCGAGGCGCGCGTACGCCGGGTGGTCCTGCGGCGGGCGCTGCACCAGGAGCCGTCGACCCGGCAGCACCTTGAGCCAGCAGTCGACGTGCTGGATGCCGACCTCCTCCACGTCGGGGAGGTGCACGAGGTTGGTGCAGCCGGTGTACGCCGCGATCAACGCGTCGAGTTCGCCCTCGTCGAACCACTCCGCGTTCTCGTCGACGAGCGCGTCGGTGAAGAACGCCGTCCCGGCGCCGTCGGTCAGGAAGTTGCCTCCGGTCAGCGCGAAGGGCGCGACATAGCGCGGCAGCTCGAACGCGGCCGCGACCACGTCGGGGATGCGGTCGTCGCCGCGCCGCGCGGGGAACAGCTCGACCCGACGGTCCACACGGTCGCGCCGCGCGGTCCCCTCGAAGACCGGATAGCCCTGGAAGAACGCGTCGACCACGGCGAGTCGTCCCTGCGCGTCGACGACCTGGTGCGGTCCGAAGTCGCGCGTCCAGCGCGAGCCGACGGGCGCCGTGATCGGTCGGTAGGCGCGGCGTCGCTGGCGCGGGTTCTCGATGGTGGCCGCGAGGAGTTCACCCATGCGCTCGTCGAGCGCGACCTGGTCGTCCCCGTCGACGAGCACGAGGAGCGGTTCCTCCACGCCGGCGAGCGCGACGACGAGTTCGTCCGGGATCCCGAACGGGAAGGTGACGAGCGCGCCGACGGCGGGCTCCCACTCCGCGACGAGCCGCACCGGACCGTCCGGGACGATCGGGTCGGGGAGCTCGGGCGGCATCGCTCCGTCGGAGGCGCAGCCGCCGAGCGCGAGGACCAGGCCGATGCACGCGAAGCGCGCGCGGGTTCGACGGGAGACGGTGCGACGGGAGCGGTCCGGGCGGTGGAACATGCGAAGGGGTCTCGGCGTGGCGCGAGTCGCGGCGACTATACTCCTCCCCCGCTCCACGACGCCCATGGCACGCGACACGAACGAACTCGACCCCGAGGACGGCTCCGCGACGCTCCCTTCGGGAGCCCGGATCGCCGCCGTCGTCTCGACCTACCACAGCGAACTCGTGGACGCGATGGCCGCCTCGGCGCGCCGCACGCTCGAGGAACGCGGACTCGCGAGCGGCGACTGGTTCGAGGTGCGCGCGCCCGGCGCGTACGAACTCCCGCTGCTCGCGCAGCGCCTCGCGAAGCGCGGCGACTTCGACGCGATCCTGTGCTTCGGACTCGTGCTGCGCGGCGGGACGGACCACGACCGCTACATCTCGAACGCCGTCTCGACGCGACTCCTCGACGTCTCGCTCGAGCACGACGTGCCGGTCATGTTCGGCGTGCTCACGCCCAACGACCTCGGCCAGGCGCGGCGCCGCGCCCGGACGCTGGCGGACGGCGGACTCGACAAGGGACGCGAGGTCGCGCTCGCCGCGATCGGCGCGATCCGCGGGCTCGGGTCGATCGAGGCGGAGCGGGAGCGCAGGAAGAAGAAGGGCGGGCGCGGGAGCGACGGGCGATGAACGTGAAGATGCGCTCGCGCGGTCGCGAACTCGCGCTGCAGTTCCTCTACCAGGTCGACCTGCGCGGGACGGACGTCCTCGAGGACCTGCCGAGCTTCCTCCACGACGAGGAGCGCGAGAAGGACGCCGTACGCTTCGCCGAGTCGCTCGTCCGCGGAGCCGTCGACCGCCGCGCCGAGGTCGACGAGATGATCCAGGCCGTCGCGCAGAACTGGAAGCTCGAGCGCATGGCGGCGATCGACCGGAACGTGCTGCGACTCGCCGCGTTCGAGATGATGTACGTGCCCGACGTGCCGCCGAAGGTGTCGATCAACGAGGCGATCGAACTCGGCAAGCGCTACTCGACGCAGAACTCGGGCGGCTTCATCAACGGCATCCTCGACAAGATCCGCGAGCGCTACTGGGTGCCGAAGTTCGAGGCGAAGCCCGATCCGAGCGGAGCCGCCGAGGGCGGAGCGGCCTGACGTGGGGCTCTTCGACCGGCTGAAGCAGCGCCTCACGAAGACGCGCGCGGCGATCGGCGACGGGATCTCGGCGCTGTTCCGCGGCGGGCGCCCGATGGACGACGCGCTGCTCGGCGAGCTCGAGGAGATGCTCTACGGGTCGGACCTCGGCGGACTCGCGAGCGAGCTCGTCGACGACCTGAAGCGCAAGCACAAGCGCGGCGAGCTGCGCGGCGAGGACGACGTGCGCGACGCGCTGCGCGAACGACTCGTCGGCGAACTGGAGTCGCACGGCGAGCTCGAGGTGACCGCGAAGCCGCACGTCGTGCTCGTCGTCGGCGTCAACGGCTCGGGCAAGACGACGACGATCGCGAAGCTGTCGCAGCGCTTCCGCGCGCAGGGCCGGACGGTCCTCGTGGGCGCGTGCGACACGTTCCGCGCGGCGGCCGCCGACCAGCTCGGCGTGTGGGCGGAACGCACGGGCGCCACCTTCGTCCGCAAGGAGGAGGGCGCGGACCCCGCGGCGGTCGCGTTCGAGGCGGTCGACCGTGCGGTGCGCGACGGTGTCGACGTGGTGCTGCTCGACACGGCGGGTCGACTGCACACGCAGAAGAACCTGATGGCCGAGCTCGAGAAGGTGCGCCGCGTCGTCGGCAAGCGCCTCGAGGGAGCGCCGCACGACGTGCTGCTCGTCATCGACGGCACGAACGGACAGAACGCGATCGCGCAGGCCAAGCTCTTCACCGTATCGGTCGCCGTCACCGGGCTCGTGGTGACGAAGCTCGACGGCACGGCGCGCGGCGGAGCGATCTTCGCGATCCGCCGCGAGCTCGGACTGCCCGTGCGCTACGTGGGCACCGGCGAGAGTGCGGATCTCCTCGAGCCCTTCGAGCCCGCCGCCTTCGTGGATGCGATCCTCGCGTCCGCCGGTACCGCCGCGCGCGGTTAGTGGGCGGCGCCGCCTGACTCGGCGGCCCTGCGGGCCGCGCCACACCTCGAGAGGAGAACGAGGCGCTGCGCTCGGCGCCCGCGGCGCCGAATCCACGCGATTCGACACGAAGAGCGGAAGACCGGAAGGCAGAGACCGTTCGTCGCGGGCGTTCCTTCCTCCGTTCCGATCTTCGTGTCGAAGATGTGTGGGTGCGCGGCCGGCAGGCCGCGCCGTGCCTCGGATGCTGCGCGAGGCGCTGCGCTCGGCGCCTTCGGCGCCGAAGACCACGCAGTTTCGACACGAAGGGAACGGCAGGAAGGACCACGAAGAACACGAAGGCGCCGCTTCGCGGCGCGGACGCAGGGACCCGCGGGGCGCGATGCGCTCCGCGGGTCCATGCGTCCTTCCGTGTGGTCCGCCGCCGGAGGCGGCGCCTTCCGGTTCTTCGCGTTCTTCGTGTTTCGATCCCCACGCGACCGAAGGTCGCGTGTTCGTGGCCCCCACGCGACCGAAGGTCGCGTGCTCGTTTCCCCCGCGCGGCGCGAAGCGGCGCGCCGCGTCAGTCCGCGAGGCACTCGCGCAGGACGTCGGCCGGCGTTCGCTCGGGGACGGCGTCGCCCCGCGCTCGCCACGCGGCGACGGCTTTCCAGAACCTCTCGACCTCGTCGTCGTCGAGCGAACCCGTCGGCTCGTCCGCGAGGACCAGGAACCACCGGTCGCGCGTCACGTGCTGCGCGATCCCGTCGAGGTCGCCGACGACCTCCCCCTCCGGAGTCGTCGTCACCTCGTGCACGACGCCGTCGACGGTGATCGAGAGCACGCCGCGCCGCGACGCGTCGTCGAGGGCGACGGCCGCGTTCACGCGCAACGGCTCGCCGTCCGCGGGCTGGAGCACCGCGATCGAGAGGAGCGGCTCGCTCGAGCCGCCCTCGAGGAAGGCCGTGCCGGGAACGACGGACGCGACGGTGAGTCCGTCGCCCGCCGAACCGACCGTGGTCGCGAACCCGAGGGAGTCGTCCTCGGAACAGGCGCCGAGGAGCGGCGCGGTCGCGAGGAGTGCGAGGCGGATCGACGCGGTGCGGTGACGGCAGGACATGGTCCGGAGCCTACCGCTCAGGACGCGCGAAGCCGAGGCCCGGCGGCGCCCGACGGCTCCCCGGCTACCGTCCGCCGCCGAACAACCGCACGAAGTCCGCGCGCATCACGACGTCGATCAACGCTCGTGTGAAGGTCGTCGCCCCGCGACCGTTCATGTGGCTCGTGTCCTTGAAGTCCTCGCGGCCCAGCGTGACGCCGAGCTTCGAGGCCGGCACGTAGCGCGCGCCGGTCTCGCGCACCACGCGCGCCATGGCGGCCTCGAACTCGGTGTAGAAGAGCTTGGGCAGCATCGCGACGTGGTCCGGCGGGAGCGGCACCTCGAAGAACACGACCTCGGTGCCGCGCGCCTGGAACGTGCGCGCCACGTCGACGATCGCCTGCACGCGCTCCTCCGACACGAACGGGTTCTCCCCGTTCGTCCGGCGACCGACGCGGCGTTCGTTCAGGGCCTTCTCGAGCGCGGCGCGCTCTCCCTCGATCTCCTCGCCCTGCAGCGTCTTGTCGGGGTTCTTGAGGTGACCGATCACGTGGCCGCCGCGCATCGGGTTCGGTCCGAACTCGACGCCGTCGGCGACGCGCAGCCAGAAGCGCTCCGGGTCGCGCCGCATCTGCACGATGCGCAGCTTGCGCGCGAGTTCGTTCTGCAACGCGTACGGGAAGCCGTGCAGCGCGGAGTAGCCGTTCGACCTCACGTGCCGCCAGAAGTCGGGTAGCCCCCAGGCCCACGACGTGTCGTCGAGCTCGTCCGCGAACGGGACGCTGTGCAGCGTGATGCCGAAGTAGAGGATGCGCGGCGGCGGGTCGCGGCGCGCGATGACGTGGGCGAGGTCGTCGCCGAGCTCGGCGCGCATCCCGAGGTGCGAGTAGTTCGCGACCGTGACGTCGCGGCCCGCCGCATCGTCGACGGCGCGGTCGATCAACGGCACGACGAGGCCGTTCCAACTGACGCTCGCGCCGAGGATCGCCACCTCGGCGGGCCCGTCCTCGTCGAGCACCTCGTGGATCGAGGTGTACGGCTCGGTGTGCGCGTCGAGGATCTCCTCCGACGGGATCTTCGACTCGAGGAAGACCTCGACGGCGGCGATCACGACGAACGACAGGATGAAGCCCCACGGCGGCCGGTACGGCTCGTGGATGCGGCCCTCGAACGTGGCTCGGAGCTCAGAACTGGAAGTAGACGAAGGCTTCTCCATCGGAGACTCCGAACCAGAGGATCCCGAGCATCATGCCCGCGTAGAACAGCGCGCGGACGACGAGCGGCGAGGTGAGGACGGCGTCGAGATCGCGGCGCACGAACTGGTAGGTCTGGATGAACATGAGCATCCCGCTGAAGGTCGCGAGGATCCACACGTTCTCCGAGATGTCCGCCCAGCTGTCGGGCAGCGGCTTGGCCCAGGCCGAGCTCGCCATCGTCGAGACGATCTCCATGGTCGAGGACCGGAAGAAGATCATCGGGAAGGTGAAGAGCTGGAACGTCACGAAGACGCACAGCACCCACCACAGGCGCGAGCCGATCGCGCCCTTCGGCGCGATGCGCTGGAGCGTCGGCGCGAGCGCCTTGTGCGCGCAGAGCTGCGTGCCGTAGCACAGGCCCATCAGCGCGAACGGCCAGCCCGAACCGTGCCACACGCCGCTGATCACCATGGTCGCGAGCAACGCCATGTAGCTGCGCGCGCGCCCCTTCCGCGACCCGCCGAGCGAGAAGTAGATGTAGTCGCGCAACCAGGTACTGAAGCTGATGTGCCAGCGGCGCCAGAAGTCCGTGACGTTCGCGGCGAAGAACGGCAGGCGGAAGTTGAGCATGAGCTCGAAGCCCATGCAGCGCGCCGCGCCGCGCGCGATGTCCGAGTAGCCCGAGAAGTCGCAGTAGAGCTGCACGGCGAACGCCAGACACCCCAGGTACACCTCGACGCCGGAGGGGTGCTTCATCCCCCACACCTCGGCGACCATCTGCGCGAGGTTGTCGGCGACGACGACCTTCTTGAAGAGGCCCCAGGACATCAGATAGAAGCCCGAGGACAGCCGCGGCCAGGTGACGATCGACGGCAGGCGGAACTGCGGCAGGAGGTTCCGCGCGCGCTCGACCGGTCCCGCGACGAGCTGCGGGAAGAAGCTGACGAACAGCGCGAAGTTGAGGAAGTCGCGCTCCGTCGCGATGCGACCGCGGTAGAGGTCGATCGTGTAGGACAGCGTCTGGAACGTGTAGAAGCTGATCCCGACCGGCAGCAGGATGTGCAGCGAGCGGACCTCGCCGTCCACGCCGAGCAGATGGAGCAGGTCCGTCATGCTCTCGGCGAAGAAGTCGTAGTACTTGAAGAACCCGAGCATCCCCAGGTTCACGAGCAGACTCACCGCCACGATCGCGCGCCGCTTCGCCGTGGGGGGCGGCGGCTCGTGGGTGACCTCCTTCACGTCGAGCGCCAGGCCGCAGAAGAAGTCGACGACCGTCGACAGGAAGAGCAGCCCGAGGAAGCGCCAGTCCCAGCACGCGTAGAAGTAGTACGACGCGACCAGCAGGAGGGTGTTGCGCGCCCGGACCCGGTTCCTCAGCAGGACGGTCAGGACGAAGACGACCGCGAAGAAGGCGACGAACTGGTAGCTGTTGAAGAACACGGGGAGGGGGGCGTCTTCCGGTTCGGCCTCGGCGCGAGGTGCCGAACCATACCCTACCGACGACGGCGGGGACGTCCGGTCGGCGGCGTGTGGGACTCCCGCTTCCGAGCGAGTACGGTATCGCGACGTTCCACGCGCGTTCCCCCACGCCCACGACCATGACCGAGAAGCAGCCCCCCTCCTCTCTCGTCCCGCGTCTCGCCCCGATCGAGTGGATCCTGTTCACCGTCCTCGCCGCGGTGATCGCGGCGGCGAACATCTACACGACGCTGCTGATCGGGTGGGGCGACACCGGTTCCATCGTCGCGGTACTCGCGTCGGTCGCGGTGCTGTCGCTGATCGGGAGGAAGGTGGGCGTCTACCAGCTCAACCTCGGGCAGACGATGGTGAGCGCGGGCGGCGGTGTGGGGTTCGCGGTCGCGAGCTACGCGGCGATCCACATCGTGAAGAAGGACTGGGACCCGAACCCGTACGCGTTGATGCTGCTCTTCGCGACGACGGGCATCCTCGGCGCGCTCGTCGGCAACGTCGTACGGCGCCAGATGGTGCAGTACTTCTTCCCGTCGGGGACGGCCTGCGCGGTCATCCAACGCGCGGTGACGGAGGAGCGCGCACCGGGCGAGCGCAGTCGACCCGTCTGGCTGCTCACGGTCTGGAGCCTCGTCGCCGGCGTCCTCACGATCCCGACGAAGATCAGCCTCTCCGAGACGAAGGAGGCGATCCTCTCCGCGCTCACGCTCAAGGTCGACCTCGGGCGCCTCAAGGAGATCCCGATCGGTGTCGACCCGCTCTACTACGGCATCGGCATGGTCGTGGGTCCGCGCATCGGCCTCGGCATGATCATCGGCGCGCTGCTGCCGACGCTCGCGATCGCGCCGATGCTCGAGAACGCGACGAAGCAGGAGCTCGACTGGGGTCCGACGGGCGACTGGATCAAGTGGACCGCCATCGCGGTCCTGACCCTCCCCACGTTCGCGACGATCGTCTTCGCGTACCTCTACAAGACGAAGGTGCCGGTGCCCCCGGGCTTCGCGGCCGGCGCGACCACCTACACGCCGCCGTCGTCGGAGCGCACGCTCCACGCCGTCCTGCTCGTCGTCGGCCTGGCGCTCGGCGCCGTGGCGGGTCAGATCGTCTTCGGGCTGCCGTGGTACGCGACCGCGATCACCGCGGCGATCGCGGTCCCGCTCTCGATCGTCAACGGCCGCGTGACCGGCGACACCGACATCAACCCGGTGCGCCTCGTCGCGATCGTGCTGCTGTCGGGCTTCTTCTGGCTCGTCTCCAGGGAAGCGACGGTGCTGCTCGGGATGGCCGTGGTCGGAGCGACGATCGCGTCGGTCGCCGTCGACATGATGCAGGACTTCCGCACGGGACACCTGCTCGACCAGAACCCGTCGCACCAGACCTTCGTGCAGTTCTGCGGCGTCGTCGTCGGCGCGATCGCCTCGATCCCCGTGCTCAACACCCTCATCGGCGACCTCGGGATCGGCGAGGGGAGCGGTCTCAAGGCGCCCGGTGCCCAGGTCTGGGCGGCGATGGCGAACGCCATGGCCGGCGAGGTGAAGTTCACGGACGAGCTGATCTGGGCCGTCGTGATCGTGAGCGTGGTCGGCACGGTCTACGCCTGGTTCACGGTCTGGCCGCGCAGCGCGAAGTGGATGCCCTCGATCTTCGGCATTGGTATCGGTCTGCTCGTCGGCCTCGACGCCGCGATGGCGATCTTCCTCGGCGGGATGATCAAGCACTTCGTGACGCTCGCCTACACCGCGTCGATGACGCAGGCCGCAGCCGACGCGGGCGAGTCGAAGGAGGAGCGCGCGTCCTCCGCGGACTACGCCCGCCGCATCGCCGGCGACGACACGATGGTCGTGGGCGCGTCGGTCTTCGCGGCCAGCGCCGTGCTCTCGATCGCCCTCGTCATGGCCGACAAGGTCTTCGAGGCGATCGACTGGTACCCGTGGTGGCTCGCCGGTTGACGGCGCGCGCCGGCGTGCTCAGTGCGCCGCCGTCCGCGCCGGACAGCAGCGCAGCCCGAACTCCTCGATCGCGCCGCGGTCGCGCGGGAGCAGCTCGCGCACGCGGTCCGGCGTGAAGCGCAGCGTGGGCGCGAGGTCGTCCGGCAGCTGGTCGACCTCGCCCCACGGCTCGACCAGGCCCTCCTCGAGGATGCGCACCTGCGCCCTCGCGACGAGCGGCACGCGCGTCGTCGCCTCGAGCAGCACGGCGAGCGCGCGGTGGAACCACACGGGTCCGCGCGCGATGCGCGGCGTGCGTCCGACCGCCGCGCCGACGCGCCGCACGATCTCGGCGAAGCGCAGCGTCTCGGGCCCGGTCAGCGCGACCGTGCGGTTCGCGAGGCTGGCGTCGTCCGTCGCCGCGACGAGCACCCGCGCCCCGTCGCGCGCGTCGAGGGGACGCGCCTCGGTGTCGTCGCCGACGGTGAGGAACAGCGGCAGGTGGCGCGGTCCAGGTGAGGTGCGAGACGAGGTGGTCGCCGCGGCCGTAGGTGAGGCCGAGCTTGACGATCGTGTGGTCGATCCCCGAGCGTCGGACGATCTCCTCCGCCGCCCACTTCGTCTCGTGGTACGGCGAGCCACAGTCGGCCGCGCGCGGAAGCTCCACGAGCACGATGCGCGAGAGGCCCCGCTCGCGCGCCGCTGCGACGACGTTCTCGGCCGCCTCGACGTGCACGCGCCGGTAGGTCTGCGCGCCGAGGCTCGCGGTTGATGCCGGCGCAGTGCACCACCGCGTCGCAACCGTCGAAGGCGCTCGAGCGCCGCGCGGTCGCCGACGTCGACGCCGCTGCGCCGCGAGATCGCGACGACCTCGTGACCGACCTCGCGACAACGATCCGCGACGGCGGAACCGACCAGTCCGAACGCTCCGGTGACGGCTGTACGCACGCTGCCCTCCTCGTGGGAACGCGCCGAGCCTACCAGGCGCCGCGACTCAGCGCGCCTCGCGACCTTGCAGGCCCTTCGGCACGAGCACGTTCGGCCGCCCGAGCACGAAGTCGGTGAGGCGCGAGCACCGCGGCAGGCAGGGCGCCCGACAGGATGAGGCGCACGTCGTCGAGGTAGAGACCGCGCACGATCGGCTCGCCGAGACCGCCCTGCCCGATGAAGGCGGCCAGCGTGGCGACCCCGATGCTGATGATCGCGGCGGTGCGCAGGCCGGCGATGATCGTGCGCACGGCGAGCGGGAGCTCGACGCGCAGCAGCACCTGTCTCGGCGTGAGGCCGATGCGCGCGCGGCGTCGCGAGGTCCGGGTCGACGCTGCGCACGCCGGTGATCGTGTTGCGCAGGATCGGGAGCAACGCGTAAGGAGGAACAGCGCGGTGAGCGCGGCCTCGAAGCTGATCCCGAGCAGCGGGATCATCAGAACGATCAACGCGAGGCTCGGCACGGTCTGCACCGCGCCGGTGAACGAGAGTGCGCTGCGCTCGAGCCAGCGCTGACGCACCGCGAAGAGGTCGAGCGGGATCGCGACGAGCGCCGCGAGCAGCACCGACGCGCCGGAGAGCACGAGGTGCTCGCCCGCAGTCGCAGCGTCTCGCGCCAGCGCTCGAGGAAGAAGGCCCAAACCCGAGTCGCTCGCCGCCGCCCTCCTCCTCGGGCAGCTCGCCGCCGATCAGGCCGCGCTCGACGAGGAAGTCGTGCGCCGCCTGGTGCGCGTCGGCCTCGCCCTTCTCGACGCGCCCGTTGAGCTCCTTCGCGACGTCGTCCGGGATCGCGAACGCGAGGCGCCGCAGCACGTCGCGGATCTCGGGGTGTCGGCGCAGCACGGCGCCGCGCACGACCGGCGCCGCGTTGTAGGGCGGGAAGAAGTGGCGGTCGTCCTCGAGCACGCGCACGTCGTACTCGAGCAGTTTGCCGTCGGTCGTGTACGCGTCGACGAGGTCCGCCTCGCCGCCCGCGAGTGCGGCGTACGCGAGGCCGTGCTCCATCGCGCGCACGCGACCGAACTCGAAGCCGTAGAACTCGGAGAGTCCGGGGTAGCCGTCGGCGCGGTCGTTGAACTCGATGCTGAAGGCCGCCGAGATCTCGTCGGCGTGGGCCGCGAGGTCCGAGATCGTGTGCGCGTCCCAGCGCTCGGCGACGTCCTCGCGCAGGGCGAGCGCGTAGCTGTTGTTGAGCCCGAACGGCTGGAGCTGTTCGACGTCGTGCTCGCGCCGCAGGAACGACTCCACCGCGAGGAACGCGCGCAAGGGGTCCGTGATCTTCTCCTCGCGGTGCATCACCGTCGCCCAGCACGTGCCGGTGTAGTCCGCGTAGAGGTCGACGTCGCCCGCGAGCAGCGCGCCGAAGCAGACCGGGGTCCCGCCGAGCTCGAGCTTGCGCACGACCTCGAGGTCGGTGTGCTCCTCGAGCATCTGCGCCATCAGCTCGGACAGCACCACGGACTCCGTGAAGTTCTTGCTGGCGACGACGACGCGGTCGGCCGCCGGCTCCGACGGCGAGATCGCGAGCGACGCGACGAGGGCGAGCAGTTCAGGTCGCACGCAGGTGTTCCTCCATGAAGTCTCTCGCGCGCGGGTCGGCCGATTCGGCCTCGAATTCCTCGCGCGTCCCGACCTGGACGACCTCGCCGGCCATCATCAGCGCGACGCGGTCCCCGAGCAGGAACGCCTCGCCGAGGTCGTGCGTGACGACGACGAGCGTCTTGCCGAGCTTCGAGACGAGATCGGCGAACTCCGAGTGCAACGAGCCGCGCGTGACCGGGTCGAGCGCGCCGAACGGTTCGTCGAGCAGCAGGATCGGCGGGTCGAGCATCAAGGCGCGCGCGACGCCGACGCGCTGGCGCTGGCCGCCCGAGAGTTCGCTCGGCCAGCGACCGCCGTGCTCCTCCGGCGAGAGGTGCACGAGTTCGAGCAGCTCGCGGACGCGCTCGCTCCGGCGCGCCTCGTCCCAGCCCTCGAGCTCGGCCACGAGGCCGATGTTGCGCGCGACGGTGAGGTGCGGGAACAGTCCGCCGCTCTGGATGACGTAGCCCATGCCGCGACGCAGCGCGACGGGATCGACGGTCGCGGTTTCGACGCCGTCGACGAGCACACGCCCCGAGGTCGGCTCCTCGAGGCGGTTCACGAGTCGCAGCGTCGTCGTCTTGCCGCAGCCGCTCGGCCCGACGAGCGCCACGGCCTCGCCGCGAGCGACCTCGAGGTCGAGATCCCTCACGGCGACGACCGATTCGGCGCCCTCGCGCGCGAACTCGCGCCGCACCCGCTCGAGGCGGATCGCGGCCGTTCGCTCCGTCACCGGCCGCCTTCCGCGGTCGGGACGAGCTCGTTGAGCGCGAACCACTCCTTGTCGTCGAGCCAGCGGCGCTCGAGCGCGAAGCCCGCGCGACGCGCGACGCCCTCGACGCTCTTCGCGTCGAACTTGCGCGAGATGCCGACCTGGACGGGTTGGCCCGCTTCGAGCGCGACCTCCATCCCGAGGTCGCGCACGAAGGTGTTCTGCGGCACGCGCGGCGCGACGCGGAGGTTGACGCACCACGTCTCGACGTCCTCGAACGGCTCCTCGCGCTCGTACGTCGACGAGAGTCGGAAGACGCGCGGGTCGAAGTCCGCGCCGAGCAGCTCGTTCACGCGCCGCAGCATGTGCACGAAGAACAGGCGGCAGCTCTCCTCCTCGTTGTACGCGCGCTCGAACACCTCGGCGTCCTTGCGCAGGTCGGTGCCGACGACCAGTCGGTCCTTCGCGCCGAGCACGCGCCGCAGCGACTCGAGGAACTCGACCGTCGCGGGCACGTCGGGGAGGTTGCCGATCGACGAGCCGAAGAAGAACACGAGCTTGCGCTCGTCGGACTCGATGGCGTGCAGGACGTCCTCGAAGAGCCCCTGGCGCGGGTCGACCTCGACGCGGTCGCCGAAGCGCTCCTTCACCTTGCGCTCGGTCGCGCGCAGCGCTCCGGCCGACACGTCGATCGGGACGTACCGCACGGGACCCTCGGAGGCGGAGACCGCGGCCTCGAGCACGTGCAGGATCTTGCGCGCGGAACCGCAGCCGAGCTCGACCACGTGCCGTTCGCCGTTCCAGATGTCCTTCGCGTCGTTGCGGAGGATCTCCTCCTCGCAGTCCGTGAGGTAGTAGCCGTCGCTGCGCGTGTAGCGGTCGTAGAGACGCGACGCGGTGGAGTCCCAGATCCAACGGTGGTCGATGTTCACCACGCGCTCGCCCGACGTGAACGCCTCCTGCACGGCTTCCTCGAAACCGTCCTCGGGGTCGTCGTGCGCGTCGCCGGTGACGCGGTAGCACCAGACGCTGAACTTGGCGTCGGGGTCCTTCTTCGGCAGGTACGGCGCGGGCTGCGTGCGTTCGAGCAGTCGCCACACGCCGTCGTCCGCGAGGGCCTCCATGCGCGAGCGCACGCCCATCGCGTCCTCCTCGAAGAAGTCGGTCCGCATCGTGAACACCACGACGCCTCCGGGTCGCACGAGCCTGGCGATCTCGTCGAGCGCCTCGGCCGGCGCCTGGCCGTACGAGAACACGCCGACGAGGATCGCCGCGTCGAAGCTCGACGTCGTGAGCGAGTCGACTGGCAGCGCAAGGTCGGCGACGAGCGTCTGCGTGTAGACGCCCTTCTTCTCCGCGCAGCGGAGCATGTCGGGCGAGAGGTCGACGCCGGTCACGTCCTCGAAGCCGAACTCGCGCAGCGCGACGCCCGCGGCGCCCGTGCCGGCACCGGCGTCGAGCACGCGCGCCGTGTCGTGCCGCGTGATGTGCCGCGCGAGCACCGACGCCGCCAGCTCGTGGCCGAAGAAGCCGATGGCCTCGTGGTCGGCGTCGTACGACTCCGCCCACTGCGCGTAGAGCTCGAGCAGGTCGTCCTTGGTGCGCGCGGCGTACGCGAGCTTCCAGATCTGCTCGCGCCGCGACGAACCGTCGGCGGGGGTGTCAGGGGTCGGGCGAGTCGTCTTCGTTCGGGGCTGGTCCAGAGGCATGTCCGTCGTGCGTCGTGTCGAGCGCGCGCGCGGCGGCGGCGGTGTGGGTTCGCTCGAGCGGGTCGGGTTCGGAAGGGCGAGTTCGTTCGTCGGAGGACGGAAGGTCCTCCTCGCGTGCGACGAGCACCGGCGCCGCCTCGAGCTCCTTCGCGTGCATCATCGAGGCGACGCGATCGAGGGAGGCGAGGAGGGCGAGCTGGTCGGCGTCGCTCGTCCGCTCGAGCTCCGCCAGGAAGCGCCGGTCGAGGGGCGACGGCGCCTGCGCCAGGACCTGGGCCCCGAGCGCGGTGACGCGCAGCTCGACGCTGCGGCCGTCCGTGACCGAGGGCTCGCGGTGCACGAGCCCCCGCGCGTGGAGGCGCGCGACGATGCCGGTCACGGTGGCGCGGCTGAGGTGGAGGCGATCGGCGGCGGCGGCCGGCGTGAGCGCCCCGTGCCGTTCGACCTCGCGCAGCAGGAGGAGCTGCGGGCCCGTGAGGCCGCAGGCGTCCTGGAGCTGGCGCGAGTGCAGGTCGACGGCCCGGATGATCCGGCGGAGGGCGGCCACGATGGCCGTCTCCCGGGCGCTGCGGTGGGTGTCCGGCCACATGATTAGGGGTCAAATCATATGGGGAGGGGTGGGCGGGGTCCAGGAAGGGTCGGGAAGGGTGATTTCCTAGGGTCGACCCGCGGTGCCGCGGTCCCCTCGCCCCTCGCCCGGTACTGGCCCCGTTCGCTGGAGATGATCCCCGAAGGCCCCTCCCAGGGCCCCGGACGGGGGTCGCCCGTGCCCGGCGGACCGGCGCACCCCCTCCCACGACCCCCGGCGAGGGGTCGTCCGCGCATCACCAGCGAGCGGGACCAGGACCGCGGAGGTGACGGAGGGCCTCCGCGGCCGCCTCCGCTCCCCGGTGGCTGTCCCTCGACAGCTCCACCGCCGCCATCCCCGAGAACCCCACCTCGCGCAGGGTCAGCAGCGTCGCCGGCAGGTCGAGGTCGCCCTCCCCGAACATGCGGTGCACGTGCACGCCGTCCGCCACGTCGTCGAGGTGCACGTGCGCGAGGTGCGGCGCGGCCTCGGCGATCGCGCGCTCGACGGGGAGGTCGCCGGTGCAGAGCAGGTGGCCGACGTCGAGTGTGAGGGCGAAGCGCTGGAGCGGTGCGCCCGCGCGCTCGAGGCGGCGGCGGAGCACGTGGAAGCCGATGGGGCGCTCCACGAACATGCCGGGCTCGGGCTCGAACGCGAGGGTGACGCCGAACGGCTCGGTCCGTTCGAGCACCTCGGCGACGCCACGGGTCAGCCGCTCCCACTCGGGCTCGTTCGCGCCGCTGGGATCGGGTCCGTCGCCGGTGCACCCGCGCGGCGCGCGGCCCGACCAGATCGAGACGACGCCGGCGCCGAGGTCGGCCGCGATGCGGGCGGAGCGCACCAGGAACTCGACGCGTCGCGCGCGGTCCTCCGCGGCGTCCTCGAGCAACGTCGGGAAGTGCTTGCGCGCGGGATCGAGCACGAAGCGCGCGCCGGTCTCCACCGCGACGGCGAGCCCGAGTCGCTCGCACAGCGCGCGCACCGACTCGACCTCGGCGGCCGTCGCCCGCAGCGGGTCGAGGTGGCCGACGTCGAGCGTGATCGCGACGCCCTCGTAGCCGAGGTCCGCGAGCAGACGCAGCGCGTCGTCGAGCCGATGGTGGGCGAGCCCGTTCGTGTTGTAGCCGAGGCGCACGGTCGAAGGTCGGGGCGGTGCACCCCGTCCGAGCGATGGTAGCCGCGGGACGGAGCGGTCCGCGGGCCGGCTCGCGATGGCGTCGCCGGGCACCGCTCTCGCTACCCTTGCCGCCGGGTCGGGTCCGCGGGCGCCGTGGCCGATCCCGCTCCATGCCCGTGACCCGTCCGAAGCTCGCTCGCCGCCTCGGCGCGCTCGCCGCCGTCGCCGTGACCGCCGGTCCCCTCGCACCCGCGGCGTCGGCGCAGGACGAGCCCGTCCCGATCCCCGCCTTCGAGGAACTGCGCTTCGACGAGGACTGGTCGACGCTGGCGCTGCACGAGCGCCGCATCGCGCGCGATCGCTGGCTGAGCTGGAAGTACGCGCCGCTCACCTCGGACCGACTGACCTGGTTCTCGGTCGGCGGAAGCGTGCGACTGCGCGCCGAGGGCACGAAGGAGCGCAGCTTCGGCGCGACGCCGACCGGCATCGTCAACGAGGACGCCTACCTCGCACGGCTCCTGCTGCACGGCGACCTCCACGTGACGCGCGACGCGCGCTTCTTCGTCGAGCTGCGCTCGGCCTTCGTCACGGGCCGCGACTCGGAGGTCGACGACCGAGCGGTCGACGCGGACTCGTTCGACGTCCAGAACGCGTTCTTCGACGCGAGCGCGGACTTCGTCCCCGGCGTGCGCGGCACGGTGCGCGTGGGCCGCCAGGAACTCTCCATCGGGTCGGGGCGCCTCGTCAGCCCGGTCGACTGGAACGACGTGCGCACGAACTTCGACGCGGCGTCGCTGTTCCTCGACGCGGCCGGCGTCGAAGCCGTGGTGTGGGCCGCCAACGAGGTGCCGAAGGACACCGACGGCATCGACCAGGGCGACACCGACACGCACTTCTTCGGCGGGCACGTGCGCTGGTACGACGACGACGTCGCGCTCCAGGCCTACCTCATGAACCTCGATCGTCCCTCCGTGACGGTCGCGGGCGAGTCGGGCGATTCGCAGCGCACCACCGTCGGGATCGGCGCCAACATCCCGTTCCTCTTCGGAACCCGCGCCGAGGCCGAGGGCGCGTACCAGTTCGG
This sequence comes from Planctomycetota bacterium, assembly GCA_041398665.1. Taxonomy (GTDB): domain Bacteria; phylum Planctomycetota; class UBA1135; order UBA1135; genus Rohdeia. The sequence goes on along the minus strand of JAWKUH010000045.1, from coordinate 12,940 downwards.
CGGCGTCGGCGACGCCGAGGTGCGCGCATTCATGTACGCGCTCTCGCTCGAGCGCGACCTCACGTCGAGCGTGAAGCTGCGGGGCGCCGTCAGCTACGCGAGCGGCGACGACGCGGCCGGCGACGGACGGGTCGGGACGTTCGACCAGCTCTACGCCGACACACACCGCTACCACGGCATCATCGACCTCGTCGGCGGTCAGAACCTCGTCGACTTCGAGCTCGGCGTCGACGTGCGCGCGACGAGCTGGCTCGACCTCGCGCTGACCGGGCACCGCCTGGTCCGTGCGGACAAGGCCGACACCGCCTACGACGTGTTCGGCGCACCGATCCTCACGGCGCCCAGCGGCTCGCGCGCCATCGGCGACGAGATCGACGTCGAGGCGCGCGTGAGGATCGCGCCGTTCTGGACGCTGCAGTTCGGCTACGGGACGCTGATGGCCGGCGACTACGCGATCGACAACGGCTCCGACGACGTGCAGTTCGGCTACATGTCGGCGTCGTTCGTGTTCTGAGCGCGGACGTCGCGCGCGAGGGCGAGTCCGGGATCGCCGGCGTCGAGCGCGCGGGGTCGGGACTCCGGGCTCGTGCTCACAGGAGCAGGCTCTTCGCCCACTCGAACAGGCGCGCGTCGCCGCACGCCAGCACGTCGCCGGCGCTCTCCGCGTCGAGCGGTTCGCCGCGCCAGTCCGTCATGCGACCGCCCGCTCCCTCGACGACGGGGACGAGCGCGCAGAAGTCGTGCACCTGCAGGCCCGACTCGACGACGAGGTCGATCCCGCCGCGCGCGAGCGCGCCGTAGAGGTAGCCGTCGCCGCCCCACTGCACGTCGCGCACCTCGGCGGCGAGGCGCTCGAAGCGCTCGCGCACCCCGTCGCCGCGCAGGAACTGCGGCCCGGTCGAGCCGAGCACGGCGCTCGCGAGTCCGTCGCACGCGCGCACCTTCGCCGGTCGACCCTGGAAGAGCGTCGCCGCGCCCCGGGCTCCGACCCAGCGGTGCCGCACGAGCGGCTGTTCGATCACGCCGACGACCGGAAGCCCGCGGTGGAACAGGCCGATCAACGTCACGAAGGTCGGGATGCCCGCCGCGAACGCGCGCGTGCCGTCGATCGGGTCGAGCGTCCAGCACCACTCGTGCTTCGTCGCGTCGCCGCCGTACTCCTCGCCGTGCACGCCGTCCTGCGGGCGCAGCTCGTCGAGCAGCTCGCGCATCGACGCCTCCACCGCGAGGTCGACCTCCGTCACGATGCTCCCGTCGCCCTTCGTCCGCACGTGGAAGCCCGCGTCGAGTCGGTCGATCACGGTCTCGCGCGCGCGGTCGGCGAGCCGGTTCGCGACCTGCACGAGCGGTTCGAGGTTGCTCTCCGTCACCACGTGGGTTCGCTCCATCCGCCGCCGAGGCGCTTCGCGGTCATGCGGTCCGACAACTTGGGGAAGATCGGCGTGAGCGCTCCGAGCAACCACCACTTCCAGCGCAACGACCGCTCGGGCCGCGGGCGACGGTCGAGCTCGAGTACCTCGCGCGCCACCGACTCCGGCGTCACCGACCCCGACATGTCGGGCTGCGGCAGTCCCGCGGGATTCGGCTGCGCGTCGAAGAAGCCCGTCGTCGTGAGCGCGGGATTGAGCGTGCACACGCGGATGCGCTCCTCCGCCCACTCGAGTCGCAGCGCTTCACCGATCGAGCACACCGCGGCCTTGCTCGCGGAGTAGACGGCCTGCCCCGGGATGCCGCGGCGGCCGACGACCGACGAGACGTTGACGACGACGGCGCGTTCGCTCGCGACGAGCAGCGGGTACGCCTCGCGGCACGCGCGCAGCAGCCCCTCGACGTTCGTCGCGAAGACGCGGCGGACGAGGTCGTCCTCGAGCTCGACGACGCGCGCGCGGTAGCCCATGCCCGCGTCGTTCACGAGCAGGTCGAGCCGACCGAAGTCGGCGCGCACCTGCGCGAACGCCGTCGCCACCTCCGCCGGCTCGGTCACGTCGCAGGGAAGCACGAGGTGCTCGCCGCCGCCGACGTCCGGGAGTTCGCGCGCGACCGCTTCGAGCCGCTCGCGGCGCCGCGCGAGCAGGGCGACGCGGTAGCCCTCGGACGCGAGGAGTCGCGCCGTCGCCTCGCCGATGCCCGAGGACGCTCCCGTCACGAGGGCCAGGCGGGAGTTGCGGGTCGCGGGCGTCACCCGACCAAGCTACCGTCGACGGACGCCGCGCGATGTCGAACGAGACGATCGAGATCCGCCCCGAGCGGAACGAGGACGAGAACGGGATCCGGACGCTGCTCGCGCTCAGCTTCCCGACGCCGGCGGAGGCCGACCTCGTCGACGCGCTGCGCGGATCGGCGGCGCTCGCGGTCTCGCTCGTCGCGACGCACGGAGCCCGCGTGGTCGGCCACGTCGCCGCCAGCGAGGTCGAGCTCGACGGCGGTCCCGCGGTGCGCGCGCTCGGGCTCGCGCCGCTCGCCGTGTGCGCGGGACACCGGCGGCGCGGCATCGGGGCCGACCTCGTGCGCGCGTCGATCGACGCGTCGCGGACGCTCGGCGCCGAATTCCTCGTGCTGCTGGGCGAGCCCGCGTACTACGCGCGCTTCGGGTTCCGACCGGCGCGCACGTGGGGACTGTGCGACACCTTCGGCGGCGGCGACGCGTTCCAGGCGCTCGAACTCGTGCACGGCGCGGTGCCGCGCGCGGGCGGCACCGTGCGCTACCGGGCGGAGTTCGACGCGCTGGGCTGACGCGCGATCAACCGCGCACGAGCTTGCCGACGGCGCGCAGCTTGTCGTTCCAGAGGATGCGCACCTTCATCAGCGTCTGGTAGGTGCGCGACTTGCCCGGCTGGCGCGAGAGTTCGTCCTCGATGCCCCACGAGTCGTCGAGCGCGGCCTCGAGCAGGCGCTTGCCCTTCTGGACCTCCTCGCGGTAGCCCTCGTCCTGGGACTGACGCATCTTCTCGGCGTTGTTGAACGTGATGTACGCCTCGTGCGCCTTCGCGACGCACTCGTGCCAGGTCGGGTCGTCGAGCACGCCGCGCTGACCCACCGGCGTCGTCGGGACGGCGATCTCCGGCAGCTTCTTCTCGGGCGGCGCGACGTTCGCGAAGGGATCGGCGGCCGCGAGGGCCTTCTCGGTCTGCGACGGCTCCGACTGCTTCGACGAGGCCTTGGTGGACGAGGTCCCGCTGCTGCTCTGCGTCCCGCAGGAGACGAGCGCGCAGGACGCGCCGAGCGCGAGGGCGGCGAGGAGGCCGCGGATCGCGGACGGACGGGCGGACGGGCGCTGGAGCATGACGGAGTCGTGGTTCTCGGACGTGATCTCGAGGGCGGAAGCCGAACAGGATGCGGGCTCCGCCTCCATCGCGGAAGCTCGCGGACCCTCCTTTTCGGCCGGGGTCCCACAAGACCCCCCTTCGGCGCGGCGGTTACGCGTCCCGCACGTCCGACGCCGGAACTTCTTCCTCGGGAACGCCCTGCGCACGTCCGGCGCGCTCCATCAGACCCGAGAGGTGTTCGAGCACGACGTCGGCGGGCAGGAGGAGCGCGCCGGGCCGCTCGCTGCGCGCGACGTGCAGTCCGACGACGCGGCCCTGCGAGTCGATGGCGGGCGAGAGGCACTCGTCGGGGCGCACGAGGCAGTCGTGCTGCACGGCGAGCTCGAACCCGTCGCGGCGCTCGTTGACGGGCACCTGGTCCGCGGCGTGCGGGCGGCTCGGCATGCGGAAGCGCATGGCCGAACCGTCGAGGCGCACGCCGACGACGATCTCGTCGGTGCCGCGCACGACGCGCAGCTCCACCTGTTGGCCGGGCAGCGTGCGGCGCAGGCACGACTGGAGGAACTGGAAGTCGTCGATCTCCACGCCGTCGAGCGCGACGATGAGGTCGCCGGGCTCGAGTCCGGCCGTGCTCGCCGCGGTGCGGCCGATCACACGATCGATACGCGCTCCGCGTTCGCGCGTCTGCGTCAGGTAGACGCCGAGACGGCCGTGGTCCTCGGGCAGGAACTCGCGCGGCGGGAGCGACACGCAACCTGCGGCGATGCAGTCACCCTGCGAACCCGCCGCCGCGATCCACTGACCGACCCGCCACTCCGTGTCGGTCGCGAACACGACGGGTCGCAGGTCCTCCATGTCGATCTCGACCAGGGCGAGGTCGGACGCGACGTCCGTCGCGAGCACGCGGACGGGGTGCACGCGGCGCATGTCGTCGACCGCCTGGATGCGGTGGTCGTCGATCTCGGAGTACTTGGCGAGCGCGAGCCCGCCCTCGCCGACCACGACGGCGAGCGAGCGGTGCACGGCGCCGTCCTCGGGATCGGACTCGATGACGACGACCGAGTCGTCGAGGTCGCGGCAGTAGACGTCGAAGGCGTCCTCGAGCCCCGCGCGACCGCCCGCGAGCAAGGAGCGCGCCGAGCCCTCGGGCGCACCGGGGACGAGCCCGTTCGAGAGTTCGTCGAACGCGCGGCCGTCGATCGCGACGACGAGCGCCGAGACGGCGACGACCAGCAGCGAGTTCCTGCGCATCACTTGCGGCTCCGCTCCTCGACCGGCACGTCGATCGTCAGGGTCTCGTCGCCGCGGCGGATCTCGAGCGTGAACACGCTGCCGAGCTCCGCTTCGCGCTCCATGGCGCGCAGTCGCCTCGACGAGCGGATCGCCATGCCGTTGACCGACATGATCACGTCACCGATCTGCACCCCCGCGTCCTCGGCCGGGAACCCGTCCATGAAGCGCCTCACCTCGATGCCGTCGTCGACGCCGCGCGTGAGGACGCCGATGCTGCCCGTCGGCGTCGATCCCCGGTCGCCCGGCGCCGGGTTCCACGACTCCTTGGCGACGAGCCGGTCCCAGTTGTCCCGGTACGCCTCGATCGGCACGTGGTAGTTCGCGTCGATGCGCTCCTCGATGTAGCTGTTGATGCCGACGACCTTGCCGTCGAGGTCGAACAGCGCGCCGCCGGAGTCGCCCGGCATCATCACGCAGTCCGTGCGCAGCCACGACGAGTTGCGTCCGCCGCCGCGGCGGCCGAGGAACGCCCCGACGCGCACGACGATGGGACGCCCGGACTCGAGGCCGCCGGCGTGGCCGGTCATGACGCACAGCTCGTCCTTGACGAGCGCGAGCGAGCTCCCCATCTCCGCGTACGGGAACGGCCCGTCGCCCTCGATCTTGGCGAGCGCGAAGTCCGAGCGGCCCTCGCGACCGAGGCCCTTCGCCTTGACGATGCGCCCGTCCGCCAGCACGACGTCGATGTCGGTGCCGGGCCGCGAGAAGTTGTGCGCGACGGTGAGGATGTAGCCGTCCGGCGTGACGATCACGCCGCTGCCGTCGCCCGGCTGCTCGTCGTCCTTGATGTGCAGCCCGACCGAGACCTCGATGGCGCGCTGTGTCGCGGCGAGCACCCGCTCCTCGAGCTGACCGAGCAGCTCCGGCGTCGGCGGCCCGTCGACGACGGGCGCCGGCGGCGCCCACGAGGCGGTGAGCGCGAGGGCCGCGGTCGCGAGCGCGCGCAGGGGTTTCGGAGAGAGGGTGCGTTTCATGCTCGCCGTCGGCGCGGTCGGTCCCCGACGGGTCCGCGCGCTCGATCCCATGCTACGCCGGGCGACGTCGAGCGACCGCGGAGCGCGCGGACGGGCGCGACGGAGCGGTGCGGAGCTGACTCGCGCGCCGCGTCCGGGCGCCGAAGGGATCGATTCGCCGCTACGCCGCGGATCCACCCTTCGAGACCGAACTTCACAAGTCCGCCCGCCGCGCCCCCTTATCGACACCCCCCGACTCGACCTGCAACCGCACGCGCGCACGACGGTCTTTCCGTCGACTCACGCCGCCCCCGAGCGGGCTCCTGGGGGGCTAGGCTTGGAGTCGAGTCTGGCTTTCGCTTGGGTCCCGGGGGCTTCGTCCCCCGTGGCCCTCTTCCAACCCGCCGGAACGTCCGTCGCCCGGTCGCGGCGCCCCTGGGGCGCGCGCCTCGACGGACCCCTCCGACGGGTCGCGCGGCCCTGCCGGCGCGATGCGTGGCGCGGGACCCGTCGTCGACGGGTCGACGCCGCCTGTGTCGCCGAATCGAGGGCCGAGGGGGGCGGGGCGGGGGGGGGTGGCGGGGCCCCCTGAGACCCTTCCGCGGACTCCGACGTCGCCGTCCGCCCGACGACAGCCGCTCGACCGGCGCCGTCAGCGCCGCACGAGCTTCGCCGCGTAGCCCCCGTCGATCGGCGGCGCACCGCGGCGCGGCAGCGTGAGGTGGTCGCTCACGAGTTCGAAGCCGCGCGACTCGCCGACCTCGCGCAGGAACCGCCGCACCTGCACGGTGTTCTCGCCGGGTTCGAGGCTGCACGTCGACCAGACGAGACGCCCGCCCTCGCGCACGCGCTCCGCGCCCTCGTCGAAGAGGCGCGCCTGCAAATCGGCGAGGCTCCGGCTCGTCGCCGGCCCGAAGCGCCACCGCGCCTCGGGCCGCGCCGCGAACACACCGGAGTTCGAACAGGGTGCGTCGACCAGCACGGCGTCGAACAGACCGCCGTCCTCGCCGCGTCCCAGCGACGCCGTACCGTCGCTCACGACCGTCGCCACGCGGTCCGCGACGCCCAGCCGCTCGGCGTTCTCGCGCACGCGGTCGAGCCGCATCGGATCGACGTCGACCGCGGTCACGAGCGCGCCGGCACGCGCCATCGCGACGCTCTTGCCGCCCGGCGCGGCACACAGGTCGAGCACGCGCTCGCCGGGAGTCGCGCCGACCAGCTCGGCGGCGCGCGCGGCCGCCGCCCCCTGCACCGTCGCGTCGCCGCGCGCGAACGGCGCGCTCGTCACGACGGCTTCGGTCGAGCCGGCGTCGAACACGAGGTCGCGCCCGTCGCGCGCCCGCACCGACGCACCGGCCGCCTCGAACTCCGCGACGACCGCGTCGACGTCGTCGCCGAGCACGCGCACGGAGAGCGGCGGCTCGAGCATCGCGAGCCGCGCGAGTTCCTCCGCCTGCTCGCGGCCGAAGCGCTCGACCCAGCCCTTCATCACGAGCGACGGCATCGACAGTGCGTCCTCGGCCCACAGCAGCGGGTGCTCGTCGGGGTCGCGGAACACGTCGAGGTCGAAGCACCACGGCGACTCCGGCACGTCGCGCTTCGGATCGCCGCACGCTCCCTCGCGACGCGCGCGGATCGCGGTGCGCAGGACGCCGTTCACGATGCGCCCCTTGGACAGTCCGAGTCGGTCGTTCGCCGCGTCGACCGCCGAGTTCACCGCCGCGTGGTCGGGAACGCGGTCGAGGAACAGGATCTGCGCGAAGCCGATGTGCAGGATCGCGGCGAGATCGGGTTTGGGCTTGCCGCGCGTGAACGTCCGCACGAGCGCCATCAGCGTCCCGCGCCGGCGCAGGCACGTCGCGACCAATTGACGCGCGAGCCCGCGATCGCGCGGATCGAGACCGCGCACCTGGGCCTCGCGGTCGAGGTCGCGCAGCGGCGTCGGCGAGCCGCCGCGCAACAGGTCGAAGGCGAGCGAACGCGGCATCAGTCGGCGCTCCTCCCGAGGATCTCGCCGCTCTCGAGCCGCGCGCCGAGCAGCCACGCGCGCGCCGCCATGCGCTTCTTGCCGGCGGCCTGGACCTCGAGCAGCTCGAGCTCGCCCGCTCCCGTCGCGACGAACAGGCGACCGTCGTCGATCCGCACGGTGCCCGGCGCGTCGGTCAGCGCCGACGAACCGGCGACCGTCGCGCGCCACACGACGAAGCGCTCCCCCCGGAGCTCCGTCGCCGCGCCGGGCCACGGATCCATGGCGCGCACGAGCCGCTCGAGCTCGCTCGCCGGACGCGCGAAGTCGAGGCGCCCCGACTCCTTGGTCAGCTTGCGGCAGTGCGTCACCCGGGCCTCGTCCTGCGGCTCGAACACCGCGCGACCCGACTCGACGATCGACAGCGCGGTCACTGCCGCCTCGCCGCCGAGCAGCGCGAGCTTGTCGAACAGCGAACCGCCGGTCTCGTCGGGCTCGATCTCGCACGGCACGCGCAGCATCACGTCGCCGGCGTCGAGCTTCCGCACGACGCGTTGGACCGAAACGCCGGTCGTGCGATCACCCGCGACGATCGCCGCCTGCACCGGCGACGCGCCGCGCCAGCGCGGCAGCAGCGAGCCGTGCACGTTGAGGCAGCAGAGCTTCGGCAGGTCGAGGAACTCCTGGTCGAGCAGCTCGCCGTAGCTCGCGACGAGCAACACGTCGAGGTCGAGCGCGCGCAGTTCCGTCCGCAGCCGCTCGTCCTTCACCGACTCCGGCGTGCGCACCTCGACGCCGCGCGAGGTCGCGAGCTCGACCACGGGCGACGTCGCGACGCCGCGCCCGCGACCCTGCGGTCGCGGCGGCTGCGTCACGACGAGCTCCGGCACGCGCTCCGCGTCGAGCAGGCGCGCGAGCACCGGCGTCGCGAAGGGCGGCGAACCTAGGAAGCCGTAGCGGAGTCGCTCCACGTCGTTCGTGCGTGCTTGGGTCGAGCTGCGGAGGCGAGACGAACGCGCCGCCGGCGGCACCCGTGGCGCGCGACCGGCGGCGGTCCTGGCGGCGGATCGCTCGCGCGACCCGTGGATCAGACGTGCGGCTCGACCTCGGCCTTGAGCTGGGCGTAGCTCTGGCTGCCGACGAGCTGCTTCACCACTTCACCGCCCTTGATGACGAGGAACGTCGGGATCGCGGTGATGCCGTAGCGCGCGGGCACCTCCGGGTTGTCGGAGGTGTTGATCTTGAGGACCTTCAGCTTGCCCTTGAACTCGTCGTCGAGACGATCGACCGCCGGCGACATGGCTCGGCACGGCGCGCACCACTCCGCCCAGAAGTCGACGAAGACGGGTTCGGAACTCTGGAGGACGGTGGCCTCCCACTGGGCGTCGGTGACGTCGGCGGCGGTACTCATGACGAGGGTCGGTCGGACGAGATCGTTCGGTCGGGGACGTGGCTTCGAAGTGCTCGGCGCGGGTGCGCGCCGGCGCCCCGCGGGGCCGGTGATGGTAGCGCCCCGGCGAGCCGATGGCTCCCGGGGCGCCTGGGCGTCCGCGGTGGACGGGAGATCGTGGGACGGATCGTCCTGGGATCAAGGGTCGAGGGCCGGGCCGAACGACGCGGGTCGGCTCAGGCCGACGCGCCGTCGCCCCCTTCCTCCTGGATGTACTCCTTCGGCTTGTACAGCAGTCCGACGACGACGTAGACGATGGCGGCACCGAGCATGACCTCGGTGAAGAACCAGTAGTAGTCGGCGCCGACGAGGGTCGAGTTGCCGTCGGCGTCCGCGGTGAAGCGGTTCACGAGCGCGGTGAAGGCGTTCCCGAGCGAGACCGACGCGAGGTAGAAGGCCATGACGAGCGACTTCGCCTTCGGCGGCGCCTGCGTGTAGCTGAATTCGAGCGCGGTGATCGAGACCATCACCTCGGCAGCGGTCAGGAGCACGAACGCGAGGAGCTGCCAGATGACGTTCGGTCTGTGCAGGAACTGTGGCGCCTCGCCCACGTACCCGACGGCGCCCGCCGCGAACCACGGCTCGGGGTCGAGAGCGGCCTCGGCGTTCGCGTCGACCGCCGATCCGTCGTCCGACGTGAGCGCTTCGCCTGCCGCGATCGCGGCGACCAGGGTCTCGCGCAGTTCACGGTTCTTCGCTGCGGCGTCGGCGGGCGAGAGGTCGGCCGCCTTGTTCGCCTCGTCCCGGTGCTGGACGCGCTTCTCGACGGCCGCGAGTGCGTCGAGGTCCCACTTCGACTTCTCGGGTACGGAGGTCGCGCCCTCGAACAAGCGCACGTTGTCCCGGCCGAAGTGGCCCTCGAGCAAGCCCTCGGCCGCTCCCGGGCGGCCCTCCGTCTCGAGGAACGCCAGCGTCATCGCGAGGTCGGCCTCGCCTCGCTCGATTCTCTGCGCATGATCGCGGTGGAACGAGTCCTGCGCGTCCACGGTCCACTGCTCGATCGTTGCGGAGAGCGCGAACGTGACGACCGTCAGGAACATGCCGAGTCCGATCTTTCGCACCGGCGTCAGCAACCAGACCTTGTCCACCGCGGGGTAGACGACGTAGTTGAAGAGCGGAATGAAGAGCAGGATGAGGAGCGGGTTGATCGCCTGGATCTGGCTCTCGAACCACTCGATGCCGAGGAACTGACGGTCGAGTCGTGTTGCCTGACCGACCCAGGCCGAGGCGCTCTGGTCGTAGCAGGACCAGAAGACGGCGATGAGCAGATAGATCGGTAGAAGTTTGCCGATCGCGACCCAGCTCTTGTGGTCGAGCGATTCGTCGACGTAGCGATCGATGCCGGTCGGCGGGATGTGGACGTACTTCTTCCGACCCGCCCAGAACGCCCACGTCGCCACGAACATGAGGACCCCGGGCACGCCGAACGCGAGCCACGGCCCGAACTCGTTGAGCAGCCACGGCGTGAGCAGCGTCGAGAAGAACGATCCCAGGTTGATCGAGAAGTAGAACCAGCCGAAGACCTTGGTGATGAGGTGCTTGTTCGACCGGCCGAACTGGTCGCCCACGTTCGCCGAGACGCAGGGTTTGATACCACCGGCGCCGAGCGCGATGAGGACGAGCCCGATCAGGAAGTACACCTTGGGATCGAAGGTCGCCTGGAGGAAGCCGCTCGGCGAATCCATCAGCGCGAGCGACGCGTGTCCGAGACAGTAGAGCAACGAGACGTAGAGAATCGTCTTGTACTTGCCCCACAGAGCGTCGGCGATGAAGGCGCCGAGGAACGGCGTGAAGTACGCCGCAGACGTGAACCAGGCCTGGTACTCGCGCGCCTGCGTCTCCGTGAAGTAGGCCGGGTCGCCCTGCGCGTTCACGAGGTACTGCGTCATGAAGACGAACAGCAGCGTCCTCATCCCGTAGAAGCTGAAGCGCTCCGCGGCTTCGTTCCCGATGATGTACGGGATGCCCTTGGGCATCTTCGTGGACGGAACCGGCGCGGTCAGGAACTGGCCCATGGGTCGTTGCTCGCGAGTGGTGGCTCGCGGGTCGTGGCTCGCGGGGGAACGTGGTGGGCGACGAGGGATTCGAACCCCCGACTTCTTCCTTGTAAGGGAAGCACTCTGACCAGCTGAGTTAGTCGCCCGACGAGCAGGGAGCCTACCGCACGGGCGGGCCCCGACGCTTTCACCGCCGCGAGGATTCGCGCTGCGAACGCGGTGGGACGAGAGCGGCGCCGCTCCGCCGCGCGACCGGACGGTGGTCGCAGGACGGAGCGGCGCCGCCGGGGACGACGCCGTCGGATCAGAGGACAGCTCGACGCGCACCGCGCCATCGCGCCGACCTCGAACGTGGCGAGGTCGACCGTCACGCAGGCGTGGTCGATCACGGCGCCCGCGAAGCTCGCACTCGTCCCGCCGGGCAGCGCGAAGCCGGCGTTCGCCGAACCCGTCGCGTCGAGCAGTCCGACCGCGGGGAAGACGGGGATCGCGAGTCCCAGCGCGAGGTTCGTGTACGCGTCGAGGACGAGCGGGAGCTCGACCCCGGGCGCGAGCGGCACGCTCGGCGACGTCCCCGACATCGAACCGAGCACGAGGTACGCGTCGCCCGCGTGATCCGGTCCGGCGCGCAGCAGGAGGTCCTGCACGTTCCCGCCGGAGATCGAGACCTGCGTGTCCCCGTGGAAGAGCGTGCCGACCTCGAGCACGTGCGCCGCGCCGTCGGTCGAACCGACGCCGAAGGTGCCGAACACGAGTCGGTCGCCGTCGAGCTCGACGCTGTGGCCGTTGCCGTTCCCGGCGCCGTTGCCGTTGCCCGCTCCCTCGTTCAGCACCGTCGCGAGTTCGTTCCACGCGCCGAGCGCGTCGCGGCGGAAGAGCACGACGGCACCCGCGCCGCGCGCGAACTGGTCGCTCCCCGGCACGCCGACCGCGAGCAGGTCGCCGTCGCGATCGTGCGCGGACCCGAACGCGTCGTTCGAGGCGAGGACCGCGGGGAGGACGGAGCCGGCGAAGCTCCACGCACCGCCCGCGCTGCGGACGTACTCGTGCATCCCGCCGCCGGCCGCCGCGACGGTCGGGTCGCTCGCCTCACCGACGAAGATCGAGTCGCCCTCGATCGAGACCGAGACTCCGAAGAAGGCCTGGTCGGAGGGATGCGGCGAGAGCAACCGCGCGACCTGGAGCCACGTCCCGTTCGTCTGCTTCTCGAAGACGTAGGCGGCTCCCGTCGTACCGGCGACGTCGCCGTCGCCGGTGACGCCCATCACCGCGCGATCGCCGTCGACCGCGAGGGTCGTCGAAGTGGCGATCGTCGCGAGGCCCGGTCCGATCGGCGTCATCACCGCGGTCTCGACCCAGGTCCCGTTCGACTGGCGCGTGTACTCGTGCGCCTTGCCGTACTGCGTCGAGAACACGCCGGTCCTCTCCGACGCCGCGTAGAGCGTGTCGCCGTCGAGGACGGGGTACCGACCGAAGAACGACTCACTCGTCGGGACGGGGATCGTCGCGACCTCGCTCCACGTGCCGCCGCCCTGTCGCTCGAAGATCGAGACGAAGCCGCCCTGCCGCGCACCGACCGCGGCGCGATCGCCGTCGAGCGCGACGCCGAGACCGGCTCCGTCGAACGACCCGTTCGACGGCGCGAGCTTCGCGACCTCGACCCACGTGCCCCCCGGCTGGCGCTCGACGACGTGCGCGGTGCCGCCGAAGACGCCGTCGCCGAACACCGCGCCGACGACGGCGCGATCGCCCTGCACGGCGATCGACTCGCCGAAGCGCGCGCCGGGCTGGGCGGTCGTCGACGCGAAGGTGGTGTCGGGGCGAGCGACCTGGGCGAGGAGCGTCCCTTGGGCGGCGACGGGTGCGACGGCGAGGAGGGCGAGCGTGAGGCGCATCATGGCGAGGGTGGTTCCTCTCTCTCGGGGGGACGAAGGGGCGCGCGCGGCCGCGCACCCGTGTCGAGCCTAACCGAGAACGACGCGCGTCGACGGACCGACACCGTCACCTCCGAGGCC
>JAWKUH010000044.1:0-41457 GCA_041398665.1 Planctomycetota bacterium | reverse complement strand
CTGGGGGAGGTCCCACACGCTGGCTCGCACGCCGGGGAACACCGCCTGGACGTACTCGCCGTCCTTCAGCATCCACTCGCCCGGCTCGACCTTGTCGCCGTGGTAGCGCCGACGCAACGCGTCGCGCATCTCGATCCACTTCTGGTCGGAGCCGCGGGCCCCGCGGTACCACTCGTCGTTGCGGAAGGTCAGTTCGAGCGGCGCGAGGCGCTCCGGCAGTTCCGTGCCCTCGACCAGCGGCGTGCGCAGGCTGCGGCCCCACATCTTCGCCGCCTTCGACTCGACCTCGCACAGGTCGAGGATCGTCGGAGCGACGTCGACGATGCTCGTCACGCCGTCGACCACCGCGCCCTCGCGCACCGTCCCGGGCAGTCGGAACACGAGCGGGATCCGGACGGACTCCTCGTAGACCTTGAACTTGTGTCCGTACCAACCGTGCTCCTCGAACTCCTCGCCGTGGTCGGCGAGGACGACGACGAGCGTCGAGTCGAGTCGGCCCGCGGCGGCGATCCGATCCACCATCCGCTCGATGTTCGAGTCGGTGAAGAGGATCTCGGCGTCGTAGAGCGAGAGGAGGCGCAGCCGGTCCTCGCGCGAGATCGACCCCTTGATGCCGTTGTCGTTGAGGTCGCCGAACGGGATGTCGCGGACGTTGCCCGTGTAGCCGTCGTAGAAGACGTCGAACGCGTCCGGCGCGTGGTAGTCGTAGTGGACGTCCCACATGTGGACGAACGCGAAGAAGCGCTCGTCCGGTGCGATGTCGTCGAACCAGCTCATGAAGGTGTCGACGATCTTCGGTCCCGTGACGACCGCGTGCGACTTGTCGTGCGTCGCGCCGACCGCCTTCCAGTCGTCCTCGTCCACCACGTCGAAGGTCTCGACGGACGAGTCGACCTGCGAGCAGTCCACGTAGTTGTCGAAGCCCTCGCCGAAGCCGAAGTAGGGGCTGAGGTTCGGTCCCGACCAGATGCCGAAGGTCGTCCAACCGGCGTCGCGGAAGATCTTCGGCAGGTAGGGCTGGATCTTCGTCTCGAGCTGCCAGGGCGCGTCGCGCACGCCGTGGACGTGGTCGGGCTGGCCCGTCAGCAGCGCCATGTGCGACGGGAGCGTCCAGCTCGTGGTCGAGTAGACGTTCGCGAAGCGCGTCCCCTTCGCCGCGATCGCGTCGTCGATGTAGGGCGTCGTCCGCCGGCTCGGGTTCGTCGCGCTCTCGTAGCCGTAGCACGACAGGTGGTCCGACCGCAGGCTGTCGATGCTGATGAGCAGGACGCCCTTCGGCGGACCGCCGTCGCCGGGACCGCCGCAGGCGGAGGAGAGCGCGGCGAGGGTGACGACCGCCGCGAGGCGCGTGGAGGACGTTCGGGGACGGGCGCGTTCGGACATCGACCGGAGGAACTGGCTGCGGGCGTCCGGTCGCCGCGAGCGCGCGGTCCGGGACGTGATCGGACGGGGAGAGGGTGGATCGCGTGGGCGGTCGACGTGGAGCGGGCCGGAGCGCGTCCGCGACCGAGGTCGTGTTCGGCCCCTCGGGAGCCGCGCGGACTCCTGCGATCCGGCCGAGCGGGAAGGTCGCCGCCAGGGCGCCGTCGGCCGTCGGAGGCGGCCAGCGTAAGCCGACCCCGGAGCTTCCCGTCCTACGAGACCGGACGAGCGTCGTTTGTGTTCCGCTCGTCGCACCCGCGACGTCCGCACGAACGACCGGGAGGTCGCCGGGGCACTGCGCCGGTCCGTCCGTTCCGGTCGAGGCGCGTCCTCGACCGGGTCGCGAGGGCCTCGCTCGGCCCGCTCCCGCCGGGCCCCGACGCGCGCCGTCGGAGCCCGCCGCCGACGATTCCGTCCGTCGCCGCCCGCCCCGACACCGGGTCGAGAGGCCCCGTGCCGTCCCGACCGCAGCGCGACGCGCTGCGTCCGCGCGACCGCCGTCGTCCCACGCCTCCCTCGGCTCCGCCTCCCATGGCTCCGCCTCCCATGGCAACGTCCAACCCCCGTTCGCTCGTCCGCCTCGTCCTGCTCCCGGTCGCCGTCGCGGCGAGCGTCGCCTCCTGCGCCGGGACCGGCGTGGATCCCGCGAGCGTCTCGAGCGCCCAGCCGAGCGCGCAGTCGCTCGAGCTCGACCTCCGACCGGCGCCGTCCGAACTCGCCCTGCACGCCACCGCGACGTGGCGCTTCGCCGGACGACTCGCGCGCGACGTCGACTTCACGACGTCCCTGCGCGCGCCGGTCGACGGTGGCGACGTCCGCGCCGTCGACGGGACCGGAGCACCGCTCGGCATCGTGAGTACGCCGCAGGGTCTGCGCGTGCACGTCGAGGAGGGCACGAACACGATCGCGCTCACGTTCACCGCTCGTCCCGGCGACGGACTGCTCCTGCCGCTGCGCGCGGGACGCCCGGTCGCGCTCGTGGCGACGACCCGCGGCACGTCGTCGCCCGACTGGTTGCCGGTGCCGGACGGCGCCGACGCGGCCCGCGTCACGACCCGCTTCGCGCTCCCCGCCGGTTGGTCCGGCGCCGCACCCGGACGCGGCGACGGCTCGGCGTTCTCGAGCGACGCGCCGCTGCACCTCGACGGACTGGCCTTCTTCGCGGGCGAGTTCGCGCGCGTCGACGACGGTGGAGCCGTCGGCGTCCTCGCTCCCGCGGACGTCGCGGACTGGGCGCGCTACGAGGCGCCGCGCATCGCGACGGCGCACGCACAGATCGCCCGCACGCTCGGCGACCCGCCGAGCCCGGTCACCGTCGTCTTCACGCCGGGACTCGACGACGGTCGCGCCGTCACGATCCCCGGCGCGGTGCTCGCGCCCGTCGAGTGGCTCGGCGACGAGAAGTACCGTCGCGAGCGCGACGCGCTGCCCGACGTCGCCGCGGCCCTCGCGACGCAGTGGGTCGGCACGCCCTGCGAGAGCGGGCCGCTCGCCGCCGACTTCTTCGTCGGTGTCGCGCGCCACACGTCGGACTGGATCCTCGGGCCCGCGGCGGGCGAGGACGTGTTCGCACGCCGGCTCGACGCCGCGCGCTCGGGCGCCGGTGTCGCCGGGTCCGTGGATCGGGCGACCTGCTTCGCGCACCTCGTACGACGCACCATCGGCGAGGGACCGTTCGCGCACGCGCTCCGCTCGATCCGCCCTGGCGCGACGCCGAGCGAGTTCGTCGACGCGCTCGAGAAGGCGTCGGGCGAGGACCTCGACGCCGTCGCGTCGGCGTGGATCGCCGGCAACGGCGTGCCCGAGGTCGACGTCGACTGGAGCTACGACGCGACGCAGCGCGCGGTGAGCCTCACCGTGCGTCAGCGTCAGTCGCCGATCGGCGGGATCCCGCGCGTCTTCCCGGGCACCGTCGAGGTCGAGGTCGTCTCGGGTCGCCGGACCGCCCGCCACGTCGTCGCGATCGACGCGCGCGAGGTGACGGTCGAGCTGCCGTGCGAGCAGCGTCCGACCTGGCTGCGCTTCGACTCCGACGCGCGCATGCCGCACCTGCTCGCCTCGCCTCCCGACCGCAACGGCGTGCTCGCTCGTTCGTCGAGCGGCGAGACCGCGACGGACCGCGTCGAGGCGCTGCGCGAGATCGGCCGACTCGCGCGCGAGTCGCGCGACGACGCGACGCGCCAGCAGTACACGGCGCAGCTCTCCGAGGCGCTGACGCGAGGGACGTCGGCCTGGGTGCGCGAGGTCGCGGCGAAGCAGCTCGCCGACCTCGGCGGGCTCGAGGCGCGTGCGCGTCTCGAACGCGCGTCGCGCGAGGACGCGTCGCCGCGCGTCCGCGCCGCCGCGCTCCGCTAGCTGACGGGTTGGGCGCCGGACGAGGCGTTGGTGCGCCTCGCGGACGCGGCCTTCGCCGACGCGTACGGCTGGGACCAGCGCGTCGCGGCCGCCGAGCTGCGCACCGCCGCCGCGCCCGAGCGGGCGGCCGTCTGGCTGTCCGAGCGCTTCTCGCTCTCCTCGCCCCACGAGATGTTGCGCGCACGACTCCTCGACCTGTGGAGCCGGACCGCGAGCACGGACGTGGAGGCGACGCTCGTCGGTTGGGCGAGCGACCCGCTCGCCGCCGACGCCGTGCGTCGCGTCGCCTGCGACCGACTGGTGGAGCGCGCGCGCCGACCGCAGCGTCCCCGACGGTCTCGTCGCGATGCTCCACGAGGAGGACCCGCGCTGGCGCCGCCGCGCGCTCGAGGCGATGTCGCGCTACAGCACGCGCGCCGCGCGCGAGGCGCTCGAACGGTTCGCGCAGGAGGCGTCCTCGAGCACCGAGGCGCGCATCGCCGAAGCGGCGCTGCGTCGCCGTTGAGCGGCGGGGCGGACCACTCCGGCGAGTCCGACCGGGCCGAACGCGACGTCAGTCCGTTCGGTCCGCTCGTGCGGGACATGCGCCAGGCGATCCGCTCCGAACTCGGCGCCTTCTCGCTCTACTCGGTCCTGCCGCGCGTGACGCGCGACGTCGAACTGCGCAAGTTGATCGAGGCGCTGCGCACCGGCGCGTCGCAGAACATCTCCGAGGTCAGCGCGCTGATGGAGGAGCTCGGCGGCCGAGCGGAACGCAGCCGCTGGACGCGCGCGCTCGTGGCGTGGCTCCTCGCGCTCGCCGCGCCGGTGACCGGCATCCGCCTCCCGCTGAGACTCTGCCACGAGGCGGAGAGCACGGTGTCGCGCTGGTACGCGGAGTACGCCGCGGCGCTCGCGCGCATCGGCGAGTTCGAGCGTGCGCAGCGCTTCACCGACCTCTCGATGCGCAAGCGCATCCACGCGGTGCGGCTCAAGACCTTCGTCGACAACCTGACGATGCGACGCTGACCGCGTGGGATCACGAGCCCCGCGTGACGGGAACTCCGAGGGCCTCCAGCGCGTCGCGCGCCTCGTCGAAGCGCGGGTAGAGTGCGATGCACGCGCGGAAGCTCGCCTCCGCGCGCACCTCGTCGCCGAGGGCGAGGAACGTCCGCCCGAGGAACCAGTGCGACAGCGGTCGCGCGAACTCCGGCGAACCCGCTCGATCGAGGCGGTCGACGATCGTCTGGAGTCCGTCGCGCATCCGTTCGAGCGACGCGACCGTGGGCTCACCGCGGTCGACCACCGAACTCGCGAGGAGCCGCAGGCGCTGCTCGAACTCGCCGGCGAGGAACGTGCGCGAGGTGTCGCGGACGAGTCGGGCCCGCTCCCACTCCTCGACGACGACCGGTGTGTGCTCGGCGGGTCGTTCGACACCGAGGCGCGCGCGCGCCGTCTGCGACGCGGAGAGGTGCCAGGTGCGGAGCGGCGAGCGCCACGCGAACACGGCGCCCGGGACGGAAGCGACGAGGAGCAGCGCCGCGGCGATCGCGATCGAGGGTCCGCGGCGGAGGCGCAGTCGCGCGCCGCCCACGACGAGCGCGGGCAGGAGGAGCACGTGTTCGCTCGCGACCATGCCGAACGGCAGGCGCTCCGGCACGCTTCCGAGCGCGGCGAGGACGAGCGCGGCGGCGAGCAACGGCCGCGCGAGCGGCGCGCCCCGGCGAGCTGCGACGACGAGTCCGTACGCGCCGAGCAGCAGTGCGGGGAAGCGCGCGACGGCTCCCCGCGGACCGAACCACGACTCCCACCACGGTCCGGTCCAGGGATCCGGACCGGCGACGAGTGCGCCGAGGTCGAAGAACGAGAGCGGGTAGCCGTGCGAGCCCTCCGGGAACCCGAAGAACGTGCCGTACGCGCCGCGGTGAGCGGCGAGGTGCGCCGCGACCGGGATCGCGGCCCCCGCGACGTAGCGCAGGAACCCGCGCGCGGGCACGAGTGCGACGAGCAGGACGGACGCCGACGGTTCGCACGCCGCGGCGAGTCCGAGCGACGCGCCCGCGAGCCAGTGCCTCTGTGCGAGTCGTGCGAGGACGCCGCCGCTCGCCGCGAGCAGGGCGAGCGGGAGTCCGCACAGCACGCTGCCGTAGCCGACGATCGGCGTTCCGAGCGCGCACGTCGCGCACACGATGAAGGGTCCGAACGCGTCGTTCGCCCTGACCGCCGCGCGAGTCGGAGGAGCACGACGAGCAGCAGCAGCGTGGGCAGCGCGGCGATGACGAGCGTCGTCGCGCGGTAGGAGCCGAAGATCGCGAAGGGGACCGCGGCGAGGATCGACGGGACGGGCGGCGTCGTCGCGACGTCGTGCTCGCCGACGCGGACGCGCTGCGCCGTCCAGCCGTGCGGGACGCCGTCGATCGCGAGCGAGCCCTTCTCCACGACCGCCTCCGCCGACGCGAGGTGCGCCGCGTCCCACCAGTCGCGCGGACCGTCCGCCACGGCGAGCACGAGTGCGATCGCCACGGCGACGAGGCCGAGGACGTGCAGGAGGCGCGGCGCGCGCCTCACGGCCGCTCCTCCGGGTCGCGCGCGGCCTCGACGAGCTTCCGCAGCGCGGCGAAGGCGCGGTCGTTGCCGCGGCTCGCGTAGTCGGCGAGCGCCTCGCGCTCCGCGTCCGCGTCGAGCCTGCCGCGCAGCGCCGCGAGCGCGCGGACGTAGGCGTGCCGGGCGGAGCGCTCCATCGCGTTGCGCCACGCGAGGTCGCCGAGGCGGTACCACGCCAGCGCCGCGCGCCTCCCGCCCGACGCCGTCGCGGGCAGGAGTTCGCGGACCTGATCGCGGAGTTCGCCCGGGACGATCGCGCGCGAGTCGAGCCAGTCGGGACGGGCCTCGAGCACCGCGTACTCGCTCGCGCCGCGCTCGCGGTCGAATTCGACGCCCTCGCCCGCGTACCACGCCTCGAGCCGGTCGAGCGCATCGGTGCGCGAGCGCCGCAGCCAGACCACCGCGAGCTCGTCGATCCAGACGCGCACCCACTCGCGTTCGGCGTCGGGCGGCTTCCACAGGAACGGCCCGTCGCCGTGGTCGACGACGCGCAGGAAGACGACGACGTCGATCGACTCCTTTGCGAACACGTCGCGGGCGAAGTCCAGGTCGCGTTCGGCGCGCTGCCGCACGGGGATCACGTCCGCGAACATGACGGTGCGACCGTCGACGAACACCTTGTTCGCCGGGCCGAGTTCGTAGCCCAGGTAGCCGCCCCAGGAGTAGGGGTGGAAGAGGTTGCCGTCGAGCTCCGCACCGCGGACGACGTCGACGGCGTACACGGGGAAGAGCTTCGTGTCGACGGTCTCGGCGAAGCGTCCGTCGCGGAGCGCGACGCGCGAGGAGGCGACGTACTGCGTCCGCCACATGGGGACGAGCGCGAGCGCACCGACGAACAGCGCGCCGAGCGCGGCCGTCTCGCCGCCGCGGCGCGCCCGCACGAGCGCGGCGAGCTCGACCAGCGGGAACCACAGCAACCAGAAGTAGCGGCGCGCCGTGAACGCGAGCAGGACGCACAGGCACAGGAGTCCGAAGCGCTCCCAGCCGATCCGCGCGCTCCGGCCCTTCGTCCCCGTCAGGAACTCCGGCACGCGTCGCGCCAGGAAGAGCACCGCGACGAGCGCGAGCACCCACACCGCGACCTGGAACTCCGGCACGAGCGGGAACGCGCGCGCGTCGCCCGGCGGGATCCAGATGGGCTGCCACTCCTCGACGAAGGTCTGCGCCTTCGAACGGTCGTGGATCGCGTAGAGGTGCGGCATCGCGCCGAGCGGCGAGAGGAACGTGCCGCCGAGCGCGAAGGCCGTGCACGCCGTCCAACGACCGATGCGGCGCAGCGGGCGCGGTGTGCCGCGCTCGAAGATGGCCGCGCAAACCGCGCCGACGAGACCGGTGGCGGCGAGGATCGGCGCGAACAGCGCTTCGGCGTGGAGCTGCACCCAGACGCAGCCCAGCACGAGGCACTCGATCCACGCGCGCGGGCCCGGCGAAGGATCGTCGCGATCGCGGACGAACAGGACGTGCACGAGTCGCAGCAGGATCAGCGCCGAGAGGAGCTGCGGACGCAGCTCCCACTTGTACGCGCACAGCAGCGCGAAGATCGCGGTGAGCGCCACCGCGAACGGCAGGTCGACGCGGCGCAGCGCGGTGCGGTACGCCGCGAGCAGGAGGAGCACGCCGAGCAGTGCGCCGACGTGGCGCAGGCCGCCGAGACCGACCGCGCGCTCGGCGAGCGCGAACAGGACCTGCGAGCCGTACTCCTGCAGTTCCGCGGGCTGCGTCGCCGTGAAGCTGAACGGGTCGTCGACGGGGAGCGCGCGGTGCTCGAGGATCCAGCGCCCCATCTCGAGGTGCCAGAACAGGTCGCCCGACGCGATCGGGCCGATCAGCGCGAACGAGACGAGCAGCGCCGAGGCGAGCAGCAGGGCTGCACTCGCCGCGCGGACGGAGCCGGAGGTCGCGCCGTCCGTCGTCACTTCGCTCTCGCCGAGGTCCCCGCCGTCGTGTCGAGCGTCACCCAGGCGTCGAGCGGTTGTTCGCCGAACTCGAGGGTCGCGCCGCCCGAGGGGAGGTGCACCGTCACGCCGAGCACCTTCTCGCACGCGCCGAGCCCGAAGTGCAGCTCGGGCGGATTGCCGCCGAGGTAGCTCGTGCCGGCGAGCAGCGTGCGCGTGAACGTGCGCCGCTCGGTGCGGACCTCGACGCGCGCGCCGATGCCGTGGGTGTTCGGCGCGGCGCACGCGAGCCGGACGCCGAGGAAGCGACCCTTCCGCTCCGCGTCGTTGCGCAGGAGTCGGTACGGTCCGTTGTTCGCCGTGACGAAGAGGTCCTCGTCGCCGTCGCGGTCGTAGTCGCAGGCGAGGACGCAGCGCGAGCTGAGGTCGGGCGGACCGACGTCGCGCGCCGCGGGGATCGACGCGAAGCTCGCCTCGAAGCGCCCCGTGCCGTCGCCGAGGAAGAGGTGGTCGGGCTGCGCGACGCAGATGCCGGTGCTCTCGTAGTCCGGGCTCGTGTAGCCGTTCGCGACGTAGAGGTCGAGGTCGCCGTCGCAGTCGAGGTCGCCGAACACCGCGCCCCAGCTCGTGACGCCGACACCGTAGGGAGCGAGCCCGCTCTCCACGACGGAGTCGCGGAACGTCGCGACGCGGTGCTTCTGCGAGCGCCGCGCGACGAGGTTCGCGGTGTAGAGCGCGTTCGACTCGAGCTGCCAGTTCGTGAGGAACAGGTCCTCGTCGCCGTCGAGGTCGACGTCGCCGAGCGCGACGCCCATGCCGCCGCGCGGATCGTCCATGCCGGTCTGGAACGACACGTCGCGGAAGGTGCCGTCGCCGTTGCCGCGGTAGAGCACGTTCGGACTCACGTCGTTCGCGACGTACAGGTCGAGGTCGCCGTCGCGGTCGAAGTCGATGAAGACGGCCTGCATCGAGAGGCCGGTCTCGTCCGCGACGCCGGCTTCCTCCGTCGCGTCGACGAAGCGCAGTCCCTCGGCCGTCGACTCGTTGCGCAGGTACGTGTTGCGCTGGCCGCGGAACGCGTACGGCAACATCGCGACGGGATCCTCGCGCCGATAGGGGAGGTCCTCCATCGGAGGCATGTTCTCCTCGTCGTACTCGAGGTAGCTCGTGACGTAGAGGTCGAGGTCGCCGTCGTTGTCGGCGTCGCCTGCACAGATCCCCGCGCTCCACAGGTCGCCGCCGACGCCTGCCGCCGCGCTCACGTCGTGAAGCAGTGTCTCGCCGTCCTTCGTCGCACCGAGTCGTTCTTCGTAGAGCACGTCCGCGCCGTAGTTCGCGACGTAGAGGTCGAGATCGCGGTCGCCGTCGGCGTCGAAGAAGAGTGCGCCCATGCCCGCGCCGGTGTCGGCGCCGCCGAAGCGCTCCGTCGCGTCCACGTACTCGCGTCCGCCGCCGCGCGCCGATGCGACGTTGCGCAGCATCCGGTTCGCCGGAGCCGCGCAGCCTCGCGCCCGCCGCCCTGCACGACGTAGAGGTCGCACCAGCCGTCGAGATCGACGTCGCCGAAGGCCGCGCCGGGCCCCATGGTGGGGCGGATGTCGAGCTGCTCGTCGGGACCTTCGAAGTGCGGCGCCGTCGGCACCTCGACCTCGGTGAGGAACGGGCGCGGAGCGCTCGCCTCGACCGCGAGGCGCCGCGCCTGGGACTCGGCGAGCGTCGAGGCCGCGATTGGCCACCTCGACGACGAACGTCGATCTCTCCATCCGCCAACTCGGCAGGTCGCGCACGACGAAGTGGCGGAGTTCGTTGTCGCACGTGAAGCGCTTCCCGTGGTCGAACGTGAAGCCTTCGGCCGACTCCGATCGCGTCCACTCGACCTCGAGACGCACGGGTTCCGAGAGCGGAGAGACGACGGCCGTGAAGGCCTGGTCGACCTCCCAATCGAAGGAACTCTCTCGACCGGCCAAGTCGCCCTCCTCCGACCATGCTCGCGAGGTCGATGAAGCTCGCCGAACGCGTGACGACACCACCCGGCGCGAAGTGGGGCACATCGAAGCCAGGTTCGGCGGCTGTGCCGACGATCGTGCCGAGGCGCATCGGCGCGGGCTCGGGTAGGCGTCGCGTCGCTCGATCAGGACGAGCGACTCGCCCTCGCGCGCATCGAGCGTCAGCTCGAGATCGCCGGACACGCCGAAGCCGTCCTGCCGCGAGATCCAAGGCATCCCGTCGCCTCCGTTCCAACGCACGGCGACAGGAAGCCGCGGCGGACCGACAAGAACGAGGTCGTCGCCGTCGTCGAGCACCTGGTGGTCGCTCGGGTGGACGACGACCGAGACCGCGACGTCTCGCTCGACGCCGCTCGGAGCGAGCAGGGCGAACTCGAAGCCGTCCGGTCCCGCAACGGCGCGCGCCACGATCTCGGAGCGCGATTGGAGCGGGACGACGAACTGCGCGACGGGCGCCGGACCGACGCCCTCGGGGAGGTCGTGGAAGCGTCGCTCGGTGTCGACGGCGCGCCACCCGTCCGCGTCGCGAACGAGCAGAGTCCTCGTGGAGTCACCACGACTCGCGAGGATCGCGGTGGCGGTGAGGAGCGCGGCGATCAGCATCGGCGCATGCTACGACGACGCCCGCGAGCGCGCGGTCGTCGCCCCATGTCGCGCAGTTCAGCGCTGGCACGCCCTCGCGCCGACGCCGCGCCGATCGCCCGCACCGACGCCGTCAGGCGTCGGGCCAACGGCGACATTTCGCGATCGGCGACGGCCTTCGTGTCGGCCGTGCCGGATCGCCGCGATTCTCAGAGCCGCACGTCCCGCAGCTCGCCGATCGCCCGCACCGACGCCGTCAGGCGTCGGGCCGACAGTGACATTTCGCGATCGGCGACGGCCTTCGTGTCGGCCGTGCCGAATCGCTGCGACTCTCAGAGCCGCACGTCCCGCAGCTCGCCGATCGCCCGCACCGACGCCGTCAGGCGTCGGGCCAACGGCGACATTTCGTGATCGGCGACGGCCTGTGGTTCGGCCGTGCCGGATCGCCGCGATTCTCAGAGCCGCACATCCCGCAGCTCGCCGATCGCGAAATCGAGGGAGCTCTCCTCCTCCACATTGATGAGCCGCCCCGTCCCCTTGGAGTGGTTGAACAGGAGGGAGCCCTTCAGGATCCGGCCGTCCTTGAACAGCAGCGTGATGCGCTCGGCCGTGCGCGCGGTCATCAGGAGGTCGTACAACGTCTCCTTGTCGAGGGCGCGGAGCGGAGCGGTGCGGGTGGCGGTGGTCACGGGATCCTCCTCGTCGGGGTTGTCGGCGGTCCTGGGGGGACCGCGGTGGTTCTTCTGGGACGTCTCGCGCGTCAGCGGGCGGCGCCGGTCGGCAGCCAGTCCTCCATGGCATCGACGAGGAAGGCGGACCAGGTCTCGAAGTTCGCTTTCTCGTCGTGCAGTCGGCGCAGTTCGGCGCGGCTCGCGTAGCGGCCCACGAGCAGGTCCTCCTCGCGCACGTCGACGCGCTCCGGCAGGTCGATCCACTGCACGAGTCCCACGTGCACCGCGCCGACCTCGGTCGCGTCGTCGTTGATGATCCCGAAGGGCTCGGGGGCGGCCGAGATGCCGGGGACGTGGAGCTCCTCGGCGAGTTCGCGCAGCGTGCCGCGTTCGCACACGCGCGCGCGCTCGCCGTCCACGAGGTCGCAGGGGTTGAGGTGCCCGCCGACGCCGATGGACAGCTTGTCGGCGAGGCGCGCCTCGCCGCCCTTCTTCGTGCGCTCGAGCAACAGCACCTCGCCGTCGCACGTCACCGCGGTGTACGGGATGACCTGCTTCCAGCGCGGCTCGCGCTCGGCGACGGCGCGCTCGACGAAGAAGCCGTGCAGCGCGATGCGCTCCATGAAGTCCTCGCGCTCGAACCCGGGGCCGAAGCGCCGGTATCCGTGCGGGTAGTGCGTGGGGAGCAGGAGCTCCCGGGGCACGACGTAGACGGCTTCGAAGTCGTTCGCGGGGGTCACGGTGGGGGTGCGGTCCGGGCGAAAAGGGGCGACGATCCTACCAGGAGCGGGCGGCGGGGTGGGGAACGCCGGGCCCCGGGCCGCGACACGACCTCGGGGGCGTGGGGCCGGCAGCCTACGAAATCTGGGGGGCGGATCGGGTCCGAGGCACCAGATCTTGTGGGTCGGCGCCTCCCGCGGGGCAGGGCGCGCGTTCCCGCACACGGTTCGGCGACCGTCCGGATCGTCCGCGAAAGACGAGGGGCGCCGGGACCGCCGAGGACTCCGGCGGGCTCGCGCGGCGACGGCCCGCGGCGACCGGGAGGTCTCCGCCCGGGAGGGGGAGGTGGATGCGAGCAGGCCCTCGTAAGCCGGATTCTGTTCCCGCGGACGTGGGTCCGCGGGGGCGACCATTTCTCTGGGACCGCGCTCGCGCGCGGCCTCGAACGACCTACCCGGGAGCGGCGCGGGCCGTCGCCGATGCTCCCCTATTCGGTCTTTCTCCGGGTGGGGTTTGCCGTGCCGGGCCTGTCACCAGGACCCGCGGTGCGCTCTTACCGCACCGTTTCACCCTTACCTGCGGACCGCGACCCGAAGGCCGTGGACCGCAGGCGGTCTGTTCTCTGTGGCACTTTCCCTGACCTCGCGGCCGGTTGCCGTTGGCAACCACCCTGGCCCGTGGAGTCCGGACTTTCCTCCCGCACCGCAAGACGCGGTGCGAGCGGTCGCCCGGGCCTCTCGCATCCGGGGACGAAGATAGCGCGGGGGTTGCTAGCCTGCGCGCGGAACCTCGCTCCGACTCGTCGCCACCCGACTCGCAGCCCCGCGCGCCATGTCCTCCATCTCGTCCTTCGTCACCAACCTCGAGCTCCGAACGTCGAACCCGGACGGCACCGTGGGCGCGGGTCTCTCGCACACGCAGGAGGGTCTGTTCCTCCTCCACGTGCTCGAGCTGGCGGCGGCTGGCGAACCGCGCGGCGCGATCACCCTCGTCCACGGCCTGGGCGGGCACGGCGCGCTCTACCGGACGGCGGGCGAGACCTTCGCCGAGCGCGGGTGGGCGGTCGCGCTGCCCGACCTCCGCGGTCACGGTCAGAGCGAGGGCGAGCGCGGCCACAGCTGGGGCCTGCCGGAGCCCGTGCGCGACCTCGAGTCGATCTGCGACCACCTCGCCTACCAACTGCCCGACGCGCCGAAGGTCGTCGTCGCGACGGGACTCGGCGGTCTCTACGCGCTCGCGTACGCCGTCGCGCACCCGCACCGGCTCGCGGCGCTCGTGCTCGTGTCGCCGCTGCTCGCGCCGCGCTTCGACGCGCCGCCGAAGCCGGCCGGCCTGCGCGCCATGTTCAAGAAGCCCCAGCCGACGGACGCGACCTCGACCGGCGTGAGCGCGGACGACCTCGTCGCGGACGAGGCGGCGCGCGCGGAGTGGCGCGCGGACTCGCTCGTGCACGACGTCGTCACGCGGCACGTCGCCGAGAACCTGCCGGTGCAGGCGCGCCGCGTGGTGGAGCGCGCGAGCGAACTCTCGATGCCGACGCTCGTCCTGCACGGCGCCGACGACCGCGTGGGCGACCCGGAGCTCTCGATGAAGCTCGCTTCGTCGAACGTCGAGGCGCGTCTCGTCGAGGGCCGCAGGGCGGACCTCCTGCGCGAGTCCGACGCGGCGGACCGCTGCGCCGAGATCAACGCCTGGCTCGACGCCAAGCTGCCGCGTTGACCGGTCGGCGCCGACGACCCGTCGACACGGAACTCGGGAGATCTACCGCGGCTCGCCCGCCGCGATCCAGTCCTCGAGGAGGACGGCGGCGGCCGCACTGTCGCGCGCCCTCACCATGCGGTCGAAGGTGAGTCCCTCTTCGCGCAGACGCGACTCCGCCTCCTTCGAGGTCAGACGCTCGTCGTAGGCGACGATCTCGACCTTCGGGAAGCGTGCGCGGAGCTTCTCGATGGCCTTGCGCGTCCACTCGGTCTGCCCGCTCTCCGTGCCGTCCATGTTGAACGGCATCCCGACCAGGAACACGTCGACATCGCGGTCGCGCAGCATCCTCGCGACCGCGTCGAGCAGGGCGTCGGAGTCGCCGGGGGAGCGCACCGCGTCGAGCGCGGTGATCGACAGACGCAGTGCGTCCGCGACGGCGAAGCCGCACTTCTTCGTCCCGAGGTCGATCGCGATCACGGAAGCCACGACAGGTTTCTCGACGCCGCGGTCCTCACAGAAAGGCGTCGCCGTCCGGCAGAGCCTTGAGCCGCGCCACGACCTCGCGCACGTCCTGTGCGCGTTCCCTCGGGCACACCAGCGTCGCGTCGCCGGAACGCACGACGACGAGGTCGTCCGCTCCCACCACCGCGATCACCTCGCGCGCCTCGCCGTGCACGATGCAACCCTTCGCGTCGACCGCCACGAGCCGAGCACCGCCCGACAGGTTGGTCCAGTTGCCGTCCTCGTCCGGCAGCGCGAGGTCGGTCAACGCGGTCCACGATCCGACGTCGCTCCAGGTGTAGTCGATCGGCAGCGTCTTCACGTCGCGCGCCTTCTCCATCAACGCGACGTCGATCGGGGCGGAGCGCAGCTTCGGGTACACGTCGTCGACCGAAGCGCTCCCCGCGACGACCCCGCGCAGCGGATCCAGCACGTCGTTCGCGTGCTCGGCGAGTCCCGCGATCGCGTCGGCGCCGCGCCAGAGGAAGATGCCGGCGTTCCACAGGAACCGTCCGGTCGCGAGGAACTCCTCGGCGCGCGCGCGGTCCGGCTTCTCGACGAAGCGGCGCACCGCGTCGACGGCGAGTCCGCCGCGGCGCGCGATCTCGTCGCCCGTCTCGATGTAGCCGTAGCCCGTCGCGGGATGGGTCGGACGCACACCGAAGGTCAGGAGGCCGCCGGACTCGCGCGCCTCCTCGGCGCCGGCGCGGATCGTCGCCGCGAAGCGCTCGACGGGCGCGATCACGTGGTCCGCAGGGAGGACGAGTTGGAGCGAGCCCGCGTGGCGTCGTTCGACCTCGAGCGCCGCCCAGGCCGCGCACGCCGCGGTGTTGCGCGCACACGGTTCCTCGAGGACGTTCTCCGCCGGGAGTTCCGGGAGACACTCGCGCACGAGCGGAGCCTGGTCGCGCGCGGTGACGACGAGGACGCGCTCCGTCGGCACGAGGTCGCGCACGCGCTCGACGGTCTGCACGATCAGCGGCCGGTCGCTGCCGATCGGCAGGAACTGCTTGGGTCGCGACGAACGGCTCGCCGGCCAGAAGCGCGTCCCCGAGCCGCCCGCGAGGACGATCGCGAAGAGGTCCCTCTCGTGCGTGGGGGAGGTGGACGGGGTCATCGGGCGGGGAGCGCTCGGCGTCAGAAACGCGGCGGGAGCGGCGTGTTCGGCGGGAGGGGGAGGAGGACCTTCGGCGTCCGGTTGCCGCCGAGGAGGTCGAGCAGGAGGTTCGAGAGTCGCAGGCGCGGACGGTCCATGGTGCCCTGGATCTCGACGCGCACGAGGCGGCTCTGGAACCAGTAGAAGATCTTGGAGAGCAGCGGGACGCGATCGATCAGCGTGTAGTGCAGTTCGAACTCCTGGGAGATCGTACCGTCGACGTCGAGCGTCCCGCCCCCGACCAGCTTGACGATCGGGCTGTGCGCGACGGCGTCGACGAGCTTCAGTCGTCCGTCGTCGAGCAGCATCCGGCTCTCGAGGTGGTCGAAGGTCGCGGTCGCGTCGAGGCCGAGCACCGCGAAGAGGTCGCGCACGATCGGGAGCGACCAGAGTCGCGCCTCGTCGACGCTGACCGCGCCCCAGCCCGTGAAGGTCAGGATGTCGCCGCCCGTGCCCTCGAGACCGAAGCGGCCGGTGAGCTTGCCGCGGCTCTGCACGGCGGAACCGAAGACGTCCGCGAGGACGGGCCCGACGTCCACCGACGCGAACGCGAGTCCGACCTCGAACTCGGAGGTCGCGACGTCGAACGACGCCGCGTCGTCGTCCGCGTCGGTGCCGTCGAGCCCGGTCACGCGTCCGCCGGCGAGCTCCCCGTCGAGTCCCCGGACGCGCACGGTGCCGCCGTCCAGCTCGACGCGCGCCGTCGCTCGCGAGAGCGGCTGGCTCGCGACCTCGCCGTAGGCGTCGGAGAGCACCGCCGAGCTCCGCACGTCGTCCCCGGTCGCGACGAAGTCCTCGATCGCGAGTCGGCCCGAACGCAGACGGATGGGGTACGAGAAGTAGGCGAACAGGTCGTGAGGGACGAGTTCGCCGCGCGCGCGCACGACGAGTTCGTCGTCATGCCTGCGACCGACGACGACGTCGACGCCCTCGACGTCGGTGCGGCCGCGCCAGCGGTGGTCGATCGACCAACGCTCGAGGGCGTCCGTCCCCGTGGGCACGGCGCGCAGGTCGAGCGAGAGGTCGC
This sequence comes from Planctomycetota bacterium, assembly GCA_041398665.1. GTDB lineage: Bacteria > Planctomycetota > UBA1135 > UBA1135 > Rohdeia. Next base: position 24,838 of record JAWKUH010000044.1, on the reverse strand, counting down.
GGGCGAACGCGCGCGCCGTGAAGATCGGCGCGAAGGGCACGCCGTCGCCGTCGACGGAGAGCTCTTCGGGGATCCCCGCGAGCGGTGATCCGGCGTCGACGCTCGTCGCGACGTCGCGGAGCTCGAACGGGCTGCCCGCGAACCTCCCCGTGATCGAGCGCGAGTGGAGACGCCCGTCCGCGACGTCGAGCACGCCCTCGAGATCGCCGACGCGGAGCCGACCGATCACGAGGTCGGTGCGGCGCAGTTCGGCCACGGCGCTCCGCACGCGCGGTCCGCCCTCGGCGGCCACGTCGACGTCGGCGCGACCGTCGAGCGATCCCTGCACGACGAGTCCGTCGGGCAGCGGGAACAGCGCCGCGTGGTGCGGGTCGGCGGGCACGAGCCCGGCAGCGGCGACCTCGAGCGTCGGCGACGCGCCGTCGTTGAGCGAGCCGCTCGCGATCCACTCCGCTCCCGCGGGGTCGCGCGCGATCGCGAGTGCCGATCCGCTCCAACCGCCCGCGAGCGCTCCGCCCTCGTCGCTCGTGTCGCCGCGCCGTCGCGAGGCGACCGCCTGGAGCCCGGTCACCGTCGCGCGGAACGAGTCGGTCGCGACGGCGGTCGAAGCGGAACGCACGAGCACGCGCTCCGTCCCGGGGTCGACGAAGTCGCGCGACACGGCGCGCCAGTCGACGTCGACGACGGATCGGAGCGTCTCGTTCGCGAGCGCGTCGACGAGCTGCTGCTCCGAGCCGACGATCGGCGCCGCGAGGTCGGACGCGAGCGGTACGCCCTGCGCCGTCACGGTCCACTGCGAGAGACGCGCGTCCTCGAGCGCCGCGTCGGCTCCGAGCGGGTCGGGCGAGCGCGTCGCACCCGAGACGGCGATCGTCGCGCCCTCGGCGCCGAGCGCCGTTCCGCGCGCCTCGACGCGGAAGCCGAACCCGCGGTGCTGCTCGCCGCGTCCGTCGTCGAGGTCGACCGAACGCGCGCTGAAACGCACCGCGACGTCGCCCGACGCGCGTTCGAACGCGAGGTACGGCTGCGACCATCGTCCGGCGACGTCGTCGAGTCGGGCGTCGATCGCGAGCACGAAGCCGTCGTAGGACGGGTTCTGGACGAGCGCGACCCTGGCGTCGACGCGACCGGCCGTCGGCGCGAGCGTCTCTTCGAGGTCGAATCCCGCGTGCGTCGCCGCGATCGCGTCGGCGAGTTCGCGGTCGATCACGACGTCCTCCGCGCGCACGCGGAAGTCGAGGTGAGCACGGTGGTCGAACGAGCGGTCGGCGCGCGCGTACGTCGGGAGCGGCGACGCGAGCCAGCCCTCGACCGAGACCCGCCCGCCTCCGGCGTCGCCCGTCACGCCGAGCACGCACAACCGATCGCGGCGCGCGAGGTCGCCGCGGTGGTGGTAGACGACGCGTCCCTCGAGGCCGGTCGTCGGCAGCGGGAACCCCGCGAGTTCGCCCGTGTGGTCCGGCCAACCGTGGACGCACATCGAGACGTCGCCGCGCGGCACGCCGACGAGAGCGAGCTCCGTCGTGTGGCCGGTCACGCCGCGCGGGCCGGGGTCGGCGACGTCGACGCGGACCCCGAGATACCCGTCGGTGCCGCCGCGGATGCCGAGCGCGTCGAACACGCGGTCGACGTCGCCGTTCTCGTCGTGCGCCGCGAGCTGGACGACCGAGCGGATGCGTTCGTCCGCGGGTCGTCCGGTGAAGCGCGCCGTCACGTCGCCGAACGGTCCGCCGCCGGGGCGCCACGCGAAGTCGATCGGTCGGTCGCCGTAGAGCACGCGGCCCATGGCGACGCCCGAGACCTCCTCGGCGCCTCCGCTCGCCGCCCAGTCGAACCGTCCGCGCAGCTCGAGGTCCGAGAACTCGAAGCCCGGATCCGGCGAGGCGTTCGCGCCGTCCGCGAGCGTCACCGAGAGCGACGCCGACTCGAGTCGGTCCGTCCGTCCGCGCGCTCGGACCCGCAGCGAGACCTCGCCCTCGGGCGAGACGCGGTCGTCGTCCACGAGCCTGCCGATCGGCGAGACGGGGAGTCCGCGCGCGACGAGTTCGACGAGCAGTTCGCCGTCCTCCCACAGGCGGCCGCGCCCCTCGAACTCGCCGGTCACCTCGCGTCCGCGGTCGTCGGTCCGCGCCGCGCCGCGCAGCAGGATCTCGGTGCCGCGCAGGACGTCGACCGTCGCGTCGACGACGGCGAGCGTCGGAGCGTCGTCCGTCGCGGGCCCGAGGATGCGCGCGTCGACGATCTCGATCCGCGCGTGGTCGGCGAACGCGTCGGGACGCGCGCCGCCCGTCGACGCGACCTCCGCGCCGGTGTCCGAGGTGAACGCGTCGACGAGCGAGGGCTGCGCGCGGACCTCGAGACCGACGACGCGCGCGCTCTCGAGTCGCGCGACCCCGCTGCCGAACGGCGAGAGCGTGACGTCGACGCTGCGCGCGGAGAGGACCGCTTCGCCGTCGCGCGAGAACGACACGCCCTCGATCGCGAGCGTCGGACCGGCGAGGTCGATGCGGCAGTCCTCGAACTCCCAGCGCCCCTCGGGGAGCCAGCGCGTGAGGTAGCCGCGCGCGAGCTCGGTGACGAGCCCGCTGCGCTCCAGCACCTCGACGCCGACGAGGAGGCAGAGCACGAGCAGCGCCGCGGTCGTCGCGACGCGCTCCACGATCCGCGCCAGGCGGCGCATCTCCGGCCTCAGCCGCTCCTCGCGACCGCCGGGACGATCGCGTCGCGGTCGCTCGAACGCACGGGGATGCGCGGCACCCTGCGACCGATCGAACAGGTGATCTCGTAGGCGATCGTGCCGGCGGCGCGCGCCACCTCGTTCGCCGTCACCTCTTCGTCGCCCTGTCGACCGATGACGACGACCTCGTCGCCGACCTCGACCCCGACGACGTCGGTGACGTCGATCGTCGTGTAGTCCATCGAAACGCGACCGACGACCGGCACGCGCCGGCCGCGGACCAGGACCTCCGCGCGGTTCCCCGATCGCCAGGGCATGCCGTCGTTGTAGCCGATCGGCAGCGTCGCGATGCGTGAATCGCGCGCGGCGCTCCAGGTGCCGTCGTAGCCGACGGGCGTACCGGCCGGAACGTCTTTGAAGAACACCACCCGGGTGCGCAACGACAGGACGGGCTCGAGCAGCTCCGCCCCGGCGAGGTGCCCCGGGAGCATCCCGAAGGCGGCGATGCCCGGCCGGACCGCGGTGAAGCGCCGCTCGCCCGCCGTGAACAGGCAGGCCGAGTTCGCGGCGTGGACGTGGCGGGGGAGCGCGGCGCCGTGCTGGAGACGCCGGCACAGGGCATCGAACCGTTCGACCTGGGCGCGACCGCCCGGGTCGTCGAGTCCGCCGCTCGCGGCGACGTGCGTCATGAGTCCGACGAGCTCGAGACCGCGCCGCGCGCGGATCTCGTCCTGGAGCGCGAGCGCGCGCTCCGGCGGGACGCCGAGTCGGCCCATCCCGGTGTCGACGTTGAGGTGGACGCGTGCACGGTCCCCGCGCGAGCGCGCGAGTTCGTCGAGACGCAGGCAGCGGTCGCTCGAGTGGACGCAGATCTCGACGCCGTGCGCGAGCACGTCCTCGGCCTCGCCGTCGACGAGCGTCCCGAGGAGCACGATGCGGCCGGCGATCCCGGCGCGGCGCAGCTCGACGGCCTCCTCCGCGGTCCCGACGCAGAACGTGCGCAGTCCGCGAGCCTGAGCCGCGCGGGCCACCTCGACGGCGCCGTGACCGTACGCGTCGGCCTTCACGACGAGCATGACCTCGCAGCCCGCTCCCGCCCTGGATCGGATGCGGGAGAGGTTGCGGTCCAACGCGTCGAGATCGATCTCGGCCCAGGCACGGACGGCGCGCATGGGCCGAGAGTAGCCGCGCGGCGCGCGCCGCCCGAGGACGCGGATCGCGCGATTCCAGGGCGGAGACGCCGTTTGGAGGCGGTTCGCGCGAACGGGCGCCGACTCCTCGCGCGGGCTTGCGGTGGGAGCCCGTTCCGGTGTCAGAAGCAGGAAACGGCGCGAATTCGGGCCTTTCCGCCGGTTTCTCGCTGTTTCACGAGTTGACTCCCGGGCGATGTCGTCACCAAGCTGGCCCGCGTTCCTTTCGAGTTCGGGCCCGAATCACCCGATTGGCGCCCTTCCGCGAGGTTTTCGCGGAAGACGTCGAACGGGTCGGGCTCCGGCGAGGAGCGCACCACGCGCTCCGGACCGACTCGAACGGATCCGCGCCACGGCGCCGTCGGGTTCGAAGCCGCAGGGCTCGGACCGGACGCACGCGGTCGCGCGGGCCGAAGATCCCCAACGCCGCTCCGCGAGGAACGGCACGCCGGAGCCCCACGACATCGGGTGCTCCCAACCACGCCCTCCACGAGGGCATCGAAAGAGCCATGGCCAAGAAGAAGAAGAAGACGACCAAGCGCGCCGCCAAGAAGGGCGCGAAGCGCGGCAAGGCGAGCGCCGGTGAGTTCATCATCTCGAAGAGCCGCACCAAGGCTGCCGCCGGCATCAACGTCTCCGGCGAGTTCTACGCCGCCCTCGACGAGGCCGTCCGCGGCCTCATCGCGACGGCCGAACGCCGCGCGACCGACAACAGCCGCAAGACGCTGCGCCCCTACGACCTGTAGGACGCGCGTCCGCGGGTGCGCACCTGCGCGCCCGTGACGGAACCGGGGGCGGAGCGCCGCGAGGTGCTCCGCCCCCGGTCGTTCGAGGGGCGCGTCTCAGCGGCGGCGCGTGCGCGCCTCGAAGGGGCGGAGGTAGAGCGGTTGCACCGAGGCGAGGTCGGCTGCCGGTGTGCGACCCAGACCGACCCGCAGGACCTGGTCCGCCCGCGGACGCAGCGGTCGCGGCTCGCGCCCGCCGAGCTCGAAACGCTCGATCGACGAGTCGTCGGCGTGGACGACGGCGTGCGCGAAGCGCGGCTCCGCGAGGAACGAGCGAGCACCGGCCTCGTCGAGGGACGCGAGGGGCGCGAGTTCGCGCGCACCTTCCTCGCCGACCTCGTACGCACCGACGTTGAAGCGCGCGCCGCGCGCGTCGCCGACGAGGAGCGCGACGCCGCGCACGTCCGAGGCGAGCGCCTCGAACGAGGGCACGCCGACGAGATCGGCGCGCGCGGCACGTGCGAGACCGAGCGCGACGGCGACGCCGACGCGCATGCCCGTGAGGCTGCCCGGACCGAGCCCGACGACGACGCGCGCGAGGTCGCGGCGGTCCGCACCGATCTCGCGCAGGAGTTCCTCGAGGGCGGGGAGGACGTCGCTGGCGTGCGCGCGTTCGCCCTCGAGGTCGCGGTGGCGGATCGCGCCGTCGCCCGCGAGCGCGGCGATCGACGGGGCGCGGCTCGAGGTCTCGATCGCGACGACCAGGCGCGTCGCGCCCGTGCTCACGCCCGCTGCTCCTCGCCGAGCGCGTTCTCGATCAGCGCCGCGATGCGCCGCGCGCGGTCGCCGATCATGGCGCGGTCGGGACCTTCCACCATGACGCGCGCGAGCGGCTCGGTCCCGGAGTAGCGCAGAAGGACGCGGCCCGCGTCGCCGAGCTCGGCCTCGACCTCGCGCACCGCTTCCATCAACCCGGCGACCTCCTCGACCGGCGGCTTCGTGCGCACGCGGACGTTGAGCAGCACCTGCGGCAGCGCGACGAACTCGGCGGCGAGCCCGGAGACCGAACCTCCGCGGCGCCTCAGACAGTCGAGCGTCCGGAGTCCCGTGAGGATCCCGTCGCCGATCATCGCGTTGTCGTTGCCGAACACGATGTGTCCGGACTGTTCGCCGCCGAGCGAGAGTTCCTCGGTGCGGAGCGCCTCGACGACGTGCTTGTCGCCGACCGGGACGGTCTCGACCCCGATGCCGTGCCGAGCGAGTGCGAGGTGCAGCCCGCGGTTGCTCATGACGGTCGCCACGACGCGTCCGTGCGCGAGCTTCCTGCGCTCGTTCATGTCCTTCGCGAGCAGCAGGAGCAGGGCGTCGCCGTCGACGAGCCGCCCGCGCTCGTCGACGACGAGGCAGCGGTCGCCGTCGCCGTCCAGCGCGATCCCGAGGTCCGCACCGACCGTGCGCACCTCGCCCTGGAGGAGGTCGGTGTGCGTCGATCCGCACTCCGCGTTGATGTTCTCGCCGTCGGGCGAGGCCGCGACGGTCGTGACCCGAGCGCCGAGTCGCGCGAACACCCGCGGCGCGATCCGGCTGCCGCCGCCGTTGGCGCAGTCGACCGCGACGTGCATTCCGTTGAGGTCGAGCGACCCCGCGAGCGAAAGGAGGTGGTCGAGGTAGCGCTGTTCGACCGACGGATCGTGCTCGGGCACCTCGCCCTCGACGACCGGGTCGGGGTGCGCGGCGAGGTGCGCCTCGATCTCGTCCTCCTGTTCGGGAGCGAGCTTCGCCCCGCGCGGACCGAACACCTTGATGCCGTTGTCGGACGCCGGGTTGTGCGACGCGGACACCATCACGGTCACGCGCGCTCCCAGGTCGCGACCGACCCAGGCGAGTCCGGGCGTCGTGATGAGTCCGGCGGAGCGGACGGCGAAGCCCGCGGCAGCGAGACCGCGCGCGAGTGCGGCCTCGATCGCCGGGCCCGAGCGTCGGCCGTCGTTGCCGAGCAGCGCGAAGGGCTCGCGCGAGCGTCCCTTGAGGACCGCGCCGATCGAGCGACCGAGGGCGGAGACGCGCCCCTCCTCGAGGGGGCCGTCGCCGGCGCGTCCACGGATGCCGTCCGTTCCGAAGAGTCTCGACGTCACGTGTGAGCGGTGGTCACTGGTCCTGGTCGACCGGCTCGAGCGGGATCTCGACGTCGCTCACGAGTTTGAGCCTGATCTCGGACCAGGAGCTGAGTCTAGCCTCCTCCAGTCCGAGATCGGCGAGCGAACCCTGGTCCTCCAGCTTCTTGCGCAGGCCGTACTCGACGGTGAGGGTCGGGTGTTCGTCGTCGGGCGACGCCTCGGCGAGGTCGACGTAGGCCAGCAGGTTCCGACGGATGAAGCCGTTGATGCGCGCGACGTGTGCGTTCCGCCAGGCGTCGTCGGCGTCGACCGGGACGACGCCGATCACGTCGGCCTGGAGTCGCGCCTTGCCCATCGCGGTCGGGATCTTCCAACGCCCGAGCTCGTCGGCCCGCGAAGGATCGAGGCACACCAGCGCGATGTCGACGTCGAAGTTGCCGAAGGACTCGTTGCTGCGCGAGACGACGAGCGTCGCCGAGACCGGCACCTGCAGGCGGACGCCGCGCTCCTGGTAGCTCTTGGCGAGTTCGAGCGCGTAGCTGCGTCCGATCACGGGGTCCGGCGCCAGTTCGATCTTCGAGAAGATGCCCGCGGCCGCGTTCGCCTCGATCTCGTCGAGCACCGCCGAGGGACCGCTCAGCTTCACGCTCGGTGGTTCGAACTTCGTGTCCTTCGTGCTGACGGCGATGTACTGGCGGACCTTCGACGTGTCGAGCGGGAGCGAGTCGTTCGCCAGGACGAAGGTCCGTTCGGAGACCTCGACGAAGCGGAGCTTCGGCGTCGTGTCGTCCGGCCACGCGAGCGCGAGGCCGAGGACGTCGGTGTTCCAGTCGACGAGCGTCGGTTCGAGCTGGATCGGCTCGCTCGCGTCCTGGACGCGCAGTTCGCCCGCGGCCTCGTTGCGGAACCGCTCGATCTGCGACCGCGTGCCGCTGACCTTCAGCTCGACCTGGACCGGCGTCTTGCTGCCCTCGAAGTCGTGGTCGGGTTGTTCGAGCACCACCAGGATGCGGTGCGGTTCGACGGCGAAGCGCTCCCGCGCGGCCGCGGAGTCGTCCGCGAGGTCCTTCGCCGTGGCGAGCACCAGCTCGAAGCGCACGTCGTCCTCGAGCGCGACCTGTCCGCGCGCCACGTAGAGGAGTCCCGCCGCCACGACGGCGGAGACGAAGATCCAGTAGACGTCGCCGACGAGGTGCTTGACGAGGTCGACCGAGCGCTCGCGCCAGTCGACCTTCCGGCGCTCGGCGCTCGTCGTCACGTCGCCCAGCATCCGGCGCAGTTCGCCCTCGAGCTCGGACGGGACGATCGGTCCGACGAGGCGCCCGCCGCTCGCGATGCTGACCGAGCCGGTCTCCTCGGAGACGACGAGCGTCACCGCGTCGGTCTCCTCGGAGATGCCGAGCGCGGCGCGGTGGCGCGTGCCGTGTCGCTGGGCGACGTCGGGCTTCTCGGTGAGCGGGAGCACGCACGACGCCGCCACGACGCGGTCGCCGCGGACCACGACGGCGCCGTCGTGGGCTACCCGTCGGTTCGAACAAGGCTCTCGACGAGCAGGCGCTCGGCGCGCGCGTCCAGCGCCACGCGCGATCTGCCTGGGGTTGGAGCGACGACTCGCGCTCGAACGCGATCAGTGCGCCGCGACGCCGTCGACGCTCATCGACTGCGCCGCCGCGACGATCTCCGCGAGCGTCTCCGCGTCGAGCCGCACCGATCCCATGCCGCCGCCCGACCGACCGAGCTGACCAGAGGCGCGCGGCGCAGTTCGGGTTGGAAGACGATCGCGAGGATCACGACGACGACGCCGGTGACGCTCGAGAGGATGTGCTGGAGCTCGGCGAGCTGGAGCGTCTCGGTCAGTCCCCACAGGAGCACGACGAGGAGCAGTCCCCGTCACGAGCGCCGTCGACACGAGGCGGTTGCCGCGCGACTGCCGCGCGAGCCGCAGGAAGACGTAGATCAGCGCCGACAGGACCGTGACTGGAGGACCCACGACCACAGCTGGGGAGGTCGAACATCAGTCCTGCGCCTCCCGCTCCGCGCGATCGATCGCCGTCGTCACCGCGAGCGCGCGCACCGTCGCGCGCACGTCGTGGTACGCGCACGCCCGAGGCGCCGCGCGTCGCGGCGGCACAGGCCGAGGCGACCGAGCCCTCGACGCGCTCCGCTGGATCGCCGACGCCCGAGGAACTCCCCACGAACGACTTGCGCGACGTCCCGACCAGGATCGGCAGCCCGAGCCCACGGAGTTCGTGCAGCCGCGCGAGCAGCTCGAGATTGTGTTCGAGTCGCTTCGCGAAGCCGATCCCAGGATCGATCGCGAGCCGCTCCGGCCCGATCCCGGCCGCGACGCAGCGCGCGACCTTGGCGCGCAGCTCCTCGAGGACCTCGGCCGCGGCGTCGCCGTAGATCGAGGTGCTCCTGCATCGTCGAGGTGTGCCGCGCATGCGATGCACACGTAGCGTGCCGACGAGGACGCCGCCGCGCCAAGCATGGAGGATGGCGTCCCCACCGCTCGGATCGTTGATCCAACCGGCACCGAGTTCGGCCGCGCGACGCGCGACCTCGGCCTTCATGGTGTCGACCGAGACGGCGGGCCCGCCGAGCTCGCGGACGAGTCGCTCGACGACCGGGAGCACGCGGTCGCACTCAGCTCGACCGGCACGAGGGCTCGCGCCCGGGCGCGTCGACTCGCCGCCGACGTCGACCACGTCGGCTCCCTCGGCCACGAGTCGCAGGCCGTGCGCGACGGCGGCCTCGGTGTCCGCGTGGCGACCCCCGTCCGAGAACGAGTCCGGCGTCACGTTCACCACCCCGAGCCGCGCACGGGAAGTCGTGCTCGGCGAGGGCCGCGCGCAGGGTCGCGGCGAGGAGCGCGGCCTCGCCGAGGGTCACGGCGTGCTCCTCGAGACGCGTGCGTTCGACGCGGAGTTCGAAGCCGGGCGAGCGATCCAGGGCTCGCACCGCGCCCAGCGCGCGGAGCTTCTCCGCAGCCGACTCGCCGCGGAACGCAGGCCGGACCTGCGCGTCGGGTCCGGGGCGCGGCAGACCAGAGATCGAGGAAGCGCGGCGCGAGCACCGGGCTCCTCGGTACCGCCGCGAGCACGTCGAGCCGCGCCGCACCGGCCGTGCGTGGACGATCGGCGGTGCGGGCCATAATCGACGCGACGCGGGCGGTCAGGCGGGGGAGAGGCCAGGAGCGGCCGGGGAGGTCGTCGAGCCCGTCGTCCTGCTGCGGCGAGCGCCGACCTCGTCGTTCGTCGCGCCGGCGGTCGGCGGGACGGTCGGCGGCGGGCCCTCGGGACGCAGGTCCTCGTGGTGCGTGCCGGCCACGAGCTTCTTCCTCGCCGCCGCTGATGGTCTCGAACTTGAGCAGCGCGAGGGCGGTCCTGCTCTCGCGACGGTGGCCGCGGATCACCTCCTCGGCGCGCGTACGACTCGTCGAGGATGCGGCGCACCTCGCGGTCGATGACCGCGCGGTCTCCTCGGGTGCATCACGGAGCGGCCGATCTCGGTACCGAGGAAGTCCGAGCCTGGCGCTCGCATCGGTGATCGGGCCGATGGCCTCGCTCATCGAACTCGGTCACCATCGAGCGCGCGAGGTCGGTCGCGCGCCGGATGTCGTCGTAGGCGCCCGCGGAGATGTCGCCGCAGGGCACCTGCTCGGCGATGCGTCCGCCGGCATCATCGCGAGACGCGAGAGCAGGCGGCGGCGCTGCGTGTGGTAGCTCTCCTTCTCCGGCAGCACCATCGTCACGCCCAGCGCCTGGCCGCGCGGATGATCGTCACCTTGTGCGGCGGATCGGTCTCGGGGAGCAGAGCGGCGAGCACGGCGTGTCCGGCCTCGTGGTAGGCCGTGATCCGACGGTCCTCCTCGGCGATCTTGCGCGACTCCTTCTGGCGGCCGTAGCGCACCTTGTCGCGTGCCTCCTCGAGGTCCTCCATGGACACGGCGTCGCGCCGCGCGAGGACCGCCATGATCGCGGCCTCGTTGACGATGGCCGCGAGTTCGGCACCCGAATAGCTCGGCGTCGAACGCGCGAGCACCTCGGCGTCCACGTCGGTGCCGGTGCGCACGCGGCGCAGGTGCACCTCGAGGATGGCCTTGCGGTCCTCCTTGTCGGGCAGGTCGATCGTGACCTCGCGGTCGAAGCGTCCGGGACGCAGCAGCGCGGGGTCGAGCACGTCGGGACGGTTCGTCGCGGCGACGACGATGATGCCCTCGTCCGTGCCGAAGCCGTCCATCTCGACGAGGATCGCGTTGAGCGTCTGCTCGCGCTCGTCGTGGCCGCCGCCCATGCCGCTGCCGCGGCGTCGACCGACCGCGTCGATCTCGTCGAGGAAGATGATGCAGGGCGAGTTGTCGCGCGCCTGCTTGAACAGGTCGCGCACGCGGCTCGCGCCGACACCGACGAACATCTCGACGAAGTCCGAACCGGAGATCGAGAAGAACGGCACCTCGGCCTCGCCGGCGATCGCCTTCGCGAGGAGCGTCTTGCCGCAACCGGGGGGGCCGACGAGCAGCACGCCGCGCGGGATGCGACCGCCGATGCGCTGGAAGCGGCCGGGGTTCTTCAGGAACTCGACGATCTCGCGCACCTCGCTCTTCGCCTCGCGGGCGCCGGCGATGTCGTCGAAGGTGACGTTGGTGCGGTTCTCCTTCGTGTACATCTGGGCGCGGCTGCGCCCGAAGTTCATCACGCCGCCCGCGCCGCCCTGCGAGCGGAGCTGGCGCATGAAGAACCACAGCACCGCGAAGATCACGATCCACGGCAGGAACAGGATCAGGAAGTTGTTCCAGAGCGTGCTCGCGCGCGCGTGCGTCGTGCCGCCGTTGCGCGTGATGTCGAAGGAGTGGCGCTCGACCGACGCGCCGGCGCTCGCGAGCGTGCTGGTGAGCGCGCCGACGTCGGCCACGTCCCGCAGGTCGACGTCGAGCCACAGGCTCCCCGAGGACTTCTGCAGCGGGAACGGCGCCGGGTCAGGGCCCTCCCAGGTCTCGGCGGAACGCGCGAGCACCTCGACGAACAGTCGGTCGCCGCGGCGCACGTCGCGCTTGGGTTCGGCGACGGCCGAACGCGAGTCGCCGCTCGACGGCGGACCGGTGGTCGGCGGTTCGATCTCCTGGACCCAGGCGACCGCGTCGACGTGCACCGGGGCGTAGTAGCCGGACCGGATCGCGCTCTCCAACTGGTCGGCACCGATCCGCACGGGGCGCCTCGCCATGACGCTGCGCAGCGTCGGCTCGACCTGGGCGGCGTCCGTGAATTCCGTCGTGAAGCGCCGCGACTCCACGCCCGAGGCGCGGTGGTAGACGCCCTCGACGGTCGACGCGCGGTCGGCCTCGCTCTTGATCTGCTGCGACTCGACGCGCCCCGCGTAGAGGGCGTCGAGGTACTCGTCCTGCGAGAGTTCGTCCGGCTTGTTGACGTTGCCGCCGCCGAACCACACGAGCAGGATCACGAGCCCGAGCAGCACGACCAGGAAGGTGCCGAAGGACCGCGACTGGCGGGCCTTCTCGGGTTCGCTCTTCTTCGGATCGCTCATGTGGCTTCGTCGCGCGTTCGTCCGGTGCGCCGCGGGGTCCCTCGGTCTCCACCACTCGGTGCCCACCTCTCGGTGCTCACCTCACGGTGCCCGTCTCACAGTGCCCGTCTCACAGCGCCCGTCTCATCGGTGTGCGGCGCCCGTCCCGTGCCTATCGACGGGATGGCGCCGGGTCCCAGAGGCGCCGCTCGGATCGAGTTCCGCGAGCGGCGCTCGCGGCTCCGAGGCGGTCGGGGCGGTCACGGCCCGTCCGGCGGCTCGGACGGGCCTCGGTTGTAGGACAGTGGTGCGAACAGGTCCAGCACGACGCCGTCCGCCAGGTTGTGCAGGACCCGAGTGCGCGCCTCCGGTTCGTCGACGGCGGTCGCGGGCGACCGACCGGGTCCCACGACGAACCCGGCCGCGAGCCCGCGTTCGCTGTGCGCCACGACCTCGCCGGTGCGCCCGTCGACGAGGTCGACCGCGACCGCGACGGTGACGCCGCCCTCGAGGAGTTCGGCCTCGGCGCTGCGGATCCCTCCGCGCCGCCGCAGGTCGACGAGGCGCGCTTCCATCACGAGGTCGGCCGACGCGCGTCCGACGACGTCGAGGTCGACGCGGTCGAGCGTCGCCCGGTGGAGCGCGTTCGTGAAGTCGATCTCGAAGTCGGGGAGGCGCGTCTCGTTCTCCGCGAACTCGATGCAGATCGTGCGCGCACCTTCGGGGACGGCGAGCCCCGCGTGCCAGGCGCAACCGCTCGTCAGCAGGAGCGCGAGCGCCGCGGCGAAGCGCGACGGGCGGGTCACGGCGAGGCCTCCACGGGTTCGCCGAGCGGGTGCGCCGCGATGATCGCGCGCGCCTCCTCCTGCTCCGCCTCGGCCGCGGACCCGGCCTCGCGCGCCACGTCGAGCGCGCGCTGGGCGTGCTTGTTGGCGCCGAAGTCCTGCCCGACGCGGGCGTAGAACCGGGCGATGCCGAGGTCGGCGCGCGCGTAGCGCACGAGGCACTCCTGTCGCAGCTCGCGCATGGAGTCGACCAGCTCGGCGTGCTCGGGTCCGAGGTCCCGGTCGCAATGGCGGGCGAGCCACTTGTTGGTCTCGTCGAAGGCCTTCAGGATCGCGCCGAAGTCGAAGTCGTAGCGCACGTGGTCGGCGATGCGGAGCTTCGGCACCTCGGCCTCCGCGGCGATCGCGTGCGGGCTGCCCGGGTGGAAGAGGACGAGGTCCTCGAAGTAGCCGATCGCGCGCTGGTACTCGCGGTGGTCGGCCGCGTACGTCCCGAGCAACCAGTACGCGTCGTCGCAACGCGGGTGCGTCGGGTGGCGCAGGACGAGGTACTCGAACACCGTCGGCGCTCGCGAACGATCCGCGAAGAAGAGCATGTAGTGCCCCTTCGACTCGTACAGCGCGACGCCCGCGTCGGCGACCACGTCGCCGGCCTCGCGCGACAGGTGGTGCGAGGGATAGACGTTCTCGAGGCGCTGGATCTCGAGGTAGGCCTCGAAGGGTTCGCCCTCCTCGAGGAGCTTGCGCGCCAGACCGACCGTGCGGATCGCGCGCACGGCCCTCGGCAGGCGCGACGCGCGAATGCGCTCGTAGCCCGAGGAGTCCTCGGTCGTCGCGACGGCGTCCGTCATCGCGTCGAGGAGCAGGCGCGTCGCCGCGTTGCCGCGCTCCGTATCCAGGTCGGAGTCCTCGATCAGCTCGAGCGAGCGACGGACCGCCTCCCAGTCGCGGCCGTCCGCGAGCTCGCGCCGCCCGACCTCGAGCTGGGCGTCGACCTGCGCGCCCGAGAGGTCGTCGCCGGGCCACGGACCGAGCGGGTGGTCGTCGAGCCCGAAGAGCGAGCGCGTCCCCGCGCAGCCCGGCGCGACGAGGGCGCAGGCGACGACGAGGAGTCGGAGGACGGTGGTGCTCATGCGGGCTGTTCGGTCGTCGATCCCCGCGCGGGGCGGGCCAGGGTCCGGCGGACCCCGTCGAGGTGGTGATCGGTGAAGCGGTCGATGCAGCGTTCGAGCAGGTGGACCTGCTCGCGCGTCCAGTCGGTGTCCGCGGCGCTCCCGGTGAGGAGTGCGCGTGCGCCGAGCAGGACGCGCTCGGGCACCCCCTCCACGCGCCGGGCCTCCTCCGCCGCGGCGCAGGCGCGGCACAGTCGGCCGCCCAGGGTCGGGGCGAAGAGCGCCGCGCCGCGCGCCGTCGCGGGATCCGCGGGGACCGGGGCGGGGCGGCCGCAGGCGGCGCAGTGGGCGAGGGCCGGAGCGAGGCCGAGATTGTGGAGGGCGCGGAGGTCGAAGGCAACGCGCGTCAGCCGTGCCGCGCGTTCGTCGGCTCGCTGCGCCGCCTCGTCCAGCGCGTCGAGGGCGCGCTCGCACTCCGCGAAGAGCGTGCGTTCGGGCGTCCCGTCGCGCGCCACGAGCCGCGCGGTCTCGAGTACGGACCAGGCCGCGCGGTAGGCCGCCCCGGAGCGCGGGACGCCGGGCCGTCGGACGAGCCAGTCGCCTCCGACCAGCAGAGCGAGCCCGTCGTCCTTCGCCGGACGCCAGTCGAGCTCGAGCGTGTGGAACGCGTCGAGGACGCCGAAGTAGCGCGACGTCGGGCGGTACGCACCCTTCGCGAGCACGCGCACGCGACCGTGCGAGGGCGCGAGGACGACGGCGACCAACGACGACTCGCCGTAGGGCGTGCGCTGGAGCAGGAGGGCGCGGTCGTGCGTCACGTCCGCGAGGGTACCCGTCGCGGGGCGGCTCGACGAAGGGGCCGCGCGGCGGCGACGCTCAACCGACGGCCTGGCGCGTCGGTTCGACCCACTCGATGCGCAGCGAGAGCACGCGGCGTTCGTTCGCCTCCGTCACCGTCAGCGTCACCGGTCCGTGCGTGACCTGCTCGCCCGTGCCCGGGAAGCGTCCGAGCTCGGCCAGCACGAAGCCGCCGAGCGTCTCGTAGTCGCCGTCCTCCGGCAGGTCGAGGTCGAGCTCCTCGTTGACCTCGCTGACGCGTACCGACGCCGCGACGTCCGCGACGTTCTCGCCGACCTTGCGCACGATCTCCGGTTCCTCGCGCTCGTCGAACTCGTCCTGCAGGTCGCCGACGAGCTCCGCGAGCACGTCGCCCATGGTGACGAGTCCCGCGGTGCCGCCGTACTCGTCGACGACGACCGCGATCTTGATGCGCTGGCGCCGGAACTCCTCGAGGAGCTGACTCACCCGCTTCGTCTCCGGCACGAACGCGGTGGGGCGGACGATCGACTCCAGCGACACCTCGTCGATCCGGTCGACGGCGACGATCTCGAGGACGTCGCGCGCCGAGAAGCTGCCGACGATCTCGTCGAGGCTCCCGCGGTACACCAGCAGGCGCCCGTGTCCGCACTCCGCCGCGCGCGCGATCGCCGTTCGGAGCGTGGAGCCGACCTCGACGGCCTCGATCTCCGTGCGAGGCGTCATGATCGCCGCGACGTCGACGTCGTGGAACTCCATGACGTTCTCGATGATCTCGCGCTCCGTCGCGTCGAGCTCGGTCTCGAGCTCGGACTCGTGGACGGCCTCGCGCAGCTCCTCGACGATGCGCCGCGTCGCGTCCGCGGTGCCGAGCGCACCGAGCGACCGCGCCGTCGTCGTGCGCAGCTTCGCGAACAGGCGCGACACCGGGACGATCGGGACCTGGAGCAGGTGGAACCAGCCGAGGAAACCGCGCAGGAACGGGTCGCCGCGCGTCTCGACGAGGGCCTGCGGCACGATCTCCACGGCGAGTGCGAGCAGCGGGACCGCGATCGCCGCCGCTTCGAACAGGTCGAGGGGCTCGAGACCGCCGTCGCCGACCACGAGCACGAGCACGAAGAAGGCGAACGCGAGGTCGCACGCGACGCGCAGGAGCCCGGCGCTCGTGACGAGCGTCTCGATGTTCGCGAGGTGCGTCCCGAGGCGCTGTCGCCGCGGCCCGTCGGGCACCGTCGCGAGGACCCGCGCCGGCACGGACCGCATGAGCGAGACCCGCGTGAAGGCGAACAGACCCGACCCGACGAGGGCCGCCGCGGCCAGGGCGACCAGGGCGGGGGCGGGGACCGCGAGACTTGGTTCCAGCGCCCCCAGGAGGACGGGGGCGCTCGTCGATGGCTCGGCGTCGTTCACGGTGCGGCTCGGTCCGGGTCGCGGACCGCCCACTCTAATCGGACGCGTCCCGTCGCTCCCACCAGCGAGCCTTCGCCGCGCCGCGGCCCGGTCCTGCGTGCGGAACCGCTCGGATCGCGGAGCCCCACCGCACCGCAGCGGGGCGACCCCCGGGGCGGAGGACCGCGGCGGCGGCGCGCGCACGCGGTCCGCGGCCCCCGGGCACGGTTGGCACGCCGTGTGCTCCCGTCGGCGCCCATGGAGTCGTCCCACGTCGCCCCGCCCGTCCCCGGAACGAGCCGCGAAGCCTGGGACGCGAGGGCGACCGAGCTCATGACGCGCTTCCGCGACCGGGTGCTCGCGCGCGAGGCGGGGGAGAGCGAGGACGAGGGTCAGGCCGAGTTCGAGGCGCTCTACGCCTACACGCACCGCGACGTCCTCGTGTGGGTCTACTCGCTGCTCCGACAGGGCGGCGGTCGACTCGACGCGCACGAGCTCGTCCAGGACACGTTCGTCAACGTCTTCCGCTACCCGAAGTCGTTCCGCGACGACGGTCCGTCGAGCTTCCGGGTCTGGGTCCGCACCATCGCCGGCAACGTCGTGCGACGCGCGCGTTCCAAGCAGGCGAGCCGGGCGACGGCCTCCCTGTCCGACTCTCCGATCGAGTACGCCGATCCCGCGCCGGGACCCGAGACGGGCGTCGACCACGCGGAGCGGGCCGCCGAGCTCGACCGCGCGTTCCGGCTCCTGCTCCGCGTCTACCTCGCGGCCTGGGGCGACCTCGTCCCGCGCGACCGTCGGGCGCTCGAACTCGTCGAGGTCGAAGGCCTCGACTACCGCACGGCCGCGGGCGAGCTCGCGGTCCGCGCGCCGAACATGAAGATGATCGTGTTCCGGAGCCGCCAGCGCCTCGTCCGGCGCATGGCCGAGCTGTTCGCCGAGCTCGGCGCGTCGCTCGACGCACCGAAGGGCGTGGCGAACGCGGTCTGACCGGGGCGCCCGGTCCCTACACTCGGGGGATGCCCCCCGAGGATCCCGCGCCGACGCGACGCGTCCCCGTCGACCGAGTGGTCCGCGGCAGCGGTGAGGTCGCGACGGCGGTGGGGCGCGGACCGGCGCACGGCGCCGAGCTCGGACGCGTGACCCGGATCCCGCGCGGAGCGGTCGCGATCGACGCGGGACGCGTCGTCTTCGTGGGGAGCGAGGCCGAGATCGACGCGCGCTTCGAGGCGCGCGCGACCACGGACGCGGCCGGCGGACTCGTCGTGCCGGGCTTCGTCGACGCGCACACCCATCCCGTCTTCGCCGGGACGCGCGAGGCGGAGTTCGAGATGCGCACGGCCGGTGCCTCGTACACGGAGATCGCGCTCGCGGGCGGCGGCATCCTCTCGAGCGTGCGCGGCGTGCGCGAGGCGAGCGAGGACGAGCTCGTGGCGCTCCTGCTCGTGCGCCTCGACCGCTTCCTCGAACAGGGCACGACGACGGTCGAGGCGAAGAGCGGGTACGGCCTCGACGTCGACTCGGAGCTCAAGTCGTTGCGCGCGATCGCCCGCGCCGACGCGCTGCACCCCGTCGACGTGGTGCCGACGTTCCTCGGTGCGCACGCCTACCCGCCGGAGTACGCGGACCGCCGCGAGGCGTACGTCGACGTGCTGGTCGAGGAGATGCTCCCGGCGGTCGCGGAGGCGCGGCTCGCGAGCTACGCCGACGTCTTCACCGAGGCGCACACCTTCGACATCGCCGCGTCGAGACGCATCATGCGCCGCGCGAAGGAACTCGGTCTCGGTCTGCGGATGCACGTCGACCAACTCAGTCCGCTCGGGGGTGCGTCGCTCGCGGCCGAGCTCGGCGCGGCCACGGCGGACCACTGCGAACGCAGCGACGACGCCGCGTTCCACGCCATGGCGGCGGCGAGCGTGCAGCCCGTGCTGTGTCCGCTCGTCCCGCTCTACCTCCGCGAGGAACGCCACGAGGCGCGCGCGCGTCGCATGGTCGACGCCGGACTCGCTCCGGTCCTGTCGACCGACTTCAACCCCGGATCCTGCTACACGCAGAGCATGCTCCTCACACTCACGTTCGCCGCGCTTCGCTACCGGATGACGGCGGCGGAGTGTCTCGTCGCGTCGACCCTCAACGCCGCGGCCAGCCTCGGTCGTGGCGATCGGCTCGGGACGATCGAGGTCGGGAAGGACGCGGACCTCCTGGTCGTCGACGTGCCGAACCTCGAGCACCTCGTGTACGAGTTCGGGCGCGACGCGGTGCGCACCGTCGTGAAGCGCGGGAGCGTCGTGCTCGAGCGCCCGCCCTTCGCCGCCGAGCGCGGGCAGGTGCGCGCGTGAAGGCCGTCGCCTGGATCTTCGCGCTGCTCGTCGTCCTCGCGTCCGCGCTCCTCGTGCGCGAGCACACGGCGGTCGCGCACGTCGTACCGGACGGCGTGCCGATCGAGGGCGGCTCGCACTGGCTCGTCGACGACAACGACGCCGCCTACCACCTGCGCCGCGTCCAGGTGGCGCTCGCGACGGGACGCGTCCCGGCCTACGACACCTACATCAACGCGCCGGAGGGCAGCGCGGTGCCGTGGCCGACGTTCTTCGACGGCGTGCTGACCGCGCTCGTCGAACTCCTCGCCGAACCCGCGCCGGACGGGCCGCCGGAGATCGGGGGCTACACCGAGGGCTCGATCGACGACGTGCTCGTGCACGTGCCGCCGATGATCGGCGTGCTCGCGGCGCTCGGCGTGTTCCTCGCGCTCCTCGCACTCGCGTCGCGAGGTGGCTCGCCGTTCGCCGGCGCGTCGCCCTGGTGCGCCGTCGCCGCCGCGGCGGTCTACGCCTCGGTGCCGACCGCCGTCCTGTACGGCAGCGTCGCGCGCATCGACCACCACGTCGCGACGGCGATGTTCATCGCGCTGCAGCTCGCCGCGACGTTCCGCGCGCTGATCGCCAGGGACGCCGTCGAGGTCTCGATCTTCGCCGTGCTGTCCGGTGCGGCGGGAGCGTTCGGCGTGCTGACCTGGCTCGCGCACGGCGTCGTGCTCGCGGCCTGCGGGATCGGCTACGCGGTGCGCGCGCTCGCGGTCGACCCCGTCGAGTCGAGGCGCGGCTGGCAGGGCGGAGCCGCGTCGTTCGCGATCGCCGCGCTCGTCGTCCTCCCGCCGGCGCTCGCGAGCCCGTGGAACGAGACCCAACCGGGTTCGCTCGTGAACCTCTCGACCGGCGTCCCGATCGCGCTGCTCGCGGCCGCCGTCCCGTTCGTCGTGTACGGAGCCGTCGGTCGCCGGACGTCCGCGCGCGTCCCGCGTGCCGCGGTGGCGACGCTCGCGCTCGTGGTCGTCGTGCTCGTGCTCCCGAACTTCGTCTCGCAGGTCCGCGAGGGCCTCGCCTGGTCGGACAGGAGCAACCGCTTCATGTCCGTCATCAACGAGAGCGCACCGATGTCGGTCAAGGCCATGTTCGGCGTGCCCGGCGTCTACGGTCACCTCGGCGCGCTCGTGTACGCGCTGCCCGTCGCGGCGCTCGTCGCCCTCCTCGGACCGCTCCTCCTCGAGCGCAGGGGCTGGCGCTCGCTCGTGCGTCCGGAACGCGTGGTGCTGCTGCTCGTCGCCGCGATCTTCTTCACGTGGGCCGTCACGCAGCGCCGTTTCGCCAACAGCTTCGCGGTGCCGATGGGGCTTCTCGTCGGCGTCGCCGTGCTCGACGTCGGTCGGGTGTTCCGCAGGATGCCGGCGCACGCCGTCGTGAGCAGTGTGCTGCTCGTCGGGGTCGCCGCCGGTGCCTGGACCAGCACGAACATCGCGCTCCGAGGGACCCACGAGGAGATGGTCGGCAACGCGCACCGCATCCGCGCGCTCGTCGACGGGCTGCGTTGGATGCGCTCGAACACGGAGTCCCCGGGCAACTGGAACGAGCCGACGATCGAGCCGAGCTACACCGTGCTCTCGAGTTGGAGCGACGGCCACTGGATCGAGTTCCACGCGCGCCGCCCGTCCGTCTCGACGAACTTCGGGAGCTTCGTCGGCCACGACAAGTTCGTCGCGGCGCCGCGCGCGCTGTCGCAGTCCGACCCCGACGAGTTCGTCCGCCAGCTCGAGGCTCTGCACGTCCGCTACGTCGTGATGCGTCCGCCCGTGCTCTCGTGGTTCGCCGAGGAGATGCGCATCGCCGAACGCACCGACCAGGAGCGCGCCGAACGACCGATGGCGGACGCGAACGGCTTCACGCGACACGCGCTCGACAGCGCCTACTTCCGCCTGACGCTCCACGACCTCAGGGTCGGCGACGTCAGTCCCTGGTTCCCGGCGATGGAGCTGGTCTGGACCTCGCCGTTCCGCATCGGCATGAACGGAGCGCTCGCGGACCCCTCGGACCCGCTCGCCGGCCCGAGCCTCTCGATCTGGCGGCTGATGGGGGAGTGAGATCACGGGATCGAGCGGAACGGCGAGCGGCCCGCCCCTCCGTGTCGGAGGAGCGGGCCGCTCGCGTCGACCGCGGGGTGCGGGCGCTCAGGCGAAGTGCCCCGGCACCCAGACCCTCACCTGGCGGCACTCCACGCGCTCCGGGCTGACCACGACCCGGACGAAGTGTCCCGGCGTGACCAGGACCTTCACGACGTGACCGCACGCGTCGTAGTCGTAGCGGTAGTGCGCTTCGCACCACTCCTTGCGGTAGACCGCGGGGATCGTGACGTGCTCCATCCGCACCTCGTAGTGACCCGCGACCCACTTCTTCGCGCAGGGGACCGGCTTGCAGGTCGACCCGCTCTTGCCGTGGAAGGACGCGACGAAGGCGGCCTGTTCGGAGAAGGCTCCGCCGAGGGCGCCGACCGGCTGTGCGGTCGCGGTGGCGGCGAGGGCCAGGGGAGCGAGGGCGGCGAGGGCGATGCTGCGGATCTTCATGGGTGACTCCTCGTGTCGATCGGGGCTGCGTCGGGCAGCCGTTCGTGCGTGTCCCCTGCGCGAAGGTCGTGCCAACGCCTTCGCGCCCCCCGGTGCGCGTGTGGTACAGGTGGCGCGCCGCCGGTGCGTCCACCGCCGTGGACGCCTGTTCGCGGACGAGGACACCGCACCGGTCCGACCGGCCCGAACGTGAATGGGATGAGCGACACGACCGAGCAGCGCCCCGACCCGCGTCAACGCGACTCGCGCGAGAGTCCGCGCACGCGGCTCAGCGTCTCCGTCCGCGTGGAGATGTCCGGGACGCACATCGCAGGCAACACGCGCGACGTCTCCGAGCGCGGCGTGATGCTCGTCACCGACGAACCGATCCCGGTCACGGTCGAGTACCTCGACGGCGACCAACCGGTCAGCCGCCGCGGGCGCGTCGTCCGGGTCCAGCGGCTCGCCGGCGAGGCCCTCGGCATCGCCATCGCCTTCGAGGGCGACGCCGACGCCGACGAGTGAACCCGAACCCGTCGCCATGAGCGGATCCTCGGAGTTCCCGCCCGACTCGCTGGCCGCGAAGCGCCTGCGCTTCGTCGAGCGACAGCGCGAACTGCACCCCGACCGGACCGACGTCGCGCCCCGCGAGGGACCGCCGCTCGGCTCCGGTCCCGCGAACCGGCACGGCATGCCGCAGGTCCCGGTCGGTCAGCGCGTCGTCCCGAACTGGCCCGTGCTCGACCTGGGTCACGTCCCGGACGTCGCCCTGGAGGCCTTCCGGCTCGAAGTCGTCGGCGCCGTCGCGAATCCGGTCGAACTCGACTGGAGCGCCCTGATGGCGCTGCCCCAGGTCGAGGAGGCCAGCGACTTCCACTGCGTGACGGGGTGGAGCCGGCTCGACATGGTCTTTGGCGGCGTGCGCTTCCGCGACCTCGCCGAGCTGGTCGTCCCCGACGAACGCGCGACGCACGTCGTCGTCACCGGCAGCGACGTCGCTCCGGGGACGGACGTCCCGTACACCACGAACCTCCCGCTCGTCCGGGCGCTCGATCCCGACGTGCTCCTCGCGCACCGCGTCGACGGTGCACCGCTCCCGAAGGAGCACGGCGGCCCGCTGCGGCTCGTGACGCCGCGCCTCTACGCGTGGAAGGGCGCCAAGTGGGTCCGACGCATCGAGTTCACGACCGCCGACCGACCCGGGTTCTGGGAGGTGCGCGGCTACTCGAACACGGCCGATCCCTGGTCGGACGACCGCTACTCGGGCGCGCCGCCGCCCGGTGCGTTCTCGAGCGAAGCGATCTACTGAGGCCGCCGCGACGGCGACTCGGCCGACGTCACCCCGCGCCGAGGGCGAGCGCGAGCCGATGGGCTCGCTGCGCGAGTTCGACGTCGAGCCGCGTCACGCCGCCCTGGTCGTGGGTCGACAGCGCGAGGTCGACCCGCGCGTGGACCCCCGACCAGTCGGGGTGGTGGTCGAGCTCGGCGGCCGCGACCGAGATCCCGGCGAGGAAGGCGGTCGCCGCCGCGAAGTCCCCGAAGCGGTACGAGCGGACCAGGGCGCCGCCGCGGTGCTCCCAGCCGTCGAGGTCCGCGAGGGCCTCGGCCAGGGCCTCCGGGGCGAGAATGGTGGGGCGGGGGTTCACGTTCGCGGGGGTCGGTGTGCCGATGGAGAGCTCGGGGGGAGGTTCCGGGCTCTCGGGCCGGGACCGTAGCTCCCCGCCGACCGGGGCGGAACCGCCCCCTTCGTGCTACTTTCCTCGGTGCTCCGGTCACGCCCGGAGCCGCGGGCCGAAACGGCCCGACTCGCCCGCAGTCGCTGCGGGCCATTGCACCAGCAACCCTCTGGCGGCCCAGACCACATGAAGAATCTCGCCCTCGTCGCGCTCGCCCTGACGTCGCTCGTCGCCGGCCGTGCGCTGACCCAGGACTCGCAGGACAAGGCCTGCTCCGGATGCTGCCCCGTCGAGGCGGCCAAGATGCAGGTCAAGGCGGCCGCCGAGAAGGCGCCGTCCGCGGAGCAGATCCGCGAAGCGAAGGAAGCCGAGCTCCTCGCCCAGTGGTCGCGCTACGCCGTGGCGCAGGACCGCCTCGCGATGCTCGACGGCGAGATCGTCCGACTCGAGGGCGACCTCTCGCGCCTCTCCGAGCAGTTCCAGACCAAGGCCGTCCCGGCCGGCGCCGTGAAGGTCATGGCTCCGGTGCGCGCGACGGCGCCCGTCATGCCGCAGTGCGGCGCGAGCTGCGCCCAGGACCTGCGCAACGAGTTCGACACGAACGCGTCGTGCGGTTCGAGCTGCGACGGCGGTGCGATGCAGGTCAAGGCGGCCGAGACCGTGACGCCGAAGTGCGGCTCCAGCTGCGCCCAGGACCTCCGCGAGAAGTTCGCCACGAACGCGACCTCGGGTGAGAGCTGCGGCAGCTGCGACGGCGCCGCGATGCAGGTCAAGGCGGCCGACGAGGCGTGCGACGGCGGAAGCTGCTGCGGTTCGAGCTGCGACGGCGCCGCGAAGGTGCAGGTCAAGGCGGCCGACGAAGGCTGCTGCTCCGAGGCCGCGCCCGCCGCGATGATGGTCAAGGCCTTCGACCGTCGCGGCCGCGCGATCGACGCGTGCCCGCACGCGACCGCGGCTTCGATCTCCTGCTGCGAGATCGACAGTGCGATCGCCGCCGCGCGTTCGAACGTCGTCCGCACCGAGGCGGCCGTGAAGCGCGCCGAGGTCCGCGTCCGCGGTCTCAAGTCCGAAGTCGCGATGGCCAAGCTCGGCTACCGCTTCGAGCCCGCCGCCCAACAGGTCAAGGCGCTCGCGGCTCCGACCGGTGACTGCGGCGGTTGCCAGGGCAGCTGCGACCACGGCGCCGTCCAGGTCAAGAAGGCCGAGGGCGAGTGCGGTGGCGGCGGTTGCTGCGGCGGCTGCGAGGGCGAAGCCGCCCCGATGCAGGTCAAGAAGGCCGAAGCGGAGTGCGGCGGCTGCTGCGCCGGCGCCAAGGCCGACTCCTGATCCGACACGAGCGTCGCCGGATCGGGCCCGCTGGACGCGGACCCGGTCGGTGATCGCGACCGGTACCACGACGCGGGGGCCCCACGGGGCCCCCGCGCTCGTTCGGGGTCGAGGCCCGGCGTCGCCGATCGGGAGGATCCGATCGAGCGCCGTCGAGATCGTCGGCACGACGGCACTCGCTCGAACGGGTTCTCGCGCGCTCCGTCGGTGCAATCCCGAGCGTTGCGCTCCGAAGGATGACGGAGCGTCCTTGTCCGCCCCGCGCGCGAGCCCCATCCTCGCGCCCCCCGATGTCGTCGTTCGTCGATCGCCTCCACGCCCTCCGCCGCGTCGCCTCCCGTTGCAGCGGGAGCTCGGCGGCACGTGTGCGCGACCGCATCGACCGGGACCTCGTGCCGCGCACGCGGCACGGCGACGACTGGTTGGTGTGCGGCATCGTCGGTCCGAACAACGCCGGCAAGTCGGCGCTCTTCAACGGGCTGGTCGGTCGTGCCCTCAGCCCGTCGGTCGCCACCGGCGCCGCCACGCGCCGCCTCGTCGCCGCCGCACATCCCGCGCTCGCGCGACTCGTCCGCGACGAGGAGGCGGGGGGCCGGTTCGCCGTCCGCACCTGGGAACACGCCGAGGAC
>JAWKUH010000043.1:0-41605 GCA_041398665.1 Planctomycetota bacterium | reverse complement strand
CCGGAGGGCGGCGACGGCGGCGGCTGCGTCGTCGCGACGGGCACACCGGACGCGATCGCTCGTGAGGGGGCGACGGCGACGGCGCCGTTCCTCGCACGCGGTCGCGCGGCGGTGTCCGCGACGCGACGCGAGTCGGACGGCGACATCGGCGACGGCTCGACGAAGAACACGAAGGGCAAGAAGCGCTCGCGACGTGCCGCCACCGGAGGGGGAGTCGAACGATGACCGCACCGACGATCCTGCCCCGGCCGGACAACCCGCTCATCGTGCAGGCCGACCGAAGTCTGCTGCTGCACACCGTCCGGACGCGCGTCGACGCGAGCGGCCAGGTCGCCCGCGACGAGAACGGCGCGCCGCTCACGGAGGAGCATCCGCGCTACGCCGAGGCGCGCGACGCGCTGAGCCAGTTCGCCGAGCTCGAGAAGAGCCCGGACTACCTGCACAGCTACCGCCTCACGCCGATCTCGATCTGGAACGCGGCCGCGCTCGGGATGACGGCGGACGACGTCGAACGTCAGCTCCACGAGCTCACCTGCGTGCCGATCCCGCCCAACGTCCTGGTCGAGATCCGCGGTTGGTTCCAGCGCTACGGGCTGCTGCGAATCGAGCGCCGCGATCCCGATGCCGACGGAGGCTCGTTCGAGCTGGTCTCGTCCGACCCCGACGCCCTGGCCGACGCGCTGGGACATCGCACCGTGCGCGACCTCGTCCGCGTCGACGACTCGGGTCGCGCCTTCCTCGACGAACTCGGTCGCGGCCCGCTGAAGCAGGCGCTCATCCGCGTGGGCTATCCCGTGGAGGACCTCGGCGGCTACCGCGAGGGCGACGCGTACCCCATCGAATTGCGCGACGAACGCCGCGCCGGAGGAGCGTTCGCGCTGCGCGACTACCAGCGGTCCGCGGCCGAGGCCTTCTACCAGGGCGGCGCGGTCAGCGGCGGCAGCGGTGTCGTCGTCCTGCCGTGCGGCGCGGGCAAGACCGTGGTCGCGCTCGGCGCGATGAGTCTGGTGCGCGAGAAGACGTTGATCCTGACCTCGAACACGGTCGCCGTGCGGCAGTGGAAGAGCGAGATCCTCGACAAGACCACGCTCGACGAGTCCGAGGTGGGGGAGTACACGGGCGAGACCAAGGAAGTCGCTCCGGTCACGATCACGACCTACCAGATGCTCACGTGGCGCCGCAGCAAGACCGGCGACTTCGAGCACTTCGAGATCTTCGGTCGCGAGAACTGGGGCCTCGTCGTCTACGACGAGGTGCACCTCCTGCCCGCGCCGATCTTCCGCGTCACGGCGGAGCTGCAGGCGCGCCGCCGCCTCGGACTCACGGCGACGCTCGTGCGCGAGGACGGTCGCGAGGACGAGGTCTTCTGCCTGATCGGGCCGAAGCGCGCGGAGGTGCCGTGGCGCGTGCTCGAGCGACAGGGCTTCATCGCACCGGCGCGCTGCATCGAGCTGCGCATCCCGCTCCCGATCGAGCACAAGCGCGCCTACGAAGGCGCCGACGCGCGCCGCAAGTTCCGCATCGCCTCGGAGAACCCGCGCAAGCTCGACGTCGCCGCCGCGTTGATCGAGAAGCACCGCGGCGACCGCATCCTCGTGATCGGGCAGTACCTCGACCAGCTCAAGGAGTTCGAGCGCAGGCTCGGTCTGCCCCTCATCACGGGCAAGACGCCGAATGCCGACCGCGAGCGCCTGTACGCGGACTTCCGCGCGGGACGAGAGCCCGTGCTCATCGTCTCCAAGGTCGGCAACTTCGCGATCGACCTCCCCGACGCGAACGTCGCCATCCAGATCTCGGGCACGTTCGGTTCGCGCCAGGAGGAGGCGCAGCGCCTCGGTCGCGTGCTGCGACCGAAGGACGACGGCGGGGGAGCGGCGTTCTACGCGCTCGTCTCCCACGGCACGAAGGACCAGGAGTTCGCCCAGAAGCGCCAGCTGTTCCTGACGGAGCAGGGCTACTCGTACGAGATCGTCGAGATCCCGGCGGGCGACGGTCCGGTGGACCTGGGAGGACTGGCGTGAAGTACGGATCGGGTCACGGCGCGGATCGACGCGTCGACGCGGCGCGCGGAGCGCGTCAGGAGTCCACGCCGCGCGCCGGCGTGACACGTTCGAGAGAGATGACGACGAATCCCATCGAGGACGAAGAGGCCGAACCGCGCGCGGTGTCCGGCGGCATCCACGGACTGCTGACGCTGCGCGGACACCTCGACCGCGTCTACGCCGAGAGCCCGTCGTCGCGCAGGACGCCTCCCCAGCGCCAGCGCGAGCTCTACAAGCTCTACGCGACGGAGAGCGCCGCGGCCGCGCGCGTCGAGCGGCTGCCCGACGGGCTGCGCGAGCTCGTCGAGCTCGCCATCCTCGAGTTCGGCGGCCTCCTCTCGCGCACGTTGTTCGAGCGCCTGGGCACCGAGCTCCGCACCTGGAACGCCGCGCGCTGGCGCGGGATCCTCGAGCAGTCGCTGGTCGGGACGGTCGCGCCGCTCGACCTCACGAGCCACGGCATCCAGCACGACGACGAGACCCTGATCGTGTTCACGGAGGTCTCGCTCGCGTGGCTGAAGCGCGTCGCCGTCCCGTCCGACCCCGACCGCCCGCACGAGGAGCTCTCGATCGGCATCGACCTCTTCACGAACGTCTCGCGCTTCCTGGCGTTCCTCCAGGAGAACGACGTGCGCTACACGGTGAAGGGCGAGATCTTCAAGACCACCGAGAAGAAGATCATCCAGCACCTGATCCCGAACCCGGGTCGCGAGCTCTCGCGCGAACAGGTCCTCGAGTTCATCTACCAGTTCGCACGCAAGCGTCGCCTCCTCGACGGGACCGGCGAACGCACGCTCTCCGTGACCTCGGAAGGGCGCACCTGGGGTTCGCGGCCGCTCGCGGAGAAGCTCGGCGACCTCGTGGAGTTCGCGGTCGAGGAACGCGACCCGTCCTGCGAGCACTACCACCACACGCGCATGCGCCGGACGCTCATGCGCATGTTGAAGCGCGTCGAGCCGGGCATCTGGTACGACCTCATGTACCTGCCCTTCCTGGCGCGCAACCACTACCTCGCGAGCATGGACGACCTGGGCGTGCGCGACACCTTCGCCGAGCTCGTCTCGGCCGGTCGCTACTCGCCGCAGGAGGACCTCCAGCGCATGTCGTGGAGCCTCGCGCGCTGGGTGCGTCAGCGGCTCTACCTGCTCGGCATCGTCGAGCTCGGCTACGACTCGTCGCGCCGCCCCGTCGCGCTGCGACTCACCGCCAGCGGCGCGCGGCTCCTCGGGCTGCACGCGCCGGAGGAGGGCCGCACGCGGCCGCACGGCAACATCGTCGTGACCCCGGACTTCGAGGTCGTCCTGTTCCGGAGCGGCGACGACGCCGAGCTCGTGCACGACCTCGACCGCTTCTGCCGGCGCACGCGCGCGGGCGAGACGATCCACTTCAAGATCGAGCAGATCGGCGTGCGTCGCGCGCTCGTCGAGGGCATGCGCCTCGACACGATCCTCGACACGCTGCAGCTCAACAGCCGCACGCCGGTGCCGCAGAACGTCGCCTACTCGATCCGCGACTGGGCGCAGAGGGCGGGACGCATGGAACTCGACCAGGAACTCGTGCTCGCGTGCGAGGACCAGGACACGCTCGACCGCTTGCGCAGCGACCCCGGCGTGCGCAGCTGGATCGAGCGCGACCTCTCGGCGAAGCGCATCAAGCTCAAGGCGAAGACGACGCCGTTGCGCATGCGCGGGCTGCTGCGCGACCTCGGTTACGTCGTGGAGCTCGCCGGGGGCGGGGCGCCGCAGTGACGCGACGCCCGCCTCCGCGGTTGGTCGCGCTCACGACGGGCGACGCCGCCCGCGCGGGCTGCACCGACGTCGAGAGGAGGGTGGCCGCCGCGTTCGAGGCGGGACTGCGCGGGGTCGTGCTGCGCGAACCCGAGCTCGAGGACCGCGAGTACCTCGCGCTCGCCCGTCGCATCGTCGAACTCGCGCGGCGGAGCGGCGACGACGCGTGGGTCTCGCTCCACGACCGCGTGCACCTCGCGGTCGAGGCGGGCGCGGACGCCGTGCAGCTCGGAGGCGCGTCGCTCGCGCCGTCCGTCGCGCGCGAGCTGTTGCCCGAGACGGTGGCGATCGGCTTCTCGATCCACCAGGGCGACGATCCCCACGTCGCGCGCGGGGCCGACCACCTGTTCCTCGCGCCGGTCTTCGCGACGAACTCGAAACCCGGTGCGGCGCCGATCGGGACGGAGGCGCTCGGTGCCCTGCACGCAGCGATCGGCCTGCCCGTGTTCGCGCTCGGTGGCGTGACGCCCGCGAACGCGGCGGACTGCCTGCGCGCGGGAGCGGCGGGCGTGGTCGTGCTCTCCGGCATCCTCGGTTCGAGCGACCCCGCGGGCGCGACGCGCCGCCACCTGGAGGCGCTGCGTTGAACCCGCAGCGGATCGTCCGCCACGCGCGGCGCGCCACGATCGCGTTCGCTGCGGTCGCGATCTTCTACCTCGTGTCGCGCTACGGCGTCGTCCCGGTCCCGGCGGAGGGCGAGTCGCCGATCTTCGGGATCGGTCCGGGATCGCGCCTGCTCGTCGACACGTGGGCGGACGCGCCGAACGTCGAGGACGTCGTGCTCTTCAGGCACGAGCAGGGCGGCGCGACGGTGCTGCAGCTCGGTCGCGTGCGCTCCGCGCCCTCCGGTGCGTCGCTCCCCGCGGACTCCCTCTGGATCGAGTGCGACGACGTCGGCGTCGCGGGCTTCGACTCCGCGGTCGAGGGACCCGTCGCGAAGGAGCGCGTGGTCGCGCGCGTCCTGTTCGCCTTCTGACGCCGTCGGAACGATCGTCCCTCGCGACGACGGACGCGTTCAGTCGCGCGCGGTCGGGACGAGCGTGAGTCGACCGACCGTCGGGCTCTCGAGGATCCAACGCCCGCTCCCGTCCCGCGCGAGCATCCCGCCCGCGGGTCCGCGCACGACGCCGCTGCCCTCGATCGTGCCGGTGAGTCTCCCTCCGCCCGGCGTGTCGATCACGAAGCGGTCGTCCTCGCGCCGCACGACCCACGTGCAGCCGAGCTCGACGCAGCGGTACGTCCCGAGGAACGTCGCCCAGTCCTCCTCGGTCCACGGTCCCGCGCGGCGGTACACGACCGCTCCGCCCGGACCGTGCAGGACGACGTGCGACGACTCCTGCGAATCGGGGCGAGGAGGCTGCGCCTCGAGGCGCCAGGCACCGTCCTCCGTGCGCAGCTCACCGTCGGCGGCGAGGTGGAAGCGCAGGGTCTCGCCGCCGCGTTCGACGACGACCGCGCGTGCGGAGCGCGCGACGCGCATCGGAGGCGCGCCGTCGTCGGCGACCCACACGCCGCGCACGAGGCGCACCCACTCCGGGAGTTCGGGGTGCTCCGGCGGTCCCCCGCGCGGTCCCTCTTCCTCGACGCCCACCGCTTCGCACCCCATGGCGCGGAGCAGGTCGTCGGCGAGTCGATCGGGTCGACCGTCGGCCCGGTTCATGAGCACGGCGCAGCCGTAGCCCTGCTCGGGACAGTGCACGAGTTCGGCGCGGTACCCGACGAACGCACCGCCGTGCCGGACGAGCGTGCCGCCCTCGATGCGTTCGACGTCGAGCCCGAACGCGTAGTCCGTGTTCCGGCCCGACGTCGTCTCGAAGGGACGCAGTTGCAGAGCGCGCGCCTCCGCGTCGAACACCTGCGGGCCGTGCCCGTCGCCCCTGAACTGCTGCGCCCACAGGAACAGGTCGCCGACCGTCGTGAAGACGCCGCCGTCACCGACGAGTTCGAGCGGCGTCGTGCTGAGCACCCACGCGTCGCGCTCCTCGTCGTAGCCGAGCGCTCGGTTCGGCACGAGCTCCTCGCGCCGGTCGTGGAAGTGCGTGTGCTCCATCCCGAGCGGCGCGAAGATCCGCTCCTGCGCGAAGCGCCGCAGCGAGCGCCCCGACACCCGGTGCACGATCTCGCCGAGCAGGAGGTAGTTCGTGTTGGAGTACGCGAACCGTTCGCCCGCGGGGAACAGCGGACGCTCGATCCGCGCGAGCTGCGCGAGCACCTCGTCGAGGGTGTAGATCGTCCCGTCGTCCTTGCCCGCGAGCTGCATCGTCCACAGGTAGTCGGGCAGACCGCTCGTGTGCGATACGAGGTGGCGCAGCCTCACCGTCGGTTCGAACGCCGCCATGTTCGCGAACTCGGGGAAGAGCTCGACGAGGGGCGTGTCGAGCCCGAGCTTCCCGTCCTCGACGAGGAGCAGGACCGACGCCGCCGTGAACTGCTTCGACGTCGACGCGATGCGGAACACGGAGTCCGCCGTGATCGGCACCCCGCTTGCTCGAGGTCCGCCGAACCGCGCCCCGCTTCGAACACGATCTCCCCGTCGCGCCAGAGCGCCACGGCGCGGCCCAGGGCGTCGGCGCGGTCGAAGGGCGCGAGCACGGCTCGACCGCAGCGCGCTCCTTCGGGGAGAGGCTCGTCCTGCGCGGGAGCCGGGCGGAGCGCCGCGGCGACCAGGGCGGCGGGGACGAGCAGGCGGGCGAGGAGTGCGGGGAGCGTCGACATCGGGGTCACGGGGCGGTACTGTCACACTCGCTGGTGATGGCCGGTCGGACCGGCCTCCGGCGCTCCGGAGCCGGGTTCGACCCAGGGCGACACCCCGGTTCCGAGGTCCTCGGAGCGGGTCCCCGCGGCATCACCAGCGAACGGGGACAGTACCGGACGATGGGCTGGGACGAAGCACGACTGCTGGCCTGGATCGCGCGTTGGCCGCGCCCCGGAGCGCTCTCGGATGCAAACAGGGCCACGACGCCGCCGTGCTCGTCCGCGCGGACGGACGCACCGCAGTCTGCACCGACAAGGTCGTCGTCGGCGTGCACGCGGCGACGGACGCGTCGCCGGCGGCTTCGGTCGCAAGGAAGGTGGTCGCGCGGACCCTCTCGGACCTCGCCGCGACCGCGGCGGAGGCGCTGGCGTGCACGCTCGCGCTGCGCGCGCCGCCGGAGGCCGAGGAGCGCTGGATCCGGCGCGTCCTCGAGGGGGCGCGGGCGTACGCGGAGCGCGTCGGCGCTCCGCTCGTCGCGGGCGACCTCACGTCGGGGCCGGGACCGGCGTCGCTCGCGGCGACGGCGATCGGTCGGTACACGGGTTCGGGACGGCCTCCGGGACGCGACCGGGCGCGACCCGGACAGGTGCTCGTGCTCACGGGCCCGGTGGGGGGCAGCGGGCTCGGACGGCACTTGCGCATCGAGCCGCGGCTCGCCGCTGGGCGCGCGCTCCACGCGCCGGGGCGACCGCGACGATGGACGTCTCCGACGGGCTCGCGATCGACGTCGGCCACTTCGGAGGCCTCCGGCATCACGCATCGTGCTCGACGAGGTGCCGATCCACCGCGACGCGCGGCGCGCGGCGCGCTCGGCCAGGACGGACCGCCCTCGACCACGCGCTCGGGGACGGCGAGGACCACGAACTCCCTGGCACGCTCGCTCCGGCGGCCGCGGCGCGCGCGTCTCGACCGTCCCGAGCTCGCCGGGCTCGGCGCGAGGGTCGTCGGACGCGTGAGAAGTCGCGGTCGCGGTGTCGCGCTTCGTCCGGGACGGGCGCGAGGTGCCGCTCGCGGCGCAGGGCTGGATCCACGGTCGGACCGAGGCGGGAACGAGGTCGCGTCGGCGGTAGGCTCCGCGCGTGGAGTTCACGTTCACGAGCCGGTGCGCGCAGGACACCGAGACCCTCGGCAGGCCCTGGGCCACGCGGCCGAGGCGGGCCTCGTCGTCGCGCTCGGCGGCGAGCTCGGCGCCGGCAAGACCACCTTGGTGCGCGGACTCGCCCGGGGCCTGGGCTCGGCGGACACCGTCTCGAGCCCGACGTACACGCTGCTCCACGCCTACTCCGGCCGGCTCGAACTGCGCCACTTCGACGCGTGGATGAGCGCGCGGGAGGGCGCGTTCCTCGCGGGCGGCGGCGCGGAGGACCTCCACTCGAACGCGGTGTGCGCGGTGGAGTGGGCGAGCGAGGTCGGCGAGTTCCTGCCCGAGGACCGGCTCGACGTCGACCTCGTCCCGACCGGCGTCCTTGGGCGCCGCATCGCCCTCCGCGCTCGCGGGCCGCTCTCGGGACGGGTCCTCGCGCGACTCGCGGCGGAACTCGCCGGTCGGATTGAACCCGCCGCGAACGGAGCCGTTGGGGCCGAGGAGTGAAGGCGGACTGGGAGTCACTGGGCGACCCCCTGGCCGCCCTCCGGGACGGCGATCCGAGCGTGTTCGAGACCTTCGTGCGCAGCGAGACCCCGACCTTCGTCGGGTTCTTCCGCCGTCTCGGCGCGGCCGCGGACGAGGCGGAGGACCTCACCCAGGAGCTGTTCGTGCGGCTGGTGAGGGGTGCTCCGCGCTACGAGCCCAAGGACCGGCTCGAAGCCTTCTGCTTCCGGACGGCGCGCAACGTCTGGATCGACGACCGCCGGGCCAAGGGGGTGCGCCGGACGGTGCGGGCGACGGTGGACGACGATCCGCTCGCGCGCGTGGCCTCCGAGGCGCCCGAGCCCGACGTGCCGGCCGGCGATCGTGAGGAGGCGCGCCTCGCCCTCGGGCTCCTCGCGGAGCTCCCCGACGCCCAGCGGCTCGTCTTCGAACTCGGCGTCCTCCAGGAGATGCCCTACGCCGAGATCGCGCGGACGCTCGACATCCCCGTGGGCACCGTCAAGTCGCGCATGTTCCACGCCGTGAAGCGACTGCGCGAACTGCTCGAGCGTCCGTCCCGGAAGGGAGGCGGAGGGAGCGCCGCATCGAACCGAGCGGCGAACCGTGCGTTCTGAACACCGACCGGCACCCGGGGAGCCCGCGGCGCCGCGAACCATGACCGACCGAGACCACATCGACCAGGACCGCCCCCTCGACCCGGAGGAGGACGCCCTCGTGCGCGCTCTCGAGTCGCACGTCGCGGGCGGTCGGAGCGACGAGAGCTTCGCGGACGTCGACCGGCTCCGCGCCGCGCTGCGCACTCTGGACCGCGTCGAGCGCGACGCCGTCGAGCGCGTCGTCGACGCGGCGGTGGACGAGGTCGTCCTGGCTTCGCGTCGTTCGCGCACCATCGACTTCTTCGCCGCGGGTCTGCGCCGTTCGCCGCTGCTGCGCGTGCTCGCGGCGAGCCTCGTGCTCCACCTGCTCGCGCTGCCGGTCGTCGCGTACATGGTCTTCGCGCCCGAGCCCGAGGCGCCCTACCGCATCGAGATCGAGCTGCCGCGCGACCTGCGTCCGGCCGTCGCGCCGCGTCCGCACGAGGAACTCGACGTGGAGAGGGGCGAGGCGGGCGCGCTGCTGCGCGACGCACTCCTCGCGGACGGCGTGGAGTCCGTGGTGCTCGAACCCTACGCGGTCCCCTCGGACGCGAGTGCGATCGAACGCGCCCTGGTGCGACGCTACGCCACGCTCACGGGTCGCGGGACGGTCGAGGTCGTCGACGAACTCCCGAGCGACCCGGTGCTCGCCGCGATCGCGGTGGAGTGCGTGCTCGACCGGCTCGCGCACGAGCCCGGTTCGCGGCGCGAGATCGAGTGTTCGCACGGCGATCTCCTGCGCGCGTTCGAGGCGAGCGCCCTCGACGTGAACCGTGACTTCGCCGGGAACGCAGCGGTCCGCCGCGCGCTCGCTCGGGCCTTCGCCTACGGACTCCTTTCGAGCGGACCCGACGACTACGACGGACTCGACCCCGAGGCGTGGTTGGCCGAGGTGCCGGGTTCGGACGAGCTCGACGAGAGCGCGCGACTCGCCTGGGCGCGACTCGCCGAGACGCTCCGTCGTTGAGAGGCCGAACGGGACCCGCGCCGCCGTCGCTCCCGCTCCGTCGCCGCCGACGACGGAGGCGTGCGCGCATCGCAGTGACGGGACGCGCCGTCCCGACCCGGCGACGCGGCGGGAACGTCCGTCGAGCGGGGAGCGTACCCGCGGTGCGGGGTATGCTCTCCGCCCCATGAACGCCGACCGCTGGATCCCCGCGCTCGCACTGCTCCTCCTCGCGTCGACCGCGGTGCAGGCGCGCGCGGCGCACCTCGCGATCGCGCAGGAGCTCGGATCGTCGAGCGACGCCGCCGCCACCGCACAGGACGAAGCGACGCCGAGCGGGGAGCGCCCCTTCGCGCTGCGCCTCGAGGACGCATGGCGGATGGCGCTCGCGAACAACATCGGACTCGAGCGCGAGGCGCTCGCCGAGGAGTCCGCGCGCTACGACCTGCTCGGGAGCTGGGGCGCGTTCGACCCGGTCTTCGACCTGTCGGCGACGTACATCGACGGTCAGCAGCCGCAGAACAACCCGCTCATCACGGGCACGAGCGTGCTCGAGTTCGACCGGCGCTCCGCGCGCGCGGGACTCACCGTCCCGGTCACCACCGGCGGTCGCTTCGAGTTCTCGCTCGACGCCAACAACACGCGGTCGAACTCGGCGACGCAGGGATCGGAGTTCACGGACACGTCGGGTTCGATCAGTTACGTGCAGCCCCTCCTGCGCGGCGCCTGGAGCCGCGTCGCGACGGCCGACCAGGAGCGCGCGAAGCTCGCACTGGAGAGGCAGCGCGCCCAACTCTCCGAGGTGCGCGAACAGCTGCTGCTCGACGTGCACGACGCGTACTGGGACCTCGTCGCCTCGCTCGAGGAACTCGAGGTCCGGCGGCGCGCGCTCGAACTCGGCCAGGAGCAGCTGCGCCAGAACCGCGAACGACTCCGCGTCGGTGTCGGCACCGAGGTCGACGTGCTCCAGGCCGAGACGAACGTGGCGACGCGCGAGGAACAACTGCTCCTCGCACGCACCCAGGTCGCCCAGCGACAGGACGCGCTCAAGGCGCTGCTCTTCGGCGCACAGAACAGCGACGAGGAGGGGCACCGACGCGAGGACTGGGGACGCGACGTCGTCCCGCTCACCGGCCTGCCCACGGACCTCGACGCACCCGATCCGGCGTCGTGGCTCGAGCGCCTCGACACCGCGTTCGAACGTCGCCCCGACCTCGCGGGCCGCCGGGCCGACATCCAGATCGCCGAGGTCGCCGTCGTCCAGCGCGCGTCCGAACGCGAAGCGAGCCTGGACCTCACGCTCACCGCGTCGAGCACGGCGTCCGACGAGAGCGTGAGCGAGTCCTTGAAGTCCGGCGTGAGCTACGAGTTCCCGACGTACTCGGCGACGCTGAGCTACAGCCTCCCGCTGCGCAACCGTGCGGCGAGCAACGCGGAACGACGCGCCCGCACCGACCTCAGGGCCGCCCACCTCGCCTACGCGCAGCTCGAGAACCAGGTCGTCCAACAGGTGCGTGACGCGCTGCGCGAGGTCGCCTACCAGGCGCAGGCCGTCGCCGCCGCGACGAAGTCCCGCCAGTTCGCGGAGCGCCAGCTCGAGGCCGAGCAGGTGCGCTACCGCGAGGGCCTGTCCACGACCTTCCAGGTGCTCGAGTTCCAACAGACGCTGTCCGAGGCGCTCTCCTCCGAACAGGCCGCGCGAGCGAACCTCGCCAAGGCGCGTTCGGCGCTGCTGCACGCGGAGGGGCGGCTCGGTGCATCGCTCGGGGTCGGCGCACCTCCCAGCGATGCGCACTGAACGCGACCGCGTCGGACGAGCGTCGCGAGTCGCCGCACTGACGCTGCTCCTCCTCGCGGCGTCCTGCGGCGAGGACCGACCCGACGTCCCCGAGACGGCGCAGGACACGACTCCGGGCTCGATCGTGCGGGACGACCCGCGCGTCGCTTCGATACCGGACGACTGTCGGAACACCGATCCGTTCACGGGCGACACGGCCGACCCCGTCGCCATCCTGGTGCGCAAGCTCACGACGGGGGACTCGGAGGTCTGGCAGCGCGCGGCGGAGGAGCTCGCGGCGATGGGGGACGAGGCGCTGCCCGCGCTCGAGCGCAAGCTGACCGACCAGCTCTACGATCCCGCGCAGATCTACGCGCTCCTCAACACGATCAGCGCGATCGCTCGCATCGAGACGCCGAGGGCGACGGAGTTGTTGCTCCTCGCGTTCAACCATCCGCAGCCCGAGGTGCGCAGCCAGGTGCTCTCGGCACTCGCGCGGCGCGAGATCCCCGCGGAGTACTTCGACCTGCTCGCCGAGGCCGCGACGCACGAGATCGGCAACGCGGCACTGTTCGCGTGGAGCGCCGCCTTCCGCGCCGACGAGTCGCGCGCCGCGGCGCTGTTCCTCGACCAGCTCGAGGCGGCACCTCAGAACGGCGATCCCGAGTTCGTCGGCAAGATGTTGGCGGCGGTCGACGACGCTCCGGGGCTCGACCGCATCGCGGCGCTGCACGACCGGCTCCCCGACCGACTGCAGCCCTACGCCGAGGTCGCGCTCTACGCGGACGGCCGCGGGGAGTACGCCGACGTCCTCGCGGACCGATTGGCCTTCGGCGAGCCGAAGGTGCGGAGCGCGGTCCTCGTCGCCGCGGTCGCGAACGACGCGATCGGACTCGTCGTCGAGTTCGACAAGCGTGAGTCGAACGAGAACCTGAAGCTCCTCGCGCTCGGCGAGCTCGCGAGGCACACGACCGACGCGTACGCGCAGGGCTCGATCGAGCGCCTCGAGGCGGCGCTCGACGACGAGAGCCCGGACATCCGCAAGGTCGCGCTCGACGCCCTGATCCGCATCGGTCACGCCGGTGCGATCGACAGGGCGATCTCGATGCTCGGCGGCGGGCGGCGCGACCTCGAGACGGTCCTCGTGCCGCTGCACGAGCGCATGCTCGTCGATCCCGAGCTGACGCGGCGCGTGTACGACCGGATCCGCGAACAGATCGGTGACCCCGAGCTCTCCGACGCGAGACGCGACGTCCACCTCCTCCAGGCCCTCGCGCTCTGTCCCTCCGAGGAGGCCGCGAAGTTCGTGCTCGACGTGGGGGCGAACGCGCCGCCCGACGCACGCATCGAGGGCATCCGCGCGCATCGCTTCCTCGCGATCCAGGCGTCGAACACGGGGACGGCGGGGCGCGCCTACGTCGTGCGCCGGCTCGAGGACGAGCACGACCCGCTGCGACGGATCGACCTGGTCACGACCATCGCGAGTTCGCGCGACGACCTCGCGCGCGAGGCCTTGATCGACCTCGTGGGCCGCGACGACCTGGAACCGTGGGAGCGCGTCTACGCCGCGCAACTGCTCGCGCGGACCGGTCCGACGGCCGTCGTGGCGCCGGTGCTGAAGAGCGTGGCGAACCGGCTCGAAGGTGCGCCGCGACGCGCCGTCGAGTGCCTGCTCTGGTACTGGTACTGACCGACGTCGCGTCGGCCCGTCGACCCGGGACCGCCGCCGGACTCAGGGCAGCGTGCGCGAAGCCAGTCCGAGCGTGCGCGAGTCCTCGAGCGCGAGCCACGCGTCGGTCGCCGCCCAGTTCGCCCACGATCCGCCGGGCGTCCGCTCGGGTCCCGACCATCCGTCCTCGGCCGTCTCGTTCCGGTTGCCGAGAAGGCCGTCCTTCGGCGAGTAGGCGTAGGCCGCCACGCCGGTCGCGCCGCGCTCCCAGGGCCAGGCGCGCAGGCACCAGCCGCCGTCCGCGGCCTCGACCAGGTCGAACAGGTAGCCGCGCCGGCGCAGGACGCGCCCGTCCTCGAGCCACTCGGAGTCCGTCGGGTTGCCGACGGTCGCCGCGGCCCGCGCGACCTCGGAACGGAGGTCGAAGCGTCCGTTCTCCGGCGCGGCGGCGGGGATCGCGAGCTGCTTCCCGACGTACTCGAGCAGCGCGACGGCGTCGCGCTCGTTCTCGTAGACGGCGAAGAGCTGGAGCCGCGTCAGCGTGAGCGTCGTGAGGACGGCGGCGACCCCGGCGAGGAGCGCGATCTGCGCGGTGGCGAGCCGGCGCGTCTCGGAGCGTGTGGACATCGGGCTGGGATCGCGGACGAGGTGCGGCGACGAGCGTGCGACGGGGAGCCGACCCGTTCGCGGCACCGTCGCCGCGAACGCTCCCGGACGGCCGATGAGACGGCGCGGCGTCGCTACGCTGCAAGCATGGTCCGCCGCCCCGAGCCGTCGCAGCTCGACGATTCCCAGCGCAGGGTCTCCGCGGCGATCGCCGAACGGCTGCGCTCCGGGGGACACCAGGCGTGGCTCGTCGGAGGTTGCGTCCGCGACCTCGCCCTCGGGCGGCCCGCCAAGGACGTCGACGTGACGACCGACGCGCGCCCCGAGGCGGTCGAGCGCCTCTTCCGCCAGACGATCGGCGTCGGCCGCGC
Organism: Planctomycetota bacterium; assembly: GCA_041398665.1. GTDB lineage: Bacteria > Planctomycetota > UBA1135 > UBA1135 > Rohdeia. The sequence continues at coordinate 27,426 of JAWKUH010000043.1, read as the reverse complement.
CTTCGGCACCGTCGTGGTCGCGGACTTCGAACACCCCGTCGAGGTGACGACGTTCAGGACGGAGCGCGGGTACAGCGACGGACGCCGCCCCGACGAGGTCGCGTACTCCGACACACCGGAGGAGGACGCGCAGCGCCGCGACTTCACGTGCAACGCGCTCTACCTCGACCCGCTCACCGGCGAGCTGCGCGACCCGACGGGCGGGATGGCGGACCTCGAGCGCGGCGTCCTGCGCGCGGTGGGGGACGCGGAGGAGCGCTTCCGGGAGGACTCGCTGCGGCTGCTGCGACTCGTGCGCTTCGCGGCGACGCTCGACCTGAGCGTCGACGCCGGGACGTACCGCGCCGCGAAGGCGACCTCGGAGCTCCTGCCGCGCATCGCGCGCGAGCGCGTGCTGCACGAGCTCGTGAAGATGGCGGACGAGGGAGATCTCGCCCGGGGCGCGCGCCTCCTGGACGAGCTCGACCTCTGGGGGGGCGCGTTCGGCGACGCGCACGAGCTCTCGCAGGAGCATCTGCGCGTCCTGAGCGAGCTTCCGCGCGGTCCCGGCGCGGCTCTCGGTCTCGCGGCACTGCTCGCGTACGCCGGCGTCGGCGCGGACGTGCGCACGACGGCGCTGGCGACGCTCGAAGGGCTCAAGCCCCCTCGCGAGCTCCTTCGCTCCGTCGACGGGCTGCTGCGGGGACTGGAGCTGCTGCTGGACGGCGCGCGACTCGCCGACCTCGTGCGAGCGCGCGAGCGCGTGCGGTCCACCGAATGGCGCACGCTCGTCGCCGCGTACGTCCGCGCGGGAGAGTGTCTGGACACGACGCACCTCGCGCGCCTCGACGCCGTCCTCGCGGACTGGCCGGACGAGCGATCGCTTCCAGCACCGCTGCTCGACGCGAACGCTCTCGTGGCACTGGGATTCGAACGCGGACCGCGACTCGGCGAGACGCTGCGCGCGCTCGTCGACGCGCAGGTCGAGGGCGCGGTGTGCACCGCGGACGACGCGCGCGCGTTCGCGCTGCGCCGCCTCGCGGACGGATCATGACGGCGGGAAGACCCGGCGGAGCAGCGTGCCGAACGGATAGGCGAGGAGGATCGTCGCTCCGAGCCACGGGCTCTGGTGCGAACGCCAGCGCACAGGTGAACAGCGCGAGTCGTCGCAGGAGGAGCCCCATCGCCGCAGTCACCTCCACGTGCGTCCACGTGGCGCGCGCGTGCGCTTCACGAACGAGACCGCTCGCACCGCCGACGATCGAGACGACGAAGGCGACGATCGTCCACGCGCCCATGGGGGAAGTAGGCCGCGAACGGAGCGAGCGAGGAGCGCCGCGGCGACGACGAGGCGCGCGGACGCGCGCCGGGTTCACGCTCTCGGAGGTCGTCCTCCATCCGTCCGAGCCAAGAGAGGACGAAGACGTAGGTTCCGTAGGCGACGGCCGGGTGCGATCGCATCACGGAGCTGGCCTCGACGATCGCGGCCCCGACGCACCGCCGAGGACGAGGTTCCCGCGCGACAGGGCCGACAGGAGCAGCGACCGCCGAACGCCCTCGCGCCACCGTGTCGTACAGCACCGCTGCGGACGCGACGGAGACCGCGAGCGCGAACGCGGTCCACGACGCGCTCGCCGCGATCACGACGCCGAGCGCGAAGGACTCGGCGAGGGTCACCGCGGGCACCGGCGGGGCATCAGCGCCCCCGAGGGGATCGGCTGGTCGGGGCGCGTGAGCGCGTCGTGCTCACGATCCGCCCAGTCGTTGATGCCATGCCGCCGAGGAACAGCAGGCCGACGCGAGGAGCGCGGACGACGCCGCGCGAGCCCGGCCATCCGCCGGTGCTCAGCGCGAGACCGCAGAGCGCGTCCGCGAGCGCGGTCGGCACGAGCGACAGGCGGACGAGGCGTCCCCAGTCGAGCGCGCGAGCCGGGCGCCCGTTCAGCCACGCTCGCTCCGTGGACGCGATCAGCCGAGCACCCATCGTTGCAGGTCGTTCCACGTCGCGTAGACGACAGCTCTACGATCATGACGAAGCCGACGAGCTGGCTGTAGCCGAGCACACGCTCCGGGACACGGGCCTGCCCTTCAACTTCTCGACGATCAGGAAGAGGATAGTGACCGCCGCGGAGCACGGGGATCGGGAGCACGCCGAGGACGGCCAGGTTGATGCCTGGTGGAGACAGGAGGTGCCAGAAGAGCTTGCTCGGTCCCTGCTTGGCCGTGTGTGGTACCCGATCGCACCTAATGAGATCACGCCGATGTTCCGACCGAGATCTCCGCGGTGACGATCTTCCGGAGCGAGATCCAGACCTGCTCGAGCATCTCCTGGCGCTCGCGAGGCCGACGGTGAAGGCCTCGAGCGGATTCTGTCCGATAGACGAGAAGTTCGGCGTCCCCGGTCCGTCGACGGCGAAGCCCGTGACGGCGGTGGTGAGAGCCCTCGGCTCCACGCCGTACGTGATCAACGCACCGTCCCGTTCGACGGTCACGTCGACGGTGCCGCCCCTCGCGATCGCGGCCTGCGCGCGCTCGATCAGTTCAGACCAGTTCGCGACGTCCTTCCCGTCGATCGCTGCGATGCGGTCGCCCGCGACGACGCCGGCGGCGAACGCGCCGCCATCCTCGCTCGGCGCGGTGATCGTCGTAGTGGTGTCGGCTCCGAGCGCGACGTCGAGCGCCCCCTCGGTCGGCGAGGCGCGCGACGCGAGGTGGCGTTCGAACGCGTCGGTCAAGTCGACGCTGCTGCCGTCGCGCAACACGAGCGTCGTCGGAGCACCGGGCTCGCCATCGCGCACCGCGGCGAGGAATTCGACGCCGTTCGTGACCCGGCGTCCGCGCACCTCCGCGAGCCGCGCGCCCTCGGGGACGGCGTCCGCGAGCGGACCGCCGCCGCGCACGCCGAGGACGAAGTTGGAGAGCGGTGCGACGCCGATGAGCTTCGGGCCGTCGGGCTTCCACTCGAGCGGGACGTCGACGGTCCGTTCGCTCCCGTCCTCGCCGGCGACCCGGAGCCGGAGCGTCGCGGGTCGGTCGTCGAGGGCCTGGGAGAGCTGCCTCCTGGCGGAGAGGTGCGCGTCGCCGCCGACGACGCCGAGCAGTCGGTCGCTGTCGCGCAGACCTGCGAGGTCGGCCGGTCCGCCCTCTTCGACGTACATCCGACCGTGGGGGTCGCCGGGGTCGACGCCGAGCGTCCGGAAGCCCTCGGGTCCGGGCTCGGGGTCGACGACGACGGTGTGCACGCCGTCCTCGCCGGGGCGCTCGAACTTCACCTCGAACGGACCGCGGTCCGCGAGGATCGCGCCGAGCGCGATCTGTCCGAAGTCGAAGACCTTCCGTCCATCGACCTCGACGATCTCGTCGCCCTCGCGGATCCCGGCGTACCACGCGGCGCTGCCGGGATCGGGCGCCGCGACGACCGGCATCCGGAAGGGGACGCCGACCCAGAAGAGCGCGGGCAGCACGACGAGCGCGAACACGAGGTTCATGATCACGCCCGCGGAGTACACGAAGAAGCGCTGTCCGACGCTCTTCGAGAGGAGGTCGCCCGGGTCCGGCGGACCCTTGCGCTCGGCGGAGAACTCGCCGGCCATCGCGACGAAGCCTCCGAGCAGGACGGCCTGCCAGGTCTGGTAGCGCGTCTCGCCGCGCTGGATCGACAGCAGAGGCGGCCCGCTAGCCCAGGCCTGAAGACCTTGACGCACGCCGCACCAGCGCGCGGCGAGGAAGTGGCCGGCTCGTGCACGAACACGACGAGTCGAGGCCGACCGCGACCTGGAGGATGGAGAACACCTGGTTCATCTGGCGTGTCCGGCGGAGCGTGGGAAGCTCGGAGTCGGCGAGCCTCCGTGCCTGGTCGCGCGCCTCGCGATCACGCGCTCGAGCAGAGCCTCGACACCTTCGGCCGGTCTTCCATGGGACTCGACGACGGCGGCGTCGAGCCTCGCGATGTCCGTGAAGGCGATGCGCCCCGCCAGGAAGGCCTCGACGGCGACCTCGTCCGCGGCGTTGAGCGCGCAGGGGGCGTCGCCGCCGAGCTCGAGCGCTCGCCAGCCGAGGAGAGGGCGGGGGAAGCGCGTGGTGTCGGGGGCCTCGAACGTGAGCTTCGAGAACGTCGAGATCGAATCCCGTGAGTCCGGACGGCGCGCGGCGCGGCCAGTGCATGGCGTAGTGGATCGACGCACGCCGGCGGCCCCATCTGCGCGAGCACGGAGCCGTCGACGAACTCGACCATGGAGTGGACGACCGACTGTCGGTGCGCGGCGACCTCGATGTTGTTCGGCGCACCGAACAGGTGGTGCGCCTCGACGATCCTGGGAGCCTTGGTGAGCGACGTCTGATCCGCGGACCCATGTCCCAGTTGGGGTGGGCCAGAGCCTCCTCCGGCGTCACCGTCGCGAGCTCGGCGCTCCGTTCCCAGAGCGGGCCGCCAGACGCAGTCAGCAGGAGGCGTCGCACGCGATCCGGCGACTCGCCGTCGAGGCACTGGAACGGCGCGGAGTGCTCGGTCGACCGGCACGATCGGAGCGCCGCGCGAGCGCGCGAGCTCCATGAGGTGCTCGCCCGCGACGACCAGCGACTCCTTGTTCGCCAGCGCGAGGGGCTTGCCGCGCTCGAGGACGGCGCGCGTCGGCAGGAGTCCGGCAGCGCCGACGATGCCGTGGACGGCGAGGTCGAAGTCGCACGCGGCGACGAGTTCGAGGTTCGCCTCGTCACCGACCGAGCGTCGCGCCGGCGGGTAGCTCGGCCCGGACCGCGTCGGCGCCCGCCTCGTCCCGCACGGCGACGAAGCGCGGGCGGAACTCGCGCACCTGCTCCGCGAGCGCGGCCCCGCCGCGCGCCGACGCCAGCCCCTCGACCGAGAAGTCGCGGCGCTGCTCGCGCACGAGGTCGAGACACTGACGACCGATCGATCCGGTGCTGCCGAGCAGGAGGGACGCATGGGGACTCCGCGGCACCCCTGGCGGGCTCGACATGAACTACGCGTTGTCGCGCCGCGATAACGCCTAGCTTACCGGTCCGGTGCCCTGCGGGCGCCTCCCCGCTGCCGTGTGGTCCAAGGCTAGGTTCTGTCCCGTGTGTGCGGCCGAACTCCGTGCGGCGGAGGTCTTCGGTCGCTCGCGGCTCACTGAACGTGCTCGTTCGTGCTCTTCGCGAACCCGCCGGCGCGGCGGCGGCACTCGTGGTCGACGCACGGATGCAGCTCCTCTCCTGGTGCGTCGAGCGATCGAGCCCCACGCGGGCGCTGGGCCCTCCGGCGGGCTACCAGGAGATCGACGAGACGCCCGCCTCGACCGCGGAGCGCGAGGTCCGGGAGGAGACGGGGTCACGATCCGCACGGTCGCCCTGATGGACCTGCTGTTCGTCCCCGACGACCGCGCCGCAAGCCGGCGAACGTCGCGATGTTCCTGGCCGTCCCCCTCCACGGGGAGGCGCGCGGGCTGGACGACGCGCTCGACGCGCGGTGGTTCCTCCTCGAGTACCTCCCGGAGGACCTGGCGTTCGACAGCACGGGAGCTGCTGCTGAGAGACTGGCCGACGCCCTCCCACGAATCGCGAGGATGGTGGGGCGCGTGGCGCAGCGCTCGAAGGTGGGCGCGCGCGACCCAGTGTGAGTGGGAACGAAGAAGGACCCGAGCACGTGAGCGAACGCCCCCGTTCCATCTCGTACGCCGACGCCGGCGTCGACATCTCCGCCCAGGACGAGGCCCTCGCGCGCGAAGCGCACGATCAGGCCTCCGCGACCGCCGGCGTCCTCGGCAAGGTCGGGCTCTGGCGAGTCTGTTCGACCCGAAGCGCGTCGACGCGGGCGACTCCATCCTCGTCGCGAGCGCCGACGGTGTCGGGACGAGCTCGACATCGCGAAGCGCGCTCGCATCTACGACGGCGTCGGTCGCGACCTCGTCCGGCACTGCATCAACGACATCCTCGCGCAGGGTGCGCGCCTCTGTTCTTCCTCGACTACGTCGAGACCGGCGTCCTCGACCCAACGGTCGTCAGCGTCGCTCATCGAGGGCTGCGCCAATGCGTGCACGGAGAACGGGCTCGCACTCCTCGGGGGCGAGACCGCCGAATACCCGGGCTCTACGCCGAGAGCGACTTCGACCTCGTAAGGCTTCATCGTCGGAGCCGTGACGCGCGAGAACCTGCTCGACGGTTCGCGCGTGCGCGCGGGACAGAAGCTCGTCGGGCTCGCGTCGGACGGGCTCCACACCAACGGGTACTCGCTCGCGCGCCGCGTGTGCTTCGACGAATTCGGGCTCAAGGCTCGGCGGCCGCCAGCAGAACTCGAGACCGGACGCTTCGCGACGCACTCCTCGCGCCGCACCGCTGCTACCGCCCGTTGCTGCCGCTGATCGAGGCGAAGGAGATCGCGGCGTGGGCGCACATCACGGGCGGCGGCATCCCGGGCAACCTCAATCGCGTGCTCGGCGACCAGGACGCGATCGTCGATCGCGACGCCTGGGAGCGCCCCGGACTCTTCCGACTGCTCACGCGCGACGGCATCGTCGAGGAGGACGAGGCGTTCCGTGCGTTCAACATGGGCGTCGGCGCGATCCTCGTCGTCGAGCCGGAGCGCGAACGGTTCGTCCTCGAGAGCGTCCGCGCCGCGGGCGAGACCGCGTTCCCGATGGGCGAACTCGTCCCCGGGACCGGCGTGGTGCGGTGGGCGGAGTGATACGACTCGCGTCGATCGCCGTGCTCCTCGTCCTCTGCGCGCCGCGAGCGGAACGAATGGAGCAGAGCCGCGGAGTTGGAGGCGGAGAGCGACCCCGTGGAGGAGCCGCGGCCTCGATGGTGCGAGCATTGTCGGCCGACGACTCGGTCCCGACGCTCGAACATCAACAGCTCGCGTTCCGCGTCGGCACGGCGCTCGCCGAGGCGGGCGATCTCGCGGCGGCGCCGCTCCAGGTGGCGCTGCACGAGCATGCACGCCGACTGGAGCGCCGTCAACGCGGGGATGACGCTCTCCGTGCGGGCGACTCGAGGAAGCCGAATCGGCTCCTCGCGGCCCAGGAGGCGATCGCGCAGGATCGGTCGGAGATCGCGAACCACCGCGGGCTCGTCGCGCTCGGACGCCACGACGCCCACGAAGCGCGGCGACACTTCGGACGAGCGATCGTGGCAGGCTCGCGCAACGCAGGACTGAGCCTCGCGCGCATGGACCTCCAGGCCGGGGCACCTCGACGCCGCCAGGATCGGTTTCCGGCCCGGGGTGGACGACGAACCACCGCATGCGCGTGGGCCCTGAGGGGCTGGTCCCTCACCCTGCTACCCTGAGTCGCTCCGGGAACGCAGCGGGCCCGAATCGTGCCCGACCGTCGACCGCAGCCCGCTCCGGGACTACCTGTCCCGCGGACCCCAGCGAACCACGACCCCATGATGACGACCCGATCAAGCCAGGGCGCCCCTCGGAAGCGCTCGCTCCTCCTGTCCATCGCCGCCGCCGCCGTGGCGACCGCCGGTGCGGCGGCCCACGCCCAGGAAGAGCCCCAGCCGGACACGCGACCCGCCGATGTCCCGCAGCTCAAGGAGCGCGACCACGAGGATCTCGGGAAACTGATCGAGAAGTACTTCGAGGCCCGCAAGGAGGGCGAGGGCTTCTACGAGGCCATCGAGGACCTCGAGAAGAAGATGGAGGCCATCGGCAAGCGCGCGAAGGTCGACAACATGCTGGCGCTGACGTCCGACTGGGAGGCCGCGCTGCGCGAGTCGAAGGACTACCCCGGCGCCCCGCGCGGCAAGGGCAAGGCCATCGAGGTGGACGGCATCTCGGGTGTCTACGGCGACGAGATCGTCTACTGGGTCCACGGTCCGAAGTCGTACCGCAACTCCGACGCGTATCCGCTCGTGCTGATCGTTCCCGACAAGGATCAGAAGCTCGACGAGATCATGCGACTCGACTGGGTCGAGAAGGCCACGGGCATCGAGGACGAGATGATCCTGGTCGTGACCTCGATGCCGAAGAACACGGAGGACTGGACGATCATCGGATCGCAGGGCCGCCCCGGCGGTGTGGATCGGATCCTGCAGGTCCTCAAGCACGTCACGAACGACTGGAACGTCGACAGCGAGCGGATCTTCCTGTGCGGACAGGAGCAAGGCGTCGCCGCGGCGATGCGCGTCGCCGCACTCGTGCCCGACAGGTTCGCCGGCGTGATCGGTCGCTCGGGTGACCCCCAGCCGGAGCCCCTCGGGAACTTCGGCGCTCTCCCGGTGCTGCTCGTCGCCGGTGCGGACAACGCGACGGCGATGGGGCACGCGGCGGAGGAGCGCGGTTGGAAGCACATCGAGACGCGCGCATCGGCCGAGACCGCCGACATCAAGGAGTGGATCCAGGCCCACTCGCGGACGGGGCACCCGAGCGACGTCTACTACCGACCGCTCGACCTGCGCATGCACGACGCCTACTGGGTCCGCGTCGAGGGATTCGAGCCCGACGCCGAGAAGAAGCCCTGGATCCACGCCGTCGCGGATCGTGAGACCAACACGGTCACCATCGAGGGCGAAGGCGTCACGCGCGTGCTGGTCTCGTTCAACGACCGACTCCTCGACCTCGATCGATCCGTCAAGGTCGTCGTCGGCGGGGTCGTCCACAACCAGATGGTCGACCGCGACCTCCTCTTCATGCTCGACCGCGCTCGAAAGTCGGGCGACGTCGGGCGCGTCTACATGACGATGAAGCCCTTCGACTTCCCCGTCGACACGGGAAGCTCCGCTCCGAGTGGTTCGGGCGAGGGCGGCTCGTCCGGCGAGAAGTGAGCACCGGGGGGCTCGCCGGAGGGCGGCACCCCGTCCTCCTCGCCGCCGCGCTCGCGGGCGCGGCCGTCATGACCGTCGAGCTGGCCGCGGTCAGGTTGCTCGCCCCGAGCTTCGGGACGAGCACCGTGGTCTGGACCAACGTCATCGGCGTGGTCCTCGCTGCGCTCGCACTCGGACACGCACTCGGTGCGCGTTGGTGTCGAGGTGAGTCGGCGCCGAAGGTCCTGCGTACGGTGCTCCTCGGCGCCGCGGTCTGGGTCGGTGCGTTGCCGTTCCTCGCACCGCACGTCGCCGGCGCCCTCCTCCCCGAACGACTGACGCTCGACGAAGCTCTTCCCCTGCTGAGGTGGGGGAGTCTCGCGGTGAGCATCCTGGTACTCGCCCCTCCCGTCGTGGTCCTCGGTTCCGTCGGGCCGCTGTGCGTGGAACTCGTGCAGCGGAGCGGCGTCGGGCACGCCGGGACGTCGGGCGGTTGGGTACTCGGTTCGTCGACGCTCGGGAGCCTCGTCGGGACCTTCGCGACGACGAACCTGTTGGTCCCGCGATTCGGTGTGCCGGCGACCTTCGCCAGCGCCACGGCGGCGTTGATCCTCGCCGCGTTCGTGCTTCGCTCGCGCGGGGGAGGCGTCGCGGCCGCGACCGCTGTCGCGATCGGCGCACTGTTCGCGGACGCCGCACCGCCGACGCCTCCCGACACGGAGGGCGTCAGGACGGAGCTCCTCGCGTGGCGCGAATCGCCGTACCAGCAGGTCAGGGTCGTCGAACAGGTGAGCGGCGACGAGAGGCTCCGCCTCCTCCAGGTCGGCGAGGTGAGCGACTCGTTCCAGTCGGTCTGGCAACCGTCGCCCGGACTCCTCCCAGAGGGCTACTACTACGACGACTTCACCCTCCCCCTGTGGTGGGACCCCGAGCAGGGCGATGGCGAGCCTCGCGTCCTCGTCCTCGGTCTCGGCGCGGGCACCGCGTGGCGTGTCCTCGCCCCGAGCGCACCGGAGGGTGTCCGTCCCGTCGGTGTCGGCATCGAGATCGATCCCGTCGTCGTCGAACTCGGGCGGGAGTTCATGGACCTCGACGACGAACGACTCGGGGTGCTGTCCGGTCTCGACGCGAGGGTCGGACTGAGAGTCGTGGACGGAGCCTTCGACCTCGTCGTCGTCGACACGTACGCACACCAGGTGGAGATCCCGGAGCACCTCTGCACGCTGGAGTTCTTCCAGGAGCTCCGTGCACGTCTCGCCCCCGGCGGCTGGATCGCCGTCAATGCCGCTGGTTTCGGACTCGACGACCCGGTGGTCGCCGCACTCGCGACGACGATCGCAACGGCCTGCGACGCCGACGTGTTGGCGCTCCGCGTACCTCGCGCGCGGAACGTGACCCTCTTCGCGCGACCGGGCGGCGAACTCGTTCGTCCCGGGGACGAACGCTTCGTACCGGAGGAGCCGACGCTCGCGCGATCCGCGCGGAAGCGACTCGCCGAGGGCGCGCACAGGGTCTTCACCTCGAGCGATGGGGAGCCGCTCAGGGACGGGCTCAACGCGATGTCGCTGCTCCAGTTGGAATCGCTCGCACTGGCGCACGAGCGGACGGCGCCAGCGCTCCCATGAAGGCCGTCTGCGTCCTCCTCTTCCTCGCACTGCAGGACGTGTCCGACGTCGGGGCGCTGCTCGACTCGGGACACTACGATCGTGCGGCGACGGAACTCGAAGGACTCGACGAGCCGTCGAGGTCGCGCCTCCGCGCTCGCTATTGGTTCGAGGTGGGGGACTTCGTCGCGTGCTCGCGAGCTGCGGCCGAAGGACTCCGGCGGAACGAAGGCGACCGGGAACTCCTCTGGTGGGGCACTCGGGCGAGCCTCTGGCTGGGAGACGGTGACACGGCGACGACGTGGGTGGAACGCCTGCGCACGGCCGCAGGCTCCGACCCGGAGTGGCGAGCCACCATCGAGTCGTTCGAAGCTGCTGCCGGCGAGTTGACGCGCGACCAGTCACGTGCGCACACGAGTCTGATCGCGTCGCGAATCGTCACGATCCTCGGGACGGTGACAGGCGCCGGGCTCTTCGCTCTCGCGATGCGCGCCCGATCGGAGGGGTGAGAGGTCAGCGGAGGACTTCCAGGACTCCGCCGCCCGCACCGTCGAACAGTGTGTTGGGAGCCCCTTCGATGTTGACGACCTCCGCGAGACCGCTCTGGATCGGGCTCCGGCGCAATTCGCCGTAGCGACCGAGCGCACGAACAGCCGAAGCGCGGGTGACGATCGGTCGCGAGGAGTCGGTGAACCACGAGACGAGCGCGTCGTCGCCTCCGTCCATCCGTGTCTCGCCGAGCGCTCGCGACGCTGCCATCGCCTCGCTCGACGTCGTACCGACGCATCGCTCTCGATACGAGGCGCCGATGCGGGCACCGTTCCCGAGGAGCTGCAATGCGACGATCGAACCGAACGCCGCCTCACCGTCGCTCGTCGCTCCACCACGCCACTTCTCGATCTCGTCGACCGCGTCGTGCGCGGCGAGGAGGCCGAGTGCGATGGCCGTGGGAACCCTCGCCTCGTCCGACGGCATGTCGTCGAACCCGTCCACGACGCGTGCTCCGAACGTCCGCGAACCGCACATCGCGCACGCCACGGAGGACGCTGCGAACTGTTCGGGCTGACGGGCCGACCCGAGCGCGTGTCCGATCGAGTCCGACCACGAGTCGGGAACGCGCGCGCCTCGTGAGCGCATTCCCTCTCCCGCCAGTCCCAGTGCGAAGCTCGCCCATGCGCGTTTCGAGCCACTGTCCCGTTCGATGCGCCGTACGACGAGGTCGCCGAGCCGCTCCACGATCGCAGGATCGCCCTCGCGGCCCGCGATACGTCCGAGCGAGGCGAGCGCCTGGAACTCCGTTCCTGCCTTCGGATCCCGCGCGAGTTCTTCCAGGGTCTTCACGACGAGGACGTCGCACGCGTCGAGAGTCGGAGCTCCGATGAACCCGAGTGCCTGCGCGACGGCAGCGGGATACTCGGCGCGCCGACTGCGCGAGCGACCGAGGGACTCGACCAGAGCGCGCGCCACTTCGAGGCGAGCTCCGTCGCGAGCATCGGAAGCGAGATCGTCGACGAGGCGGGCCATCGCTGCAGGGAGGTAGAGCTCCACGCTCCCGTCGAGGTCGGAGTCCAGGAGGGACATGAGTCGACGGAGCACGGCGGCGCGCGAGCTGCTCGTGGGTTCCGGTCGATCGCCCGCGTCCCTGGCGCCGACGTTCGCGAGGGGGACGGACGCCATGGCGAGCACGGCGGCGACGTGGAGGTCGGGACGGCCCCCGGCATCTTCGTCGAGAACGTGGTCCAAGGTGTGGACCGCGAAGCGGCGAACGTCTTCTCGAGCCGTCGTCATCCCGAGGAATCCGAGTCCGTACGCCGCCATGGCACGCACGTCGCTCGAGACCTGGCCGCCACCGGTCGCCCGTCGGCCGGCGGTCGAATCCTCGACGACGGCGGCAAGTGTGGGTGCGAGCCTGTGCGAACCCGAGATTCCGGCCGCGAGGCATGCCGAGCGAACGACGTCGCGCGAGGGCGAGGCGAGAGATCGGAGGATCGCGGACTCGACCTCGATCCGGTCGCGTTCCGACAACGACGGGAAGACTCGACCCGCGGCGACGAGGGTCTCGGCGAGGAGGACCGGATTCTCCTCCGATCGGAGCACGTGGACCATCGCCGGACCGAGCGTCTCCGCGACCCACGACTCGATCCGACGTCCGTCGTGGTTGTCCGAGGCGTGCTCGCCTTCACCGAGGAAGAAGTCCGCGCTCCCCGTCCGGACGGAACGCGCTGCCGATCTTCCTCGCACGTCGACGAAGGCGAGCTGATTGAGATCCCACCAGAGCGACCAGCTCTGCAGGTATTCCGGTGTGAAGGTTCCGACTCCTCCCGTGCGCACGAGCGCGAGCTCGTCGACGAACGCCGTCGCCGGACCGTTCGGATCCGGTGTCACCGGCGACCCGCTGTCCGGAGGAGGCGACATCGCCGGTGCCGGGCAGTCTCCAGTCCCGGTCTGGACGGTGGAACTGGGGGTCGGGCAAGCACCGGTCGAGGTCCCGGTCTGTCCGGATCCCGTCGAGGTCTGACCGGTGGTCGGCGACGGGCGAGCCGATGTCGGCGGGGGCGCTGCGGGGCGCTGGGCGCCCTGAGCCGGACGACAGACCTGGGCGGCGGCAATCGGTCCGAGGCAGAGGGTGACGAGCGCAGCGAGCGCGTGATGGCCGAATCGGTGCATGGATGGAGACCCCCGGCGCTCGCGGGCAAATGACGTTCCGAACGCCCGAAGGGGCGCTCCGAAGCCCCTCGAGGCCTCGGATGGGCGAGTGGAGCGAGCGAAGGCGCTCAGTCGCGAGCGTACGAGCACGGATCCCTGCGAGACCAGCGAGAGTGTCCGGCGGCCATGCGCCGTCGGTGAGCCCGGGAAAGAAGGCGGGCGTCGCACGACGAGTGCGACGCCCATTTGAACCGCCCCCCGCGGATCCCAGGTCGGGGGCGGGGCACGACGACGACACGTCGCCGTACCTGACTGGTCTGCGACTCCGGGTGCGGATCCGAGACCGCTGCGCGGAGCGCAACCCGCGTGCCGCGCGCTCTCCCACACGTCCATCGATCGATCGGACTCGATCGACGGTTCCACTCGGTAACACGGCGTCCCCATCGTGTGTGGTCGGCGTCGAAGCCCCTCGTACTCGACGCTCCTCCTGCAACGACGCGCCGCCCGTCGACCGGGCGGTCGACGGACGGCGTGCTGCGAGTGTGGGGCGACGCTACAACGGTCAGAGGATGTTGAGGAGCCCCTTGCCGTCGGTCGAGTTGAGCGTGGGAACCGTCGCACGGTAGTTCAGGTCGATCGCGATCGTCGCGTTCCACGGAAGGCGGTCCTTCTCCGCGACGAGTCCGAGCGCGGCCGCTGCGAAGCCCCGTGCCGTCTTCGTGACGGTCTCGTCCCCGAGCAGCCTGACGAGTGGCTCGACGGCACTCGTGTCCCCGACATACCCCAAGGCCATGGCGAGCGACGCGAGTGACGATTGGGATTCGGCGCGCCCGAGCATGTCGACCAGCATCTCGACCGCCGCCTTGTCCTGGAGGAGGCCGAGTGCGATGGACGCCTGCCTCAGGAGTTCCGGACGATACTCCGACTGCAGCACGATGTCGGAAAGGACGTCGCGAGCGCCGCGCTCCCGCAGGATTCCAAGCGCGAGGGCGACGTAGCCCTTGGCCGTCGGGTCATCGACCCGTTCGATGCACTCGACGAGAGCCTTGCTCGCTCCGACGTCTCCGCCGATGCCGCACGCGATCGCGAACGCACCGATGTCCGAGGCGGCGTCCTCCGCCTCGAGACGCTGTCGGATCGGGAGCAGCTCCGCCCCACGGAGTCGGTACGGCGTCCCGCGAAGCTCGTAGCCGAGCACACCGATACCGAGTGCGGCGTAGTGCTCCTCGCCGGATCGCCCCCTCGAGAGTCGGCTCTCGAGGTGCTCGACGATCTGTGCCCGCGCGAGACCGAATCGGTCGTCGTCGGTCCGACCCTCGACGCGTTCACCCTCTCGACCCGCGATCTTGCCGAGTGCCACGAGACCGAACGCCTTCGTCTGCCGCTGTTGGTGCGCATGAACGTCGAGGAGAACCTCCCGCGCACGCCGGTCGATCGGGTCGATGTCCGAGTCGACCACGATGCCGAGTGCGAGTGCGCAGCTCTGTCGCACCTCCTCCTCGAATCCGGCCCCCTTCCTCGGGTCGAGCGGTACGAGCAGCGTCTCGACGACGACCTCCTTGATCGAACTCCGACGTAGCGAGGCGACGTCTTCGTCCTCGAGCATCTGCGCGACGAGACGAGCGAGAGCGGTGGGGACGTGCGCTCGTAGGTACCTGTCGAGGCGCTGGTCATCGAAGACTGCGAGCAGGAGCGAGAGTTGTTGCTCCAGCGTCGAGACTCCGCGCTCCGCATCGAGGACCTCTTCGATCGTGCAGGGCTCCCAAACCTCCGCATCGCCCGAGGGAGGGAGCGGAACGAGCCCCATCGAGATCACCATCGCCGCAGCCAGATCCTGCGTCGACTCCCTTTCAGCAGGGAGGAGGCCGCGCGCGAGGACGTCGACGATTCGCTGTCTCGTGGCAAGGTGCTCCTCGCCGGTGAGGCGAGCTCCGACCAGCCCGAGGCCGTAGGCAGCGAACGTCCGAGTCCGTTGCGCGACGGGGCTCTGAGGCGCCCCGCAGAGCGTGCGCCCGTCGGAGCTGTCCGTCGCGATCGAGATCAGCCGGCCGAGGCAGGAGTCATCGGACCCACCGAGAACACCGAGCGCGACGGCCGCGGTCTCCGCGATCTCCTGGTTCGGGTCCGAGAGGTAGGCAGCGATGGTGTCGGCGAGGCCGAGCGACTCCGAGCCATCTCTCGACTCGCCGATCTTCGCCAGGGCCATCAAACACCCCGTCACGATGTCGTTGTTCGATTCACCCTCGAGCGCCTTCAAGAGCGCGGGGACGATCGAATCGCGAATCTGCTCCACGGTCGGAGCGAGCGAGTCCACGCGTCCCTCTTCGCCGCCGTCTCCGAGGAAGAAGTCCCGTGACCCCGTCTCGGTCAGTCCGCTTCGGACGACGGCACGAAGATCGAGGTAGGGAGCCTTGTTGAACTCCCACCAGAACGACCAGGCGGCGAGATCGGCACCGTCGCGCGTGTACTCGCCGGTGCTCGGCCCTCTGGCGCCACCGCCCGCTCTGCGAGGACCCGGGAGGTCCGGACCGACACCGGGCGGTGGAGTCTTCGGCCCCTTCGGACCGGTGGGAGCAGGTCCGCCGGTTGGTCCGGTGGGGGGAGCGCTCGGTGGATTCTGGGGTTGCGCACCGGGAGGCACGGTGTCGCCGGGGCCTCGATAGACACCTCCGTGGAGGATCGGTGCAGACGAGAAGTTGGCAGTTGCGATGGGGGCGGTGACGAAAACCGCGAGCGCGAGAAATTGCATCGGTCCTCGGTGAGCGAAACTCACCGCGAGTGGGCCCTGGGTCGCCCGACGGACCAGTTCAACGTCCGTGCCGTGCGGCCCGACGTCTGACGGCGAGTCGCGACGCATCAAAGGCGGAGTCCACCGACGTCGCAGATCGACGGCGCTCCGGAACCGGACCGGAACGACGAGAGCGCCCCCCGGCTCGGCCGGAGGGCGCTCTGAACCTCGCGAACGAGGTGTCGACCTCGATCAGAGAATGTTGAGGATGCCCTTGCCGTCCTGAGTGTTCAGGGTCGGGAGCGAAGCACGGTAGTTGAGATCCACTGCGATCTTCGAGTTGAAGGGCAGCGGCTCCTTGTCCGCGACGATCCCGAGCGCGACCGCGGCGAAACCGCGGGCGGTCTCGGTGAGCGTCTTGTCCTCGAGCATCTCGACGAGCGGAGTCACCGAACGGCGATCGCCGATGAAGCCGAGCGCCGAGGCGAGCGAGGCCTGCGTCGAGAGCGTCTTCGCCTCCTTCAGCATCTGCACGAGCAGCGGCACCGTTTCCTTGTCCCCGAGGAGTCCGAGCGCGATGGCGGCCTGCTTGAGCAGGTCGGCCTTGTACTCGGAGCGCTGGAGGATCAGCTTGATGCTCTCCTGGGCGTCGACGATTCCGAGGAGCCCGAGGGAGAGCGCGACATAGCCCTGAGCGACGGGCTCCGTGGTCTTGTCGAGGAATCGCTCGAGAGCCTTCTTCGCCTCCTCGTCACCGGCGATACCGGCCGAGATCGCGAATGCGCCGATGTCCTCGACGGCCTTCGACTTCTCGAGGGCGGAGCGCAGGTTGAAGATCGACTCCGTGTCGACCCCCTTCGCGTCCTGGCGGAGCTGCCAGTTCATGACGCCGATGCCGATGCCGGCGTAGTGCTCCTCACCGGCTTTGCCGCTCTCGAGACGCTTCTGGAGGTGCTTGGAGACATCCTTGCGGCCGTCCTTGAAGCGATCGTCGTCGTCGACAGCCTCGCCGTCGGCGTTCGCGGCCTCACCCTCACGGGTCGCGATCTTCGACAGCGCGATCAGGGTGAAGTTCTTTGCCTGACGCTGCAGTTTGTCCGCGTCGGCGAGCACCTTGCGGATCTCGACGTCGATGTCGTCCTGGTCCGCATCCCCGACGAGACCGAGCGCGAGGGCACAGCTCTGCTGGACCTCTTCCTCGAACTTGCCGCCCTTGCGGGGGTCGAGGGGGAGGAGCAACATCTCGGCGACACTCTGCTTCACCTTGCGGCGATGGTCGGGGAGGTCGCTGCGACCGTCCATCGAACGCAGGAGGCGGGCGACGGCCGTGGGGACGTGCGCACGCATGTAGCGGTCGTACCGATCGTTGTCGAAGACCGCCATCAGGAGTGCGATCTGCTTCTCGACGGTGTCGATCTTGCCCGGCTTCGCGGGATCGATCTCCTCGTCGAGCGGCCACGTCCCGGAAGCTTCCAACGGGACCAGGCCCATGGAGATCACGATCGCCGCCGCGAGGTCCTGCGTGGACTCGCGTTCTGCCGGCACGAGACCGTCGGCGAACGACTGCACGATCCGTGCGCGCACGTTGGGCTCACCTCCGATCTGTGCTCGCGCACCGACGAGGCCGAGTCCGTAGGCCGCGAACGTACGGGTCCGTCGAGAGACGGCCTCGTCCGGGTTGCCGGTCGCTTGGCGCCCGCTCGGCTTGTCCGCCATCAGCCCTTCGAGTCGCGCGAGGTTGACCTCGGAGGAGTTCGCGAGGATGCCGAGCGAGAGAGCAGCCGTCTCGCTGATCTCCTGGTTGGGGTCCTTCAGGAACTTCGAGATCACGTCGCTGAACTCCGACTCGCCGCCGTCCTGGATGACGTCGCCGATCTTCGCGAGTGCGATCAGGCATCCCGTGACGATGTCGTTGTTGGTCTCCGTCTCGAGCGCACGAAGGAGCGCCGGAACGATCTCCCCTCGGATCTGGTCCTCGGAGGGCTTGTACGTGTCGCGAGCCTCGGACTGTTCGCCGTCCCCGAGGAAGAAGTCGCTCGAACCGGTGGTCGTACCGGCCGAGTGGATGGCCGCCTTCAGGTTGAGGAAGGGATCCTTGTTGAACTCCCACCAGAACGACCAGAGCGTGAGGTCGGTCGAGGTGTCGGTCGGAGCTCCGGTCGTCGGCCCCTTGCCTCCGCCACCGGGAGGGCCGCCGGGGACCGGCGGGCCGCTCGAGGGCGGCGGCGTCTTCGGGCCCTTGGGAGCCTCGGGGGCCGGACCCTGGGGCCCGCCCGTCGTCGGGGGCGGGCCGCCCGATCCACCTCCACCCGCACCGGGCGGAACGGTGTCACCGGGGCCGCGGTAGGTACCGCCGTGAGCGAAGGCGTCGGAGGCCACGAGGGCGACCGAGGCGGCGGCGAAGGCGCCGATCAGGAGCTTCTGCATGGTTGTCGGATGGGGGCTCGTCGAGGAATCGGGTCCGCGACGTGGTCCAGGGTAGCGCGCGGCTGGACCGGGCAAGAGCCGTACCGGGCAACTGGCCGTGCCTCGGCCCCCGCGGGGGCCGGTCGGGTCGCCCGAGGGCTGCCTCAGGCGTTACGGGAGCGGAACGGGTGCGCTCGTCGCCTGCGCTCGAGGTGGGGTCAACCCTTCGAGGACCCCAGGATCGATCGCAGGTAGTCGCGATTCAACTGCGCGATGTTCGAGACGGAGATGCCCTTCGGACAGGCCTGCTCGCACTCGTAGTGGTTCGTGCAGTTCCCGAACCCCTCGGCATCCATGGCCTGGACCATGGCGACGACCCGCGAACGTCGCTCCGCCTGGCCCTGGGGGAGATGGGCAAGGTGGGAGACCTTGGCGCCCACGAACAGCATGGCTGCGGCGTTGGGGCAGGCGGCGACGCACGCTCCGCAACCGATGCAGGCTGCGGCGTCGAACGCGTCCTCGGAGTCGTCCTTCGGGATCGGGATCGAGTTGGCGTCCTGCGCGGAACCGGTGTTGACCGAGACGAATCCTCCGGCGGCCATGATCCGGTCGAATGCCGACCTGTCGACCATGAGGTCGCGGACCACGGGGAACGAGCGGGCGCGCCAGGGCTCGACGTAGATCGTGTCTCCCGAGGAGAACTTGCGCATGTGGAGCTGGCAGGTCGCCGTCTCCCGCTCCGAGCCGTGCGCCTTGCCGTTGATCACGAGACCACAGCTACCGCAGATCCCTTCGCGGCAGTCGTGGTCGAAGACGACCGGCTCCTCACCGCGCGCGACCAGACGCTCGTTCAGGACGTCGAGCATCTCGAGGAACGAGCAGTGGGTCGAGATCCCGTCGAGCTCGTACGTCTCGAACCGCCCGGGCGCGCCCGTCGCACGCTGGCGCCAGACCTTGAGCGTGAGTTTCAACCCCTTCTCCTCGTCGTGGCTCACTTGTAGCTCCGCTGCGTCAGGTGGACGTACTCGAAGTCGAGCGGCTCGACGTGCCGCTCCATCTCTCGGCCTTCGCCGCGCCACTCCCAAGCCGCGACGTGGCAGAACTGCTCGTCGTTGCGACGCGCCTCGCCCTCGGGCGTCTGGTACTCCTCGCGGAAGTGACCACCACACGACTCCTCGCGGACGAGTGCGTCGCGCGCCATGAGCTCGGCGAACTCGAGGAAGTCGGCGACGCGTCCCGCACGCTCGAGCTCCATGTTGAGGTCGCGCGAGTCGCCGGGAATGGCCAACTCGGCCCAGAAGGACTCGCGGATCTTCCGGATCGACTGGAGCGCGCGGCCGAGGCTCTCGCTCGTCCTCGCCATGCCGACGTCGTCCCACATGACCTTTCCGAGTTCGCGGTGGAAGCTGTCGGCGGACCGGTTCCCGCGTACCCCCATGAGCCGGTCGACGTGGGCTCGGACCTCGGCCTCGGACTCGGCGAACGCCGCGTGGTCCGTCCCCACTTCGGCGAGTGTCCGCCCCGCCAGATGCTGCGCGATCGTGTAGGGGACGACGAAGTACCCGTCGGCGAGTCCTTGCATCAGCGCGCTCGCGCCGAGACGGTTGGCACCGTGGTCGGAGAAGTTCGCTTCGCCGAGCGCGAAGAGTCCGGGGACCGTCGTCTCGAGGTTGTAGTCGACCCAGAGTCCGCCCATCGTGTAGTGGACGGCCGGGTAGATGCGCATCGGGACTCGGTAGGGGTCCTCACCGGTGATGCGCTCGTACATCTGGAAGAGGTTCCCGTACCGCGCGCTGATCGCGTCACGACCGTCCCGCCCGATCGCGTCCCGGAAGTCGAGGTAGACCGACATCCCCGAGGGCCCGACACCGAAACCGGCGTCACAGCGTTCCTTCGCCGCCCTCGAAGCCACGTCGCGCGGGACGAGGTTGCCGAAGCTCGGGTAGCGACGCTCGAGGTAGTAGTCGCGCTCCGCCTCGGGAATGTCCTTCGGCGACCGCCGATCGCCTTCGGCAGCCGGCACCCACACGCGACCGTCGTTGCGAAGGCTCTCGCTCATGAGCGTGAGCTTCGACTGGTAGTCGCCCGAGACGGGGATGCAGGTCGGGTGGATCTGGGTGTAGCAGGGGTTGGCGAAGAACGCTCCGCGCTTGGCTGCCCGCCACGCTGCGGTCACGTTCGACTTCTTGGCGTTCGTCGACAGGTAGAAGACGTTGCCGTATCCGCCGCTGCACAGGAGCACGGCGTCCGCCGCGTACCGCTCGAGCTCACCGGTCCGCAGGTTGCGTGCGACGACACCGCGAGCGACGCCGTCGACGAGCACCACGTCGAGCATCTCGCGTTCGGTCCGGACGTCGAGTCGCCCGGCCTGGACCTGCCGCATCATCGCGCTGTAGGCGCCGAGCAAGAGCTGCTGGCCGGTCTGTCCGCGTGCGTAGAACGTGCGGCTGACCTGCGCCCCGCCGAACGAGCGGTTCGCGAGGAGTCCGCCGTAGTCGCGGGCGAAGGGAACGCCCTGAGCGACGCAGTGGTCGATGATCGCCGTGGAGATCTGGGCGAGCCGGTACACGTTCGACTCCCGCGCGCGGAAGTCCCCGCCCTTCACCGTGTCGTAGAACAGTCGATAGACGCTGTCGCCGTCGTTCTGATAGTTCTTCGCGGCGTTGATGCCGCCCTGCGCCGCGATCGAGTGCGCGCGGCGCGGCGAGCCGTGGATGCAGAGCGCCGTGACCCGGTAGCCGAGCTCGGCGAGCGCCGCCGAGGCCGACGCCCCCGCCAACCCGGTCCCGACCACGAGGACCCGGAACTTCCTCCGGTTCGCGGGGGCGACGAGTTTCAGGTGGTCGAAGCGGTGTTTGTCCCAGCGATCCGCGATGGGGCCGCCGGGGCACTTCGAGTCGAGCCGCGGCGAGGTCGCGCTGGTGGTCGACGATCGGTCGTTCGAGGACATGGCGCAGTTCTCTCGCAGGTCAGGCGACGGCTGAATAGACGACGATCGAGGCGAATCCGAGCCCGAGGGCCCATCCGAGCGCGACCGCCGCACGCTCGAGGATCGGCGTCCAACGCGGGTGCCGGATCCCGAGGGTCTGGAGCGCACTCTTCACCGCGTGACTGAGGTGGAGCAGCAGCGCGGCGATGCAGACGAGGTAGAAGGCGGCATGACCGAGGCCCCCGATCGTGTTCCGGACGTCGTGCGCGGCACCGAGGCCACCGAGTCCGTCCTCGAAGCGGCCCTTGAAGTCCCCGTCGAAGCGGAAGTCCCAGAGGTGTACGACGAGGAAGACGAGGATGACCACCCCCGTGATCTTCATCGTCGACGAGCCGATCGTCCGGCCGCCGTGGTCGTTCGGGACCGCGTAGCGCGACTCGCGCGCTCGCATGTTCTCGAAGATCGTCCGGACGGCGAAGTTGATGTGGACGACGAAGAGAAGCAGCAGACCTGCTTCCATCAGGAGCAGGATCGGCCCGAGGTCGTGCAGCTTCTGCGCGTACTGCTCGAAGGCGGTGTCGTCACCGAACAGGGTCAGGTTGCCGGCGAGGTGGACGACCAGGAAGCCCACGAGCGCGAGGCCGGACACGGCCATCGCTGACTTCTTCCCGAGCGACGACGAGAGGAAGCGTCCGATCCAACTGAACATGGGCAGCCGTCTTTCGGGGGCTCGAGGGGACTTCGGGACGAGGCGCGACGGGGCCGGTCGAGCGCTCGCGCGCGGCCGGTTCGCTGCCGGGGACGGCACTGTACCGACGCGATCGGTTCGGACTCAACGCGCGGGACCGGTTCGTGGCTGGACCGAGCGGAGGTCTGGCACCGCGATCCGATCTCGCGCACGATGCGGCGACGGAGGGAGACGATGCGGAGCGACGCCACCCTGCTCTACCTACTGCGACACGGCGAGGTCGACGAGAGCTGGAGATCGAGGATCTACGGGTGCCTCGACGTGGGGCTGTCGGAGGAAGGTCGCCACCAGGCGCGGCGAAGCGCCGAGGCGCTCACCGATGTCGCGCTCGGGACCGTCTACGCGTCGCCTCTGCAGCGCGCTCGGTTCTCCGGGGAGTTGGTGGCCAGCGGTAGGGGACTCGAGCCGGTCGTCCTCCCGGACCTTCGCGAGATCGACCGCGGCGAGTGGGCCGGGCGCACGTTCTCCGAGATCGAAACGAGCAGCCCGGGAGCGTTGGCGGCTTGGCACGAGCGTCCGGACCGTGAGCGCCCCCCGGGAGGCGAGTCCTTGACGGACCTCGAGACGCGTGTGGTCGCCGCACTGGGCGGAGCGATCCGGCGCGATCGCCCGACGACGGCCGCCATCGCCGCCCACGCCTGGGTGGTGCGGGTCCTCGTCTGCCGCGCGCTGGGGCTCCCGCTACGAGACGCCACGAACGTCCGCGTGCGAACGGGCTCCGTGTCGGTCGTCGAATGGGAGGGCGGCGCCCCGCGGCGACTCCTGGCGATCGACGTCGATCGCGCTCCCCGGGTCTGAATCGACGGGTCCCGCGCAGATCGGCACCGCGGACCGCTCGCGAGCCGCGTGCAGCATCGTCGCGGCGCCGGGCGGACTCAGTTGTTCGAGGGGCCCTTCGACCTTGGCCGAAGCCGGAGCCGAACGAAGGCCCCGGGAACAGTCCGACCTGCCGGATCCTCCGCCGTCCGCGGAAGGACCGCGGAAGCTCCTCGATCAGCCGCCGCAGCTCGTACAAGGTCTCTCCGGCGCGATAGACAGCCAGATGAAGTAGCAGTCGACGTTGTCCACGGGGTCATCGACCTCGAACGCCGCCTTGCACGTGAGGACGCAGGTCGCTGCGCGTCGTAGAAGCACTTCTTGTCGTTGCCAGACGCCACGGCGCCCTCCTGTCGGCCTCTGCGACCGACGACTTCCTGTGAGCGCCTGACACGCCGCGGCGTGCGGCCTGCCCCAGGCGGCGCCGGGGCGAACGGCAACACGCAGGGCCCCTCGGCCGCGGACCCGCCGCGGAAGGGCGGCGCAATGCAGAGCCCTTGGTCCGCGGGCCGACGGCATCACGGACCGGTCGTCGCTCGGCGAGCGAACACCATCAAGGTCCGGCCGAGAGCTGTGACGTGATCGGACGCCGCGGCCGAGGCGACCGACACCGAGTCCAGCGACCGTTCGATCGGAGTCGACGTCGACGACGCGAGTACCAGGTCGTCATGGCGCCCGGACGGTTCGCCCGAACGCCGGGGCGAACCGAACGCGTGTCCGCAAGCCCGGACGCAGCGCCGACCCGGAGGCTCGACGCCGAGGGCCGTCCCGCGGCGGCGACTGTCGCACGCCCGATGCTTGGCGGTCGGCTGCACGGTCGCGTCCCATGCAGGGGGACCGACTCGACGTGCCGCGGCGCGGGAGTCCGGAGGAGGCAGGACGACGCACCGTACCGGACCGCGGATACGGGCTGCCGCACGAGCCCCGGGGATGGACATAACGCATCTTATCGGACCCTCGAAGTCGACTCCCAACCGCGCCACGGCGCATCCCCGTCCGACCCCACCTCCTTCCGACCACGGCCGCCCTCGGCCGATCGAGACCCCATGAGATACGTCGCCGTCGCGCTCGCCGCCCTCGTCTCGAGTTGCACCGGGCCGAACTCGGCCCTCGTCGGGTCCCAGTACGCCGGGAGCCCGGTCGACGTCCGCCCCGACGTGGCCGTGGCGTTCCCGCCCTACGCCGCGGTCGAGACCGAGTGGAAGGAACGCATGGACCAGACCTACGTGTTCCTCGAGATCGTCGGCCCGTACGCCGAGACGGGCCGCTTCATGGGAGAGCTCGCCCAGCACCTGAGCTCCCAGGGGATCCGCGCGGAGGGCCCGCCGTTCGCGCTGTACTTCGACGATCCGATGCGGGTCGCGACGGAGTCGCTGCGCTCCAGGCTGTGCGTCCCGGTGGCACCGGGGACACCCGTCGCCGCACCGCTGGGCTACGCGGAACTCCCGGGCGGACAGGTGATCTACGCCCGCGTCGCCGGGCCGTACGACCAGATCTCGCTGGCGTACCCCGCGATGTTCTCCGTGATGCGCGAGCGCAACTGGGTGCTCGACGGACCCGTCCGCGAGATCTACCTCGTGGACCCGTCGACGGTGCGTTCGTTCGAGGAGCTCGTCACCGAGGTCCAGATGCCCTGGCGTCCGCTCTGATCAGTCCGCACGCCCGGCACCGTTCAGCGCAATCGGCCGGCTTCCGGCGGCAGGACGGCCGCCGGCACGAAGACGCGACCGCGAACCCGACCGACGATCCAGTCCTCGTCGTTCGGGTGGTCGACCCCGCGAGGGACCTCGATCTCGTAGCTCTCGCCGCCGACCGTCACGAAGCGACCATCGGCGTGCGTCTGCACCCAGTGTTCGGGCGACCAGTCGACGTCGACGGGCCTCTGGAGTCGGCGGCTGATCGACGCAACTCGCGGCAACGAACGGAGCAGTCCGGCGTGCGCTCGTTCGAACGTCGCCCACAGACCGAGGTCGTGGGCCTCGTCGGCCCACACGGCGAACGCACGCAGTCCTTCCAGCATGGCGTCGGCTCCGCGTTCCGTGTCGTCGCCGAGCAGGTCGCGCTGGATGGTGACGCGCGCCGCGAAGTCGACGAGGTCGTAGGCGGCGAGTTCCTCGAAGACGCCGATGTCCCGCTTCGACTCGGCGAAGGCGCGCAGGTGCCCGGCGAACGCAGCGGTCGAACCGGGGCGCTCGCGCTCGGACTCCCAGACGAACTCCTCGACCATGGCGCCGACGACACCCGGGAAGTCGGGAGCGTGACCGGGATCCTCGTCGTCCCCCGAATCGAGTCCGAGGTCGCGCTCGAGATCCTTGAACAGACCCTCGAGGTCCCGTCCCTCGGCTCTGCCGCGGTCGAACTCCTCGAGTGCGCGACGCGCGTCCGCCGGACGCGCGCCGGCCGTTCGATCGGCATCGCTGCTCGACACGTCGGACGGCGTGCGCGTCACCGCGTCGCCGTCGACGGCACGGAGGAGGTCCCACCACTCCTGGCGAGCGCACGCCGCAGCTCCTCGAGATCAGCGTCGCTTCCGGAACGCCGCGCGATCGAGGACCGCCGAGATCGATGCGCTGGCGAGCGGAGCGTCGTTGGCGGCAGCCGTGCGCATCAGCGCGACCAGTTCGCCGCGTTCCTGCTCGTCGAAGCCCGCGCCGGAGAGGAGCTCGACCGCGCGGGTCTCGCACTTCTCGAGTTCGTCGCGCGAGACCGAACGGCGGGGGAAGAACATCGATTCGAGCTCGATCTGGGTGACGCGCAGCGTCCCGCGCCGCGAGGCTCGCAGTCGCTCCGCGTCGGAGCGGAGCGCGTCCACGAGTCCTTCGCGCCGGAACAACGCCGTGGCGGGGGACATCGCGAACAGCCCGTCCCCCACCGCGAAGACCCGCCCCACCGCGACGTCCCCCGCCGCGATCTCGCTCGACGCGGTCACCTCCTGGACGGGGTACGCGCCGAGACCGAGGAGGTCGTGCAACCACAGCCCGCGACCCGGTTGGACGTCGCGAACCTCGAACGCTCCGACACGCGAATCGAGGAGCCCCGCGACCACGATCTCCGCGTCGTCGTCGCCCGCGAGTTCGTCGAGCAACGCGCCCTGGAGCGCACGCACCGGAGGTTCACCGAGCGACTCGCTGGGGCGCTCGAGGAGGAACCACTCGAGGAACCGGCGCCTCGAGTCGAGATCGGCCAGTTCGAGGTGGTTCCCACCGAGGAAGGCCTCCGCGGCGACGGCCTGCTCGGCGCGCCCCTCGGACGTGGAGAGGTGCAGCCGGTGCAGTGCTTCGAGACACTTGGCGTAGACGTCTTCCGAGCGCATGGTTCGAAGGGTCGAGCCGCGCAGTGTACTCGTGGCGGGTCGGGCGGGCACGTGCTGGCCCCTCGACCCTCGACGCGGTTACCTTTCCGGCGATGTTCCTCGCCCTCGTCCAGGAGGATCCCTCACCCGCGCTCCAGACGGTCGACACCGTCGGGCTGGCGATCGTCGGTCTCTTCGCGTTGCTCGGGCTCTGGCGCGGGCTGTGGTGGCAGCTCCTGCGCCTCGCAGGGCTGGCCGGAGCGGTCGCCGTCGCGCGCAGCCTCGAACCGACCATCACACCGCTCCTCGAAGGACACACCGGCGACATGGATCCTCGGGTCCCGCAGGGCTTCGTCTGGTTGGGGCTCTTCCTCGTCTCCCTCGCGGTCGTCGCGGTGATCGGTCGCCTCGGGAAACGGCTGCTCGAAGCCGTGCAACTCGGCCTCGTCGACCGCGTCGGCGGCGCGGTCGCCGGCGCGCTCACCGGCCTGGTGATCCACGCCGCGGCGATGGCCGTGCTGGTCCAGGTCGCGGACGACGAGTTCCTCGCGTCGAACTTCCAGGGCACCGTGAGTGCGCGACTCGTCGAGGTCGCGGGCATCGACGCGCCGCTGCTCTTCGGCGGCGATCGCGCGGAGGGCGTTCGTCAGCGCCTCGTACCGGTCCAGGGTGGGTGACGGACGCTCCGGCGTCCGCGCGACTCACTCCGGCGGCAGTTCTTCGAGGAGCGGATCGAGCAGCTCGTGGTTCTGCGGCTGCTGCGCGAGGTGCTTCTCGAGGAAGCGACGCGCTTCGACGGAGTCGCCCGTCGCGACGAGCGCACGGACGACGCACTCCGTGAACACCGCGTTCGCCGGGTCCAGCGAGTACGCCTCGCGCGCGTGGACGAGCGCGCTCTCCGGATTCGACTCGAGCCGGAGCAGCGCCAGGTCGAAGTGCAGCTCCGCGTCCGTCGGAAGGTCCGCAAGAGCTCGTTCGATCGCCCGATCGGCCGCGTCGGTGCGGCCCGCTCGGAGGAGCGTGAGCGCGTACATGCGGAGGTCCTCGGGACGCTCGCCTCCGGCCTCGACGGCTCGCTTCGCCGCAGCGATCCCCTTCTCGAGGTCCCCCGCCCGGACGAACAGCCGTGAGGCGAGGTCCCAGCGCACCTCCTGGCCGTGCGCGAGGACGTCCTTCGCAGCCTCGACGAGCGACGCGTTGAAGGCCGAGTTGCCCGCCCCCATCTCCGGCATCTTCGGGCAGGAGACGGCGAGGACCTTGGCCTGGAGCGCCTGGGCGTATCGCTCGGGCTCGTGCACCCAGGAGTCGAAGTTCGGGTCGTGCTCCTTCGTGTGGCAGTTGCGACAGGTGCTTCCGATCGGGAGCAGGTTCGACGGATCGACGTAGCTCTCACCGCCCGCCATGTGCGCCGCGCCGGCGCCGTGGCACGCCGCGCACTGCACGTTCTCGAAGTGCTGGGCGGCCGAGGGCTGCATGAAACCGCCGGGCTGCGCGAAGCCTACGGTGTGGCACTGGAAGCACTCCGCGTCGTACTCC
>JAWKUH010000042.1:0-43792 GCA_041398665.1 Planctomycetota bacterium | reverse complement strand
GCTCCTCCTGCTTCCTCTCCGACTCGCGCGCGAGCGACCACTTCTTGCACAGCGCCCACGCCATCTGCCGCGCCTCGATCGCGTCGAACGGCTTCTTCAGCACGAGCACGTTGTCGACGTGTCCGACGCGCGCGTGGATGTCGTCCCAGTCGTGGTCGGAGTACGCCGTGCAGATGACGATCTGCATGCGCGGGTCGACGGCGACGAGGTGGTCGATCGTCTCGAGTCCGTCCCACCCCGGCGGCATGCGCATGTCGACGAAGGCGAGCGAGTACGGCCGCCCCTCCGCGACCGCCGCCTCCACCATCAGGAGCGCCTTCCTCCCCTGGTCGGCCGAGTCGACGTCGAAGATCTGCTCCGTCGCGACCTCCTCCGCGTCGACGCCGATGATCGCGTCGAGCGCGTCCAGTCCGTCGCGTTCGCTCTCGGAGGGTGCGGCGTCACCGGCGAGGAGCTTCCGGAAGTCGGCGTGGATCTCGCGGTTGTCGTCGACCACGAGGATCCGCGACCGCTGGGGAGCGGGGGAATCCATGCGGCCGTTTCGAGCGGTCGCCGAACGGTTCTGGAGGTGAACCGACGTTCGAGCGGGGTCGACCGGCGCCGCGCGGAAGAGTTTTCCGACGCGGCCGTCCGAGGCGTCGGCGAGCCGGTCAGGAGCGCGGGTAGGCGGGCTCCGTCGTGATGCGCGGGTCGTCGACCGGGCATGTTCGAACGGAGCCACCACTCTCGAGCTTCCCGCGATGGTTCGGACCGACGGGCGCGCTCAGAGATTTCGCGGATTCATCGCCGCCAGAGCGCCCCCGGTGCCTGTGAAGGACGGACCCCTTCAGCGTGCGCCCTCATGCAGTCACCCGACGCCAACCACCTCCTCCGTACCCCAGCCTTCCTCCACTCGTCCGCAGCGGTTCCGCTCCGCCCCCGTCGTTCGCACGAGTGCAGCCACGGCGCAGCGCGGCTCGCCGACCGCGACGAACTGCTCGCCGCCAACGAACAGGCCCTGCAAGACCCCCACGCCACGTTCCTCGCCGGCGCCTCGCCGATCGTCGAGGTTCCGGGCGGCCGGGGCGCGGTGGAGCCCCTGTACTGCGCGGGAATCGCTCTCTCCGAGGAGGCGCGCAACGCCCATGTGCTCGCCGTCGGTACGACCGGGACCGGCAAGACGACCCGGGTCCTGCTGCCCCTCATCGCCAACGACATCCAGGACGAGTCGCGCACCGTCGTCGTCACCGACGTGAAGGGCAACCTCCTCCCGTTCGTGTCGGAGCTCATGGCCCGACACCGCCCCGGCAGGGCTCCGGTCGTGATCAACCTCCATGATCCCGAGCGCTCGGTGTGCTGGAACCCACTCCAGCACCGCCATCCGAGGAGTTACCGCGACGTCGTACACACGCTGTGTCGGTCAGCCCAACTCAACCGGGGTGACGGCGACAGCCCGTTCTGGATCTCGACGTCCGAACAGCTCATCACCGCGATCGCACAGACGTTGGCCGGCGACCCACGTGGTGTTCCTTCGTTCGCACGCATTCGCGAGGTGGTGAGCAGCGGTCCCCGCAAGTTCGGGGCGTGGGCTGCAGCGCACGACCATGTGGGTCGACTCCAGGCCTTCGTCGAGTTCGTCGCCTCCGGGAGCCACAACGCACAGACGGTCCTCGCGGACTCCCTCATGCGTCTCGCCGCCTTCGAGGACGAGCGTGTTCGGAGCGTCACTTCGTCGAACGGGCTCGACCTGGCGCAATTCCTCGTCGACGAGCCGGGAGTTCTCGTCGTCGAGATGGGCGAGGCGCACGTCTCGCGGCTCCGACCGATCTGGTCGGTGTTCTTCGCCGAGCTCTTCAACATGCTGCTCGACTCCGCGGCTTCCACGGCGAGCGGGGCACTCCGGCGCGGCGTTTCCATCCACATGGACGAATTCGCTTCGGCCATCGGCTGGTTGCCGGACCTTCCGATCCGGCTCAACACGCTCCGATCGCGGCGTGTGAGCATCTCGGCCTCCGTCCAGAGCCTCGCCCAGATCTCGAACGTCTACGGCCGCGAGGCCGACTCCGTCGTCGCCGGCTTCCGCAACAAGCTCTTCGCACCCGAGTGCGACCCCGTCGACGCGGCGTATGCGTCGCGCCTGTCGGGCACGACGACGGTCGAGGCCGCGTCGACGTCGACGGTGGAACGGATCGTCGACGGCGAGCACCGCGTCGAGACCGTGCGCACCAGCCAGACGATCGGCCGCCCACTGCTGCTGCCGTCCGAGATCACCCATCCGCCGGAGCACTTCGCCTTCGGCCGGCCGTTCACGCTGTTCTTGGCCGATCGGATGCCTTTCCAGTCTTGGCTGATTCCCGCCTACGACTCCCCCGAACTCGCGCCGTTCGTGCGCTACATGCGTCCGTCGGACGCAGCGTGAGGGTTCACTCGAGTCCACCCGACTCCTTCGTGTACGCACCATGGAAGACCTCGTCGAGACTCTGGGTTGGCTGGGCCTCGTCGCCCTGCTTGCCGCTTTCACGTTGTCCTCGCTCGGCAGATGGTCGGCGACCAGCCGGGCCTCCAACCTCCTCAACCTGATCGGGGCGATCGGCATCTCCATCCAGGCCTTCGCGCATGGGGCGTATCCGCCGTTCACGTTGAACGTCTTCTGGGCGATCGTGGCGGTCATCTCGCTGCTGCGCCACCGACCATCCACCTCGCGGGAGCGTGACGGCGACGGTGTGGACGGAGCCGAGCGCGCATGATCAAGCCCACGTTCATCGCGATCGCGGGAGGCTCCGGCTCCGGAAAGTCGACCCTCGTCGATCGTCTCGTCTGCGGTCGAGCCGGTTCTCGGATCGCTGTCGTCGCGCACGACGCGTACTACCTCGACGGCACGGCGATGCCGGAGGAGTTGCGCGCCTCGAGGAACTGGGACCACCCGGACGCGCTCGACATCGAGCTCGTCGCCGAGCATCTCGACGCTCTCGCCAGCGGTCTCCCCGTCGATGTCCCCGAGTACGACTTCTCGACCCACTCGCGGACCGATCGGACGCGTCGGGTCGAGCCGAGACCCGTCGTCGTCGTGGAGGGTGTCCTCGTACTCGCCGTCGCCGAGTTGCGAGCTCGCTGCGACCTCCGCGTCTACGTCGACACGGCGCCGGAGGAGCGCCTGGCGCGCCGCGTTCTGCGCGACACTCGCGAGCGCGGTCGCTCGATCGAATCCGTCATCGCGCAGTTCCGAGCCAGCGTGCGGCCGATGCACGACGCGCTCGTCGAGCCGAGCCGAGCCCATGCACACGTCGTCGTGCCCTGGGACTGGGAGCACGATCCGACGCCCGCGGTCGAACTGCTCGAGGCGTTCGTCCTCCACTCGAGCGGTCGCTGAGCCGCTCCCGACCGCGACTTCGCGACCGATGCCCTCGCTCCACGAAAGGAGCCCCGGGCCCGACTGGCGTCGATCCCGGGGCTCCATCCCCTGACTGTCGTACGGCGTCGCACCACTCGACGGGCGATCGCCCCTCGCGTCGTGAGCGATCCGACGCATCCGTCGGGCGGAGGAGCGCGTGCGCGCGTGGACGCGCTTGTGGCGGTACGACGTCGTGCTCGCGGTCGGTCTCGTCTCGTGGTGTCGCGCATGTTCTCTCCGGGTTCGTGGGGCATCGCCCCCTCGAGAGACACAGGCTCCGAAGTCGTGGTGGCGTCGAACGAACTCGCAAAAAACCTCGCGCGCGACGGGGACCGCGTTTTCGACGGATTCTTCGCCGCGCACCGTCGGCCGGCGCCTGTTCACCCTGGACGACACGCCGTCGTCCCTCGAACCAGGAGACAGATCGATGAAGCAACCCGACGACGACGACACGACCACGAAGGCGACCGGGCGCGACAAGGAGCGCGCCGTCGAACGACTGGTCGACGCCATCACAGCCGAATGGCGCGAGGACGCGACGCGCCGCAAGGACGAGGAGCGGGCGCGCTTCGACCTCGACTAGCGGGTCGGTGCGGTCGCTCTCTCCGAGGGCCGCGCGCTCGCCGCGGGAAGCGGTAACCATGCGAGCGGCCGCACCACGAGCCCGGATCCCCCGGAGGATCCGGGCTCACTCGTTTCGTTCGATCGCGTTCCGCGTCGACTCCGTTGACAAAGTTTTTCTCTGTTTGTTCGCGGCACTCGCGCATGGGGTGCCTGGAGGAGGTGGGCCCGATGCGCGGGCCATCCACCGCGAACAGCGAACTTCATCATGAACGCGACGAACCTCCTTCCCACGCTCACCCTCCTCCTCTTCGCCGGCTATCCGATCGCCGCCTGGATCGGTTCGAAGGTCGACCGAGCGCGGACCCGCTCGACCAAGATCCGCCGTTTCCGACGGTTCCGCCGGATCGAGCGTGACAACACCGACAACGACAGGAACGACGCCGCCTGAGTGCGGTCGGACGTGGAGCCATGGCTTCGAGCCGGAAGCGGATTCGACGGGCGCGCGTGTCGATCGACCGCGCGCTCGTCGCGTCGCTCCAGAAGCGACTCGACGAGAACCCTCGCAGCTCTTTGCGCGTCGCAGCGGCGTTGCGCACGACCGAGTTCGAGATCGTCGCGAACTCGGAACGCAGTTGAAGGCGTGCCCGACGACCTGGGGACCCTCGGACGCGATGGGAGCGGCGAGGGCGTGGAGTCGCGGTGCAACACGCCAGCACGAGGAGTGCGGCGTCGCAACGCTTCAACCAGTCGACGAGCTCCGCGCCTTCGACGACGCGTCTTGGGGCAGCGACAAGCCGACCGCCGTCTCGGGCAACGCACCTTCCGGACCTCCCTTCTTGGTGTGCCCGATGAAGTGGACGATGTCCCACGGTCCGTCGAAGTGCTCGCGTAGATCTTCCTTCGTTGAATAGACAAGAGGCTCGAAGACGTCGAGCTGAGTTCGGCTAAGACCCGCGTGGACGGCGACTCGACAGCACTCGACGAGATCGGACAGCAGGAGCGCGTCGCGGATCGCTCGGACCTCGGTCGCGTGACTTGCAGTCCCTGCGTAAGCGTCTCCAGGCTGATCCAGCTCGCCGACGACGATCAGAACGCGCAGACCGCGGGCCGGGCGCTCGCGTCGATTTCCTCCGCGGTGCTCGACGAGGCGAACGAAGTCCACCTGGTCGCGCTCGAGGATCGGATTGGGCGGATCGTCTTCCGACTCGACTTCCAGAGCTTCCCATGGAAGCTCCAGAACTCCTGGGCTCGCCACGGCAGGGGTCACGACGACTCGTGGAGACGCGTGGTCGGTGCGGAACGACTCTCGGAGTTCCTCCACGCCCGAGGGGTCGAGAAGGCTCCACATCGCGCTGGTCAGATTGCTCGCAGCGCCGGGACTGCCCTCCATGAGCTTGGCCATGACCGGGCGCAGGGCTTCGAGTTCGCTCGCGTTGAACGAGGCTCGTAGCGGCAGCACGTAGGGCCGCGACCCATCGTTCGACTTGGCCATGGGGGACTGCGAGTCGGAAACGCTTGGTGGATCGACGAGAGGCGGCTGCCGTACGCAGCCCACGGGTCAAGGCAGGGGATCGTACTTCAGCCCTGCGCGGTGGTCGACCACGTGGGACCGTACAGTTGGATGGCGCAGATCCAATGTTCTGCGATTGCAACGCGTCGCGTCGGGCGAAGGTCGCCGGGCGGCCGGTAGCGGAACTCGACCCGCCCGTTCACGATGACTTCCGAGTAGAGCTGGTTGCACTCGGTCCAGTCTGCATCGTCGTCCCTGTGACGCTTCAGGTAAACGATGGCCGCGCCGCCCTCCAGCGCCGCTCGAGCAGCGTGTCCATCGGGGATTCGGAACGAGCCCTCGAAGGTGCCGTCGGTCTCCCAGGCGAGAGTCCAGTCCATCACGTCGAGGCTGGTGGGACCCTTGTACCTACCCCTACCCGATTGCTCATTGGCGAGACTCGAGCTCGCACCGTCCGGTGTGCTCCAGGAGAGGATCTGAGCGGAGAGCGGACTCTTGCCCAAGTGTCCCGGACGCAGACGCACCGGGCGGACTCGTGCGAGGTCGAGAGCGTCGAGAAGGTTCGCGAAGTCACCGGTGATCCGGTCGAGAGTCTTGATGTTCGATTGCATGGCGTGTTGAACCACGAAGGCTCGAGGCTGCAGGGTGGAGATAGGTGGTGCGGGACGATTGGCTACCGACCTGCGAGGAGGCGAAGGGCTTCCCATGCCAGTGGACCGAGCTTGCGCTCGAGCCCGGTCACTCGCGGCCCGATGGCATTCGAGAGCTTCCGACGATCGAGGTCGGAGCGATGGCGGAGCCGTTCATCGAGGCGTTGCTGGAAGACCTCGCATAGCGGGTGCTCGCAGTCGGAGGTTGACGCAACTTCGAGGGTCTCAGCAGCAGCGAGAAGAGCTTCGCGGCGCAGCCTTGCGAGGTGCTCCGATGCCTCGGGGCGGATGGAAGCAGCGATCTCCCGAAACTTGTGGGCGACCGCAAGGCGGCCTTCGCTCGTCGCCCACCACGCATCGATGTCATCAATCGGTTCCGAGGGGTCGTGCTGTGCGACTTCAGCGAGAGGGTCGGGCACGATCTCCCGAGCGGCTCTCGCTCGTCCCTTGCCGGATCCCGTGAACTCTCCGTATCCGGTCACGGCCCCGAGGTTGGCCGAGCACGCCTTTCTCCACTCGTCTCTCGCGAGCGATTTCCCCCGCGTGTGCGCATAGACGTGCGATGCACCAGCCGCATCAGGGCCGTCGCGCAGGAGGCTGAGCGTGACCCCCTCCACGACGCGGATGAACTCGTCGATCAGGTCCTTCTTGTTGTGTTCACGTTCCGATGCCGAGGACTCGATCGCCGACGACTCGCGGCGCACACGCAGCGTTGCGAGGAGCGAGCAGACGATCCACGCTCGCTGGATGTCGAGGTGCAGCTGCCTCGTCGTTCCGGACAGGTTCGCACCAGCGGCGGTCAGCCACCGGCCGAGTTCGTCGACGACAAGTGCCTCGACCATCTCGATACGTGAGTTCGCGGAGTTACGCCACCTTGCTCGCGCGTCGTCGTCGAGTTGGTTCAGCAGAGGTGGTGTCACCCAGTAGCTCGACCACGGATCGTCGTGGAGCCAGAGTTCCTGCTCGATCGCATCACGGATCGAGGGGGCGAAGCCGGAATTCGGAAGAGGTCGATCGGGAATCGAGGGGTTCATGACCGAAGTGGTTTGAAGTCAGGTGCGACGTCAGGCGTGTGCCAGCCGGCGGGCAGGAGGAGAAGGTCGCGGCGAAGCGCCGGAGTCGAGAAACGGGCCCGAATTGTGGCGCCGACCTCGGCAACTCCTGACTTTCCAGCCACTTAGAGCTACGCCAACCCGGACGGCGGGGCCGCATCGTGGGTTCCGTAGGGGCGTGTGTCGATGGGGTGTGAGCCGCCCAAGGTGCCCCCTCGACCCCTACTGCCCAGCCTGCCGCCCCCACCGAGGCGCGCGCACTGCCGGCGGGGTGACCCGTCGGAATGCGGCGAAGGCTCGACCTGATCCCCCTCTTTGTGGTCGCCGGCGTGCGGCATCCGTCGACAGCACATCTCCTGGCGGCAAACCCCAGAGAGCTTGCACAGGGCCGGCCTGGACAACCTGTGGCCGCACATGCTCGATACCGTCGGTCGGTCAATCCCATTCGTCGGCTCTGCGATCGAGTCGTACACTATCCTGTTCCTATATGTCGCGCAGAGCGTGACGAAATGCTTGTGGCTCGAGGCTTGCCGTGTCGAGAACGAATCGAACTCGCGACTTCTGTCTTCGCATCGAGAGCGCGGGCGGCGAGGAGTACGTAGCCGAATTCGTGCATCTCGGGTATGGCGATTCGGTCCGAGGTGAACGACTCGCCGAAGCGAGGTTCCACTTGGCAGGACTGCCAACTCTCGACGAGTGGACGAGAGCGGTAGAGGACGAAGACTCGTCGCCAAAAACGCTCGAGCTCGCCAAGCGCTTCGATCGCAAGATGCGAAAGTCGCTCGACGAACTGACAACTCAGTTTCAGGAGTTCGAGCACAACTCGGACACCCGTCTTTGGGTCAGCATCCCGTCCGAACTCGACCATCTTCCGTGGGAGTTCTTCGTCGAGCACGCAGACTTCGACGGATGGCAGGTCATTCGTACGAATGCGCCCCGCAGCAAGTCGAGCGAGCCCCAGCCGGACGTCCGGCGACTCGAGAGGGTTCTCCTCGTCGTCGGTGACCTGCTCCAGGAGCAACCGGGTGATCCGTCCGTCGTAGGAAAGTCGATCGAGGCGACGAGCCGCGGCCCCGAACTCGTCAGGAAGATTCTCGAGGGTCGGTCCCGGTCACGGCCTTTTGTGCTCGATGTTCTCTGCTCACAACCGACCTACGATGCCTGCGCGGACGAGTGGCGCAGGCTGGTCGACTCCGGATCGCGGCTTGTCGTCGAGACTTTCGAAGGCGCAGCAGAGGCGGAGAAACTCGTGAGTTCCCACGATGGCGCCGACCTCCTCGTCGTTCTCGGGATCACGGAGCAAGCAAGTGACGGCCCTCGCGGGTTCTTGCTCCGCTCTCCCCGAGTGAACAGCGGTAAAGAAGGGGGAGAGGAAGTCCTGTCGACGGCGGCCCTCGCTCGCGGACTCGGACGACACCGCACAACTCGTCTGGCGCTGCTGATGGGATGCAGCGCGAACGAAGGACTGGTCAGCCCGCTGTTCGACGTCGTCGACCACGTGGTTGGCTTTCGATGTTTGGTTCCTCCGGATGCTGCGGTGGAGTTCGCTGCTCGAACTCTCGAGTCGTTCGGTCGTGAGTGTGCAAGTTCCGTTGGCGAGGCCGTACGCGAAGGGCGGCGGCACTTCGGACTCAGCTCCAACCCTCAGACGAACATGCTCGGCTGGTCGCTCTGTCAGTGGTCGCCGATGGGATACGACGAGCCGTTCGTCGACGAAGTCTCGGCCGCCGCGTCCGTCTTCAACGAACGCGTCGCACAGGCCGTGGACCGGTATGCCAGCGACCTACATCAGGGGCGCGCGGGTTCGATCGAGCCGATCATCGTCCCGACCGGGACGACGCGCATCGAGGCAACCGCCTCAGGGGCGATCCCAGGAGCGGGCGAGAGCGCTCGCGGGGTCCCGGATCATGGTGCGTCCGGAGGTCGCCCGCTCGAAGCCTGGCGCTTCGACGGCAGCGATCCTGAATTGGCTCCGGAAGGGGTGCTTCGCGAACTCGTACTCGAGCGCTTCCGTGGTGTGCATGCCAAGATTCCGGGACAGGAGAAGATTCCGAGACTGAGCGTCGTCGTCGGAGAAATTGGCAGCGGGAAGTCGACGACATGTCGGGCACTGGCCCGGCAGATCGGGCAAGGTGACTTCGGCCTCCTGGTCCTGTTCGCGAGGGTCCGTGAGTTGGCAGGTTCCTTGTCGGATGACGCGGGAGTCGACACTTCTTCGATCCTCGAGCTCGTCGCGCGCCACACGTTCAAGACGACACGCAAAGTCCGAGCGTCTCTGACGGAACAAGAGCATTCAATTGCCGTCGAACGGCTCGCGGAGAAGGGGCGTCTCGTCGTCGTCCTCGACGGTCTCGATGAAGTGCTCGCCCGCGATCGAAGGCGAATCGTCGACAGCGCGATCCAGAGCCTGGTGCGTGATCCAGAGGGTGACGCAGACGTCGGTCCGATCGTCGTTCTGTCGATGCGCCCGAAGGAGCTCAGGAGGATCCCTTCCGCTCCGTTCAACAGAGTCGAACTCCTCCCACTGGATCGCATGTCGCAGGAGTTGCTCGTCGCAAGGTGGTATCGCACATTCGGGATCGGGGACCCTGACGGTCGTGCGTCTCGCGATCTGGCCGAGGCTCGCTCTCGACTCGGGTTCTGCGCGGACGACGTTCTAACGCGACCGCTGCTGCTCGGTGTTCTTGCGAAGCAACTTGCAACTCGGAAAGAATCGGGATTGGGGCCGCTCGAGAAGGACGGCATCGTCTTCGACGGACTGAAGGAGATGCTTCGAGCCCCGCAGCGTTCCGGCGAGGATGCGCTGACGCCCCGTCGACCAGGCTGTGAGGACGCGTATCTGGACGAGGAAACTCTTGACGTCTTGGGGCGGCTCGCACTCGAGATGACGAGTGCGTTGCAGCTGTCCTTCGATCAAGTCAAGTCGGCGTTGAGGTCGCCACGCCGTGGTGATTGGAGAAGCCCCGTCGGCGCGGCGGAGCAACTCGAGGCCTGGGCGGGGGCCACCGACAGGGCTGCCAGTCCCGAGGCGTTCTGCGAACGCGCGCGTTCGAACGGGATTCTCGAGTGCTCGTCCGAGAGCTCGCGGGCCTTCGACTCCGACGCGATTTGGAGCTTCAGTCACCGGATCTACCAAGACTCGCTCGCGTCGAGGCTCCTCGCGAAGCGCCTGAGTATCGGCCAGCTCGAGGAGGCGGCGAGGCGACTTCTCCCCACGACCGAGGGCTCGGCCTCGGGCGGACTCTTCGATGTCCTGAGGGGCGTCACGTTCCACCTCTGCCGAGAGCAGCGCGGGGACGATGCGGAGCGCTGGGTCGAGTTCCTGTTGAATGAAGAGCGCTATCGCTCGATCGGACTGGCGGCGTTCGCAGAGTGCGGACCGAGTACGCCGGGCCTAGCGGCCCTGGCCGTTGCGAGGATCCGATCGGGGGAGGAGTGGGAGCTAGTGAGGCACCGCATCGGTGCGTCGGAAGACCTTCTCGCCTCGGAAGCGGTCAAGAAGGCGCTTCGACTCAGGCTCGAGCGCGTCGTCGACTTCTTCCGTGGAAGCGACGGCCCACACAGTGAGTGGGACTATGCCAAGTTCGTCGCGACCGGAGTGCGCGGGTCTGCGCCAGTCGCTGATCAAGAGAGCTCGCGGCCGCAGAGTTCGCAGGAGTTCATCGACCCATTCGAAGATCTCCTGGATGGAGACCAGAGCGACGAACACGACGCGTCGCGGGGACAGTCCGAGGACGTAGGTGACGGACAGCCGAGGTGGCCATACGAGATCGCGCGGGAGTTGGAGCATAAGATGGAGATGGAGCTGATTGTTGACGAATCGGCCGACTCGAGTGACGACGAGGATTCCTGGTCGGATCAGGAGGAGGCCATCCAGAGGGTCATTGAGTCCGACTACGACCAGGTCGACGAGTGGGACGACTACTCGGACGAGCCGTGCGCAATCTCCTCCTGCATCGAGTTCGGCAACGTCGCGGCGATCAGCCCGGCGACCCTCGAGGAATTCAGAGACGTCCGGCTCGAGTGGACGTCAACCGACGAGGAACGCCAACGTTTCGTTCATGTGTTCCACGCGAACCTCCGAGGCGAGCTCGAGATCTGGAAGGAACCGTGGAGCCCCACGACAGGCGGCGCACAAGAGCTGCATGGTCCGCTGAGCTTTGCTCGCATCGCCGAGGACGACCACGAGATCGGACCTGATGAGTCGGCGCGGAAGTACTACCTCGAAAACGCGCGAGAGAAGTGGCGCGACGCGGGAGATGGAATTGAAATTGGGACCTTCCCGGAGGTCTTGCACTTCGACCCCGGCCGAGTTCGATCCACGGTCCGACTCGGAGCATTCTGGGTTGCGAGCCGCCCTCTGTCCGAGACTCAGGCCGGCGTGCTGACGCTGGGCTTCGGATGTCCCGACGCATGGCGGCGTTCGTCCGATCGTCCGGCGGTAGTCGATGCAGTCGAAGCCGCGTTTCTGTGCCGTTCACTCACCACGTTGGCGCGCAGAAGGCCGGAGATCCTCGCCGATCTCGTGCCGGGCATCGAATCGCGCGAGATGAAGGACATGCAACAGGGCAAACTCGCCTTTCGCCTACCGTGTGAACACGAGTGGGAGGTCGCGGCATTCCGCAGTTCCATCTCGCTCTACCCGACACACCCGAACGGCTTCGTGAGCCCCCTTGGAGACTGGTGCATTGCGGAGCGCCAGGGAAACGGTCTCGACCTCAGCGCAGTCCGCCCGCAGAGTGTCGTCGTTCGCGGATTCTCGTCGAGCCAATCGCCTATGGTCCAGCCCTACAGCCGTCGGCCGGACCGCAGATCTTCAACCGCAAGCATCCCGAGCCCGGCGGACGGCGTCGCCACACAGCGCAACTCCGGCCCGTGCTGGCGCCGACGAGCAAGAGTCCGTGACTCGGCGTCGGCGACACGAGGGGCCCGACGATCCATCCCGTCGCCGGGGAAGAGTGCGGCCGCTGCCCACTCGTCCAGGAGTCATCGGCCGAGACGTCGCCCCGAGGGTTGCCTAGTGATCGGCTCTGTCGCCGTACGCCGCCTCCGTCGTGATGCGCGCGTCGTCGACCGCGCCTCCCACCGTGAAGTGGTAGAGGCTCTGCCACGCACTGCCTCGCAGGCCGAAGGCGCGGTGCACGACATCGTCGTAGAAGCAGCCGATGCCGGTCGCGCGCAGGCCGAGCGCTTCGGCCTCGAGGTAGAGGCTCTGGCCGATCGCGCCGGTCTCCCAGAAGAGGCGCGGGTAGGCGTGCGGGCCGTCGGTCGCGAGGCTCGCGTCGAAGCGCGCCAGCATGCCGAGGCTGAAGCAGCCTTCGCCGGCGATGGCTTGGTCGCAACTCGCGTGCGACGCGAGGCCGCGCGCGTCGCCCATCTTCAGGTGGAAGAGCGGGAGCCAGCTCGGACAGCCCTCGGGCCTCGTCCAGTCGAAGCTCGGGTCGAGCGCGGCGCGCAGCTCGGCCTCGTGCTCGGGATCGCGCACGAGCACGTAGAGCCCCGGGTCGAGGTCGGCGACGCGGTGCACGAACAGGAGGAGATGCACGCGCGGCGACCAGGGCAGCGCCGCGAGCGGCTGCTCGCCGTGGCCCGGCAGCACGCGGCGCATGGCCTGGAAGAACGCGTCGCGCGCGAGGCCGCTCCTCGCGTCCATGGCGACGGCGCTGCGGCGCTGGTGCACGATGCGGCGGAACGGGATGGGTTCGTCGCCGACCTCGAGCGGCGGCCAGGGCGGAACGGCGTCGGTTCGCGCGAGCGGCGCGCCCTGCGACCGCGCGCAGGCCGCGACGTCGTCGATCACCGGCCAGTCCGCGTGGTCGGGGCTCAGCTCGTTCGGCGTTCCCTTCCACTCGAGCCCGGCGAAGCGAAGGATCGCCGCGGCGTCGAGCCGCGTCGCCTCGCACGTCGCGCCGCGCGGGTAGAGCGCGATCACGCAGTCCGGCTCCTCGGCCTCGGGGTGCTGCGTGTCCGAGAGGTGCAGCAACTCGGCGATCTCGTCGCTCGCGAGTCCGTCGAGCAGACGCGCTCCCCAACCCATCGCCGCCGCTGCCAGCGCGACGCACGCGACGGCGTGCCCCACGTCGTGGTTGCAGTAGCGGTAGGCGCGCTCGCCGTACTTCCACGACTCGCGCCAGTGGATCGAGGTCAACGCGACGAGCAGCGCGCCGTCCGGCAGCTCGCGCACGAGCTCCTGCCACAGCTCCGCGTCGAAGCGCGCGCGCACCTCGAGCGCGTGCTCCTTCGGCGCGTAGTGCGCGACGAAGGGCGTCTCCGAGAGACCCGGCACCGCGGGTGCGACGACGTAGCCCTCGGTCGGGTGGAGGTTCCCGCTCGACGGATTGACGCGCAGGCTCCAGTGCGCCTCGCCCGCGCGCTTCCAGGCGGAGATCGCGAGGCTATCGCGCAGGAGCTGCGACAGCGACGCGCGATCGAGGGGACGCGCTTCGATCCGACCCGGCGGGAAGACCTGCTCGTAGCGCGGTTCGTCGGACGGCGCGGGAAGGTCGAGCGGCAGAAGCTCCGCTCCCGCGAAGCGCCGGAACGGATCGGGCTGCGTGTCCCAGTCCATCCAGCCCGGTCCGTTCGCGTAGCGGCCCGGCGCGTGCTTCGTGCGCTCGTGGTAGGCGCGCACGACGGCGAGTTCGCGCTCGCCGGGCGCCTCGATCGGTGCGTCCGCGGGATCACGGCGATCGTCAGAACGCGCGTCGGAGCCGCGCGAGAAGAGCTTCCTCCAGTCCATCGCGCAGGGATGGTGACACGAACGGGACCTTCCCCGGGAGCGCGTGTCGCGCGAAGCGTCGACTCGCGTAGAACGGCGCCATGCGATCCTTCTTCGGTGCCCAGAAGCACGCCCACCCCACCGACGCCGCCCTCCTGCTCCTCCGCCTGGTGACCGGCGTCGCGATGGCGATCCACGGCTACCCGAAGATGTTCGGGTTCGGTGAGAACGTCGAATTCAACGGAATGAAGTGGATGGGAGCAGACAGCTGGGCGCCGGGCTGGTTGCAGTTCATGGCGGCGCTCGCCGAGTTCGGCGGCGGCATCGCGATCGCGCTCGGTCTGCTCACCAGGCTCTCCGCGTTCGGGATGGCGTGCACGATGGGTGTCGCCGTCTACACCCACGCCTGGATCAAGAGCGACCCATTCGTGGCGAACGAGGGCGGCTCCTACGAGAAGGCCGCGGTCTACCTCGCCATCTCGCTCCTCCTGCTCGCCATGGGCGCCGGTCGCCACTCCGCGGACCGCGCGCTCTTCGGGCCGAAGCACACGGACTGAGCGCGACGCTCAACCGAAGTGCTTCTGGCGCAGCGCCGCGATCGCTCCGTCGCGATCGTTGCGCAGTGCTTCGACGAGGTGCGCGGGCGGACCGGGCGTGCCCGGCGGCTGACGGTCGAGGCCCCACAGGATCAGCTCGCACAGCGCCGGCGTGAGGCCGAAGCCCGCTTCGGTCAGCGAGTAGAGGAAGCGCCGACCGTCGTCGGGATCGGGTTCGCGCCGGATGAGTCCGGCCTCCTCGAGGCGCTTCAGTCGATCGGAGAGGACGTTCGTCGCGATGCCCTCGGGCGACGCCGCGAACTCGCTGAAGCGGCGCTTGCCGACGAACACGAGGTCGCGCAGCACGAGCAGGCTCCAGCGGTCCCCGAACAGGTCGAGGGCGAAGGCCAGGGGACAGTTCGAGCGGCACTCCGGGGGCGTCATGGGCTCCCAGAGTACCAGGAAGCGCGATTTTCACTTGCACTTCGCAATGGACCAGATAGCTTGTGACTCGCAAGCGACCGGCCCGAGGGGGGTCGGCGCCGCTCCCACGAACCGACGTTCGCACGACGAACGGACCCACGAGGACCTCGCCATGACCCGCCTCACGCTCCACCTGCTCCCGCCCTCCCCGAACAACAAGAAGGTCCTGCTCGCGCTGAAGCTCAAGGGCCTCGACTTCGACACGGTCCTCTACAACGGTTTCGACGGACGTGAAGCCATCGTCGAGGCGACGGGCCAACCGCTGACGCCGGTGCTCGAGGACGACGGCAAGCGCGTCTACGACTCCTATGGGATCATGCGCTACCTCGACGCGAACTTCGGCGGTCCGAAGCTCTACGCGTCGACGCGCGGCGGGATGCGGGAGATCGAGCGCTGGGAGGACCTCGCGCGCAACGGCATCGCGCCGCTCATGGGCCTCGTGCTCGGCATGGCGATCGAGGGCAAGGTCGACGCCGACCGGGCCGCCCTCGCGAACCGGACGCTGAACCAGCTCGCGGTGCGCATCGAGGACGCGCTGCAGAACTCGCCGTACCTCATGGGCGACGAGCCGAACGCGGCGGACCTCACGCTCGCGCCGTTCGTCGGTCCGGCGACGGTCGACCCGGAGAAGCTCGACAAGGGCACGCTCTTCCGCTTCGTCGCGGAGAACCTGCGCCTCTCCGCGCGCTTCGCGAAGACGCACGCGTGGGTCGAGCGCGTGATGGCGATCGACCGCGAGCCGGCGAAGGTCTGAGCGACGGCGTGGACGAGCGGCGCGCGCGGTCCTCGACGAGGGCCGTGCGCGCCGCGCTCGTCACGAGCGTCAGGGACCGAGCACGAGTTCCATCCCGTCGTCGCGCAGTCGGAATCCGACGCGCTCGTAGAGCCGGCGCCCCTCCGACGTCGCGTGCAGCCGGAGACGCGCGAGGCCGCGCCGCCGCGACTCGGCGACGGCCAGTTCGAGCAGTCGCGTGCCGAGCCCGCGTCCGCGCCACGCCGGCGCGGTGACGACGCCGACGACGTAGCCCTCGAGCTGCGCGAGGTTCGTCGGCGTGGGCAAGCGTTCGCGCACGAGCAGCGTCAGCGTCGCCGCGACGCCGTGCGGCGCCTCGCTCACGTCGACGTCCGCGATCCACGCGACGAGGCGGTCGCTCGCGAGGCCGCGCTCGTGGCTCTCCCGACAGGCCTCGGCGAACGCCGCGTGGTCGCCGTCGGCGCGACCCAGCTCGTCGAACAGCGCGAATCGCACCGCGCACAGCGCAGGGACGTCGTCCCGGTTCGCGCGTCGGACCGTCGGTTCCACGGTCGGATCGTACGCACGCGAGGACCGGTCGGGAGCGCTCCCGACCGGCCCTCGCGGGACGAGGCACTTTTCGCTACGGCAGGAAGTCGACCTTCACCGCGTTCGAGATCCCGACGAACGTCGGACTCGAGGCGTCGGGATACAGCGCCTGCACGTACATCGTGAGCGGCCCGATGCCGCCCACGATCGGAGCGATGCGCAGCACGCCCGCTGCGTCCGTCGCCTGCGGGACGACGATCGCGGGAGGGAACGGCACCGCCGTCCCGCCGAGGAACGGCGTGGGGTTCGGAGCGAGCGCGATGCCGAGGTAGACCGGCGCCGAGGGCGTCGCTCCGACGAGTGCGAGTTCCGCGCTCGTCCCGCTCGACAGGTCGTCGCCGCAGACCGAGAGCACCGACGTGCCGGGACCGCCGATGCCGAGGTCGGTCTGACACGTGACGTCGGGCGTCAGCAGGACGAGCGACGCGACGCTCGTCGAGAGATCGGTCATCACGCACACGACCCGACGCTGCTCGTCGATCTGCGCGCCGAATCCGGTGTTCGACATCCACGGTCCCGAACCCAGCGGAGCTCGGACCAGACCGTCGAGCAGGGTCGTGCTCCCTCCGTCGAGCTTCAACCGGAGGAACGATCCAATGGAGAGGACGGCGTCGCCGCCCTCGTTGACGTCGTGCGTGGTGTTCGACGGGCCCGCGGGTCCGTCGAGTTGCCAACCGACACCGGGACGGAACACGGCGGCGTAGGCCGAGGCTTCGGGGACGAACGTCTGGAGTCGACCCCAACCGGACACGCGTCCGTTGTTCTTGATGTCGTTCACGACCACGCCGAGGAACGGGAGCACCTGACCGGGAGGCGACGGCGGGATCGACTGGGTCGTCACGACCTGCGTGGTGAGGTCGATCTCGCGAGCCGGGACCTGCTCGTCGACCGCGACGCGGCGGTCGTTGAGCCCGACGAGCCGCTTCGCACCGAGCGGTCCGACGTTCGTCGCGGTCCCGTTCGGGAGGTAGTGCACGCCGCTCACGAGGAACGCGTTGCCGAAGTGACCGCCTCCGACGATGTCGCCGGCCTCGTTCATCGCATCCGCCGTTCCGAAGGTGAGTCCGGCGGGGAGCGGGAGGA
This sequence comes from Planctomycetota bacterium, assembly GCA_041398665.1. Classification (GTDB taxonomy): domain Bacteria; phylum Planctomycetota; class UBA1135; order UBA1135; genus Rohdeia. The sequence goes on along the minus strand of JAWKUH010000042.1, from coordinate 26,484 downwards.
ACTGGAACTGGTAGCCGCCTCCGGGCTGGGGCGTCCAGAGCGCAGGCTTCCCGAAGCTGAGCTGCGAGCCGGTCGCGGCGACGGTTCCGCAGATGCGCCCGGCGGAGTCGACGTCGTTCGCGGTCGAACGGTCGTAGCCCGCCGGCATCGGCAACAGCGTGAACGGCGTCGTCGGACCCGCGACGTACGCGCGCTCGATCGAGTTCGGGAACACGCCGGTGTAGTTCCAACCGACGACGACTCCCGACGGACTCAACGCGTGGACGCGCGACGCCGGTCCGAGGACCGTGAGGTCGAAGTTCGGGGGCGACTGGGCGAGCGCCGAGGGTGCGGTCGCGATGGACGAGACGAAGAGCGCAGCGAGGAACACTCTCATGGGGGGCCGACCTCCAGGGCAGCTCGCGAACGCTACCCCGCCGACGCGAACCCCGCGCCGTCTCGCTCGCACAGGTCGCCCGAACCGTCCGCGGATCGGCTCGGACGGCCTCGGCGCGGAGCTCGGGGAGAACCGTCCGCGCCCCGAACGCCTTCGGCCCACGCCCGCGTCGGTCCGCCCCGGGGCGCACCGTAAGCTCGCCCCATGCGACTCCTCCGCCGCGGACTCCTCGTGCTCACATTCGCCTCGCTCGCCGCTTGCGCCTCGACCACGGACGGGGACGCGCACGCCTCGGTCCCCTTCGGCTCGCTCGACGGAGCCGTCGTGGCGACGCCCAAGGGCCTCGCGAACCGCGAGCTCGTCTACTTCGCGCGCGCGTTCTCCGACGCAGAGCGCGCGTCGCTCGCGAGCTCGGCGCCGCACCTGCGCGTCGTCGCCGGACTGTCGCGCGAGGAGGCGCTCGCGCGCGCGTCGGAGGCGCACGGAGCCGACTCCTTCTACGCCACGCCCGAGTTCGTCGCCGCCGCGCCGAACCTCCGTTGGGTGCACATCGCCTCGGCAGGAGTCGACCGCTACGTCGGCGAGCCGCACCTCGGCGGCAACGAAGCGCTCGTGCTGACGAACGCGCGCGGCGTGCACGGTCCGGCGATCGCCGACCACGTCTTCGCCATGCTGCTCGCACTGACGCGCGACCTCCCCTACCACCTCGACGCGCGCCGCAGCGGGACGTGGAACCGCAGCGGTTCGGGTGTGCTCGAGCCGATCGCGCTCGCGGGTCGCACCTGCTTCGTCGTCGGACTCGGCGGCATCGGGAGCGAGGTCGCGCAGCGCGCGAAGGGCTTCGACATGCGCGTCGTCGCGACGCGGCGCAGCACGGGGCCGAAGCCCGACGGCGTCGACGCGATCGGGACCGCCGCGGACACCGCGCACTTCCTCGCGGAGGCCGACGTCGTCGTCGTGTGCGTGCCGCTCACGGCGGAGACCGAGGGCCTGTTCGACGCCGACGCCTTCGCCGCGATGAAGGACGGCGCCTACCTCGTGAACATCGCGCGGGGTCGCGTCGTCGACACCGACGCGCTCGTCGCCGCCCTGCGCAGCGGTCGCCTCGCGGGTGCGTGCCTCGACGTGACCGAGCCCGAACCGCTGCCGGCGGACCACGTGTTGTGGACCTTCCCCAACGTCGTCGTGACGCCGCACGTCGCCAGCGTGGCCGAACTCACGGACGACCGACGCAGCGCGCTGTTCGTCGAGGACCTCCGCCGTTTCGCGGCGGGCGAGCCGCTGCTCAACGTCGTCGACGTGCGCGCGGGCTACTGAGGGAACGCGCGCGTCCGGACGACGCGTTCCGCGGCGTCGCCGCTCACGTTCGCGCCCCGTCGGGCGAGTTCGGGGCGAACGACGCCCCGCACCTGCTGCAGCTCGTCGCGTCGAGCGCGACCGGCTCGCCGCACGCGAGGCAGGCCGCCTCGACCGTCGTGTTGGTCGAGATCGCACCGGAGAACGGCAGCCCTTCCGCGCGCTTCGCGAGCCGGATCAGCTCGGACTTCGCGCGCAGCGACGCGTTCACGACCGCGGCGACGACCGCGAGGAAGAGCGCGAGCGCGAGCAGCATCCACGCCGCGACCGGGTCGGCCTCGCGGACCACCTCGTTCCAGTTGCCGTTGTACGTGACCTCGAGGTCCGAGAAGAACGAGACGCCGAAGGTCGCCGCCGAGACGGCGAGGAGCCACAGCACGCCGACGGTCCAACGACGCGTGCCGTCGATCTGCTCCTCGAGTCCGCCGCGAACCGCCGGTCCGGAGAGTGTTCGTCGTTGCTCGCTCATCGCTGCGTCGAGCGCTGGAACGCCCGCACCTCGCGCAGGAGGAACACGCCGAGCAACGCGATCACGACGGTGCGCAGCACGGCGCCGCCCATCCGTCCGCTCCGGTAGGCCGCGTCCTGGACCGCGGCGCCGCCGTCGGTCACGCCGACCATCGCCGACCACACGGCGAGCGCGACGAACCCGAGTCCCACCGCGTACCACGGCCAGATCGCCCAGCGCTTCCGCATCCACAGTCCGAGCGTCGCGACGGGCAGCAGCGCACAGCCCGCCGCGACGGGCCAGTTGCCGGCGACGAGGAGCGCGGGGATCGCGCAGGCTCCACCCCAACCGAGCAGGCGCGAGAGGAAGCCGAGGTTGCGCCCGGGCCAACTCGTCGCGCGCGCGAACGAAGGGATGCGCCACCACGGCACGAGCATCCCGATGGACGCGACGGCGACGCCGATCGCGACGGCGCGACCGAGGTCGAAGGACGGGCGCTCGGGATCGGACGTGAAGACCGCGCCGGTCGCGACGAGCGCGAGGAGCGCGATGCCGAGACGCACGACGAGCGAGTCGTGCCGACGCTCCGACCGCGCGGCGGCGACGTCCGCGCTCGTCGCGGGCGGTCGGTACGGATCGGGCGCGGGGCGCACGGGTTCGCCGATCATTCGAGTCGGCCCTTCCAACCGGGGAAGAGCTCGTTCAGGTCGCGCACGAGAGGTCCGTGCAGGTTCGGGTCGTAGGGCTCGACCGTCGTGCCCGCGAGCGCGACGCCGGGATGGGCGACGAGCTGCTGGTCGAAGCCGTCCGCGTACAGCAGCCCTTCGAGGCGGCACCCCGAGAAGAGCAGCGTGACATTGGGCTGGAGGCGGCGGAGGTCCACGGCCGTACGCGCCACGACGCAGTCGTCGAAGCGTGCGACGAGGCCGTCGTTGCGGATGTCGAACAGCGTGCCGGCGGTCGGCATCCCGCCGTACCCGCCCTCGAAGCGACAGCCCACGGCCTGGAGCACGACGCCTTCGCGCATCGCGAGTGCGCACGAGGCCCCCGACCCCTTGTCGAACCCGACGACGCGGACGCGGGTGAGGACGACGGTCGCCGGCCCCTGGCGGTGGTCGAAGAGGTAGTTGTCGTTCGTGTAGATCGTGCAGTCGCGGATCTCGAAGCGCCGGATCGGACCGCGCGATCCCAGGTCCTCCTCGAGCACGAGCAGCGTCGCGTCCATGCCGGAACCCGCGAGCGTGAGGTCGGGCGCCGCCGTCGCGCGCGCGCCGCGCTCGAGCACGTTCCCGATCGAGAAGCAGCCCGCGGGGAACCGGATCGTCGACCCCGGCTCGAACTCGGTGGGGTCGCCGCTCTTGGCCCGCGCGGGGTCGACGGTGGTCTCGGGGCTCTCGCGCACGAACAGCGCGTCGAACGCCGTCACGTCCTCGACGAGCCCGAGCACGGGTGCTCCGTCACCCGACATCAACAGCTCGAGCAGCGCGAACGCGCCGCCGCGACGCGCGTCCGCCTCGGCGAGCTCGGTGCGCGTGCGCTGCTCGGCGAGCTCCATGCCGATGGTGCGCGGAGCCTCGAGCACGAGCTCCTCGAACCGGGCCATGCCGGCGTCGAGCGCGCTCGGCGGGATCGCGTCGTCGCGGCGCGCGCTCCAGCCGCTGGTGATGCCGTCGCGCGCGTAGGCGAGGAGCGCGGCGCTCAGCAACGCCTCGTCCGCGTCCACATCCGACGCGACGCTCGTGCGCGCGTCCGGCTCGGCGGCGGCGGGACTCGCGACGCGCGCGTCGGCGAGTTCGACGTCGACGGGAACGCGCGGCGGCTCCGACACGACGCCGTCGCGCGGCGGACGGACGTCGTCGCGCACCGCCTCGCTGCGGAACGCGAGGGCGCCGACGCCGATCCCGACGGCGAGCGCGACGAGACCCGTGAAGACGAACTTCATCGCCGAACCTCCTGCAGCGGCGTCAACCGCGGTGGCAGACCGCCTCGATGTTGTTCCCGTCGGGGTCGAGCACGAACGCACCGTAGTAGTGCTCGTGGTAGTGCGGCCTCGGTCCCGGCGCACCGTTGTCGCGACCGCCCGCCTCGAGCGCGGCGGCGTGGAACGCGTCGACCGTGGATCGGTCGCCCGCGGTGATGGCGACGTGCACCTGCGTGTGCGGCGTGCCGCGTCGCCCGATCCAGAAGACGGGGCGCGTGGCGCCGTAGCCCGCTCCGTCGGGGAAATCGGCGAGTTGGCGGTAGCCGAGCGGCGCGAGCGCCTTGTTGTAGAACGCGCGGCTCTTCTCGAGATCCGCGACCTGCAGGACGACGTGGTCGATCATGGCGAGCTTCGGGTGGACGGCAAGAGGACGAGAGCCTAACGGCTGGGGCGCCCCTGCGGTTCGCGCGAGTCCCGCGCGGGCCGCGGTGACGCTCCGAAGTCGGCTCTGCTAGCCTCGACGTTCGTCCAAGGAATCCAAACGCACCGCCACCATGCCCGCCCTCGAGCTCGACCCGATCGAAGCGCGCGTCCTCGGCGTCCTCGTCGAGAAGGAGCGCACGACGCCCGACCAGTACCCGCTGACCCTGACCGCGCTCGTCGCGGGCTGCAACCAGAAGAGCAACCGCGCGCCGTCGATGTCGCTCACCGAGCACGCGGTGCGGGACACGATCGACAAGCTGCGGGTCAAGGGCCTCGTCGGCGGCGTGCGTTCGAGCGGCGCGCGTGCGGAGCGCTACCGCCACGGTGCGGCGACGCACTGGTCCCTCTCGGACCAGGAACTCGCGGTCATGGCCGAACTCATGCTGCGCGGCGCGCAGCAGCCCGGCGAGCTGCGCACGCGCGCTGCGCGCATGGCGCCGATCGAGTCGCTCGAGCAGCTCGGTGCGATCCTCGAGGGTCTGCGCGCACGCGGTTTCGTGCAGCGACTCGATCCGCTGCCCGGCGAGCGTTCGCCGCGCTGGGACCAGATCGTCGCCGGGGAACGCGCCGGCGCGTCGGACCGCGAGGTGCTCGACACGCTCGCCGACTCCGTCGCGCACGCTCTGCACTTCGACACGCACCACGACGTCGAGCACGCGGCGTCGGACGGCCCGACGAGCGCGAAGAAGCCCTCGCGCGAGAACCTCGAGTCGCGCATCGTCGCGCTCGAGGCCGAGGTCCGGCGGTTGGCGTCGATCGTGGCGGAGCTCGAGTGAACGACGTCGCCGCAGCGGCTCCCCCCGGGACGACGCGCGAGCGTCGCTCGTTCGACGGCGTCGCGTGGTCGGCCTTCCTCCTGTGGGCCCTCGCGCTGCCCGCGTTCTACCTCGGCTCGGTCTGGACGACTCTTCCCGGCGCCGGCTTCGGGTTCCTGATGGTCGTGTCCTTGCACGTGGCGGTCTGGGGCTTCGTCGGCATCAACTGTCTCGGTCTGTCGATCGCGATGTCGGAGGCGGGGTGGCGGTTCGCTCTCGTGTACGTGGCGGGAGCCCTGGTCGCGGTCGGCGCGCTCGTGCTCACGCTGGACGCTCCGTCGCGGACGCGACTCGACGTCGCCCTCCGATGCACGGCGTGGCGGTACGCCGAGCGGCTCGACGCGCCCTTCGGGACGACCTTCGCGATACCGGGCGACTCGAACCTCCAGTGCGAGGGCTATCTCGCGCGTCGAACCGAGGGGTCGAGCGACGAGGATCCCGTGCTGCTGGTCGAGGGCCGCGAGGTGCGCGCGCTCGGGTCGCGGAGGTTCGGCGCGGACGACGACGACGAGACGGCGCGCAGCCGGTACTTCGTCCACCCCGTCGGCGACGGCTGGTGGTACGTGTTCGGATGATGCAGCTCCCCGACCTCGACGACCCGGCGACGGAGGCCCCGCCCGTTCCCGGGCCGGACCTCGGTCGAGGTCGGACCGTTTCCGTCGGCATCGCCGGTGTGTCGACGCCGCCATGAACGGAGCGACGAAACTCGATCCCGAGAGCGGCGCCGCGGAGCGTCGGCGCTTCGGGCAGGGTCGGTGGATCCTGCTCGTGTGCTGGACGCTCGCTCCGATGGTCTTCGTGGGGCTGCGTCTCCTGACGATGCCGACGGCGTCGCAATTCGGCCTGGGCTTCGAGGTCCTGCTCCTGGCGCTGCCGTGGTCCGCGCTCGGCGTGGTGTTCTGGATCGAGTCGATGGTCTCGGTCCGACGCTTCCTCGCGGTCGTCGGCTACCCCGCTGCAACCCTCGTCGCCGCGGCGCTCTCGCTCCTTCCCGGACGCATGCCGCTCGAGTGGACGATCGCATCGACGAGCCGAGCGACGTTCGAACGCCACGAGCGCGACCTGCGCGACTTCGACGGCGACGAGTACCGGATCCCCGAGGATGGGTACTACGACGGCTACGGTGCCTTCGTGCGCGAGCTCCCGAGCTCCGATGCGGAATTCGGCGACTTCGAGATCGACGGCGAGCCGGTGCGCGTGCCGCGCCGGACGACGGTGCTGCGCAGACCACTCCCCTGGCGCGACGACATCACCGCGTTCCATCCGCTCGACGGCGGCTGGTGGTACGTCTTCCGCGACTACTAGCGCATTCCGCGACGAACTCTCACGGCACGAACGAGAGCGACACCGCGTTGCTCGCTCCCGGCGCGAACGTGGTGAGGTCGACGGTCAGGTAGGCGTGGTAGATCGTCTTCCCGGCGAGCCACGGCAGCACTCCGGGGGGCAGCGTGAGCGCGGCGTCGCGCTCGCCGTCGGCGCCGAGCCCGCCGACCGCGGGGAAGACGCTCGTCCCGAGCGACAGCGCGAGGTTCGTGTACGCGTCGACGACGAGCGGCAGCACGACGCCCGGTGCGAGCACGACACCCGGCGCGTCGCCGGTGAACGACCCGAGCACGAGGTAGACGTCGTTCGCGGCGTCCGCCCCACCGCGCAGGAACAGGTGCTGCGTGCCGCCCGCGGCGAGCGAGAGCACGTCGTCGCCGTGGTAGAGCGTGCCGAACTCGAGGACCTGGACCGTGCCGAAGAACGAGTTGCGACCCGGCGTCCCGAGCAGCGCGACGTCGTCCGACAGCGCGACGGACTGACCGGTCGAGCCGCCCAACTGGTCGGAGGTCCCGGGGTTCGAGTGGACGACGCGCAGCGACTCGAACCACGTGCCGTCGGCGCGACGTTCGAACAGGTAGCAGGCTCCCGTCGGCGCTGCGTTCGTGTCGGCGCCCGGCGTTCCGACGACGAGGCGCGCACCGCTCGGGTCGACGTCGAGCGCCGCCCCGAAGAAGTCGCCGGCCGCCGCGTCGGACGGCGCGATCGTCAGCGTGTGGACGAAGGTGCCCGCGAGGTTGCGCTCGAAGACGTGCACCTCGCCGGCGTTCGCTCCGGCCGCCGTCGCGGCGCCCGACGCCCCGACGAAGAGGACGCCGTCGCGCAGGCACACGGAGTCGCCGAAGAGGGCGTCGGCCTGGACCGTCGGCTCGACGAGGCGCTGCAGGAGGCTCCACCCTCCCGCCGCGCCGCGCTCGGCGACGTACACCGCGCCGGCCTTCGCGATCCCCGCCTCCTTCTCCTTGCCCGCACCGACGACGACGAGGTCGCCCTCGAGTTCGACGTCGGAACCGAACGAGTCGTCCAGCAGCACCGTCGACTGGGTACCCTCGAACGACCCCGCGACGTTCCACACGCCGAGCGCGTCGCGCTCGTAGAGGTACGCGCGTCCCTTCGGCGTGAACGGGTTCCCGACCGAGTTCGAGACCACGACCGCGGTGTCCCCGTCGATCGCGACCGCGTTCGCCCAGTTGTTGACGTCGCCGATGGGCTTCGTGAACTGCGCGACGCGGCTCCACGAGCCGCCGATGCCCCTCTCGTAGATGTCGGCGACCTGGAACGCGAAGGGGGAGCCGGCGATGAAGCGCGTCCCCGAGAGGTCGACGGTCGTGCCGAAGCGCTGCAACGACGAACCGGAGTCTCCCGAGATGGTCTGCCCCTGACCCCAGTGGCCGAGCGAGTCGCGCTCGTAGACGAGGACGGAGCCGTTGGCCGGCGTCGGCGCGCTGTTCTCCGGAGCTGCGATCACGGCGAGGTCGCCGTCGATCGCGATCGCCGTCCCGAAGCGCGCGCCGCCGGCGAGCGTGATCGGTGCGATCTCCGCGTCCTCGCGCGCGACCTGGGCGGTCGCGGTCGGTGCGAGCGCGGGGAGGATGGCGGCGAGGGGCGCGAGGCGAGCGAGAGGGGACATGGCGGCTCCTTCGTGTTCGCGCGTCGGACGGAGCTCCGCCGGCGTCGGCGTCTCCGTCGCTCCGTCCGTCGGTGCGCGGCAGCTCCGATCGTAGTGCGCCCGCCCGGAACCGTGTCGGATCAGGGCACGAGCTCGATCGCCCGCGGCTCCGTCACGAGTGCCGGCGGCCAGAAGTCCTGGCCCGGGTCGATGACGAGCGCCGCGTGCCACAGGCGCACGCCGACGTAGGACGGCGCGAGCCCCACGGGCAGGTCGAAGTGGACCGTCGCCGCTCCGTTCGCGTCGAGCACGCCGAGGTTGCCCTTCAGCACGCCCTGGTTCAGCGTGCCGAGCAGGAGGTCGGTGTACGCGTCGACGACGAGCGGGATCGACGCCCCGTCGACGAGCGCGGCGGGCGACGTCCCGGTCGCCGAGCCGAGCAACAGGTGGATCGCACCGCCGAGCTCCTTCCCCGCGAAGATCGTGAGGTCGTCGCGCTGCGGTGCGGCGATCGACACGGTCGGCGAACCGCGCATCAGGTCCGACACGCGGGTGACGTGCGCGAGTCCCGCGTCCTGCAGTCCCTGCGAGTCGTCGGACCACGCGCCGGCGAGGAACTCGTCGTCGTCGACGGCGGCGACCGACGCGCCGAACCGGTCGAAGCCGTTCTGCTGCGCCGAGGACACGTCGACCAACCAGCGGACCACGCCCGGCGCCTCTCGCCGGAACGCGCGCACGACGCCGGGTCCCGGCGAACCGAAGGAGTTCCGCCGCGAGCCGACGACGACGAGGTCGCCGAGCACGTCGACGTCGATGCCGAAGCCGAACGTCGCGCCGCCGCTCTTCCCGTGCAGCGTCGCGTCGAGCGTCCAGCTGCCGAGCCCGTCGCGCGCGAACACGTAGGCGCGGCCGGGGTCGCTGCCCGTCGCGTCGTCGATCCAGGTGCCGACGACCGCCGTGTCGCCGTCGACCGCGAGCGACTGACCGAAACGGCCGTTCGAGACAGGGTCGGGAGCCGTCAGCGTCTGCACGTGCGCCCAGCTCGAGTCGCCCTGGAGCTCGAACACGTGCACGGCTCCCGAACCCTCGCCCGCCTCGTCGTCGAGCAGCGCGCCGACGAGCGCCTGGTCGCCGGCGAGCGCGACGGAGTGTCCGAGCGAGTCGGCGACCTCGGCGTCCTCGAGCGTGAGCTTCGCCGTCTCGACCCACGACCCGTCGCCCTGTCGCTCGAACACGAGCGCGGCGCCGGCGAAGAAGTTGGCCTCGCCGTCCGTCACGGCGCCGAGGAGCGCGCGATCGCCCTCGAGCGCGACGCTCCAGCCGAGGTGCGCGAAGCCGAGCGGCGCCGTCGCGACGAGTTGCGCGACCTCGAGCCACGTCCCGTCGGTCTGTCGCTCGAACACGTACGCCGCACCGGCCTCGTTCGCGCCGGGCGCGTCCCAGCCGTGCGCGCCGACGAGCGCGCGGTCGCCGTCGATCGCCACGGCGAGTCCGAAGTCGTCGCCGGGGTCGCCGTCGCTCGCCGTGAGCTTCGCCGACTCCGCGAAGACGCCGTCCGTCCGGTCGAAGACGTACGCCGCGCCGCGCGAGAGGTCGCCGTTCGCGCCGACGATCGCGCGTTCGCCGCTCGTGTCGAGCGACGCGCCGAAACGCGCCGACGCCGACGGGTCGGGCGCCGCGAGCGCGGTGTCCGGTCCTCCCACCTGCGCCGAGACGGGCGCGGTGAGGACGAGCGCGAGGGCGACGATTCCGCCGCCGACCGCTGTGATGGGGCTCCGAGAGGACATGGGGTGGGGTTCCCAGCCTCCTCCGCGTGAAACCTAGCCCGTCCCGGACCGTGCGGTCGGAATCGGCGCGAAGTCGCCCGAATCGCGCGGCGTCAGTAGGGCTCGAAGCGCCACTGTTCGCGGAGCGGGCCCGGTTCGGCGAGCTTCACCGCGCGCATCGGTCCGAGCACGGGGTGCGGGGGGAGCAGGAGTTCGGCGACGGCGACGTCCTCGCCCTCGAAGCCGATGCTGATCGCGGTGTGCTCGCCGCTCGAGGTCCACCCCGCGAACGTCGCCGCGACCGTTCGCCCGTCGTCGAGTCGTGCCAGGGCGTTCCGAGCCCACAGGCTGTCGTTCGACCCGAAGACGTGGTCGATCGAGCCCGAGGGACTCGCCGCCTTCGGCATCTGCACCTTGATCCAGCTCGTGGCGTTCGCGTCGCCGATCTCGAGTCGCAGGTTCCTGTGCTCGCCCGGCCGGAGCTCGACGATCTCCGAGGGTTGGTAGCGCTTCTCCATCGACTGGAGCACGAACGCACTCACCATCACCCGCCCCGCCTCGGTGCGCAGCTTCGAGACTTCTCCGAGCTCCTTGTACGGGCAGCTTCCGTTCGGACCGGCCCCGGCGTCGTACTCGTTGACGCGCAACCACATGAGGTTGACCGGCACGACGCGCTCCCCCGTCGCCGCGTGGACGACCTCGACCTCGAGGAATGCGCTGGGTCCGCCGAGGTCGAGCGCGACTTCGGTCGTCGCGCCGGGCTCGACGACGACGCGCTCCGTGTAGGAACTCTCCTGCGAGCCGATCGTGTAGATGCCGGGCTCGAGGTTCTCGAACGTGCGCTCCCACTCCGAGGTCCCGGCCACGTCGGGGACCGCGCGCAGGGTGAACGTCGACGGCGGGCACCTGAGCGGCGAGAACGTCGTCCGCATCGCTCCCGTCTCCCTCGACGTCTCGCGCCACGGCGAGTACTCGATCTGCGCGGGCAGCTCTTCGAGTCCGGGGTCGCCGTGGCGCACGACGAGGTGAATCGCGCCCTTCTCCGGTTCCCCTTCCTTTCGAACGGCGTCGAGCACGACGACGGTCTCGCCGTCGCCGCGCTCGACGGCGAACGCCTTCGCCTCGCAGAAGCGGGGCATCTGGAAGTTGCCGTGGCGGACCGGTTCGGTCCGGAGTTTCGCGACGTACGCGCCGGGCTGGAACGCCGCCGCGACGGACGGTCCGTGGTCCGCCGGCACGTCGAGCTCGATCGGGGTCGACAGGATCGGACCCACGACCTCGATGCGGTAGCCGGTGTCGACCGCGCGCGACGCGATCTCGAAGCGGACGGCGCAACTCGCCGCGAGTGCGACGGTGACCTCGCGTTCCGTCGCTCGCGGGTCGGGCAGCACGACGTCGTTCGGCAGGTAGCCCTCGGCTTCGACGCGCAACGATTCGACCCCGGCGGGGTAGTCGACGCTCCACGCCGACACGTCGCCGTGGGCGCGCACCGCTACGACCGCGTCGCCCGTCTCCTTCCCGCGGCGCAACGCGGTGAACGTCGTGCGCGATTCGACCGGCACGTTCGTGAAGCGCTCGCGCAGATCGAGCCTCACCGAGGAGTCGCCGTGCACGACGACGTCGCGTTCCGCGATCTCGTCGTGGCGCGCGAGCAGCGCGACGAGCTCGTCAGCTTCGAGCGGCACGTAGCGCACGTCACCCACGCGCAGCTCGAGCACGCCACCCTCCGCGACCTCGTCGGCCTGCGCGACGCCGCGCACCACGGGTGTCTTCGCGACCGCGCCCGCTCCGTCCAGCGCGAACAATTCTCCGTCGCCCTCGAACCGCTCGATCGCACCGCGCGCGGAGACCGTGAAGACGCGCGGGCCGTCGCGTACCGCTGCGACGTCCGGATCCGGCGCGACCGCGCGCGTCGACGCGAGGCTCCCCTCGGCGCCGCCGCGCGTCGCGAGCTGCGGATCCCCTGCCGCCGCTCCGGGGCGCGACGGCGCGTCGTGCGGAACGACGTCCGGCGTCCCTCCCCCTCCGACGTCGAGGAGGAGGGCGACGAGCAACGCGAGCAGGGCGAGGACGATCCCGAGGGCGAGCGGGGATCTCGAGCGCATGACGGACCGTTGGATCGGGACGCTGGGTCGGAACGACGAGCCTACTCGCACCCCGGCCGGCGGTCACCGTACACGTGTCCGCGACGCTTCGGTGCGCGGAGCACCGCTCTCAGAGGTACGCGGAGGCGATCGCCCAGTACTCGTCGATGCACGCCTTCTGCGTCTTCTCGTACTCCTCGAAGAGCATCAAGAGGTGGGGGTCTTCCGCGAGGTCGAACTTGATGCGGGCCTGCCAGACGTTCGTGTTCGCGAAGTAGATCTGCGACTTCGAGTCCTGGTGGAACTTGTCCTCGGAGAGGAACTCCACGAAGGGATGGAGGTCGAACGCGCCTGCTCGAATCCGCTCGGTGGAGGACCGGAGGAGTTCGTCGTAGTAGGGCTCCCAGGTCGCCGCCATCCTCTCGCGCAACGGCGCCACGGCTTCCTTGAAGCGCGCACCGTCCGCCGCCGAGAGCTCCACGTCCTCGCCGCGACGACGTCCGACGAAGACGCTGTCGGCGGATCCGAGCCTCCCCGATGACGCGTCCATCGGCAGTCGCGTCCGCTGTCGCAGTTGATCGGCTCGCTTCTTCTCCGGGTCACGGCCGAGCGCGACGGTCAGCAGACGCTCCTCCGCCCACCGTTCCGCTTCCTCCGGAAGCATGATCGTGTCCATGTCCCACTCTCCCTCGGAGAGGACGACATCTTCATTGGAATCGATGAAAGCGGCTACTTCCGGCCACTTCTCGCCCCACCACCGTTCCAAGAAGTCCTCGGCCGTCCACCTCCCGCGGAACAGCTCGGGTCGTTCGACGTGTTCCTCGTCGGATCCGTCCTCGATCGACGTCGTGCCCACCGGTGTGCGCTCGCCGTCCCCGCCCCGTTCTCCGCCGTCCGACACGCTCGTCGACGCGTCGGAACGCGCCGTCGAGTGCGCGAAGCTCCCGTCCTCCGGCTCGTTCTCCGATCGTTCGACGAGGAGCAGCGCCGCGACTCCGACGAGGAGGAAGCACGTGACGGAGGCGATCGCGAGTTCGTTCTTGGACATCGGTCGTCGACCCTGGCGCCGCCACGGGAAGAGACGCGCTGCGTCCCCTCGCTCGGCTCGCCGGCAAGGAGCGGGAACACGAGGGAAGTTCGCCGTTCTAGCGGGCTACGCGGATTCCGTCGAGCCCGCCTCTCCACCTCGCAGCCTCGCAGCCCCAGGGGCCCGGCCGCGATCCGTCACGTCCAACCCAGATGCACCTTGCGCCCCTCCGGGTCGTCGATGCGCACCACGCCGTGGCTCCCGAACGCGTCGCGCTGCGCCTGCACGAGGTTGGTCGGCAGGTGCTCGGTGCGCAGCGCGTCGAGGTAGGCGAGGCTCGCGGACAGCGCGGGGATCGCGACGCCGTGCTGGGTGGCGCTGCCGACGACGCGGCGCAGGGCGCCGTGGTGCGTGGCCGCCATGGCGTCGAAGGCGCGCGCCTCGAGGAGGTGCTCGAGGTCCCGCTGCTCGGTGTACGCGTCGGCGACCGCCTTCAACATCTCCGCACGGATGATGCAGCCGCCCTGCCAGATCGTCGCGATCCGCGCGAGGTCGAGGTCGTAGCCCTTCTCGCTCGACGCCGACCGCAGGAGGTCGAGCCCCTGCGCGTAGCACACGGCGTGCGCGAGCAGGAGCGCGTCGTGCAGCGCGTGGTCGTCGAGCTCGTACTCGCCGCCCGGGATCACGCCGCGCGTGCGCGCCGCGATGCGCCGGCGCAGGTCGAGGCGGCTCGAGAGCGAGCGCGCGTCGAGACCCGCGGCGATCGTCGGGATCGGGATGCCGAGGTCGAGCGCGGCGGCGACGGTCCAGCGACCCGTACCCTTCTGCTCGGCGCGGCCCAGCACCTTCTGCACGAGCGGTTCGCCGTCGTCGTCCCTCTTCGCGAGGATCTTCGCGCTGATCTCGACGAGGAACGAGCCGAGGTCGCCCTCGTTCCAGCGCGCGAAGGTGTTCGCGCACTCGTCGGCCTCGGCGTCCATGACGCGGCGCAGACAGTCGTAGGCCTCGGCGAGGAGCTGCATCGCGCCGTACTCGATGCCGTTGTGGACCATCTTCACGAAGTGGCCGGCGCCGCCCGGACCCATGTGCGCGACGCACGGACCGGCCGGCGTGCGCGCGGCGATCGCCTCGTACACCGGTCGGAACACCTCCCAGCCCTCGCGCGTGCCGCCGGGCATCATGCACGGACCACGGCGTGCTCCTTCCTGGCCGCCGGACACGCCGGTGCCGACGAAGTGGATGCCGAGCTCGCCGAGCACCGCGGCGCGCCGTTCGGTGTCCTCGAAGTGCGAGTTGCCGCCGTCGGCCACGGCGTCGCCCGGCTCGAGCAGCCTGTGCAGCGACTGGATCACCGAGTCGACGGCGGCGCCGGCCGTCACCATGAGGAACACGCGGCGCGGCCTGGGCAGCGCCTCCACGAACGACGCGAGGTCGGCGCAAAGCTCGATCTCCCCGCCGAACTCGCCCTTCGCGAAGGCCGCGCGCAGTTCGTCGCTGCGCTCGTAGCCGACGACGCGCACTCCTTTCTCGTGCGCGTTGCGAGCGAGGCTCGCGCCCATCACGCCGAGACCGACGATGCCGAGTGTCCCGAGGTCGCTGTTCGCCATGTTCGTGTCGGAGGATCCTGTCCCTGGGTCCGCGGTGCGGTTCAGCCGTCGAGCAGCCGGCGGTCGAGGCGCGCCGACGCCGCGGTGTCGACGAGCCACGCGCGCGAGCGCGCGAGCCTGACCGGGCAGACCATGACGTCGCCCTGTTCGCCGAGCGCCGCCGCCACCGCCTCGGCCTTCGACGCGCCGCTCGCGAGCACGAGCACCCGTCGCGCACGGTCGATCACGGGCGGCGTGATCGTGAGTCGGTCGGGCGGAGGCTTGGGTCCGACGACGTGCAGCACGGAGCGCTCGTTCTCGAGCAGCGCCGCGCGGTCGCCGGGGAAGAGCGACGCGGTGTGCCCGTCGGGGCCGAGACCCAGCACGAGCACGTCGAGCTCGCGCGGGAGGACGTGCTCGTAGTCGCGCGCCGCCGCGTCGCGGTCGGCGTGGTCGCCGTGCATGCGGTGCACGTGCTCCTCCGGCACGCCCATGGGCTCGAGCAGCGCCTCGCTCGCCGCGCGGAAGTTCGACTCGGCGTCGTCGGCGGGCACGCAGCGCTCGTCGCCGAAGAAGACCTCGAGTCGCTTCGGGTCGATCGAGTACGACCGCGACCAGATGCGGTAGGCGCCGAGCGGCGACGTGCCGCCGGCCAGCGCGATGCGACACGTGCCGCCGCCCGCCTGGTCCTCGCCGACCCACGCGTCGAGGATCCCGGCGGCTCGCGCCGCCAGCGTCTCCGCGTCGCGCACGACCTCGACGGAGCGGTTCGCTCCGTCCGTCATCGCATCAGCCTCACCCAGCGGTGGCCGTTCCTGCGCGGGAGTTCCTCCGCGCGCTTCGGCCCCTCGCTGCCGCGCTCGTACGTCGCGACGTCCTTCAACAGTCCGCCCTTCTCCCACGCCTCGAGGATCGGATCGCACCAGCGCCAGGACAGTTCGACCTCGTCGCGGCGCGCGAACAGCGTGGAGTCGCCGCGCCAGGCGTCGAGGATCAGTCGTTCGTACGCGTCGGGCGCGCGTGTGTCGAAGTGGTCGGCGTAGTCGAAGTCGAGGTGCACCGCACCGACCTTGAGGCCCTGGTTCGGCATCTTCGTCGCGATGCGCATCGAGATGCCCTCCTCGGGCTGGATGCGCAGCGTGAGGACGTTGGGCTCCATCATGTGGCAGACCCGGTCCTCGCCGAACAGGCTGTACGGCACGCGCTTGAAGTGGATCGAGATCTCCGTCGAGCGCCGCGCGAGTCCCTTGCCCGAGCGCAGGTAGAACGGCACGCCCTGCCAGCGCCAGTTGTCGATGTTGGCCTCGACGGCGACGTAGGTCGGCGTGACGGAGTCGGGAGCGACGCCCTTCTCGTTCCGGTACCCGACGTACTGACCCGGCACGACGCACTCGGCGACGCGGAACTCCTCGATCGGCCGCAGCGACGCGAGGACCTGCGCCTTCATGTTGCGGATCTCGTCGCTGCGCATCGACGCCGGCGGCTCCATCGCGCACAGCGCGAGCATCTGCAGCAGGTGGTTCTGCACGATGTCGCGCACGACGCCGGTCTCCTCGTAGAACTCGCCGCGACCCTCGACACCGAGCGACTCGGCCACGGTGATCTGCACGTGGTCGATGTGGTTGCGGTTCCACAGCGGCTCGAAGATCGCGTTGCCGAAGCGGAAGACGAGGATGTTCTGGACGGTCTCCTTGCCCAGGTAGTGGTCGATCCGGAAGACCTGCTTCTCGTCGAGCGTGAGCAGCGCGAGGTCGTTCAGCTCGCGCGCGGACTCGCGGTCGCGGCCGAAGGGCTTCTCGATGATGACGCGGCCCCACTGCGGGTCGGTGCCCGTGCGGTTGCTCTCCTCGCGCGCCTGCGCGCGGCGCTTCACCACCCCGGCGGCGGCGATGCCGCGCAGGATCGGGGGGAAGGCGCTGGCGGGCGTCGCGAGGTAGACCAGGCGGTTGCCGCCGGTCGCGTGCTCGACGTCGAGCACGTCGAGCCGGTCGCGCAGGTGCAGGTACGTGCCCTCGTCGTCGACGGCGCCCGCGACGGCGTGGATGCGGCGCGAGAACACGTCCCACAGCGACTCGCTCCACTCGTCGGTCGGCAGGTGCTCCTTCAGCCCCTCGCGCCAGACGTCGCGCAGTCGATCGTCGTCCCCCGCGCTGCGCGAGACGCCGACGATCGGCGTGCCCTCGGGCAGATGACCGCCGCTCGCGAGGCGGAAGAGCGCCGGGACGATCTTGCGACGGGCGAGGTCGCCCGTCGCGCCGAACAGGACGAGGCTCGCGCGTTGGGTGGTGTCTCGGGGCGGAGGAGGGTTCACGGGCGCGATCATCATCCTCGAACCCGCGGCTCGGAGCCAAGCGCTCGCGTCGTCCGCTCGCGATCACGACCGGGCGCGGGACTGGGACGAACCCGACGACGGCGAGCGTTCGCACTCGTGGGGACGGATCGTCCCGACCGATGCCGCTACCATCTGGCTTCGATCCACCCGAGCGCGCGAGCGCCATCGCCCGTGAAGATCGTCGACATCAACAAGACCTCGCACCCCGACTTCGTCCCGAAGTGTCCGTGGTGCCGGGAGCACATCGAAGAGGTGTACCGGGTCCCCGACCACAAGGGGATGCTGCACCACCACCTCGGCTTCCTCTACGCCTGCCCGCACTGCGGCGCGAAGCTCGACTTCGAGTACGAGTTCGACTGACCCTCGGACGCACCGACCGAGACTCCCGACGGACCGCTCCCACCCGACACCGACCCGACTCCCGAACGCACCAGGTCAAGCGCCGTGAAGATCATCGACATCGACGAACACGACAAGGCCTTCCACCCCCACTGTCCGCACTGCAAGGCCAAGCTCGAGGAGGTCTACCGGATCTCCGACGACAAGGGTCCGATGCGCGCCAAGCTGGGCTACGCCTACTGCTGCCCGCACTGCGAGTCGGTCCTCGGCTTCGCGGACATCGCGGGCTGATCCGACCGGGCCGTCGGAACGAGGAGCGGGTTCCGCGAGTGCTTCGGCTCGCGGAACCCGCTCCTTCGTGCGTCCGTGGGGCCGTTGCCGGCCGGTTCCGGTCGTCGCCCGGGATCAGGCGGCGTCGAGCGGCGACGCCTTGGCGTCCGCGCCGAACAGCTTGGCGAGCTGCAGCTTGTTCGCCGCGTTGTAGGCCGCGACCTTGTAGCACTCCGCGAGCGTCGGGTAGTTGAAGACGTTCGACAGGAAGTAGTCGAGGCCGCCGCCGAGCGCGAGCACGGCCTGGCCGACGTGCACGAGCTCCGTCGCGCCGGTACCGATGCAGTGGATCGCGAGGAGCCGGTGGTCCTCGCGGTGGAAGATCATCTTGAAGAAGCCGGAGTCGTCCCCGAGGATCTGCCCGCGCGCGATCTCGCGGTAGCGAGCGACGCCGGTCTCGTAGGGCACGCGCTGCTCGGTGAGCTGTTCCTCGGTCGGGCCGACCATCGAGATCTCGGGGATCGAGTAGATGCCGACCGGGTAGTGCTCGGGCATGGCCTTCGCCTCCGCGCCGAACATGCGGCACGCGGCGAGGCGACCCTGTTCGCTCGACGTCGCGGCGAGCGCGGGGAAGCCGATGACGTCGCCGGCGGCGAAGACGTTCGGCACCTGCGTGCGGTAGTGCGCGTCGACGGTGACGCGGCCGCGCACGTCCGGCTCGATCCCGACGTGTTCGAGGCACAGCCCGTCGGTCGCGCCCTCGCGACCCGCGGAGTACAGCACGACGTCGGCGACGACGAACTTGCCCGACTCGAGGCGGACCACGCCCTTCTTCTGGGGCATCTCCACGACCTCGATCGACTCGACGGCCTCGCCGCCGCGGAACGTCACGAAGTGCCGCCGCATCTGGTGGACGAGCTCGTCCACGACCTCGGCGTCGAGGAATTCGAGCGGGCGCGTGCGCTTGTCGACCAGCGTGACCTGCACGCCGAGCGCCGCGAACATGGAGGCGTACTCCACGCCGATCACGCCGCTGCCCACGACGACCATGGTGCGCGGCAGCTTCTTCATGTGGATGACGTCGTCGGACGTCAGCACGATCTCGCCGTCGACGGGGATGCCGCGCGGCTCGGCCGGGCGCGTGCCGACGGCGACGAGCACGTTCTCGGTCGTCAGCCGGCGCGTGCCCTCCTTCGTCCACACGTCGACCGTGTGCTCGTCGTGGAAGCGCGCCGAGCCCTGGATCAGCTCGACGTCGTTGCGCGCCAGTTGGTCGCGCACGACCTCGGCCTCGGTCGAGATCACGCGCGACACCCGCGCGAGCAGCTCGGTCATCGACGGCCGCGCCGGCGTCGCACCGAGGTGCGTGCGCGCGAGCCGCTGGAAGCTGCGGAACCCGTTGACCGCCTCGCGGAAGGTCTTCGACGGGATCGTCCCCGTCTCGGCGCACACGCCGCCGAACTGGTACCGGCGCTCGATCACGCAGGCGCGCTTGCCGAGCTTGGAGGCCTGGACGGCGGCGCGCTGGCCCGCGGGGCCGCTGCCGATGCAGACGAGGTCGTAGTCGTACATGGATGAGGTCGGGACGGAGGGTCGTCGCATCGATCGACCGTTCGGGGGCGGGACCTCAGTCCTCCTTGGCCAATGCACTCTGGTACTCCCGTGCCTGGGATGCACCTCGGCTGCTCTCGTTCGTCGATCCACCGCCCAACGCACGGGCGAGCGCGACAGCCACTCGTGGCGGAGTGTTTGTCAAGTTGCTGTTCAGGTCGTCTCGGTCGCCAGGCGCGCCCTGGATCGCAGTTCTCGATGATGTAGCAACTCGCTCGTTGACGTATTCGAGGGGGGGGGGGTAGCGTCCGGTCTCGAGCGTGTGGAATCGTCCCTCGCTCCAAACTGGAGACTTCTCGCATGTACTTGCCTCTTTTTCGAGTTGGAGTCGTGGCCGCAGTCATCTCGGCCACCCTCTTCCCGACGTTCGCTCCGGATGGAGATCCAAACCAGACCGAGTTCTCGTGCAACGACAGCACGACATGGGTCGAGCGTGGGAGCTATCGCTCCTATGTCTCTGATGCGTACGCAGCCAGCCAGCAGACGACTGCCGATGACCTTGCCTTTCATGCATGGGTCTGGGAGCAGCTCCTCGACGACGACTTGGAATGCCGTCGCGAGCAGTGCGGCGACACCTGGCCTGAGTGGCAGTGTTCGCCGTACGCCGATGTTGTGGTCAACGCCGCGATCGGCACACCCCACCCGACCCTTCCGGGATATGTCTACTCGATCACGAACGCAGTGATCACGCGGGGCTGCACCCCCTGCTTCAACTGAAGTCTCCGGGTCGGAATGCGGAGAACGCCTCATTCCGACCCATCCCTTGCCGATTGTCCGGTAGATATCTGTCATGAAGATCCTGGCGCTCGCAGTCACTGCCATCGTCGCCGCGGCGGCCCTTACCCTGCTGCTGTGGTTCAATCACACGACCCCAACAAGAGGCATCGGCCCAGGGATTGCGAAGTCGAACGAGCTCGACTCCGGACATCAAGGGGTCCTCGAGCTCGCGGATGGATCGACAGGGCGACGTGTTCAGCCTCGTGGGAGTGCTGACGTGGCAAGTCACGACGACCTTCCGATCGAAGATGCCAGCGTCCCGACTGGCTCGTCCTTTTCATCGCGCTACCCGACAATCGCAGAGCGCATTGAGCTAGACGATGTCCCGCTGAGCAAGCTCGACATCGAGACGATGTCGGCGGACGACATCGAGGAGCTCGCGGGCGAGCTGTTCCGGTATTGCCGACGCTACGAGCGGGAGTACATGGCAGCGACCCCTGATTGGAGGAACCAGACGGTCGACTCGGCGACGGCGAATTCGATCGGTGACGCGGCCCTCGAGGTGTACTTCATCGACACCTCGCCCTACTCGCCTCCGACGGGCGGCTTCTCCCCGTCCACACGTTCCTATCTGCAGGTCGAAGGCCAGTGGCCGGACGAGCTGCGAGAGCTGCGAGAGCTGTCGATCGAGCTCTCCACCCATCCGAAGTACGAAGAAAAGCGGATCTCCGACGCCTACCGATTCATCGAGAAGGAGTCGGGGGTTGCGCCGCGAGTGACGAGATGGGAGCAACAGAAGTGGGGCCAGGTCCTCGTCGGCTACGACGCGAGTGGACGCGAGGTCACCCGGCTCCTCGCCCGTTTCGTCGGCATGCCGCTCTAGTGCAACAGCTACTCCCAGACAGAGCCGGACCTGGCGGTCTCCAATAGCGGTCGAGGTCGTGATCGGTGTCGTGCGGCCTCGTCGACGTCACCCGGCACCGCGACACCGATCTCGGCCATCGCCTTCGCGTACATCGCGCCGCAGGGCTCACCGCTCCGCGGCGACGTCGACGCGAGCTCCGCGAGCACCTCGCCGTAGATCCCCTCGCACAGCGCTCGGTCGGCCGCGGCGACGAGTTCCTCGCTCGTCGCGATCCCGAGGAGGTTCCTCGCGGCGAAGTACCGGAGGTCGACACCCATGGCTCGAAACGACGGTCAGCCCCGCGCGACGCGCCGCTCGACCCACTCCGCGATCGCCGCCGCGGCCGCCGCGGGATCGCTCGTGTCGACCTCGTGCTCGTAGCGGTGCTTCTTCTCGGAGTGGGCGTAGAGCGGGTCGTAGTAGCGCTCGAGGAGCAGCTCGACGAGCTCGGCCTCGCGACCCGTCGCGAGCAGCCGCACGAGTTCGCCCCGCCACTTCGCGCCGAGCCGTCCCTCGATGAACTCGAGCTGGCGCGCGAGCGGCGCGCGGTTCGCCTCGGTCGCGAGGTAGTCCTCGAGCAGGACCTCGACGCGCCGCGCGGTCGGTGCGACGAGATGGATCGAGGTCCCGCCGCACAGCGACGACCACACGCTCTCGGGCAGCACGATGTCGCCGACCTTGCGGCTCTCGCCCTCGTACACCACGAGATCGGCGGGATAGCCGCGCTCGTGGCGCACGGCGAGCCCCGTCTCGAACGCCTTCTGCGAACGCGGCACGAGCCCGACCATGCCGAGGATCGACGAGCGGTGCTGCGCGAGCCCCTCGAGGTCGATCGTCCAGCCCTCACGGATCCGCTCGAGTTCGCGCAGCACGAGCGTCTTGCCGACGCCGGTGAGCCCGCGCAGCACGAAGGCGCGCGGCGGCGCCATCGACTCGACGACCTCCATCACCGTGCGCCTGTAGGCCTTGTGTCCGCCCTCGAGCAACACGGCGGGCCAACCGAGTTCGACGAGCAGCGCCGCGACGCTGCGCGAACGCATCCCGCCGCGCCAGCAGTGCACGAGCAGCGAGTCCTCCGGCAGCTCGTCGACGTGGCGCGGCGCGAGCCGGCGCTCGAGCTCGCCCGGGTCGGTGCCGGCGATGCGGCGCACGCGCTCCTCGACGCCGTCGAGGTCGGGCTCGCGACCGATCGCGCGGCCGACGGCGAGGACGAGTTCGCGCGACTTCCGCACGGTGATCTCGATGCCGCGCTCGAAGGCTTCCTGCGTCCCGCGCTGGCGGTAGAGCGTGCCGACGACCGCGCGCTCCTCGTCGTCGAAGAGCGGCACGTTGGTCGCGCCGGGGAGGTGGTCCTCGGCGTGCTCCGACGGGCTCCGGAGGTCGAGGATCGGTACGCCGGCGGGCGGCGTCGCGCGGTCGAGTCGCCACGACACGAGACCGTGCGCGGCGTTCGAACCGTCGCGCGGGCCCTGGGTCTTCGAGGTCGAGGTCGCCATCGCTGCGCGGACAGGGTATCCGATCGCGCGCAGCGTCACGCGCGGCGCCGGGCCGTCACTCGAGCGACCGCACCCGGCGGAACGGCCAGACCACGGCGATGGCTTCGCCGACGACGCGGGTGCGGTCGATCGGGCCGAAGCGCCGACCGTCCACGGAGTCCGCGGAGTTGTCGCCGAGGACGAAGTACTCGCTCGGCCCGAGCCTGAGGTCGGAGCGCGTCCCGAACTCGCCGTACAAGGACTCCGTCAGGTAGTAGAGGTCGCGGGAGACGCGGACGTGCGAGAAGCGCGCCTTCACGCCGACGCCGCCGAGCACCGCGCGCGGACCGATGCTGCGCCGCCCGGGCGGCAGCGGCGCCCCGTAGTCGCGGTTCTCGTCGTAGGTCCAGTCGACGACCAGCTCGCCGTCGACGCGCACGCGCACGCGGTTGTCGACGTTCGAGAGTTCGAGGTCGAACGCGGCGCCCTCCGCTCGCTCGACGGTCGCCTCGGCCACCGGCGGCGCGTTCGAGCCCGGCTCGATCGGCAGCCGGTGGAGCTCGAGCGCGTACCCGCCCTCGGTGCGGGCGACGCGCAGCTGGAACTCGTCGCCGGCCTCGAGCACCTCGAGCAGGACGTGACCGGGACCCTCGATCCCCTCGACGCGCGCGTCGAGCACGACGTCGTTGGCCTGTGCGACGTCCGGCACGCGCGTGCCGTCGCGGCGCAGATAGCCGCTGCCCACGTCCTTGTGGAACGACATCGTGCCCGCGCGCGACCCCTCGACGACGTCCGTCGCGTCGAGCAACCAACCGTCGCCGTCCTTGCTCCACGCTCCCGCCGAACCGAGGTGGAACCAGTCCTCGACGGGCAGGAGCCGGTCGTCGAACACCGGCACGATCACCGGCCAGCGATCGGTGGGCGGGAGTCGCTTCCCGTCGACGAGCACGTCGCCGCCGACGATGCGCACGTCCTCGCCGGGCAGCCCGAGCACGCGCTTCACCACGAAGTCGCCGAGCTCGGCCTCGCGGAAGACGACGAGGTCGAAGCGCTCGAGCGCGCTCGCGTCCTCGAAGCGCACCAACACCCACTCGCCCGTCGACCCGTCGATCGTCGGCTCCATCGACGGCGTGCGCACCGTGAAGACGTCGCCGTAGAACGTCTCGAGCGCGAAGAACGCGGCGGCCGCGATCGCGACGGCGATCGCGAAGTTGCGGAGTCGCCGCGCGACGCGCCTCACGTGACGACTCCCGCCGCGCCGTGGACGAGCTGCGCGACACCCATGTAGATCGCGGTGCCCGACAGGTCGGAGAGCGTGACGAGGACCGGTCCCGCGACGATCGCGGGGTCGATGCCGAGCTTGCGGCACCCGATCGGCACGGCCGAGCCGAGCGCCGCCGCCCACGCCACGGCGATGGCGATCGCGACGCCGACCGCGAGGGCGAACGCGACGGCGAGCGCACCGTCGGACTCGACGATCATCGCGACGGTGCCGGTGATCGCACCGCACAGCACGCCGACCGTGGCTCCCGTCGCGAACTCCGACACGAGCACGGCGCGCTCGCGCTCCTTCGTCACCTCGCCCGTCGCCAGGCCGCGCACGAGGATCGTCGAGCTCTGGATGCCGACGTTGCCCGCGAGGCCGAGCACGATCGGCACGTAGCGCAGGAGGTCGACGAAGGCCTCGTCGCCGCCGCCGTCGGGCAGCGCGAGGTCGAGCACCTGCGCCGTCATCAGACCGCCGAGCACGGTCAGCCCCATGAGCGGCAGGCGCTGGCGCACGCGCTTCGCGACGGGCAGGTACGTCTGCTCCCGACCCGACGCGCCGACGAGACGCTGGAAGTCCTCGCGCGCCTCCTCCTCGATGACGTCGAGGACGTCGTCGGCGGTGACGACGCCGATCAGCCGACCGCGCAGGTCGACGACCGGGACCGAGTGGAGGTCGTACTTGCTGAGCTGGAGCGCGACCTGCTCCTGGTCCTCGTCCGCGGTGACGAGCACGAGGTCGCGATCCATGATCGCGTCGAGCGTCTCGTGGATCGGGCTCGTCAGCAGCTCGCGGTCCGTGACGTGCCCGACGGGCCGACCCGCCTCGTCGACCACGAACACGCCCGTGCCCTCGTCGCCGGCGTGTTCCTCGTCGCGCCGCAGTTCCTTGATCGCGTCGCCGACGCGCGTCCCCTCGGGGAACGCGTCGAACTCGCTCGTCATGATGCCGCCGGCGGACTCCGGGTCGTGCGCCAGCAGCGCGCGCAGGTCGGCCGCGCGCTCCGCGCCGACCTGGTGCAGCACGTCCTCGGCGACGGACTTCGGCACGAGCTCGAGCAGGTCGACGAACTCGTCCGGCGGCACCTCTCCGGCCAGTGCGGCGAGCCGTCGCGGACCGAGGCCCGGCACCAGCGACTCGCGCAGGCTCTCACCGGCCGCCTCGAGCACCTCGGCCTGCGCCTCCTCGCCGAGCTGGTCGAAGACCTCGCGCGCCCGCGGCGGCTCGAGCGAGCCCAACCACTCCGCGACGTCGGCCGACAGGGCGTCCTCGAGCATCGCGGGGAGCGCCGAGGGGCGCGCCTCGAGGGCCAGCTCCAGCTCGGCGATCGTCGGGGTCCTGCGCGTGCGGTCCTGCATGGCCGGCGCCGAGGATAGCGGCGTGCGGGCGCGGATCGCGGTGAATCACCCGGGCTAGAATGAGAGGCTCCGAAGACGCGCCGAGCGAGCCCCGAGAAGACGATGACCGAAGTCGATCGCGACGAACTGATCCACGACTGGAACGACACGGCGGTGAAGCCGCTGCACGGGATCGAGTTCGACGACGAGACGCTGCGCGACGGCCTCCAGAGTCCGTCCGCACAGGACCCCGACCTCGACGACAAGATCCGCCTGCTCCACCTGATGGACCGGATCGGCATCACGACGGCGGACGTCGGTCTGCCGGGAGCCGGGGCGCGGGCGCGCGAGCACATCGACCGCCTGGTGGCGGAGACGGCGAAGCTCCGGCTCTTCCCCAACGTCGCCTGCCGCACCGTCGTCAGCGACATCGAGCCGGTCGTCGACCTGGTCGAGCGCACGGGCGTCGCGCCGACCGTCTACACCTTCATCGGTTCGAGTCCGATCCGCATGTACGCGGAGGACTGGAACATCGAGAAGCTCGTCAAGCTGTCGCGCGACGCCGTCGCGTTCGGGGTCGAGAACGGCCTCGAGATCGCGATGGTGACCGAGGACACGACGCGCGCGAAGCCGGAGCACCTCCGGGCGATCTACGGCGCGGCGATCCAGGCCGGCGCGAGCCGCGTGACGCTGTGCGACACGTGCGGGCACGCGACGCCGTCGGGCGTGCGCGCCCTCGTCCGGTTCGTGCGCGACGAGATCGTCGCCAAGGAGAACCCGGACGTCCGCATCGACTGGCACGGGCACCGCGACCGCGGGCTCGGGCTGATCAACACGATCGCGGCGCTCGAGGAGGGCGCGCAGCGGCTGCACGCGACGGCGCTCGGCCTCGGCGAGCGCGCGGGCAACACGGAGATGGACCTCCTGCTCGTGAACCTGAAGCTCGCGGGGCTGATCGACAACGACCTGACGGCGCTGGCGGAGTACTGCAGGCTCGCGCACGAGCTGTGCGGCGTCCCCTTCCCCACGAACTACCCGGTCTTCGGGTCCGACGCCTTCGAGACCGGAACGGGCGTGCACGCCGCGGCGGTCATCAAGGCCTTCAAGAAGAACGACACCTGGCTGGCGAACCGCGTCTACTCCGGCGTCCCCGCCGACATGGTCGGGCTCGGGCAGTCGATCAAGGTCGGCCCGATGAGCGGGAAGAGCAACGTGACCTGGGTGCTCGAGAGCCTCGGGATCGAAGCCACCGACGAACGCATCGCGCGCGTCCTCGACCGGGCGAAGAACTCGCCCAAGCTGCTGAGCGAGGACGAGGTGCGGGCGGCGGCGGAGGCCTGAAGAGCGCCCGATGCCATCGCGCGGACTTCGGCCGAGCAGATGCCACGGAGAGACACAAGAGCCACGCTTCGCCGAGCTAGGCCGTTCTGGTCCTAGG
>JAWKUH010000041.1:0-43965 GCA_041398665.1 Planctomycetota bacterium | reverse complement strand
GCGCGGGTGCGGCAGCGTGAGGCGCTCGTCGTCGACGACCGCGTCGCCGTGCGCGAGCAGGTCGAGGTCGAGCGTCCGCGGCGCGTCCTTCTCGGTGCGTTCGCGGTGACGTCCCGCGCGACTCTCGAGTTCGAGCAGGACCGACAGTAGCGCGTGCGGCGCCAGCGTCGTCTCGAGCTCGACCGCGCCGTTCAGGTAGTCCGGCTGTCCCGCCGGACCGCCGACGGCCTCGGTCTCCATCAGTCGCGAGGCGCGCAGGACGCGGACGCCCTCGCACGCGTCGAGCGCGCGAACGGCCCAGCGCAGCGTCGCGCGCCGCGGTCCGAGGTTCGCGCCGAGCGCGACGTACGCGCGGACCGGCTTCACGTCGCGCTGCCCTCCCCGCGCGCGGCGAAGCTCGCGCGGACGCGCAGCACGACGCCCGCGATCGTGAAGCTCGTGAACGCGACGAAGAGCACGGGCACCGGCGCGATGTAGAGCAGCAACGCGGCGAAGACGGCGGCGACGAGCGTCGGGAAGGAGCGCTTGCGCGGCGCGAGCAGGTTGGCGAGGTGCGGGTAGCGCACGTCGCTCACCATCAGGAGTCCGAGGATCGGGAGCATGCCGAGTGCGACGAGCGGAGCCCACGAGAGCAGGTGCTCGAGCGTCCCCGGCTCGTAGTCGATCCACTGGAGGAACCGTCGGGTCGGCGTCGGGATTCCTTCGCTCGTCTCGAGCTCCGGCCGCTTGAAGATCAGGAACACCCAGATCGTCGACGCCACCGTGCCCGCCGCCGCGGGCGACGGCAGTCCGCGGAAGCCCTTCTTCTTCTTCGCGCGGACGGGAGCTCCGAAGTCCATGTCCTCGGAGTCATCGTCCTCGGAGTCATCGTCCTCGGAGTCGTCACCGTCCTCGTCGTCGTGGCCCGTGGAACGGGCGCCGGCGTTCGACGGCACCTCGCGCGCGTCGTCGCCGTCGCTCTCGAGGTTGTAGCGGACGAGTCGCAGGATCGCCATGAGCGCGAACGCCGCCGCGGCGAGGAAGTGCACGCGCGCGTTCGTGCCGGAGCCGCTCACCGACTCCTCGTGCTCGAGCAGCACCTTCGCGAGGATCGCCGGCGTGACGCCGAAGGTGAGCGCGTCCGCGAAGGAGTCGAGCTGCACGCCGAACGCGCTCTCGCTCCGCGTGATCCGCGCCGCGAAGCCGTCGAGCACGTCGAACACCATGCCCGTGAACACGAGCACGCAGGCCGTCTCCATCTTCTGGTAGAAGACGAGGGGATCCGTGGCCCCGTAGGCCAGCGCGTCGATCGCCTTCGCCACCGCGAGCAGCCCGCAGAAGGCGTTCGCGAGGGTCAGGAGGTTCGGGAGCAGGTGGATGCGTTTCACGGGCGCTCCGCCCCTTCCGGGCGCGGACGTGGCGGGGCATGCTATCCGTCGACGCAGCTCCCCCGCCCGGAAGGAGTTGCGGATTCGTCCGGATCCTCCGCGTGCAGCCGCCCGTCGGTCCGCACTGGAGCACCGACCGGGGATCGCATGCACCTTCTCTCCACGACGGACACGGCACGGACGAACACGGCGCGACGCGCGACGGCGCTGCGCCGCTCGGTCCGGCGCCGCTCGATCCGGCGCGCACCGGTCGTCACGGCGCTCGCGGCCGCGTTCGCCGGAGCGGTGCTCGCACCCGACGCCTCGGCGCAGCTCGAGCTCGACTACCGGAACGGTCGACTCTCCGACGCCGTCACGTTCGCCTTCGAGGGCGGGCCCGGCGAGTTCGTGCTGTTCCTGCCCTCGGCGTTCCCGGGGCCGACGCCGCTCTCGATCGTCGAGCCGCTCGACCCGCGCCTCCTCGAGGTCGGACTCGACCTGTTCCCGGGCTACCTCGTGATCGCACCGCTCGACCCGACGGGACGGTTCGAGTTCACCTGGTCGTTGCCCGACCTCCCGGCCATCGCCGGCGCGAACCTCTACGCGCACGCCGTGAGCCTCGGCGCCCTGCCGCCCATGTCGCCGCTGTTCGGCGACCTCGCGAACGCGCTGCGCTTCACGCTCGTCTACCCCGGCGCACCTTCGCTGACCGCCGTCCCCGCCGGTGTCGCGCGCCGGTTCCACACGGCGACGCCCTTCGGCGGCGGTCCGGTCGGGAGCGAGCGCGTGCTGTTGCTCGGCGGGGAGAGCCCGACGTCGCCGTTCGGTGTGCTGTCGAACTGGGAGGTCTACGACCCGTCCGACGAGACGTTCACGGCGGGAGCGGGTGCGCTGCTCGATCG
Source organism: Planctomycetota bacterium (assembly GCA_041398665.1). Classification (GTDB taxonomy): domain Bacteria; phylum Planctomycetota; class UBA1135; order UBA1135; genus Rohdeia. Next base: position 41,717 of record JAWKUH010000041.1, on the reverse strand, counting down.
ACGGACGCGTCACGAGGCGGTCGCGCTGGCGAGTGGTCGCGTCCTCGTGACGGGCGGTATCGGCGGGGCGGCGAACGCGACGCTCGACTCCGCCGAGATCTACCTCCCCGGACTCGACCAGATGCAGGCGGCGGCGCCGATGAACTTCAGGCGCGTCGGTCACACCGCGACGGTGCTGCAGGACGGGCGCGTGCTCGTCGTCGGCGGTTTCTCCGGGCCGTACACGCAGGACCACCCGCTCGGCTATCCCGACGCGTTCCTCGGGAGCGCCATCGCTCCCACGGCGTTCGCGCAGGCCGCCGAGGTCTACGACCCGGCCACGAACACGTGGACGCAGGTCCCGTCGATCGGTCCGCGCGCGGGGCACGACGCCGTGCTGCTCGGCGACGGGACGGTGCTGATCGCGGGCGGGATCGTCCCGGGTGCACCGACGCCGGTGGAGACGACGCAGTGCCTGCGCTTCGACCCTTCCACGAACGTCGCGACGACGACGTCCCCCCTGCCGGGGCCGCGCGCCTACGCGTCGATGTCGCCGGAGTCCGCGGGCGGAGCGCTGCTCTCGGGCGGCGGGCCCGTGGTGCTCGGCGTCAACCAGGTGACGGTCGGACAGAGCGGTCAGCAGACGCTGCGCTACGACCGCGTCACCGGGACGTGGATCCCCGTGGCGAACGAGCCCACGAGCACGGCGCTGGTCAAGATCAAGTGCGTGCGCATGCCCGACGGTTCGATCCGCTACGTCCGCATCGAGTGCCTCGACGACCGCATCGACCCGACCGTCGGTGCCGGTCCGTCGCGCGTGCACGTGCTCGACACCGTCAACAACGTCTGGTTGCTCGACGGCACGACCTTCGACCGGCGCCCCGGTGCGCGCGTCACGCCCGTCGACTCGCGGGCGCGCTTCCTCGTGAGCGGGAGTGCGCTCAACGCGATCCCCGGCGGGACGGTGCTCCCCGACCGGACGGTCGAGGCGTATCCCTATCCGAAGTGAGCGCGCCGCTGCGCGCCGCGCGGGGAACGCAGCGCGCCGCTGCGCGCCGCGCGGATGATTCACAAGGGAGACACAGAGGACACAGAGACACGACGGACCGTGCTCGGTCGGAGTCGTGCGGTCGGCCTCGCGCCGCCTGGGCGGCGCCTGCGTGGCCTCGTGTTCTCTGTGCTCCCTGTGAACCTTGTGTTCCTCGAAGCCTCGCGCCCGCGCGGCACCACCGGCTTCAGCGCGACACGAGCACGGCACGTACCCCGAGGTAGGGATTCGACTCGTCCTCGCTGATCTCCGTCCACACGCCCACCGCGATCAGCCGGCGCTGCTCCTCGTCGTCGGCGCGCGTCGCGAAGAAACCGAAGGGGGTGACGCGCGTGAGTCCGGCGGGCTCGCCCCAGGCTTCGCGCGGGACGTCGCGAGCGCCGGCGTAGAACGGTTCGATCAGGAGCTCCTGCACGTTCCCGAGCACGTCGTAGAGCCCGAACGGGTTGGGCCGCCGCGACGCGACGGGCGACGGCGCGGCGAGCATCGCTCCCTCGCGCGAGAAGACCTCGTTCTCGCGGTACGACGCCGCAGGGTCCCTCTGGTCGACGTCGAACCACACCTCGCCGTCGCGTCCGCCGAGCGCGGCGGCGGTCCACTGGTCGCGATCGGGCAGGGTCAGGCCGACGCGCGCCAACCGCTCGACCGCGTCCGCCCAGGTGACGTCGGTGACGGGCGTGTCGCCGCGCGCTCCGACCTCGGCGATGCGGCCCCACTGGTCGCACGTGAGCTCCGTGCGTCCGATCAGGAACGGCGGCGCCGCGGGGATCTCGACCAGCACGACGCCGCGCTCGCGCGGATCGCCGGACTCCGGTGCGGTCGCCGGATCGGCGAGTGCGCGGAGGCGCGCGGTCGACGCCGACGGCAGGTGTTCGAAGGTCGGCAGTCCGGAGTGCTCGTCGGGACCGAGCGACAGCACGTCGCCCGGACCGAGCGGACGCGCGCGCCGCACGGCGCCGAGCGCGCGGGCCCGTTCGAGCCGTGCGCGCACGCGCGGCAGCGCCCCGCCGGGATCGTTCGCGAAGGCGTCGAGCCGCGCGACGACGTCGCCGAGCTTGCCGAGGATCCACGCGTCCGCGCTGTCGCTCCCCGACACGTCCGCGCGCGCCAGGTCCTCGCGGTACTCCGGGAGGAGCGCCGCGACCGCCTCGCCGCGCGCGACGAAGTCCGCGAGTTCGTCCTCGCGTTCGGGCGTCGCGGGCCAGAGCAGGTCCGCCTCGCGGTCGAGGTCGCCGATCCGCTCGAGACTCATGAAGCGCTGCGCGAGTCGGCGAACACGCCCGTGCGCGAGTTCGGACGACCAGGCCGCCGTCAGTGCGACCGCCAGTCCGACGAACAGGACGGAGAGCGCGCGGTGCCGCAGCACCCACTTGCGCGCCTGCGCCAACGCGCCCGACTCGTACGCGCCGACGACGCGACCCTCGAGGTACGCACGCAGGTCGGCGGTGAACGCGCCGACGTCGGGGTAGCGACGGCTCGGGTCGCGGCGCATCGCGAGTTCACAGATCGCGACGAGTTCGCGCGGGATGCGCGGGTCGATCGCGAGGAGCGGCGTCGGGCCGCCGTGCGCGAGGGCGACGAGCGCGCCCTCCTCGCGGTCGGAGTACGGCGCGCGTCCGCACAGCGCGTGGTAGAGGATCGCTCCGAGCGCGTACACGTCGCAGCGCGGACCCTGCGCGTCGACGTCGCCCCCCGCCTGCTCGGGCGCCATGTAGGCGGGCGTCCCGACGACGTCGCCGTCGTGCGTCAGCATGGGCTGGTCCGTCGCGAGTTCCTCGAGCTCGAGGATGGGCGGCGTGCGACGGGTCGACGGCGCGGACGCGCGCTTGCTCGCGACCCGCGCCAGGCCCCAGTCCATCACGAAGACGCGACCGAAGGCCCCGACCATGACGTTGTCCGGCTTGAGGTCGCGGTGCACGACGCCGCGCGAGTGCGCGTACGCGACCGCGTCACCGACCTTGGCGATCACGTCGAGCACCCGCGCCCGCGACCAGTCGTCGTCGCCGTCGAAGAGGCGCGCGAACACGTTCGACAGCGTCTCGCCCTCGACCAGCGCCATCGTGAAGTAGGCGCGTCCGTCGTCGTCGCGACCGAGCTCGTGCACGGGGACGATGCCGGGGTGTTCGAGCTGCGCCGTCACCTGCGCCTCGTCGAGGAAGCGCGTCAGCGCGCGGTCCCCCGCCGCTCCGGGCTTCGTGCGCACCACCTTCATGGCGATGCGTCGGTGCAGGTGCTCGTCCTCCACCTCGAACACGGCGCCCATGCCGCCGCGACCGACCTCGCGCCGCACGCGGTAGCGCGCGGTGCGCGGGTCCTCGACGTCGTCGAGCCCCAGGTCGGCGAGCGGACCGGCGAGCGCGCGGTCGACCGCGCCCGTGCTCTCGAGGCGCTCCCAGAAACTGCGCAGACCGCGCAGCGCCTCGAGCAGATCCGCGCGTCCTCCGGACAACGACTCGAGCTCGACGGGCCGACCGGAGTCGCGACTCTCGAGCCAGGACGCGAAGAGCTCCTCCGCCTCGTCCTCGAGCGCGTCGCCGCGCGACCCGTCGTCGCGGTCGCCATCGCCGGTCCCCGCGGCGCGCTTCACCCGAGCTCGTCGCTCCCGCGCGGCACGTGCTTCATCAGCGCGACGCGGGCGCGCGCGTGCAGCATGCGCGCTGCACCGGCGCTGCCGAGCCCCATGTCGTGCGCGACGCTCTCCCACTCGGCGCCGGTCTGTCGCAGGACGAGGACGCGTCGGTGCCGCTCGTCGAGCTTCGCGAGCGCCTCGTGCACGAGTTCGCCCAGCTCCCTGCGCGACACGTCCTCGGAAGGCGTCGCGGCGTGCGCGTCGACGAGCTCGGCCGCGCGCGGTCGGTCGTCGGAGCCGCGCGCCTGGTCGACGTGCACCTCGCGCGCGCGATCGCGCTTCGCCGCTCCGTGGAAGCGCGCGACCTCGCGCAGTCGGTTCTCGACGAGCGTCGAGAGCCAGCGCACGAACGCCGTCTCGTCGCGCATCTCGAAGCGCGAGAAGCCCTCGAGCACCTCGACCATGGCTTCCTGCACCATGTCGCCCGACTCGAGCTCCGCGCGCAACCCGCGTCCCATCCGCCGCCGCACGAGTGCGCGCACGCGTTCCTGGTAGCGCGCGAGCAGGTCGGAGAGCGCGCTCTCGTCGCCCTTCTGGGCGCGCTGCACCAGTTCGAGGGTGCGCTCGAGGGGGGACGTGCCGGACACGTCCCCCATCCTACTCGCGGTCCCGACGGAGCACCGACCGTCGGGACGCCGTCGGCGTCAGCGAGCGCCGACGTGGAAGCGCACGCCGCGCGGCGTCCGCTCGATCACCGACGAGGCGACGCCCGTGAACGCCGTGCGCGCCCGTTCCGAGAAGTCGGCGAGCCTCGCGAGGCTCGACGCGAAGGGCGAGTTCGACGCACCGCCCGCGACCGGGAGCGTCCCGAGCGTGCGGAAGCCGGCGAACGCCGACGCCGTCGCGGGACCCGTGCGCGTGACCTGCACGACGAGCGCGTTCGCGCTCTGCTCGAACGCCCGTGCGAAGGCCTGGTCGTCCATGGGCGAGCGGCGGCCGCCCGACGTCAGCGCGAGGGCGCGCGCCGTCCGCTTCGCGTCGAAACCCAGGGCGAACGCGTCGTTCCCGACGCCGAAGTAGAGGTTCCCGACGGGGAGCTCGAGACGAGCGAGGTCCTGGCCGGCGACGCTCTCGCGTTCGATCGGGAGCGACTGGTCGGTGGAGTTCTCGAAGAAGCGCAGGAGCCCCCACAGCGAGTCGTCGAACTTCCGTCCGTCGCGCACGCCGCACACGAACGTCGTGTCGCCGCCCATCAGCGCCGCCGCGTCGGGCTCGCCGTTCGTCGACGGGTCGAGCGGCATGCGGCACACCGCGAACTCGCCGGTGAGCTGACGCACGAGACCGTCGATCGGGTCGAAGCCGAGCATGGCCGGTAGCTGCGCGAGCTGTTGTTCGAAGGCGTCGACCTCGGCGGGCGCGTAGCGACCCGCCACGTCGACCGCGAGGTCGAAGAAGCGCGAGACGTCGAAGCGCGCCGCGGTCGCCGAGGCGCAGCCCTCGTCGAAGCGCGAGAGGAAGCGCAGCGGAACGCCGCCGGCCCCGAGTCCGACGACCTTCGCGAGCACGCAGTCGTCGGGCAGACCGACCTCGACGTCGAAGCTCGCCGTCTCGCCGTCACCGACGTGCATCCGCGCGCCGAGCCAACGCATGCGCGAGACGCCGAGATCGGAGAGCAGCGCCCGCGCGTCGAAGTCGCTCGCAGCGAACTCGTCGGTCGGCAGCGCCCCGACGATCGTCTCGAGGTCGAGGAAGAAGCGGCACTGCCCGACGCCCGCCGTCGCGGCCGCGGCCTCGACCCAGCGCGGGTTGTCGTCGATCGACGGACCCTCGCCGCCGAGCAGCAGACCGGTCGCGCGGTCGAGCTCGCCGAACGCCGTCGCGGCGTCGCTCGCTCCGAGGAAGAGGACGTAGTCCGCGCCCTTGACGACGTACGCACGCTGTGCCGCGAGGTCGCCGTCGGTCTCGGTCGCGACCATGACGCCGGATCGCTCGCGCCAGATCGGCGGGCGGTCGAACAGCGACTCGAGTCGCTGCGTGAACTCGTCGACGGGACCGCCGGGCTCCATGACGAGCCCGAACGTCGGCCGACTCGGCGAGCCGGCCGCGAAGACCGTGAGCGAGCCGCGGAAGCCGCGCACGAACTCGAAGCCGAGGACGGCCTCGGCCGGCAGCGCGTCGCGCTCCGCCTCGTCGAGCTCGGTCGAACCGAACAGCGCGAGCGCGGACTCGAGGTCGAACGGGGCGCCGTCCTGCAGGTCGGCGAGCATCCCGCTCTCGCGCAGCACGCCGCGCTCGCCCGCGAAGAACTGCCAGTACGCACTCTTCGCGAGGGCGTCGTGGAGTCCGGCGACGCTGTCGACGTGGAGGACCACGAAGGCGTCCTCGGGGACGAGATCGAGCGCGCCCTGGCGCGGCGCGGCGAGTGCCGGCACGAGGGCCAGCGCGGGAAGCAGGTGGAGCATGGTCGAGCCTCGGTCGTTCGGCGGCCGCGGACGGCCTCGTCCGACCGTGATCGGCCGTCGCCGACGATCGGGAGCACCCGGGTTGCGACTTCTTCGGCGCCGCGCACGCCGGGACGGGGCGGACTCGCGTCCGCTCGAACGGGTCCGCGCCGGAGGAAGGTTCGGGACGCGGGAGCGCGGGAGCGGCCCGGCGCGGCTCTCCCGCGGGCGCTCGGTCGCTATCCTCCCGACATGAGCGAGATCGAGAGCGTGCACGGGCGGGAGATCCTCGACTCCCGGGGCAACCCGACGGTCGAGGTCGAGGTGTGGCTCGAGTCCGGCGCGCACGGTCGCGCCGCCGTGCCCTCCGGCGCGAGCACCGGGGTCCACGAGGCCCACGAGCTGCGCGACGGCGAGGGCCGCTACAACGGCAAGGGCGTCCTCAAGGCGGTCGAGAGCGTCAACACCGAACTGGCGCGCCACCTCCTCGGCTTCGAGTCGACGGATCAGGTCGCGGTCGACCGCGCGATGTGCGAGCTCGACGGCACGCCCAACAAGCAGCGCCTCGGCGCGAACGCCATCCTCGGCGTCTCGCTCGCCGTGGCGAAGGCGTCGGCGAACGAGTCGGGGCTCCCGCTCTACCGCTACCTCGGCGGTCCCGGCGCGCGCGTCCTCCCCGTTCCGATGATGAACATCCTGAACGGGGGCCAGCACGCCGACAACAACGTCGACCTGCAGGAGTTCATGATCATGCCCTTCGGCGCCAACCGCTTCCGCGAGGCGCTGCGCATGGGCACCGAGGTGTTCCACGCGCTGAAGGGCGTGTGCAAGAAGCGAGGTCTCGCCACCTCGGTCGGCGACGAGGGCGGCTTCGCGCCCGACCTCGGCTCGAACGAACAGGCCATCGAACTCATCCTCGAGGCCGTCGAGAAGATCGGCATGGTGCCCGGCGAGGACGTGAAGATCGCGATCGACGCGGCCTCCGCCGAATTCCTGCACGACGGGAAGTACGTGGTCGACGGCAAGAAGCTCGGCGCGGAGCAACTCGTGGAGCTGTACGCGAGCTGGTGCGAGAAGTACCCCATCTTCTCGATCGAGGACGGCCTCGACCAGGACGACTGGGCGGGTTGGACCGCGCTCACCGAGAAGCTCGGCGACCGCGTGCAGCTCGTCGGCGACGACCTCTTCGTCACGAACGCCGCGCGCCTGCGCGAGGGCATCGCGAAGAAGGCGGGCAACGCCGTGCTCGTCAAGGTGAACCAGATCGGCACCCTGACCGAGACGCTCGACACCATGCACCTCGCACACCGCAGCGGCTACCGCTGCGTCGTCAGCCACCGCTCCGGCGAGACCGAGGACGCCACCATCGCCGACCTCGCCGTCGCGACCAACGCCGGCCAGATCAAGACCGGCGCGCCGTGCCGCTCGGACCGCGTCGCCAAGTACAACCAACTGCTGCGCATCGAGGAGGACCTCGACGTGGCGGCCGAGTACGGAGCCCAGGCGCTCGTCGGTTGACGCGCGCACGAGGCGACGTGAAGCGCACGGACGAACCGATCGAGGCCGACGCGAGGTCGCGCGGCCCGCGCGCGCCCCGGCCCGTCCGCGCCGTCGCCGTCCTCGTCGGCGAGTGGCTGCCGGTGGCCGGCGCCGTCGGACTCCTCGTCCACCTCTCCTGGCTCGGCCTCCGCCCCGGCCTCGTCGAACGGCAGCGCCTCGCCGAGCACCGCGTGCGCATCGACGCCGAGACCGAGGGTCTCGAGGAGCGGCTGGCGGAGGACGTGCGCCTCGAGCGGGCGCTCGAGGACCCGATCTACCGCGAGCGACTGCGCTGGCAGTGGCGGCTCGAGGACCCGGCGGAGGCGCACGCCGCCGACGGGGGCCCCCATTGAGGTACTGGGCCCGTTCACTGGTGATGCCCCGTCGCGACCCCGCGGAGGCGGGTCGGATCGCGGCGGGATCGGCCCCGACGGCCCCGCCGAGGGGGTCGAAGTCCGAGCTCACCAGCGAACGGGCCCAGTACCTCGGGCTGGGCCCCCTGCTCCTGGTCCTCGCGGCGGCCCTCACCCCCGCCCTCGCCTCCTCCGCCGCCGACGGTCCGCTCAACAACGACTCCCGCGTCCCCGTCGACGACGCCGCGGCGCGCGCGGTCGAGGCGGCGGACCTCGCCTTCGCCGACGCGCGCGCCGCGGGGGACGTCGGGGCGGCCGTGTTCGAGGCCTGGCTCGCCGCGTTCGACGCGGCGGACGGGACCCGGGCGGTGCCGGTGGCGGCGCCGCCGGGCACGCCGTTCGAGGCGAACCGGTTGTTCGAGGGTCCCGAGGGGGCCCTCGCGCGGCGGGTGCGCTGGCTCGACGGAGCGGGCGCGCGCGCTGGCGGGAGCACTTCGGGCCCTCGCGGCGGCGACGCTGGCGGCGGCGGGCACGGACCTCCGTGCTCGCGCGGCTCGAGGCGCGCCTGCCCGGGACGCGCGGGGCGGCGCTCGCCGGGCTCCGACTCGCCGACGCCGCGCGCGTCGCGGGCGACGTCACGGTCGCGCGCGGGTGGCTGCGGCGCGTCGCCGAGGCGGCGAGCTCGGACTCGACGACGACGTCGCGGCGGCGCTCGCGGCTCGGCGCGCGGCGCTCCGCCGCCGGCGGCGAGCGACGGCGGCGCGCGACTCGATGGTGTGACGGAACTGGAGGAGGTCGGAGCGATCGCGATCGTCGACGGCGTCGGGCCGCAGCCGCGCGTCGCCGGGCTCCCGCCGGCGAGCGGCATGTTCCCCGGGCTGTGCGTGCTCGCGGACGGTCGCTGGGTCGTGCAGACCGCGGGGCTCGTGCACCTGGTCGACCCGATCGCGGCGCGGAACGGCGGCAGCTTCGAGCCCGCGCGGCTCGTGCAGCCCACGCTCGGCGAGCCGCCGTTCCCCACGCCGGCTTCGGACGCACCGGGTTGGCGCTTCGAGCCCGCGACCGACGGACGCTCGATCCTCGTCGTCGACGGCCGAGCGCTCGCGCGTCCCCCGACGAGCAAGTCGAACCTCCTCGCGCGGATCACCCCGCCGCCGCCGCGCACGGGCAACCCGGCGCTCGACGACTCTTTGCTCGCGCGTGTGGACTGGGCGCTCTCGTTCGGCGGCCGCCTGCGCGTCGACGGTTCCGTCGAGCCCGCCCCCGAGCTCGCCGGCGTCGAGTTCCAACCCGGACCGAGACTCGTCGACCGCACGGCGGTCGTCCAGACGAGGCGCGGGGGCACGGACGAGTTCGAGGCGGCCCTGCTCGGACTCGACTGGGTCGACGGCGGCGTGCGCTTCGAGCGGACGCTCGCGATCGGCGACGAGATCGGTCACGACCTCGGTCGCTTCGCGAGCGCCGTCGCGCGCGGCGCGGGCTCGCCCCTCGCGGTCGACGGCACGCGCGTGCTCGTGACGACGAACCTCGGCGTGCTCGCGCTCGTCGACGCGATCGACGGACGCCTCGTGTGGAGCCTGCGCCACCAGCGCCGCGACGTGAACACCTCTCCCGAGGGCCCCACCGGCGTGCGCGCGGCGTTCACGAAGGACCGAGCCTACGTGGCGCCCGCCGACTCCGACCTCGTCCACGTCGTCCCCACGGGCCCGTGGCCGGGTGCCGACGTCGCCGCGCTGCGCGAGCCCCTCGACCGCGGCGAGACCCTGTTCCTCGGCTCGCGCACGGTCGCCGGCGGGACGACGCGACTCCTCGTCGCGCTGCGCGCGGGGTCGCGTCAGGCCCTCGGTCTGCTCGACCCGCAGCGCGCCGAGACCGTCCCGGGCGTGTTCCTGCCCCAGGGCGAGGGTCTGTGCGAGGGCCTGTGGTGCTCCGCGGACGGCCGGTTCGCCATCGCGTCGGGCGAGCGACACGTCTATCTGTTCGACCTCGAGCGCGAGCTCTTCCTGCTCGACCAACACCCGCTCGACGACCCCAGGGCGCCGCGCGACCACGGACGCAGTCCGGCGCTCGGAGGCTCCGTGCACGTCGCGGGTTCGCGCATCGGCGTCCTCTCCGCCGACGCCCTGATCCTGTTCACACCACGGCGTTGACTCCGTAGGACGACGGGGGGCGAACCGGGGACGAACACCGAGCGGGACGTCCGCGCGTCTCCGACTTCCTCCCCGCGCGCGACCGTGCGATCCTGGGAGCGACAGCGAATCACGACATGACCGGACCCAACCTCGCCTCCCTCGAGCGGCTTCGCGCCGCACACGGGCGCCTGCGCGCCGAACTCGCCAAGGTCATCGTCGGGCAGGAGGAGGTGGTCGACCAGCTCCTGCTCGCGATGCTGTGCCGCGGTCACTGCCTCCTCGAGGGCGTGCCGGGCCTGGCGAAGACGCTGATGATCTCGACGCTCGCGAAGACGCTCGAGCTCAGCTTCAACCGCATCCAGTTCACGCCCGACCTGATGCCCTCGGACATCACGGGGGCGGACCTCTTCCACATCGATCCGGAGTCGGGGCAGCGAAGCTTCCGCTTCGCGAAGGGACCGCTCTTCGCGAACGTCGTGCTCGCCGACGAGATCAACCGGACGCCGCCGAAGACGCAGGCGGCCCTGCTCGAGTCGATGGTCGAGCGCCAGGTCACGGCGGGCGGCGTGCGCCACGAGCTGCCCGACCCGTTCTTCGTCCTCGCGACGCAGAACCCGATCGAGCAGGAGGGCACGTACCCGTTGCCCGAGGCGCAGCTCGACCGCTTCATGTTCATGGTCCGGGTGCCCTACCCGACCGCGGACGAGGAGCGCGAGATCCTCCGGCGCACGACCGGCAACCTCGCGGGCGAACCGAGCGTCGTGCTGACGCACGCGGAACTGCTCGAACTGCAGCGCGCGGTGCGCGAGGTCCCGGTCGCCGACCACGTGCTCGACTACGTGCTCGCGCTGACGCGCGGAACGCGCGTGCGCAGCGACTCGCCGCTCCCGTTCCTCCAGGAGTGGGTGAGCTGGGGCGCGGGTCCGCGCGCGAGCCAGTTCGTCGTCGTCGGCGCGAAGGCGCACGCGGCCATCGCGGGGCGCGACCACGTCTCGACCGAGGACGTGCGCGCCGTGCTGAAGCCCGTGCTGCGACACCGCATCGTGACGACGTTCGCGGCCTCGGCGGAGGGCATCACGTCCGACGTGCTGATCGACCGCATCGTCGCCGAGGTGGACCCCGAGGGCGTCGCCGCGGGCGGCGTCGCGAGAGCGCGCGCGAAGGGCTGATCCTTGGCGAGCAAGCACCCCGTCGCGACCACGTCGCTCGATCCGGCGGTCCTCGACAAGCTGTCCAAGCTGTCGCTGGTCGCGCGGTCCGTCGTGGAGGGCTTCATGGCGGGCGCGCACCGCTCGCCGCTCAAGGGGGCTTCGGTCGAGTTCGCGCAGCACCGCGAGTACGTCCCGGGCGACGACCCGCGCTTCATCGACGAACGCATCTTCGCGAAGACGGGTCGCCTCGTCGTGAAGGAGTTCGTCGAGGAGACGAACTTCTCGTGCCACGTCGCCGTCGACACGAGCGCGTCGATGGGCTTCGGCTCGGTGGCGTGGACGAAGCTCGACTACGCGCGCTGGTGCGCGGCGGCGCTCGCGTACCTCGTCCTCAAGAAGCGCGACTGGGTCGGACTCGTCACCTTCGACACGAAGGCGCGGCGCGAACTCCCGCCCGGCGGCGGCGCGCCGCAGACGCTCTCGATCTTCCGCGAGCTCGAGGCGCTCGCACCGCGCGCCGACACGAACGTCGGCGCCCTCATGGTCGGGCTCGCGGACCGGCTCCGCCGACGCGGGATCGTCGTGGTGATCTCCGACTTCTTCGACGACCCCGAGACGATCCTCGACGGCGCGCGTCGTCTGCACATCGCGGGACACGAGCCGATCCTCGTGCAGGTGCTCGACCCGCAGGAGATCTCGTTCGAGCTCGACGGACACCTCAGGCTCGACCCGCTCGAGTCCGGCGACGCGGTGAAGGTCGACGCGCGGAGCATCCGGCAGGCCTACGTCGAGGAGTTCGGTCGCCACCAGGACGCGCTCACCACGGGCTGTCGCGCGATCGGCGCCGACTTCGTCTCGATGACGACGACCACGGGACTCGACGTCGCACTCTCGGCGTACCTGACCCGCCGCATGGCGCGGAGGCGACACCACTGATGTCGCCGCGCGCGGAGGAGATCTCGGGGTGATCGACGGGTTCGTCAATCCCCTGCTGGCGTGGGGCGCGCTGCTCGCGGCGGTGCCGCTCGTCATCCACATCCTGAACCGCCGGCGGCACCGCCCCGTGCCGTTCGGAGCGATGCGCTTCGTCGTCGCGGCGCTGCAGCGCACGCGCCGGCGCACGCAGCTCGAGAGCCTGCTGCTCCTGCTGCTGCGCATGCTCGCCGTCGCGCTGCTCGCGATCGCGATCGCGCGCCCGTTCGTCGGTGGCGACTCGCTGCTCTCGGGACTGACGGAGAGCCGTCGCGACGTCGTGCTCGTCGTCGACACGTCGGCGTCGACGGGCTATCGCGAGGGACTGGGACGCGTGCTCGACCGTGTGCTCGGACGCGCGCGCACGATCCTCGACGATCTCGACGAGTCCGCGGGCGACCGCGTCCGACTCGTCATCGCGGACGACGCGCCGCGCGTCGCGAGCAGCCGTTCCGTGCGCGAGGCGCGCGCGGTGCTCGACTCGATCGACGAGCCCTCCCCCACCGGTTCGGACCTCGCGGGAGCGTTCGCGCTCGCGCTCGAGTGCGCCGACGAGTGGGGCGCCGAGGGCGACGGCTTCGAGATCCGACTCGTCACCGACCTCCAGCGGCGGAACTTCGAGCGCGGCGTCACCGACGCCGTGCCGGCCGCGGGCCCCGACGAGCCGGGCACGAGCGACGGCGAATCCACCGAGGACGCCGCGCCGACGGGACCGCGCCGCTCCGCGCTCGAACAGGCGCTCGACCGCGTCGAGGAACGCGGCTTCGTCGTGCTCGTCGACGACCAGGGTCCCGGGACGCCGTCGCCGCCGAACGCCGGCGTCGTCGCGGTCGCGGTGCTCGGCAGCGAGCCCTCGATCGACGCACCGTCGCGCGTCGAGGTCGCGATCGAGAACCACGGAGTGGAGGCGCTCGCCGACCTGCGCGTCTCGCTCGAGGTCGAGGGCGAACGTCTCCCCGTCCGGTCCGTCGACGTCGCGCCCGGCGCGCGCGCCGAGGTCGTGTTCCAGGTCCGTTGGCAGAGCGCGGGCGAGAACCTCCTGCGCGCGTCGATCGCGACGGACGGCCTCGAGATCGACGACGAACGCGTCCACGTCGCCGTCGTCTCGCCGCCCGTGCGGGTCGTGCTCGTCGACGGCGCGCCGAGCGACGAGGCGCTCGAGCTCGACGAGGTGGGCCTGCTCGCCGCCGTGCTCGCGCCGCCGTCGGACAGCGGCCTCGGCGCCGATCAGCGCGCGCCTTTCGAGCCGCGCGTCGTGCTGCCCGCGATCCTCGAGAGCGGTCAGGTCGACCTCGACGATGTCGACGTGTTGTGGCTCGCGAACGTCGGCTCGGTGACGACGCGGACGATCGAGCGCCTGACGGAGTGGGTCCGCGGCGGCGGCGCGCTCGTCTTCTCGATGGGCGACTCCGTCGCGCCGGCCTCCTACGACCAACGCTTCTACTCCGACGACGGCAGCGCCCTCCTGCCCGCGAGGCTGCTCGACGTGCGCTCGGTCACGGACCGTCGCCGCGAGTACTGGCGCGTCGAGGCCTTCGACGAGACGCACCCCGCGCTGCGCTTCTTCGCCGACGAGCGCTTCCGACGGCTCCTCGTCGAGGTGCCCGTGTTCGCGTACGTCGGCTGCGTACCGCTCCCCGACGCGCACGTCCTCGCGACGCTCGACGACGGCGGCGCGCCGCTGCTCGTCGAACGCGCGTTCGGACGCGGACGCGTCTTCCTCCTGACGACGACGATCGACCCCGCCTGGACCCGCCTCCCGGAGTCGCCGAAGACGCTCGTCCCGCTCTCCCACGAGTGGATGCGGCACGCCGCGCGCGACTCGAATCCGCCGCACGACCTCGACGTCGGCGAACCGATCGTCGTCGAGACCGCCGGGTTCCCGCGCCGTCCGGCGCTGGTGTTGCCGAGCGGTGCGCGCCGTCCCGTCGACGCACAACCCCAGGAGCTGCCCGACGGTCGTTGGTCGCTCGTCCTCGCCGAGCGCGCGGGACGGCCCGGCGCCTACGCCGCGGAGGTCGACGGCGACGTCGTCGCGCACTTCGCCGTGCGCTTCGACACGGACGAAGGAGCCCTCGCGCGGATCCTCCCGACCGACCTCGCTGCCGTCCACCGCGCGCTCGTGCCGGCCACGGAGCGGCGCGACGAGGTCGCCACCGCAGGGACGGACTCCGGCGAGTTGTGGCGCCCCGTCGCCGCGATCGTGCTCGTGCTGCTCGTCCTCGAGTCGCTCTTCGCCGCCCTCGTCGGACGTCGGCGCCGCCCCGCGCACGAGGTGGCACGTTGAACGCGCTCCACGCGACCCTCCTCGGACTCGTCGACACCGAGCCGAGCTCGGAACTGCGCTGGCTCGACCTCCCGCCGGCGTGGGTCGTGATCCTCGTCGTGCTGCCCGCGCTGTTCGGACTCGCGTGGCTGTCCTACCGCTCCGAGGTGTTCACGACGGCGATGCGTTCGCTGCTCGTGGGGTTGCGCTTCGTCGCGTTCCTGCTCGTCGCCGCCGTCCTGGCGCGCCCCGTCCTCGTCACGTCGCAGGAGGAGGTGCTCCCGCCCGAACTGCTGGTGCTCGTCGACGACTCCGCCTCGATGCGACGGGAGGACGCCTACGCGAACGACGAAGCGGCGCGCGCCGCGATCGGGCGCCTCGGGCTCCCCGTCGACGCGACGCGCGCGGAGATCGCGCACGCCGTGTGGGAGCGCGGCCTCGCGAAGACGCTCGACGAGCGCGGCTACGAGGTCCGTCTGCTCGCGTTCGACCGCGAGACGCGCCTCGTCGAAGGACTCGACGACCTCGACGCGCGCGGCGACGCGACGCACGTGGGCGACGCGCTCTCGTCGGCGCTCGCGCGACACCGCGGCCGCAACCCGGTCGGCGTGCTGCTCCTCGGCGACGGACGCTCGAACGGCGGCATCGACCCGCTCGACGCGGCGCGCGGCGCGGCGACGGCCGGTCTGCCCGTCTGCAGCGTCGTGATCGGCGACACGCGCCCGCTCAAGAACGCGGTGCTCGAACTCGTGGAGTCGCCCGCGAGCGCGCTCGAGGGCGACGAGATCTCCTTCGCCGTGCGCGTCCAGGGTCGCGGCAGCGCCATCGGTGAACGCGTCGAGGTGTTGCTCGAGGAGATCGACGAGCGCGGCGATCGCACGCTGCACGACTCGCGCGACGTGGAGCTCGAGGCCGGCGGCCGCCGCGTCGTGCTGGTCGCGCCGCCCGGGCCCGCGGACCCCGCCACCGGCGAGCGCCGCTTCGAGATCACCGTCCCGCAGCTCGACGGCGAGACGCTCGTCGACGACAACCGCGTGCGCGCGCAGGTGCGCGTGTCGCCGGAGCGCGTGCGCGTGCTCTACGTCGAGGCCTACCCGCGCTGGGAGTACCGCCGCCTCGCGCTCGACCTCCTGAAGCGCGCCGAGAAGGACATCGAGTTCCAGGGCTGGTTGCAGGAGAGCTCGCCGGGCTTCCCGCAGGAGAAGAGCCCCGGTCTGCCCTCGCTCGAGCACCTCCCGACGACGCGCGAGGAACTGCTCGACCACTACGACGTCGTGATCCTCGGCGACGTCAACCCGTACCGCCTGTTCGACGACCCGCGCGAGGGCGAGGCCTTCGTCGACGCGCTCGTGAGCTTCGTCGAGGCCGGCGGCGGCGTGCTGTTCCAGGCCGGCGAGCAGGACGACCCGCGCGCGTACCTCGGCACGCCGCTCGAGGACCTCCTGCCGGTCATCGTCGACCCGAGCGAGGACCTGTTCTTCGAGCAGGACACGACGAACGCGTTCCGACCCGTGCTCGAGAACGCCGCGGTGCCGCACGAGATCGTGCGTCTGCACCCCGACCCCGACGTGAACCGCAGGCTGTGGGAGGACGCGGACGGACTGCAGGGCCAGTACTGGTTCTCGCCGGTCGCGCGCGCGAAGACGTCGGCGGACGTCCTGCTGCGCCACCCCACGGCGGAGAACCGCTACGGAAGACGTCCGCTGCTCGTCACGGGCTACTACCCGCAGGGACGCACGATGTTCCTCGCGTTCGACTCGACCTGGCGCTGGCAGTGGGACTTCGGTCCGCGCTACTTCGAGCGCTTCTGGAAGGGCGCGATCCGCTGGCTCTCGCTGGGTCGGCTGCGCTCGGGCGACCGCCGCGTGCGCCTCGAGACGCCGCGCTCGCGCTACGACCTCGACGAGGCCGTGCCGCTCGAGGTGCGCCTGCTCGGCCCGGACTGGCTGCCGAGCGACGAGCCGGAGGTGCGCGTCGAGGTCGAGGGTCCGGACGGCGCGACCCGCACGCTCGTCCTGCCCGCCGAGGACGGTCGGCCCGGGACCTACACGGGAGAGCTGGAGGTCGACCGCCCGGGGTCCTACGGGGCCTTCGTGGAGCTCGACGGCCGCCGCGCCTCGACGGTCTCGTTCGAGGTCGTCCTGCCCTCCAAGGAGAACCAGGACCCGACGCCCGATCCCGCGCGCTGCCTGGCGATGGCGCAGATCTCGGGCGGCACGTCGGTGGAACTGGGCCGCTTCGGCGACGTCCTCCAGGCCTTCCCGGAGGGTGCGGAGCGCCGCGAGCCGATGAGTTCCACGCTGGAGGACGCCTGGGACCGCCTGGGCGTGCTGCTCGCCGCGCTCGCCGTGCTCGCCGCGGAGTGGCTCCTCCGCAAACGTGTCGAACTGGTCTGACGGCACGCTCGGAGCCCTGCGCGGGCTCCGGCCCGCCGCCCGGACCTCCCGCTGGCGCGGCCGCACCCCGGCCGCGCGAGCCCACTAGAATTCCATGGTGTCCGCCCGAACGCTCCTGCTCCTCACGGCCCTCGCGGCCGCGCCGCGCGTCGAAGCGCGGGCGCAGGAGCCGTTCCCGCAGGGCGACGACGAGCGCGCGCCGCAGCTCTTCTCGCTCAACGCGAGCCGCGAGGCCGAGGGGCTCGCGCGGCGCGCCCTGGCCGCCCTCGCGGCGAAGCGTCCGAAGACGGCCTTCGCCGCCTTCGACGACCTCCTCGCGGACCACGGCGCGGAGGTCCTGCCGCCCGACCTCGGCGCGGACGGCGCGAGCCAGTTCACCTACCACCAGGGCGTCGAGCCCTGGGTGCGCGCGCGCCTCCTCGAACTCGACGACGCCGACCGCACGGAGTGGGACGCGTGGTGCGAGGGGCGCGCGGGCACGGACCTCGCGCGGGCCGTCGCCGCGGGCGACGGAGAGGCGCTGGTCGAACTCGCGCGGCGCCGACCGCTGAGCCCGATCGCCGCGCGCGCGTGGCTCGCCGTCTCCGACCTCGACCGCGCGGGAGGACGCGTCGACGAGGCGCTCCGCTCGCTGGAGCGCGCCGCGGAGTTCCGCTCCACCGACACCGAGTTCGCCCGCGCCTTCGGTCGCGCGCTCACCGCGAGGACCGAGGCGCTGTCGTTCGCGACGGCTCCGTCGCTCGAGGAGGTCGACGCGCGACGCATCCCGCGCGGTCCGGTGCAGGGCTTCGAGTTCGCGTTGCCCGACGGGCCCTTCTCGCGGAACTTCCCCTCGGTGGCGGCATGGGCGCTGCAGGGTGTCGTCGAGGGCGAACGGCTCTACGTCGACACGTCGCTCCAGCTCCTCTGCATCGACCTGCTCGCGGGCGAGGAGATCTGGCGCAGCGACGAGCCCGCGGGCTGGTCGCAGCTCGACCGCAACGAGCGCAGCGACTTCTACGAGGCCATCGACCACCTCGACGCGTACGTCGTGCCCGCGATCTCGCAGGGCGTCGCCGTCGCCTCGCACCAGATCCCGCTCTCGTCGCACGGCAGCTACGTCTACCAGGGCATCAAGGTCACGAGCCGCATCCCCGAGCGCCGACTGTTCGCGTACGACGCAGCGTCCGGCGAACCGCTCTGGGACCATGCACCGGGCAGCGGCGTGTGCCCGCTCGCCGAGAACTTCGCGGTCGCCGGTCCGCCCCTCGTCGCGGACGGCCGCGTGTACGTGCCCTGCGCGCGGGTCGAGGGCCGCATCGAGCTGCGCGTCCTCTGCATCGACCTGTTCGACGGGACGCTCGTGTGGAGCTCGCGCGTCGTCAGCGGTCAGCGCGCGCTCAACATGTTCAACCGCCACGAACAGGAGTTCTGGGCGGCACCGCTCGTGCTCGCGGGCGACGACCTCGTGGTGTGCAGCCAGCTCGGCTCCGTCGCGTCGCTCGACGCGCGCACCGGGAGCTGCAACTGGCAGGCGGTCTACGAACCGATCCCGCTCCCGCGCACGCGCGGACTGTGGCGCAACGACGACCGGAACCGCTACTGGCGCAACAGCGCACCCGTCGTCGTCGACGGGAAGGTCTTCGCGACCCCGACGGACTGCGAGGATCTCCTCGTCGTCGACCTCGCGTCGGGACGCGTGCTGTGGTCGCAGAGCGAGGGGCGCCTGCGCGACCGCTACGAGCGGGCGGGCGAGACGATCGACCTCATGATCGGCGCCGCCGACGGCGACGTGTTCCTGTGCGACACGCGCATCGCCGCGATCTCTTCCGAGGGCGAGTACTTCTTCGACCGCCAGCTCGTCCGACTGCCGGACTTCGTGCTCGACCCGCGCGACCGGACGCCGGGCCCGCGCGCGGTCCTCACGTCCGACCGCATCCTCGTGCCGACGGCGGTCGGGCTCGTCGTGTTCGACCACCAGGGTCGACTGCTCGAGGACGAGGGCATCGACTGGCACGGCGGCGAACAGGGCAACCTCGCGTTCGGTGCGGGCGCGCTCGTCACGGTGCGCGGCGACAGCGTGCACGGCTTCCTCGACATCGAGGTGCTCGAACAGCGCACGCTCGAACGGCTGCGCCGCGACCCGGGCGACGTCGTCGCGATCGAGACCTACGCACGGCTGCTCGCGCGGCGCGCGGACGTCGCCGCGCAGTCCGGCGACCTCGAGCTCGCGCTGGAACAGCACGCGCGCCTGCGCGAGATCACCGAGCCCGTCCTCGGGCGCGACGTGTCGCTGCGCTCCCTCCACACCGCTTCGGTGCGGCTCGAGGCGGAGCGCATGGCCGGGCTCGGTCGGACCGAGGATGCCGCACGACTGCTGCGCGACGCGGCGCGCGAGGCCTGGACCGCGGACGACGCGCTGGCGCTCTTGCTCGCGCTCGGCGAGATCGAACGCCCGCGCGGCGACGACGCGTGGCTCGCCGTGCTGGACGCGATCGAGTCGCGCGCGCCGAACGCCGAGGTCGGGCCGGGCACGCTCGCCGTCGACATCGACTGGTGCCGCTGGGTCGACCCGCGCGAGCCGCGGACCGGCGTACCGGCCGGGACGTGGGTCGCGGTGCAGCGCGCGTTCGTCGCCGAGCGTCGCGACGGACCCGCTGCCGCCGTTGCGGCCTGGCAGGCGGCTCTCGAGGACCACGGCGACGTCGCGATCGACGGTCGACCGGCGCGCGAGCCGATCACGCACTCGATCTCGACGAACCTGCTCGAGGCTCCGGACGCCTACGCACCGTTCGAAGCGCTCGCGCGCAAGGCCTTCGACGAGGCGCGCGAGTCGCGCGACACCGACGCGATCGACGTGATCGTGCGCCGCTACCCCTTCTCCGAGGTCGCGCGCGAGGCGCTCGACGTCGCCGTGGACTGGGCGCTCGAACGCGGCGACCTCGCCGACGCCGTCGACAGGACGCGGCGTGCGGTCGCGGCCGGTGCCGCGACGAACCTGGAGCGCATGTGCGGGCTCGCGCTGCTCGCGGACGCCGCGGGCAACGGTTCGCTCGCGCGCGGGCTGCTCGACGAGATCGCGCGACGCGACCCGCGATGGACGGCGTCGCGCGACTCCCTGCGCGGACTCACCGCCGAACAGATCGTGCCCGCGCTGCGCAGTCCGTCCGAGCCCGTGCCCCCGCCGGCGTCGTTCGACGAGACGGTCAAGCTCGACCGCATGCTCGAGGGACCGCTCGACCTCCTCGGCCTCGCCCCGTCCACCGCACCCGAGGCGGTCGACCCGGAGTACGTCCTCGTGCGGCGCGGACAGCTCGAACGCATCGGCGTCAGCGGCGACCTCACGTCGCGGACGACGCCGTTCTCCGCGGCGAGCGGCGTGCCCTCGGACAACCGTCGCGCGCTGTCGCCGGAGGCGATCGTGTTCCTCAACGCAGCGCGACTCTCGGCGTTCGACCCGAACGACGGCCGTCTACGTTGGGAGTGGCCGGAGCGCCGCCCTCGTCCTCGCGGAGCTTCGATATCGACATCGTCGACCGTTTCACGGTCGGCGAGGGTCTCGCGGTCGCCGTCGTGGACCCGACCTCGAGTCCGAAGTTCGCCGTCGCGATCGAGCTCGTCACCGGGCGCGTGCTGTGGCAGATCCCGCTGCAGGACGACTCGCGCTGGCTCGCCCCGGTCGTCGCCGAGGGTCGAGCGCTGTTCGTCTCGCAGGCGATGGACACGCCCTCGCGCGTCGTCTCGGTCGACCTCTTCTCCGGCGGCGAGAGGATCGAGTTCGAGATCGAGCCGCGGCTCGACGTCCTCGACCGCGACCGCATCGGCGTGCGGCGCGGGCGCCTCGTCGTGCCCGACTTCAGCGGTGCCGTCGTCGACGCGTACGACGTGCGGACCGGCGCCCACGCCTACCACCGCGAGCTCGGAACCGACTACCGGCGACCCGGCCTCTTCGCGGTCGTCGAGAACGGAGGTTCGCTCTACGCGTTGGTCGGCGAGTCGGGCCTCGACGAGCGCCGCACCTCGCGGCTGCTCGAGATCGAGCCCCGCCTCGGCGGCGTCCGCGAGATCGAGACGCTCGACTCCGACGAACTCCCCGCGGGCGTCCGGCGCGGGACGTGGACGCAGCTCGACGCCCCGTACCTGTTCACGCTCAGGCAGGTCGGCGGGCGCGCGAGTTCGTCCAGCGAAGCGCTCGTCAGCGCGATCGCCCTGCCGCTCGGCCGATCGTGGACGCAGACGATCCGCGTCGACGGCCGGCTCTTCGACGAGGGCCGCGCGCTGCCCGCGGTGTCGAAGGACGTCGTCGCGCTCATGTGGAGTTCGGAGAACACCCAGAACTCGCGGAGCCGGCGCGTCACCCAGCACATCGACTTCATGGACCTCGACTCGGGAGTCAAGGTCAGGAGTCGCATGCTCGTCGACGACTTCGAACCCTTCGACGAGATCCGCATGCACGGCTACGGCGACTCGCTGTGGATCGTGTGCCTGACCGGCGATCGCTCGCCGGACCGCATCGAGGTGTGGAGATGAAGATGATGCTGCTCGGACTCGTCGCCGCGGGCGCACCGCTCCTCGCGAGCTCGGTCGCCCCCGCCGCTCCCGCGACGTCGAACGCGGCGGAGACCTCGACACCGTCGCCCACGCCCGACCAGGAGCGCGAGTCGGCGTACGAGAGCGTGAAGATCACGCCGGAGCAGGTCCGCGCGATCCAGGCGGGACTGCGCTGGCTCGCCGCGCGTCAGCAGCCCGACGGCAGCTGGGAGGCCAAGATCGGCTACAAGCTGAACGACGGCTACAACTACGACGCGGACACCGGGCACGTCGGCGTCACGTCGCTCGCGCTGATGGCTTTCCTCGCCGGCGGCAACCTCCCGGGTCGTGGTGAGTACGGCGCGGTCGTCGAGCGCGGCCTCGAGTTCGTGCTCTCGTGCGCGGGTGACGACGGCTACATCACGCGCTCCGGGACGCGCATGTACAGCCACGCGTTCGCGACGCTGTTCCTCGCCGAGGTCTACGGCATGACGCGGCGCGAGGACGTGAAGCGCGTGCTGCAGAAGGCCGTCGACTTCATCGTCGACGTGCAGAACCCCGAGGGCGGCTGGCGCTACGAGCCGTTCGCCCCCGAGTCGGACATGTCGATCGTCGTGTGCCAGGTGCTCGCGCTGCGCGCCGCCCGGAACATCGGCATCCGCGTCCCGAAGAGCACCGTCGACCGCGCCGCGGAGTACGTCATCGACTCCGCCATCACCGAGCGCGACGTCTCGTTCGGACGGCGCGACCGTTGGAACGACATCGGTGCCTTCCACTACCAGAAGGGCTCGTCGTCGCGCTCGTCGTTCCCGCTCACCGCCGCCGGCGTCACGGCCCTCCACGGCCTCGGCATCTACTCCGACGACGCCATCCGTCAGGGGCTCGACTTCCTCGTGCACGAGGAGGACGACTTCAACCGCTCCTACGGCAGCGGTCGCGGCCGGCACCGCGGTCACTACTTCTTCTGGTACGGCCACTACTACGGTGTCCAGGCGATGTACACGGCCGGGACCAACGGCGGCATCAACTACTGGAAGCCGTACTTCGAGCCGCTCCGCGAACTGCTCCTCTCGATGCAGAACGAGGACGGGAGCTGGCCCAACGAGATCGGTCCGGGCGACGCGTTCGGGACCGCCATGGCCTGCCTGATCCTCGAGATCCCCTACCGCTACCTCCCGATCTTCCAACGCTGACGTGACCTCGAAGGGACTCGACCTCACGCCGCGGCTCGCGGCGCTCCTGCGCGACCTGCGCGCACGCCTCGTCCGCGCGACGCTCGTCGACGCGACGGGTCGGTTGCTGCTCGTCGTCGGCGCGTGGGTCGGGCTCTCGTTCCTTCTCGACTGGAGCCTCGACCTCCCGCGGGCCGTCCGCGTCGTGCTGTTCGTCGGACTGCTCGCGACGATCTCCGTCACCGTGCTCCGGCGCCTCGTCCGCGGACTGCGAGGCGTGCCCGACGACGCTGCGCTGGCGGTCGTCGCCGAACGCGGTGCCGAGCACGGCGAGGACCTCCTGGTGAGCGCCGTGCAGTTCCAGTCGGACGGCGGCGGGACGAGCGAGCTCGAGCGCGACATGCGCGGCAGCGTGCTGCGCCGCGCCGAGGCGCTCGCTGCCTCGGTCGACGTGCGCGCCCTCGTCGACGCGCGCGGCCCCGCGCGCCGCTTCGGTTCGGGGTTCCTCGTCGCGGCGGCGGCGGCCGTCCCGCTCCTCGTCTCGCCGCTCGCCGACGAGTTCCTCGCTCGCTTCCTCGGCGGCGCGACGCCGTGGCCGCAGCGCACCTACCTGTCGCTCGAGGTCGTGTCCGGCGCGGTCGTCGAGCAGGACGGCGAGGACTTCGTGCTCACCGTGCCGCGCGGCGGCGACGTGGCGCTCGCGGTGCACGCCGAGGGCGAGGTCCCGCGCACCGTCGAGATCCGCGGCGAGGACGCGCTGCCGCAGGTGCTGCTCCCCGACCGCAACGGCGTCTTCCGCGCGGTGCTCCGCTCCGTCACGGCCTCGGACCGCTTCGTGGTGCGCGGCGGCGACGATCGCGACGGGAGTCCCAGCGCGCGCATCGTGGTCGTCGACCCGCCCGACCTCGCCTCGCTCGTCCTCGAGGTCGTGCCGCCGCCCTACACCGGGCTCGAGACGCGGCGCGTCGTGAACACGGGCACCACGGCCCTGCGCGGGTCGGTGGTCCGGATCTACGCCGCGACGCGACCGACGGACGCCGGGGCCGTGCTGCAGCTCCTCCCCACCGACCGCTCGCTCGAACCGGAGCGCGTCGCACCGCCGGACGACCTCGTGGCGACGCTCGGCGACGCTCCCGTGCTCTTCCACGAACTCGTCCTCGACGAGAGCCTGCGCCTGCGCTTCGAACTCACCGACGATCGCGGCCTCTCGAGCCCCGACCCCGGACTGTTCGCCCTCGACGTCGTCGAGGACCGCGCTCCGGAGATCGTGCGGCTCGTGCCGACGCGCAGCGACGTCGAGACGTCCGCGGTCGGCGTCGTCCGCGCCGTGCTCACGCTGCGCGACGACTTCGGGCTGTCGCGCGTCGCCTACGTCGTCCGCAACGGCACCGACGGGCCGGTCGTCCGGCAGGGCGAGCTCGAACCCTCGCCGATCTCCGACGCCGTCTCGACGGAGTGGTCCGCGACGGTGCGACTCGACGTCGCGGACTGCCTCGCGTCGGGCGAGGGCGAAGGGTCCCAGCTCGCGATCGAGTTCCTCGCCTACGACACCGCCGAACCGCCGCAGGAGGGACGCGACACGTCGCTGCGCGTGCGCGTTCTCGGAGGCGACGAGCTGCTGCGACGCGTGAAGGACCGCCTCGCGAAGGCGCGCGTCCAGGCCTCGCGACTCTCGGAGCGCGTCCTCGACTCGCGCCGGCGCATCGAGGAGCTCGCCGACATCGTCGACGCCGCGGGCGTCTCGACCGGCGAGGAGGCCTCGGGTCTGCGCACCATGCTCGCCTCGGCCCGCCGCACGCAGTCGGACGGACAGGCACTGCTCCGCGAGCTCACGGGCGTGTGCGAACTCGTGCTCTACGCACGACTCGACGACAAGGCGGGCGGGCTGCTCGAGGCCCTCGACCGCGAGTTCGCGGGACAGCGCAGCCGCAGCTTCGAGGCCGAACCGTGGCGCAAGCTCGTCGCCGCGCAGGCGCGTTCGCCGCTCGCGACCGAGGGCTTCGGTTCGCACCTCGTCTCGATCGCGGCGCTCGGCCTCGACCTCGTCGACGGCCCGCTCGAGCGGAGCGCGTCGGCCCTCGACGCCGCCACGTCGGCCCAGGACGCGAACGAACTGCTCGAGGGGCTGATCGCGGCGTCGAGCGCGCACACCGAGGCGCTCGAGCTCGTCGAGAAGCTGCTGGAACGCCTCTCGGAGTGGGACAACTACCAGTCGGTGCTGACGCTCACGCGCGACCTCCTCGAACGCCAGAAGGCGCTCTCGGAACGGACGAAGCGCTTCGCGTCGGACCGCTAGGAGATGGACATGAAGGATCGAACGAAACGGATGGGAGCCGCGGGTCGGCGCGTCGTCGCGCCGCTCGCCGCCTTCCTGCTCGCGATCGGAGTCACGAACGCGATGCAGCAGGACGAGCCGGCGGTCGGCGGCGAGCGCGAACTCGCGACGATCCGCGAGGAGCAACAGCTCCTCGGTCGGCAGCTCCAACGTCTGCGGACGACCATGCAGGTCCTGCTCGACCGTCTGGACAGCGAGGGCAAGTCGCGCACCGCCGACCTCCTGCGCGAGGCGCTCGACGACCTGAACGTCCGCGACGAACAGGCGCGCACGCTCGAGGAGCGGCTCGACGCCTCGGCCGACGCGCTGCAGAACGGACAGATGGCACGCGCGCTCGAGGAACAGGCGCGTGCCGTGTCGAGGCTCGAGCGCCTGCTCGACATCCTGCTCGACCAACGCAAGGTCGAGAACCTCGAGGAGCGCCTCGAGACGCTCCGGAAGATGCGCGAGATGCTCGCGCAGCTCGCCGGGCGCGAGCGCGAGATCGAGGACGGTGCGGCGGAGGCGCACGAACGCGCGAAGAGCGAGGAACGGCTCGCGAACGAGCGCGAGCTCGGACGTCTCGCCGACGAACAGCGCCGGCTGGCGGAGGACGCGCAGCGAGCCGCGCGCGCGAGCGGCTCGGTCGAGTGGTCGTGGATCGAGAGCGAGCTCGCGCGACTCGCGCGCGACCAGTCGGTCGACCGCGAGCTGCTCGAACGACTCGATCGCGGCGCGCTCGACGACCTGCACCGCGCGGCGAGCGAGCTAGCGGACGCGGCCGAGGACCTGTCCGCGGCGTCGCGTCTCGAGGACGCGGCCAAGGACCTCGAGAAGGCGGCGACGTCGCTCGAGGACGGTTCCGGTTCGACGAGCCGCGCGGCACAGGACCTCGCCGACCGAGCGACGCGCGCCCGCGACGCGCAGCGCACGGCGGCCCGCGAGGCCGACGCCGAGGCTTCGCGCCGCAGCGCGGAGGCGCTCGACGCCGCGGCGGACGAGGCGCGCGACGCGAAGGCCGGCGAGGAGTCCGCCGTCGCTCGGTCCGCACGCGAGAGCGCCGACGCGCTGCGCGAGGAGGCCCGGCGACTGCGCGAGTCGGCGCGCGCCGCCCAGGAGCGCGCGAACGACGCGACGGAATTCGCTCAGGAGAGCCCGGACGCGCTCGGCGCCGACGTCGCACGCGAACTCGCGGAGCGGCTCGACGCCGCTCGGGCCGCGAACGAACGCGCGGCGTCGCGGGAGGGCGCGCCGTCGTCCGACCCGAGCACCGAACGCGGCGCCGACCGACGGAGCGCCGCGGACGAGCGCCGCGACAACGACCGTGCGCTCGGCGCGCTCCAGGAGTCCGTGGCCGAGCTCGACCGGCTCGAACGCTCGCTCGCGCGCAGCCAGGCGCAGCAGGCGGAGTCCGCGCGCGAACTCGCCGACGCCGCGCGGACGGCGAGCGAGCGCACCGACACCGCCCCCGAGGTCGCCGAGGAACTGGAGCGCGCGGCGGAGGAACTCGCCGCCGCCGGTGCGTCGACGGAGTCGCGCGACTTCGAGAGCGCAGCGGAACGCGCGCGCTCCGGCGAGCAGTCGCTCGAGAGCGCGCTCGAACGAGCGCGCGAGGTGCTCGCGCGGAGCGCCTCGGACCAGGGTGCGTCCGAACAGTCGGATCGCCAACAGGACCTCGAGCGCGCGGCGGAACGCCTCGCCGAGCAGCTCACGGAGGGCGCCGCACAGGGTCCGCGCTCCGAGGCCGCGCAGCGCTCGCTCGAACAGGCTCGCGAGTCGATGCAACGCGCGTCCGAAGCGCTGCAACAGGGTCGTGCGTCGTCCGCGGCGCAGGAGCAGGAGCGCGCGGTCGACCAGCTCGAGGACGCGCGCTCCGCGCTCGAGGACAGCGAGGCGACGCAGCCGCGCGACATGTCCGACCTCGCCGCCGAGCAGCAGCGCATCGAGGAGGAGATCCTGCGCCTCGCGACACTGATCGAGGAGGGCGAGGACGCGATCACGCCGGAGAACCTCGAACGCGCGCAGGAGTCGGCGGCGCAGGCGCGCGAGGCCCTCGAGGAGGGTCGCGCGCGCGAGGCGGAGGAGGCGGCCGAGGACGCGCGCCGCGCGCTCGAGAACGCCGAGCGCGAACTGGCCGACGAGCAGGACCGCTACGAGCAGCTCCGTCAGGAGGAGCTCCTGTTCGAGCTCGAGGAGGAGACGCTGTCGATCCTCGAGGCGCACCGCGAACAGATGACGGCGACGCTCGAGGTCGACGCGCGACGCGAGCCCGGCGAGGAGCCGGGTCGCGCCGACCGGCTGCGACTGCGCCGCGTCGCCAAGGAGGAGCTCGGGCTCGCCGAACGTGTCGCGACGGTGCGCGACGCGGTCGCGGAGGAGGGCTCGATCGTCGTCGCCGAGATGCTCACGCAGTGCGACGACGACCTCACCGTCCTGGGTCGCGACATGGACGAGGACGGCGGCTACCAGTCGGGCATCCGCGTCCAGGCGCTGCAGCGCGACGTCGAGCAGCGCCTCGAGTGGATCGTCCAGTCGCTGCGCGACGAGCAGCAGCGCCGGCAGGACGAGCGCAACGAGGAGGAGCAGCAGGACCAGGAGCAGCAGGACGAGAACCAGGACCAGCAGGGCGAGCAGCAGCAGCGCCTCGTCCCGGACGTCGCCGAGCTCAAGCTCCTCAGGACGCTCGAGGTCGAGCTGCAGGGTCAGATCGAGCAGCTCCGCCTGCTCTACCCCGACCTCGGTTCGAGCACGCCGGACCCGATCCTGCTCGACGATCTCGGCCGCCTCGCGGCCAGGCACGAACGACTGACCAAACTCTTCACGACGTTCCGCGAGCGGCTCGGACTCCCCGATCCCGGCGCGGACCAGGGAGGCGAAGGACGATGAGCACCACGCACCGAGGCGCACCGCGCCGAACGCTCTTCGCGGCGACCGCCGCGCTCCTCCTCGTCCCGTTCGCCGCCGCCGCGGCACGACCGCAGGAGGCGGGCCAGGACGAACCGATCATGAAGGACTTCGGCGCCCCGCCGCAGGACGACATCCAAGAGCGCATGATCAAGTTGTTCGGAGAGGTCGAGCAGCACCTGCGCGAGGTCGACTCGATGCTGTACGAAGCCAGCGGTGTCGACCGCTTCGAGGCCTCGGACGGCGTCGCGAAGTGGGTGCAGAACGCGTCCGACAACAGTCGCGAAGCCGTCGAGAAGATCGACGAGCTGCTGCGCCTGTCGGAGGAGCTGGGTCGCCAACAACAGCAGCAGCAACAACAACAGCAGCAGAGCAGCGGCAGCGGGCAGAACAGCGGCCGGCAACAGCAGAGCTCGTCGTCGCGACAGAACCAGGGTCGCAGCAGCCGCGAACGCCTCGACGGCGACCCGAACCAGGCGTCGGCCGAGCAACAGGGTCGTGACCAGGGGGAGCAGCAGGGTCCCGACCAGGGCGGTGACCAGGAGCAAGGATCGCAGAGCCAGGAGTCCGGCGACTCGCAAGACGGTCGGCACCCCGACGGCGACCAGGGCTCCGACGACGAAGGTCAACAGCGCGTGGGCCCCGGCGAGCGACGCGAGGACGGTCAGCGCTCCGGTGCCGACGCCCGCTTCGGCGCGTGGGGCGAACTCCCGCCGCGGACGCAGGAGATCTTCACCAACCGCGCGAGCGACGACATGCCGCCGCAGTACCGCGAGTGGATCGACTCCTACTACAAGCGCGTGTCGAAGCGACCGTGAGACTCGCGGCCCTGCTGCTCGGTTCGGCGCTCGGGGCCGGCGTCGTCACCGCGTACGCGCTCGACGAGGCGCCGCGCGGCGACGCGCCGTCGCGCGCCGACGACTCCGAACGGCAGCAGGGTCGCGACGAGCCCGTCCGACTCGACGAGCTCCGTCCGCGTCCCTCGTACCCGCGCGAGGTGCTCGAGAAGTCGCTCGCGCGCGGACTGGCGTGGCTGGCGACGCGCGAGTCGCGTCTCGAGGACGGCTCCTGGCCGACGGACGACACGCAGGGCGACTTCTCCGCACCCGTCGCGGTGACGTCGCTCGCGTCGCTCGCGCTCATGGCCGGCGGCGACCTCCCGGGTCGCGGTCCGCACGGCGAACGGGTGCAGCGCGGGCTCGAGTACCTGCTCTCGCGCGCGGTGCGCGAGGAGGACGATCCGCGCTTCGGCTACATCAGCGACGGCATCGGCCGCATGCACGGCCACGGCTTCGCGACGCTCGCCCTCGCACAGGGCTACGCGATGTCGGCGAACGGTCGGCTCGGAGGTCGGGTGCGCGCGTCGCTCGAAGCGGCGGTCCACCTCATCGAACGCACGCAGGGCGCCGAGGGCGGCTGGATGTACGAACCGCGACTGCAGACCGAGCACGAGGGCAGCGTGACGATCTGCCTCGTGTCGGCCCTGCGCGCGGCGCGCGACGCCGGCGTCCTCGTCGACGCCGACGTGGTGCTGCGCGCCGAGGACTACGTGCTGCGCTCGCAGGACGACGACGGCATGTTCCGGTACACGCTCGGGTCGGACAAGAAGACGCTCGCGCTCACGGCCGCCGCGCTGGCGACGCTCGAAGCCGCGGGGCACTACGACGACCCCGCGATGGACCGGGGACTCGACGCGATCGTGCGCCTGCTCGCGAAGGACGACTGGCCCGGCAAGGGCGACTTCCCCCACTACGAGCGTCTGTACCTCGCGCTCGCGTTGTGGGGACTGCGCGACCACACGACGTTCGACGCGTGGTTCGCCGACGAGTTGCAGCGGCTCGTCGCGAGCCAGAACGAGGACGGTTCGTGGGGGGAGTCGCGCTACGGCGCGTGCTACGCGACCGCCGTGAACTGCCTCGTGCTCGCGCTGCCCGACGGACAGCTCCCGATCTTCCAGCGCTGACCCGCGGGGCTCACCTGCGGAACGCGTACGGGAGGGCGTTCACGAGCGTCGTCGCCTGGAGGTACGGCCCGGGGAAGTTCGACTCCGCCGAGAAGCCGTGCGGCACGTCGAGCTCGCGCAGCAACTCGCGGACGCGCTCGAAGCCATCGACCCCGTCGCGCGTGAACGGCGAGGCCGAGACCCACGCGCGGACGTCGTCGCGCACACCGCGCGCGCGTCCCGCCCGCTCCTCGGTCGCACCGTCGGCGTCGAGCTCGAGCAGCACCGCCGCGCCGAACACGCCGTCCGACTCGGTCAGGGCGTCGAAGCCGGTCCAGTCCTCGATCGCGACGACGACGCGCGACGCAGGGTCCACGCGACCCTCGCCCTCGACCGCGTCGACGACCGAGCGCAGGAGCTGCAGGCGCGTCGCGTCGGAGTACACCGCGGCACCTCGTCCCGGACCCGAGCCGCCGCCGACCACGACGACGTCGAGCGCAGGCACGCGCCCGGCGGCGACGAGGTTCGCGACGGTGTCGAGCAGCGCCGAGGAGGTCGCTCGCGCGACGCGCGGACCCAGGAGCAGGTAGAGCGCCCCGCGCTCGGCCCCGTCGCCGAGGTCCCCCACCTCGCGGTGCGACCACGGCAGTCCGAACTCCTCCGTCCCCACGCGCGCCGCGCCCTCGCCGACGAGTCGCGGCGGGTCGACGAAGGACCTGCGCGGGACCAGGGGATCGATCACGTGGTCCGGCATGCGCACGATCGAGGCGGGATCGCCGCGTCGCGTGCGCGTCCCGTAGGGGTTCTCGGGATCGGCGCCCGGTTCCTCGCCGTCGACGCGGAAGCGGTAGGTCATCGCCACGTCGGCGCGGAGTTCGACGCCGAACGCGAACAGGTCGAGCGGCGTCATGTCGGTCATCGCGATCGGCGAAGGTGCGCCGTCGAGGACGAGTTCGACGCTCGTCGCGGCGCCGCGGCGGAGGAACAGCGCCTCGTCGCCCTCGACGTACGGGATGCGCCGTTCCATGACGAGCGCGTCCCAGAGCGCGTCGAACTCGGACTCGCGGCGCTCGACGTCCTCGACGGTCCGGAGCCGCCCGAGTTCCTGGAGCAGCTCGACGCGGGTCGCCGGCACCGCGGCCGGCGGGTCGGCGCGACCCGGTTCGCGCACGCCGCTGCCGCGCACGCCGCTCGCGCGGTCGCCGAGTTCCGCCTTCGCTCCGTCGGCGAGGGCGCGCAGCTCCGCCACGACCTCCGGGAGCTCCTTCGCGAGGTCCGCCGTCTCGCCGGGGTCCTCGACGAGGTCGAAGAGCGCGACGCCCGTGCGAACGGAGTCGTCGTAGCTCCCGGGGAAGCCGCCGCGACCCGGCTCGCGTCCGCGCATCGTGCGGTAGCCGTGCGCGAGGTGCAGCTTGTACCGACCGCTCCGCACCGCTTCGAGCGATCCGTCGCCGTACCAGAAGAAGTACGCGTCGTGCGGCGATCGCGCGCCCTCCTCGCACACGAACAGCGGCCACGCGTCGCGACCGTCGATCGGGAGCCGCGGGAGCTCCGCGCCGACGACGCGCGCCACCGTCGGCAGGACGTCGATCGTCATCAGGGGTTCGTGCTGCACGCGCCCCGCGGGGATCGTCCCGGGCCAGCTCGCGATCGCCGGCACGCGCACGCCGCCCTCGAAGGTCGTGCCCTTGCCCTCGCGCAGCCCCGCCGTGCCGCCCGCGTGGTCGCCGTACGAGAGCCACGGTCCGTTGTCGCTCGCGAACAGCACCAGCGTGTTCTCGCGCTGACCCGTGCGCTCCAGCGCGTCGACGAGTTCCGCGACCGAGCGGTCGAGCTCCTGCAGCACGTCGCCGAAGACGCCGCGCGGCGACGTGCCGCGGAACGCCTCCGAAGCGAACAGCGGCACGTGCGGCAGCGGGTGCGCGAGGTAGCAGAGGAACGGCCGCTCCTCCTCCGCCGCGCGCTCCACGAACGCGACGGCTCGACGCGTGAAGTCGTGCGTGAACGTGCTCGGGTCCGGTCCGCGCTCCACCACCTCCTCGCCATCGAACAACGGCAGCGGCGGGTAGGACACGAGATCCTCGGGGTGCTCCGGCCACATGTCGTGCGAGTACGGGATCCCGTGGAACTCGTCGAAGCCGTGCCGTGTCGGGAGGAACTCCGCGCGGTGCCCGAGGTGCCACTTCCCGAAGCAGGCCGTGACGTAGCCGCGGCTGCGACACAGTTCCGCGAGCGTCGTCTCCTCCGCCGCGATGCCGGTACCAGAGCGCGGGCCGAGCGCACCCGCGATGCCGATGCGGTTCGCGTAGCAGCCGGTGAGCAGCGACGCGCGCGAGGCCGAGCAGACCGGCTGGGACACGTAGAAGTCGGTGAAGCGCACGCCGCTCGCGGCGAGCGCGTCGATCGCCGGCGTGTCGTAGCCGCCGTCCTCGGAGGACGGAGCGCCGTAGCAGCCGAGGTCGCCGAGACCGAGGTCGTCGACGAACACGACGAGGACGTTGGGCGGTCGCTCGTCCGTCGCGGACGCCGGGCTCGCCGACGGCGACGCGCCGAGCACGAGGAGGACGGCGACGTGGACCGAAGGTGCGCGGAGGAGCATCGCGGGATGATCCCATCCGGTGCGCGGCCGGGCACGCCGATCGATCGGAACGTGAGGCGCGCCCGGCCGCTCCGCCCGAGGAGGCGCCGTCGGCACGCCCGCGGCGAGCGCGACCCGCGTCGCGGCGGAGCGAGCCTCGCCGATCAGGTCAGCCGCTCGCCGTCGCGTCGGCGGACCGTCACGACGCTCGGCCGCGGGACGCCCGTGCCGTCGTGCGGCCACGAGCTCGTCGGTGTCGCGAGCCCCCCGCCCTCGCCGGGGTGCTGGATGCTGAGGAACAGCGTCCGCTCGTCGGGAGCGAACTCGGGCCCGGTGATCTCCGCACCGATCGGTCCGGTGAGGAAGCGCCGCGGCACGCCGCGCTCCTCGCCCGACGACGGCACGAACCACAGCGCGTCGTTCGTGCCGATCGCCGAGGGCTGACCGTCGGTCGCGATCCACAGGTCGCCGCTGCGGTCGACCGCGACGTTGTCGGGACACGCCGCGGCGACCGGCGCCGCACCGTCGCACCCCGCCCAGCTCACCGACGCGTCGACCGCCGGATCGCCGAAGAGCGCGAGGACGTTCCAACGGAAGCGCGTCGACCCGGGGTCGCCGCCGTCCTCCTCGATCTCGACGACGTGACCCGACGCGTTGCGTGCGCGCGGGTTCGCCGCGCCGTCGCCGTTCTCGCGCTTCGTGTTCTTGGTGAGGCACACGTACGCGCGCCCCCCGGGGCCGACCTCGAAGTCCTCCGGTCGGTCCATCGGCGTCGCGCCGACGAGGTCCGCCGCAGCGCGCGTGTGCACGGCGATGCGCGCCGGCGACCAGTCCGCGAGCGGTCCGACCGGGACGAGCGGCACCCAACGGCCCGTGCCGTCCGCCTCGAACACGGCGACGTGGAGCGTGCCGCTCGCGAGCAACGCTCGGTTCGCCGCGCGATCGTCGGGTCGGTACACGCGATCGCTCGTGAACTTGTAGACGTACTCGAACTCCTCGTCGTCGGCCGTGTAGACGACCGCGCGCCCGTCCTTCGCGAGCGTGGTGGCGGCAGCCTCGTGCTTCACGCGTCCGAGCGCGGTGTGCTTCACGGGGGACGTCGACGGGTCGAAGGGGTCGATCTCGACGACCCAGCCGAAGCGGTGCGGTTCGTTCGGCTCGCGCGCGACGTCGAAGCGCGGGTCGAAGGCCTCGAAGCCGTAGACGCTCGCGTTCTTCACGTCGTAGCGCCGCAGCGCCGCGCGGAACTCCGCGTCCGGCGCCGCGTCGACGTTCGCGAAGTACTCGTCGAAGTTCTCCTCGCAGGTGAGCACGGTGCCCCACGGCGTGCGTCCCCCGCCGCAGTTCCCGAGCATGCCCACGGGGCGCCTCCCGCTCGGGTCGCCGCTCGTGCCCAGGAGGTCCGAGCCGGCGGCCGGCCCGTCGAAGCGCATCGGTGTCTCACCGGTGACGCGGCGCGCGAGCGGCGCACCGACGCGCACCCGGTAGATCCCCTCGCGGTCGCGCACGACGTGGGCGATCGACATGCCGTGTGCAGCGAGCTGGATCTCGAAGCGCTCGCGCGCCTCGTCGCCGCTCGCGTCGCCCCCGAACATCTCCCCGGGGCTCACCGACTCGTGGTTGACGCACAGCAGCCCCTCCTCGGAGGAGCGCCCGACGAGCGGCAGGAACCCGTTCCAGTCGCAGTTGAAGCCGAACTGGAGTCGTTGGCGCGCGGCGCTCTGCGCGGCGGGATCGAATGGCGGTGCGCCGGCGACCAGCGGGTCGCCCCAGGAGAGCAGCACCTCGGCGACGTGTCCCTCCGGCACGACGACGTCGTCGCCGCTCGAGGGCGGCACCGGTGCGAAGCGCGTGGCGCCCGTTCGGCGCGCGCCTCGCGGTCCGCGACACGCCGCGAGCATCGGGAGCGCGGACGCCGCGCCGAGCAGGAGTCCGCGCCGACCGTAGCGGCGCTCGACGAGTGAACCGAGCGAGGGGCGGACGACGGACCAGGGTTCCATGCGGGATCCTCCGCGACCAGTGTCGCTCCGACCCGATCCGCGTCCAGCGACGGGGAGCGTCAACTTCGCGTCAAGGCTCGGCCGCGAGAGGCCTACCTTGGCCGACCGTGGAAGGACGAAGGAGAGAGCGGCGTCGCGACGGCGTCGGCGCGCTGAACCTCGTCGCGGTGCTCGCGCCCGGTGCGCTCTTCGCGATCGGGCTCGCGATCGTCGCGGGACGCCCCGGGTTCGAGTTCCTCGAGCACGCGTCCGAGCTCCCGGCAGAGCTCTTCGTCGTCGCGGCCTGCGGCACGCTCGCGACGGCGTGCGGCATCCTCGACTGGCGCTACCACCGCGCGGGCAGGCGCCGCGTGCCGCGCGCCGAACAGAAGGTCGAAGCCGTCGCCCTCGTGGGCGGCGGCGCTCCCCTCTTCGCCGTGATGTCGGTCGCGAGCGTCTCGCACCGTCCGTGGCCGCTCCTCGTCGCGGCCGTCGTCCTCGCTGCGGCGACGACCGTCGCGATCGTGCACGACGAGCGGCGCTTCCACGGGCGCTGTTCGCGCTACGAGACGCTGCTCCACCGCGGGCTCGTGCTCGGCAACGCGGCGGCGTGGCTCGCCTGGTGGCACTGGTGCGCGACGCGGTGAGCCTGTGGTCGCGCGCGGCGGCGCTCGTCGCGACCGACGCGGCCGGCCTCGGCACCGCGGCGTCGGAGGTCCCCGTGGCGCGAGCCTTCGACGCGGGCGCGGAGTGGATGCGCGACGCGCTCACGCACCTGCGCGGCGAACGCCCCGACGGCGTCGCCGACTTCGTCGCGCTCGGTCTCGTGAAGTACGCAGCGGCGAGCGTCACCGCGCTCGCCGCGGCGTCCCTCGCCCTCCTGCCGTGGATCCAGGGCGCCGCGCCGACGAGCGGCGGCTCCGCGCTCGCACCGTCGATCGCGCTGGTCCCGGCCGTCGCGGCCTTCTACCTCGTCGAGGTGCGCTTCGTCTTCGCGTTCCCCTGCGCGCTCGACGGCGCGACGCGTCCGCTCGTCGCCTCGCACCGCCTCGTCGCGAGGATCGGCACGCTGCGCGCGCTCGGCGAACTCGTGCCGATCGCCGCGCGCATGGCGCTGGGTCTGCTCGCGCCGCGGCGCGCGCGCACGCGCTGGGCGACGGGGTGCCTCGCGATCGTGCTGTGGTACGAGGACGTCAAACGGCATCGCGGGCCTGTCGACGCGACTCGTCGTCCGACGGGAGGCGGTGAGCGCCGCAGCGGGCGTCACGGGGACAGCGCGTGCTCTGCCGAGCGACCTCATGGACGAGGCAATGGACGCGGCGTCGCTGCTGGAGATCGTGGCGCGGCGCGCCTGCGGCCCGCACGCCGTCGATGGCGACCTCGCGGACCGCCGCCGCGGCACTCCCCGCCTCGCGCGCGAGCTCGTCGCGTTGCTCGCGCTGCGTGGCTCGGCGCGGCGCTGCTCCTGGGCCGCGACCGCGCGTTGGGCCGGAAGCCGCGACGCGCTGGTGTCGGCGACGTGCGTTCGACAAGGACGAACAGCACCTGCGGACGATCTACCTACCAGCAACGCGCCGTCGACTCCCGACGCCCGACCGAGACGGTCGTCGCCGTGGCCCAGGCCGGCCGAGATCCTCCGGGCTGTCGCTGCGTCGCGCTCGCCGGACACCTGCGGCGGTCAGGCCATCGCGTTCACGCACGCGGGCCGGCACTACCCCGGTGCGCTGCTCTCGCCTGGTGCGAGGACCGTTTCGAGACGGCGAGCGGTCCCGTGCTCGTGAGCAAGGGCTGCGCCGACACGCTGCCGCTGCGCTGATCATGCGCGAGGTCCTCCTGATCGAGTTCGCGGCGCCGCGGGACGACCTGCGGGCCCAGGAGCACCACCGTCGGCGATCGGTGTCGATGCGAGACGTCGCGTTCGAGAATGGCGCGCGATGAGCGGACCCGAGCAACGTCTGCCGCCGTTCAGCCTTGCCAGGCCCTGGTCCTCGTCGCGAGCGCGGCCCTGCTCGCCGTCCTGCTCACGGCGGCCTTCGCCGCTGCCGGAAACCACGCCCTCGTCGACGACGGGCCGGGACTGCTGCGCATCCTCGCCGCCGCCGGCGGTCCGCTGCCGCGCTACTACCACGCGGCGTACCTCGTCGTCGCCCCGAGCCGTCGAGTACGTGATCGGCTTCGAGCGCGCGCTCGACGCGCTGCTGCTTCCTCGCGTCGGCCATCGCAGGTGCGGTCGCCGTCGTGCTCACGACGAGCGTCGCGCCACGCCAGGCGGTCCAGGCCGTCGCCGCGGTCGTCCTCGTCGCGTTCCTCGCCTCGCCCGGCACGTGGTACCACGCCCGGACGCATCGAACTGCACGCGCGACGCGGTTGCTCCGGGGCCCGCGCTCCTCGCCGCAGCGGCCGTCGCGGCGTCGTACCGCTGCGACGCGAAACGAGTGGCAGCGCTCGCCGCGGCGAGCTGCGCGGCTCTGCTCTGCCACCTCTCGAACGCGACGGCACTCCCCGGAGCCCTGTGGATCGCGGGACGGCGCGAAGACAGCGTCGCCGCGCGTCGTACCTCGCAGGGTGCGGCGTCGCCATCGCCCTGGAGCGCCCTGGTCGGTTGGCGGCTCGACGCGATCGCGGCGGGTGTCCGCGGTGAAGCTGCTGGTGGTTCGATCGCCGGGATGCTGCGCCGCTTGGCGCGGTCCGACCTCGCCTCGTGGACGAAGTGCTCTTCGCCCTGGTTCCCGTCACTCTCGCCGTCGCGAAGCGCGCTCCTCCTCGATGCGCCCGTGCCGAGTCTTGCGCGCCATCCCGTTCCTCGTCGCCGCTCGCCAGCATCGCGTTCTCCAACTCTTCGGCGTCGATGGCGAGGGCCACGGCGCGGCGCCGCCTTCTCCTCCTCGGAGGCCGCGGCGGCGGCGCGCTCCGCGGCGACGCGCCGATGCCGCGGAGAGCACAGATCGCGCTCGGTGCCGTGGCGGCCCGGCTCGTCGCGATCGGTGCACCTCTGACGCGCGGAGCCTGCTCGACGACCCGTGCTCGACCGACTCGAGCGTGAGGGTCGAGAACGTTTCGAGGCCGTGCGCGCTCTCACCGGACGGCGCGCCGTCGTCCTGGGCGTCTCGATCGGCGCGAGTACCTCGACGGTCGCGACCCGGTTCCACGACTTCGACGTGTTCGAACGCCTGATCGTCGAGTTCGCCGAGGGGCGCTCACCGCAGGTCTATGCGGCGGAGCTCGAACCCGCGGTCGCGCGCCTCGCGTCGAACGGTCGAACGCTCCTCGTCGACCAGTCGTACCAGGCGCTGGAGAGCGTGTACCCCGGTCTCGACGAACGCATGTCGGCGATCGTCGACGTCGCAAACTTCACGTTCGTCGAGAGCGAGATGAACGGGCGCCGCTTCCTCCTCGGGACGCCCAGGCCGTGAGCCGCGGCCGGCGCGGCGGGCGGCTCAGTTCCCGATCGTGACCTTCGCGCCGAAGCGCGACACGAGGAACGCCGCCGCGCGGTCGGTGAGGAGGCGCCACCGGGCGACGTCACGTCGCCCTCGATGACGCGCCGCAACCGAGCGCGCGCGCTTCATCTCGCGCGCGAGCTCCTGCAGCGCGTCACCGCGCTCGGCCGATCCACCGCACGCGTCACGGTCTTCCGCCGCGCCCCGCCTTCTCGCGCCGCGACGAGCTTCGCGGACGGCTTCGTCACGGATCCGCCCGACGCATCGCCCGCGCTCCGCTGTGGTTCCGCCGCGCGCCGCGGCGCGGGCGCCCCGTCGCCGCGCAACTTCGCGAATGGGTTGTGGCCGAAGTCGGACCGCCCGTCGCCGCTCGTTCCCTCGTCGATCGTCATGCCTCGAACATGGTGCCCGAGGGTTCGTGCCCAGGGCGAGCGGGGCGCCCTCGAACGCACGCGGGGCCGCACCGCGGGGAGCGGTGCGGCCCCGAGACGGAGCGGTGGGCGCGGACTTCTCTCGAAGCCCTACTTCGAACGCGCGGCGGCCTGCTCGGCCAGCTCGACGAGCCCGTCGATGCGAGCGTCGAACGCTTCCTCCGACTCGCCGTGGCCCTTGTAGCGGATCACGCCGTCGTGGTCGATCAGGTAGATCGTCGGCCAACCGCGCACGTTCCACGCGGTCGAGATCGGACCGGAGGTGCTCCCGCCGTTCCAGAAGGAGCGCCAGGTGATGCCCTCCTCCGCCATCACCTCCACGATGGCTTCACGGTCCCTGTCGCTGTTCACACCGATGATGACGAAAGGCCTTCCTTCGAGGCGTTGCACGAGCGACCGCTCGTGCGGGTACATGGCCCGGCACGGGCCTCACCAGTTGCCCCAGAAGTCGAGCATCACGACCTGGCCGCGGTAATCCGACAGCTTGAAGGCCGTGCCGCCGATGTCCTCGCCGACGATGTCGGGCGCGAGCTTGCCGACCTTGAGGTCGCGCAGTTCGCGCAGTGCCGCGGTGGCGGACGGCCCGATCGGCTCGTCGTAGCGCACGACGTCGCCGTAGTCCGCGACGACGCGTTCGTAGAGGGCCGCGATGCGCGCCTCGAACTCGCCGCGGTCGAGGCTCGCGAGACGCTCGAACTCGGTCGCCGACATGTACTGCTGCGCCTCTTCGCGCTCCTCCTCGGTGGAGAGCCCGCGCACGTACTCCGCCATCTCGAGGGACTGCGCCAGGGCCTCGGCGGCGGCCATCGTCGCGAGACCGCGCACCTCGCGGTGCGGACTGTCCGTCGCGAGTCGTTCGAGCAGCGCGTCCGACCCGGGCGCCGCCGAGTACGCGAGGCTCTGCAGCGAGTTCGCGATCTCCGCGCGGTCCGCGTGGTGCGCGCCGAGCTGTGCGACGCACCACCCCGACGTCGCATCGTCGACGCCGGGCTGTTCGACGATCCAGGTGAGCGCGGTGAACGCGGCGTCGTCGTCGGGCGACTCCTCGACGATCGCGCGCAACGCGGCGACGGCGGGCCCGGAGTCGGGCGGCTGGAGCGTGCTCGCGAGTTCCTGGAGTTCCTCCTCGCTCTCCGCGCCGCGGAAGACGTCGTAGAACGACTGCATCGCGGCGTCGAACTCCGCGGTGATCGCGGCCACGCGTGCGCTGCGTGAGTCGAGCGGTACGGCGCCCGGAGCGCCGCCGGACGACGACGCCGCGCCGCCCGGCAGGAGCGGGACGGCGGCGACCGCTGCGGTCGACCCGTCGCCCGCCTCGCTCCGTCCGGAGTCCGCCGGGACGATCGGCACCGCGGCCATCTGCTCGTGCGTTCCGGGGACGGCGGTCGGGTCGGACGCGACCGATTCCTGCGGCGCGTCGTCGGCGGCCGGCGGCCCGGCCTTCGACGTCTCGGCGGCGTCGTCGGAACGACAGCCGGCGACGACGGCGAGGAGCGCCAGTGCGGCGGCTTCGACGTGGACCAGTCTCATGCTTCGAACCTCATGTTCGCTACGAACGAAGTGTGCGCTACGGCCGCGAGCCCTCGAAGTTGGAAGGTAGCACGGCAGGATCGCATCCGTGCGAGGCTCGTGAGCGCACGACCAAGGGGACTCGCGGGTGCGGTGGCACGTTTCGGTGGTGCACGGCGAGGCGAGTTCTAGGAGCCTGTCCCGAAAGCCCCGTCGCGAGGCAAAGTCATCGTCGTCGAGCACGACGGCGCATCGGCGACGAAGACGAAGCCGGAGCAGGGACTCTCGGGACTGGCTCCTAGAAGCCCGGATCGATCACCAGCTCGGCGCGACGGCCGAGGTCGACGTACCACTCGCCGGCCGCGTGGACGTCGAGAGCGCGGACGGGCGCGCGCGGTGCCGAGCCCGGCTCGAGCGGGAACGCAGCGGGTACCGCCTGGTGGACGAAGAACGCGAGGCGCGGCGCCGGCGCGTCTTCGAGGACGAAGCCGCCGGCCGCCATCGTGAACTCGCCCAACGACTCGCGGAGCAGGTCCCCGTCGACGGTGAAGACGGAGAGTCGGAGCGATTCGCGCTCCGCCCGAGTGAGTTCGACGGGAGCGCCGCCGCGGTCGCGCGCCGCGAGTCGCACGGCGAGCCGAGTGCCCGGTTCACCGTCGAAGTGGACGCGCACCACCTCGCCCTGGTCGAGGTCCGCGACGACGTAGCGGGCCACCGGACCGTCGGGCGCGCCGTAGCTCCGATCCGTGAGGCGCACCAGGTACCGACCGGTTCGCTCGACGGGGAGCACGAAGTCCTCGCCTCCGAGCCGTGACACGATCCACTCGCGCACGCGCCGACCGATCGCGCCGGCCTCGTGCGGCGCGCGTCGGAACAGTTCGACGAGGCACTCTCCGACCGAGTCGGGCACGGTGCCCTCGACCCGCGCCCCACCGAGATCGGCCGCCGCGAGGCGCTCCTCGTCGACCTCCCACGCGAGTCGGTCGCTGCTCCGCGCCTCCACTTCGACCCCTCGATCGCGCACCGCGTCGCGACGGTTCACGGCGTAGGCGGCGGCGACGCCGACCGCGAGGATCGCGAGGACGACGGCGGTACCGAAGGCGTAGCTGCGGTCGTACCCCGGTCCGTCCGTCGTCGTGGTCATGTCGTGGACCCGTCCGTCACTCCGACATCCGATACGTCTCGTCGGTCGGCTTGAGCGGGCGCTTCATCCACAGCGGGCGGCGCAGTCCGCCCGGGCCCGGCGCGGGCTTCGTCAGCGCGAGCCACTCGCGGAAGACGTCCATGGAACGCGCGGTGTCGACGAAGACGTCGCCGTACTGGTCGGAGGAGCGCGCGGGCTCGACCGTCACCTTCTGGTGCCAGCACTGCATGCCCGACACGGGATCGGGCTGCACGCAGAACGTGAGGTTCTGGTTCACGCCGACCTCGCTCCACCACACGCGCTCGCTGTCGGGGTCGTCGCTGCGGTAGGGACCGGCGCCCTTCTTGCGCCGGAAGAGGAAGGTCGAGCCCTCGCGCACGATGTCGACCATCGAACTCGCGCGGTGCTGACCGCCGACCTGCTCGAACAGACGCCAGCGTCCGACGTGGTGCGAGCAGCCGACGATGCCGGGGTGGATCCCCTGCGTCTCCCACACGCGCACGACGAAGTGACCGATGCGCGTCGAGACGCGCGCCAACGCGCCGTCCTCGAGACCGAGCGCACGCAGGTCGTCGGGGTGCACCCACAGCGGATTCGTGTGGCTGATCTCCTGCAACCACTTCGCGTTGCCCGAGCGCGTGTGGATCAGCGTGGGCAGGCGGAACGTCGGCAGCAGCACGCGCTCGCCGCGCGCCTGGTCGAGGTTCTCGTGGTGCACGTGGCTCTTCACGTACGCCGGCACCGCCATGCCCTCGAAGCCCCACTGTTCGAGCGTCGGCGAGTAGAACTCGAGCAGCCCCGTCGGCGTGCCGAAGCCGCGCCGGCGCGAACCGTCCTCGAGCTCGACGCCGCCCTTCTCGACGGCGTCGGCGTAGCGCGTCTGCCCGGCGTACGGGACGTCGTACGCGCCGTACCTCCGCATGTAGCCCAGGGGATCGGTGCCCTCCTG
>JAWKUH010000040.1:0-44208 GCA_041398665.1 Planctomycetota bacterium | reverse complement strand
GCACGACGGACTCGTCATCCCCGGACCTCCGCCGGTCGTCCACCATTCGATGCGTCGTCCGGATCGTCGGGCGACGTACCGAGGTCCTCCCGATGTCGTCCGCACGGCGCGCTCTCGTCCTCCCCTTCCTCCTCGCACCGGCCGCGTTCGCCCAGACCGCACGGCCCGACGCCTTCGCCCGCGCGACCGACGCGGCGAACGGCGACCAGTACGGCTTCTCGATCGCACTCGACGGGTCGCGCGCGGCGATCGGCGTCGTCGGTGACGACGGCCCGTTCGGCAGCGACTTCGGTTCGGTGCGCGTCGTCGAACGCCAGACCGACGGGAGCTGGACCGAGGTCGCGAAGGTCACCGCCTTCGACTGGACCGCTCTCGACCAGTTCGGCTTCTCCGTCGCACTCGACGGTGACACGCTGCTCGTGGGTTCGCCCGGCGACGACGACGGCGGCAGCGCGTCGGGCGCCGCCTACGTCTACGAACGCCAGCCGAGCGGCACCTGGCAGTTCGCCGCGAAGCTCGTCGCGCCCGATCCCGCGCTCGGCGACTTCTTCGGTCGCGCCGTCGCACTCTCGGGCAACCGCGCCGTCGTCGGCTCGGTGCTCGACGACACGCTCGCCGGCATCAACTCCGGCTCGGTCTACGTGTACGAGCGCGACCCGCTCGGCAACTGGACCTACTGGCAGCACCTCGTCGCGTCGGACACCACCGACCTCGACCGCTTCGGTTCGGCGCTCGCGATCGACGGCGACAGGCTCGTCGTCGGTGCGCCCTACCGCGCGAACTCGGCCGGCGGCGCGTACGTCTTCGACCGCTCGACCTCGACGTGACTGTGGACGGAGCACGCGGTCCTCGAGCTCGCGGGAGCCGTGGGCGGCGAGTTCTTCGGCGACGCCGTCGCGCTCGACGGGGACACCGTCGTGATCGGCGCGCCGCAGGACGGCGGCAGCGGGAGCGCTCGTGTGTTCGACCGCTCGACCCTCGGCGTCTGGTCCGAGAGCGCGACGCTCCTCGCGAGTTCGCCTCTCGCGGGCGGAGAGTTCGGCGGCGCCGTCGCGCTCGACGGTGCGCGCGCCGCGATCGGAGCCGTGGGACAGGGCGCCGCGGGCAGCGTCACGCTGCTGGAACGCACGACCTCGGGCTGGTTCGAGGTCGCCGAGTTCGAGCCGGGCGGCTCGGCGCCCGGCAACGGCTACGGGGCCGCGGTCGCGCTCTCCGGTGCACGCCTCGGCGTCGGCATGACGGGCGACTCCACGGCGTTCTCGAACGGCGGCTCGCTCGCGGTCACCGAGCTCGGCACGCTGCTGCACGGCGAGTCCGAACTCTCCGTCGCGAGCGGCGGGTCGTCGGCACTCCTGCTTCGCGCCGGACCGGCGCACGCCGGCCACCTCTTCGTCGTGCTCGGGAGCCTCACCGGCACGTCGCCCGGCACGCTCGACCCCGCGAGCGGCCTCACCGTGCCGCTCGTCGTCGACGCCTACACGCTGCTCCTGATCCAGAACTTCGGAGCCGGACTCGTCGGACCGTTCGCGGGCGGCCTCGACGCCTTCGGGCGCGCGAATTCGCAGTTCCTGCTCCCCGCCGGGACGAGCGCGTCGTTCGTCGGCAAGCACGTGCACCACGCGTGCCTGTGCGTCGACCTCACGACCTTCGTCGCGGACCTCGCGACGAACGCCGTCTCGGTCGAGCTCGTCCCCTGATCCGGAGCCACGGGGCGCGCCGT
Source organism: Planctomycetota bacterium (assembly GCA_041398665.1). Taxonomy (GTDB): domain Bacteria; phylum Planctomycetota; class UBA1135; order UBA1135; genus Rohdeia. Next base: position 42,488 of record JAWKUH010000040.1, on the reverse strand, counting down.
CAGCCGGACGGAGCGGGCGCGCCCTCGTCGCCGCGGTCGACCGGCGGCTCGCCCTCGACCTCCGGATCGACGACGGCGAACAGCGTCTCGTCGTCGAGGCCCTCGAGGTCCTCGTCGCCGGTGAGGACGCGCAGGTCGCCGCGTTCGTCGAGCAGGAACAGCGGCACGACCGGCGCGCCCTCGCGTTCGTAGCGCTCGCGGAAGCTCTCGAAGTCGAACTTCTCGCCGAGCTTCGTGCGCTTGACGAGCGCTCCGTTCCGGAAGCGCTTCTCGAGCGTCCAGTGCGTGACGGCCTCGCCGAACGCCACGCGGCCGCGCAGGTGCGTCGGGATCGCCTCGCCGCCCTCACCCTCCTCGCGCACGTCGGACGGCGCGAGCTGGTAGACGTTCGAACGCCCGAAGTCGTTCGCGAACTCGAGGCACGCCAACGCGTTCACGTGGTCGTTCGGCGTCACGGCGAGCAGCTTGCCGAGGCCGTCGATCGGCCCGAACGTCCGGAAGTCCTCGGACAGCGCGGTGCCGTAGTGCGCGGGCAGTCCCTCGAGCCGCGCGGCCTGGACGGCGCGGTGGTTCGTGTCGACGAGCAGCACGGGGACGTCGACCTCGCGCAGCGACTTCGCCATCCGGCGCGCCCACTCGTGCGCGCCGACGAACAGCACGCCGCGCCGCGCCGCGTTGGCGATGCCGAGCCGCCGCGCGACCGGCGCCGAGGTCAGCCCGTAGACCAGCACGGTGCCGACGATGACGAGGAAGATCACCGGCACGAGGTGTTCGGACCCGGGATAGCCGACGCGCACGAGCTGGAGCGAGAACACCGACGCGACCGCTGCCGCGACGATGCCGCGCGGCGCCATCCAGGCGACGAACGCACGCTCCTTCCAGGTGAGCTTCGTGAACAGCAGCGCGCCGAACACCGCGACCGGCCGCACCACGAGGATCAGCGCGACGAGGAACACGAACCCGCCGACGTCGAAGCGCGTGAACTCCTCCATCGGGAGTCGCGCCGCGAGCAGCAGGAACAGCGTCGAGATGAGCAGGACGCGCAGGTTCTCCTTGAACTCGACGACGTGCTCGATCGAGACCTTGCGTTGGTTCGCGAGGACGACGCCCATGACGGTCACCGCGGCGAGGCCCGACTCGTGCTGGATCGCGTCGGCACCGACGTAGGCGGCGATCACGAGTCCGAGCACGACGATCGAGTGCAGGTAGTCCGGCACGAGGTCGCGGCGCAGCAGCGTCACGACGGCGCGGCCGCCGAGGAAGCCGACCAGTCCGCCTCCCGCGATCGCGAGGCTCGCCGCGAGGAACGGATCCTCCCCCTCGCCGCCTCCGCCGAGCAGGAACTCGAAGATCAGCACGGCGAGCAGCGCTCCGATCGGGTCGGTGACGATGCCCTCCCACAGCACGACGCGCCGCACGCGACCCGTCGGGTTGACGTGCCGGAGGAGCGGGACGATCACGGTCGGACCGGTGACGACGAGGATCGCGCCGAGGAGCGACGCGAGTCGCCAGTCGACGCCGAGCGTCGCGTGCGCGACGAGCGTCGTCAGTCCGAACGTGATCGGCGGCCCGATCAGGACGAGCTGCGTCACCGCTCGGCCCGCGTCGCGCAGTTCGCGGAGCTTCAGCGACAACCCGCCCTCGAACAGGATCACCGCGACCGACAGCGAGACGAACGGCAGCAGCGAGCCGCCGAGCAGCGCGTCGGGGTCGAGGATCCGGTTGCCGGTCCACGGTCCGACCGCGAACCCCGTCAGGAGCAGCAGCAGGATCGACGGCAGCCGCAGGCGCCACGCGAGCCACTGCGCGAGGACGCCGAGGAGGAGGAGACTCGCGAGGCCGAGCATGGTGGCGCGCACCCGCGCGGGTCGCGCGGGGCGGCTCACATGGTGTCCGCGTCGCGCGCGGATTGCACGCGCCTCACTCCGCGCGCGCGTCGATCCACGCCGCGTCGCCGTCGACGTGCACGCGCAGGACGTGGGGCCGACAGCAGACGGGGCAGTCCTCGACGTACTCCTGTTCGTCCCCGGCGCTCGGGTCGACGGGGACGACGATCTCCTCGCCGCAGGACTGGCAGACGTAGCTCGCCTCGATCTCGTCCATCGGGCTCATGCGTCGATCCGGCCCGTCAGGAAGCGGCAGGCGATGCCGCCGTTCACGACGGACTCCGAACGCGCGCGCTGGAGACGGAGCTCGCGCTGCACCGGCTCGTCCGGGACGAGCAGGCCGTAGGTGAAGCCGCGCGCGCGCTCGCGCAGCGCGTCGCCGAAGGCGCGGTAGAGCTCGAACAGGTCGCCGCCGCCTCCCACGCGCTTGCCGTACGGCAGGTTCGACACGACCCAGCCGTTCCAGCCGGCGCGCGGTGCGAACTCGCGCGCGTCGGCGCGCTCGAAGTGCACGGCACCCTCGAGTTCGGCGCCCGCGAGGTTCGCTCGTGCTCCCGAGAGCTGTTCGCGGTCGACGTCCGTCCCGAGGATCGTGCGCTTGCCGATCGGCGAGCGGCGCGACCGCGCCTCCTGCTTCTCGCGCTCGAACGCGCGCGCGTCGTGCCCGCGCCAGCGCTCGAACCCGAACTCGCGGAACAGGCCCGGCGCGGTGTCGGTCGCGACGAGCGCGGCCTCGATCGCGAGCGTGCCCGACCCGCAGAAGGGGTCGAGGAACGGTGCGCGCCGGTCCCATCCGCTCATCAGAACGAGGGCCGCCGCCAGCGTCTCGGCGAGCGGCGCCTCGCCCTGCGAACGTCGCCAGCCCCGTCGGTGGAGCGCGCGGCCGCTGGTGTCCACCGACAGGGTGCACCGGTCGCGGAAGAGGTGCACGTGCACGCCGAGGTCGGCGTCGTCCCGGTCGACCGACGGTCGCGTCCCGCCGCGCGTCCGCAGCTGGTCGACGATCGCGTCCTTCGTGCGCTGTTCGACGAAGCGCGTGTGCTCGAGCGCGGAACGGTTCGACTGGGCGTCGACGACGAGACGCGCCTCCGACCCGATGTACTCCGACCAGTCGACGGCCCCGACGCCGGCGTACAGCTCCTCGGCGTCGCGGGCCTCGAACCGTCCGACGCGCATCAGCACGCGCACGGCCGTGCGCAGCCACAGGTTCGCGCGCCGCGCGTCCGCGAGCGTGCCCTCGAAGTAGACGCCGCCGACCTGGCTCTCGGAGCGCGCGAGTCCGAGCTCGCGCACCTCGCCGTGCAGCACCGGTTCGATCCCGGGCGCACACGTCGCGAAGAACGAACGGCGCTCGGCGGTCATGCGCGCAGGATAGCGCGACCCACGATCAGGCGGCCTCGCGCGAGCGCGTCCGTGTCGCTCCGAGCTCCGAGGCGTCGTGCCCGGCCGCGTGCATCTCGGCGACCTGGTCGGGGTCGCCGGCGACGATGAGGTGGTCGCCGGCGCGCAGCACCTGGTTCCCGCCCGGCGGAGTCAGCGGTTGCTGTCCGGGTCGGTCGAGCGTCACGAAGCACACGCGGGGGAAGCGGTCGCGCCCGAGCTCCACGAGCGAACGCCCGAGCAGCGACGAGTCCGCGCCGACCTCGACCTGGGCGAGCGCGAGGTTCGTGTCGGACGACTGGTGCGAGAGGAAGTCCGCGACCTTGGGGCGCAGGATGCGCTGCGCCAGTTCGACGCCGCCGAGGTGGAAGGGCGAGACCGTCCGGTCGACGCCGGCGAGTCGCAACTTCGCGACCTCCTTGTCGCCGTTCGCACTGGCGAGCACGACGAGGTCCGGCCGGATCCCGCGCGCGGTCAGGACCGTGACGATCTGGTCCGTCGAGCTGTCGAGCGCGGCGACGAGGTGCGTCGCGCGCTCGATCCCGGCCGAGCGCAGGACGTCCTCGTTCGTCGCGTCGCCGAGCACCGTCGCGTGTCCCGCCGAGATCGCCTCGCGCGCACGGTCCGCGCAGTTCTCGACGACGACGAACGGCTTGCCCGCGGAGCGCAGCTCGTCCGTGATCGTGCGACCGATGCGCGTGTACCCCACGAGGACGATGTGTCGGTCCAGCTTGTCGATGCGCCCCTGCATGCGTCTCCTCCAGGCGAGTTGGTTCGCGACCATGCCCTGCACGACGGCGGCGAACGAGTACGAGACCGCGCCGATGCCGACGACCATGAGGACGGTGGCGAACTGCTGACCGTGCACCGAGGCGCCGTGGTCGCCGTAGCCGACGGTCGTGATCGTGATGAGCGTGAAGTAGAAGCTCTCCCAGAGCGACCAGCCCTCGATCCAGTGCATGCCCACCGTGCCCCACAGGAGCACGGCGAGGCACAGACCGATGGCGATCCGGATGCGCGCGCGCTCCTCGCGGCGCGACATCGCGAGTCCGAGGCTCGCCTCGATGGGATCCAGACCCTGGCTCATCCCGTCCTCGATCGGCGCGCGCGCCAGCGCGGCGTGACCCCGCTGCGGCGCGACGACGCGGCGCTCCCGGCTCCGGGACGACCCGCAGGAGTCAGGGCACGACGTGCAGCGACAGCGCGTGCACGACGGTGTCGTCCTGCACGTAGACGTCGAGCGCACCGTCCGCGAGCGAGGCGAGCAGGTCCAGCGGCGCGCCGTCGGTCGGGAGCTTCGCGAGGTCGAGGAACAGGCGCTCCCGGCGACCGACGTTCCAGTTCCCGCCGGCGAGGTCGGAGATGCGCCGGTTCCAGGCGAAGCGACGCTCGCCGAGGAACTCGAGCGCGATCGAGTCGTTCCAGCACGCGTCCGGGACGGCTTCGAGGTCGATCTCGAGCACGGCGGCCGAGAACGGTCCGGTCCCGAAGCCGCGCACGGTGTGCAGGAACTGCTTGTTGGCGGAACGATCCTCGAGCGGCCGCCATTTCGCCGGGTCGCCGGGGTAGTCGGCGAAGCCCGTCGACGCGTCCGGGACGAGGTCGTCCACGGTGTCGCCGGCGAGCGCGCTCGACGTCCAGGCTCCGTCGTAGGTCGCGAGCTCGAGCCTCACCACGACGTCGTCGCCGTCGAAGGGCATCGTCACCGTGCGGTCGACGAACTCACTGCTGTCCCCGCGGACGCGCAGTCGCCACGACCCCGGCGCGAGCGAGTCGACGCGCAGGACGCCCTGCTGCCGCAGGATCTGGCGCGGGTCGACGTCGAGGCGGTAGTGGCCGCGCGACGTGAGGCTCTCCGGCAGCGTCTCCACGTCCGCGGGAGGATCGGCGAGATGGAGCGCCTCGATCTCGGCGAACGACGGGAAGATCGGGTCGCCGTTCTCCTTCGCCGTGAGCTCGACGACGAGGCGCGGCGCGTTCGCTCCGCGGGCGGGCAGACGCAGGTAGTGGTCGCGTCCCTGCTCGTCGACGGGAGCCCTGGGCGCGCCGTTCGCGAAGAGGCCGACGCCGTAGGCGATCGTGCCGCCGACGCGCGCGTCGCTCCACGGGAACTCGAACCACCCCGTCTCGTCGGTGTACACGTACGGGTCGTCGCCGAGGTCGAGGTACGCCTCCCACTTCGAGTCCTCGATCTCGCCGTCGGACGAGACGAAGACGGGGTCGACGCGGATCGAGGGACCGGGTCCGCCCGGGCCGTTCGAGCGCGCGGCCTCGACGAAGGCGTCGAACGCGCGATCGGGATCGGCCGGGTACCAGCGGACCGCGACCCCTGCGGCCGGCGAGCCGTAGGCGTCGAGCACCTGGCCGCGGACGACGAGCGGACGCTCGGGCTCCTCCGTCGCGGCGACCAGCGCCTCGCGACCGCCGGTCGGAACCGTCCCGAGCGCGTCGGCGACCGACGGTGCGGCGCCCGGTTCCCCGTTCGCCGCCGGGTGCTCGTCCGCGAGCTCGACGTCGCCGAGCGGTCCGCGCTCCCGGTGCTCCTCCCCTCGTCCGTCCACGTCGAACGACGGAGCGAACGGACCGAAGAACACGAGGAGGATCGCGACGAGCGCGGCGGCGGCGACGAGGAGTGCGACGAAGGAACGGGACACGCGGGCTCCGGGGCGACGCCGAGCCTCGGTGGACGGCGGGCGCCACGCGTATGGTGACGGAATGCGTGGGATCCTGCAGCTCCTCGTCGGTTCGCTCCTCCTGTTCACCTCCGGTTGCGCCGCGACGCCGGACTGGGGAAGGCCCCTTCCCGACGGCGCACCGGCCCTGATCCCGTTGGAGCCGGGCGAACCGATACCGGACGTCTCGAGCGCGTGGTACGAGCGCCAGCAGGCACTCGAGGCGCTCGACCGTTCGCGCGCGTGGCTCGAGCGCAAACACTCCGAGAAGTCCTATCCGATCGCCGGGATCGACCACGATCGCGCGCTCGCGAGCGTCGTCCGGCTGGGCGAGCTCCTGCGCGACTCCGACGACGCGGCCGAGTTCAAGGCGCGCGTCGAACAGGAGTTCGAGTTCTACAAGAGCGCGGGATGGGACGGGCGCGGCGGCGGCGTGCTCTTCACCGGCTACTACACGCCGATCTTCGACGCGCGGACGAAGCCGGACGCGCGCTTCAAGTACCCGCTCTACGCGAAGCCGCAGGACCTCGTCCGCAAGGAGGACGGGACGGTGGTGTGGCAGCTCGCGAACGGCGACGAGATCGGATACCCGTCGAGGCGCACGCTCGAGGAGACCGACCTGCTGCAGAACCGCGGGCTCGAGCTCGCGTGGCTCGAGGACCCGTTCGACGTGTACCTCTGCCACGTCCAGGGCTCGGCGTTCCTGCGCGTGGAGGGCGGCGAGATGCTGCGACTCGGCTACGGCGGGACGAACGGGCACGAGTACACGTCGCTCGCCGAGCTGCTCGTGAAGGCCGACGAGATCGAGAAGGACCACGCCGGCATCCCCACGCTGCGCGCGTGGGCGGACAAGCACGGCGACCGCCTGTTCGACTACACGCGGCGCAACGAGCGCTTCACCTTCTTCACCAAGATCGAGGGCACGCCGCACGGCAGCCTCGACTTCCCGGTGGAGGCCGACTACTCGCTCGCGACGGACAAGCGCCTGTTCCCGAGCGCTGCGCCGACGCTGGTCGAGGCGGCGGTCTCGACCGGTACGGCGACGGGGCTGAGACCCGTCCGCCGCGTCATGTTCGACCAGGACACGGGCGGCGGCATCCGCACCGCGGGACGCGCGGACATCTACATGGGCGTCGGCGACGACGCGGGCGAGCGCGCGGGTCGGACGAAGGCGGAGGGACAGCTCTACTACTTCTTCCTGCGGCCCGAGTACGTGCGGATCCACGTCCCGCGCGCCCGCCCGTGAGCGGCGTCGTCGTCGCGGTCTGCATCGGGCCGGGCGGCATCCCGAAGCGGCCCGTCGAGGAGGCGCACGTCGAGGAACTCGGCCTCGTCGGCGACGGCCACCGCTTCCACCTGCACGGCGGTCGGGACCGAGCGGTGTGCATCCTCTCGGAGTCGGACGTCCGCTCGCTCGAGGCCGACGGCGTCGCGACGTCGGGTCCGGGCACGTTCGGCGAGAACCTCCTCCTGCGCGGCGTCGACCTCGGTGCGCTCCGGCCCGGGGACCGACTCGCCGTCGGCGACGAGCTCGTGATCGAGATCGCGGACGTGCGCGAACCGTGCAAGACGCTGCGCTCGGTCGACCCACGCTTCCCGGACCTGATGGTCGGGCGCAGCGGATTCGTCTGCCGCGTCGCGACGCCCGGCACCGTGCGCCGGGGCGACGCCGTCGCGGTCGTCGTGCGTCGTTAGCGCGCGGACGCTCCTATGATGGCGGCGAAGGCCCCGCCCAAGGAGCAGCCATGCGCGCCATCCTCGTCGCACCGTTCGTCGCACTCGCCCTCGCCGCCGCCACGGGGACCGCTCGGTCGCAGGACGGCAACAGCACGCGCAAGATCCGTCCGGAACCGAGCGAGGACGCGGCGCGCGCCGGGCGGTCGATCGCCTGGTTCGACGACGTCGACGCCGCACTCGCGAAGGCGAAGGAGACGGGCGAGCCGGTCTTCTGGTACGTGCCGACCATCGACGGGACCTACATGGACCGCAAGGTCGAGATCGACCGCTACATGTTGTCCGGTCCGTTCTCGTGGCCGCGCACCGTCGCGCTGCTCGGCGAGCACTACGTCGCGGTGCGCTGCGCGGCGTCGAAGGAGCTCGAGAAGCGCTTCGGCATCGACACCGTCGAGTTCATCGAGCCGGGCTACCTCGTCCTCTCGCCGGAGGGCGAGGAGGTCTGGCGCGTCGACAGCCTGACGACGTTCCAACCGCGTTGGTTCCTCGCTCCGCTCGAGGACCACGTCGGTGCGAAGCACGTCGACTCCGACTGGCCCGGCGCGCTCACGCCGGAAGCGCTCGACGGGATCCCCGCGATCCGCGCCGCGACGAAGGCGTTGGCCGAACACACCGTCCTCGCGCGCACCGACGTCGACGTCTCGTCGCTCGAGCCTGCCCGCGCGGCGGAGGCGCTGTGGATCGCGGGCGCGCTCGCGTGCCGCGCGGGGAACGACGCCTTCGGTCGCGAGCTGTTCGAACGTCTCGCCGCGGAGCACCCCGACCACCCGCTCGGCCCCAAGGCCAGGATGGAACTCGAGGGCCACGGCCCGTTCCTGCACGGCTTCGAGGTCTACGCGCCGCTGCCCCGCGCCGCGCTCGACCGGCGCGGCCGCGGGTCGCAGGCGCCGGCGCCGATGGAGGAGGCCGACCTGTGGCGTCGGAGCGCGCGCTTCCTCGCCGAGCTCCAGAACGACGCGGGCGGACTGCACGACTCGATCTACGACTTCGGCGGCACCGACGGCCTGCCGAACGTGTTCGTCGCCGTGACGGCGATCGCGGCGATCGGTCTCGAGGAGGCCGTCGCGAACCGCGGCGTCGACGAGGAGCGCGCCCTCGAACTCGCGCGGCGCTACGTGCTCGACGACTCGAACGTCGCCGAGGTCGACGTCGACGAGAAGATCTGGGCGCACCTCTACCGACTGCGCTACGTCCTGGATCGCATCGACGCCGCGGGGTCGAAGGGCGCGCCCGAGATGCAGCGTCGCGCGAAGCGACTCGCCGACCTGATCGTCTCCATGCAGGACGACCGGGGCGCCTGGTACCACGAGTACTCGAACCCGTTCGTCACGGCGTCGTGCCTCGTCGCCCTCCACGAGGCGTCGACGCGCGGCGTCGACGTCGACCGCGAGGTCGTCGCCCGCGGGCTCGACGCGCTCGAACGCTGCCGCACCCCCGAGGGCGCGTTCACCTACGGCATGCCGCGCCGCGAGGCGCGCGCCGCCGTCGAAGCGGGCGTCGGTCGCTCGCCGATCTGCGAGCTCGCCCTGCTCCTCTGGGGTCGCAGCACGCAGGACCGCCTGCTCGAGTCGATCACGGCGTCGTTCGACGACGAAGCCCCGTTCTTCGCTATCCAGAAGTACGACAACCACACGCGCTTCCACGCCTTCGGCGGCTTCTTCTTCTGGTACGGCCTCGAGGGCCGCATCGAGGCGATCGCGCACCTCGAGGACGCGTCGGCGCGGCAGCGCTTCGCCGAACGGGCCCGGGAGCAGATCCTCGCGCTGCCGGAGATCGACGGCTGCTTCGTCGACTCCCACGAGCTGGGCCGCGCCTACGGGACCGGCTCCGCCCTGTGGTGCCTCACGATCCTCGGACGCATCGCGGGCTGAACCCGGACGAGCCGCGTTCTCCTGATTCCGATGGCCGGCGCCGAACCCGTCCGCGCCCCGGCACGTCCGACCCGGCGCGCGGGGTAGCATGCCCGCGCGCGTGCCTCTCGCGTCCGCACCACCGACCACTGCCCCATCCCGGACCCATGACCTCGTACGACGTCGAGCGCCATCTCCTCGAGCCGGTGGAGGGCGACAACCAGATCGCGCTCACGATCTGGGCCACGGACGGCAGCAAGTGGGAGTACGGCATCCCGTACAACCCCGACACGGGGCGCTACACGTTCGAGGAGATCGACGTGCTCGAGATGGACTTCGGCTCGGACTTCACGGAGCCGCTCGTGGACGAGATCGAGGCCCTGCTCCAGCGCCTCCTCCGCGAGGACTCCTGAGGTACTGGTCCCGCTCGCTGGTGATCCTGGGCCGACCCCCGTCCTCGGGGGCGTGACGCGGGGTCGGGCGTTCCGGGAACCCCCTTCTTCGTGACGGGAGAGGCCATCACCAGCGAGCGGGGCCAGTACTGCTAACGGGGATCCGGCTCGCGCATCGGCAGCACCGAGCGCAGCGGCGGGGCGGCCGCGACCGTCGCCTCCTCCGCCGCCACGTCTGCCGCGTCGACCGCCGCGTCGGCGGCGGGCGCGCTCGCGTCGCGGGGTTCGGCACCCTCCGCCTCCGGCTCGGAGCCCGGCGCGCCGCTCGGGACGGCGGCGCAGGCCGCGTCGCGTTCGGCGGCGAGCGTCGCCGCGAGGTCGGGTTCGAGGTCGAGCGCGAGGGCGCGGTCGAACATGGCGCAGGCGAGGTCGACCTCACCGGTCCGCGCGTAGAGGCGCGCCAACCTCGCGACGGCGTTCGCGTCGAGGCCGTCGACCTCGACGGCACGCCGACAGAACGTGATCGCCCGTCCGTCCTCGCCGCTCGACTCGAGGAGCGCCGCGACGCCGACGTGCACCGGCGCGTCCTGGGGATCGAGGGCGCACGCGCGCTCGCCCCAACCGATGGCCTCGTCGACGAAGGTGTCCGGCGGAGGTTGGTCGGTCGCCAGCCACGCGTTCGTCGCCGCGACGGCCTCGCCGAGCAGCACGAGGTCCTCGGGGGCGTGCTGGATCGCTCCGGCGTACAGCTCGCGGGCGCGCAGGTACCTCCCCGCTCCGACGTTGGCGCGCGCGGCGTGCGGGAGGATCGAGCTGGGGCATCCCTCGTGCGCGAGCGCGCGGTCGAAGGTGTCCGAGGCGAGCTTCGGACAACACAGGTCGAGCTGGACCTGGGCGAGCTCGCTCCACGCGATGGGCTCCTGCGGGAAGGCGCGGGTCACGACCTCGAGATCGGCCTCGGCCGCGCGCCGGAACCCGAGGTCGACGAGCAGCCGTCCTCGCACCCGGCGCAGGTCGCCGTCCTCGGGGAAGAACTCGATCCCCGTGTCGAGCACGTCGAGCGCTTCGTCGTTCTCCTGCAGCGATCGCAGGGCGAGCGCGAGTCCGAGGTGCGGCTCGACGGAGAACAGGGGGTCCGCGATGCGGACCTGGTTCCAGCGCGCGATCGCGACGTCGTACCGCCCGGACTCGGCGGCCGCGCGCGCCTCGGCGTTCGCGCGGACGATCTGCTCGTACTCCGTCTGGGTCGATCGACACCCGGGGAGGAGCAGGGCGACGGCGACGAGTCCGCCGACGAGCGGCGGCGACTCACGCCGCACGCCTCGCCTCCTCGGGCTCGACGTTCTCGCAACGGGGGGACGGACGACCCCGAAGTGGGTGTCGTACGATTCGGGGCCACGCCCGCGGGGGGGACGGGATCGTCGCCCGGTCATCCGGGCTCGTTCCATGCTTCGCGCCGTCTCCTTGGACCTCGGTGGCACCCTCCTGACAGAGTCGCCCTCGCGCTACCAGATCTACGCCGAGGAGGCGCAGGCCGAGGGAATCGACGTGTCGTCGGAGGAGATGGGGCGGGTGATGGGCGCCGCGCACGCCCGCCTGCCCGAGGTCCTGGATGGTTCGTACCGCTACTCGGATCCGTGGTTCGAACGATTCATCCGCGAAGTCTTCGCGGTGGAACTCGGGCTCGATGAAAGTCGACTTCCGCATGTGACCGAGCGCCTCTTCGCGCGCTTCCAGGACGCGGCATCCTTCGCTCTCTTTCCGGGCATCGACGCCCTACTGACCGGCCTGAGGGCGGCCGGACTGCGGGTCGGCCTGCTCTCCAACTGGAGCGCGCGGCTCCCGAAACTGCTCGAGGCCGTCGGACTCGGCGGCGCCTTCGACTTCGTCGTCTGCTCGGCGATCGACCGGGTGGAGAAGCCCGACCCCGCGGCCTTCCGCCTGGCGGCGGCGCGCGCCGGGGTCGCGCCCGAGCGGTGCGTCCACGCGGGCGACCGGGCCGACCTCGACGGTGCCGCGGCGGACGTGGGCATGACCTTCGTCCTCGTCCGCCACGGGAACATGCCGGGACGCGAACCCGACGACTCCCGCGCCGCCGCGGTGGCGGACGGGCTTCCGTCGTTGCTCCAATGGGTGGAGGAGCACCTGTGACGATGGGAAGGACGACCGAGGACGTGGAGCGCGAGCTCGACGCGACGACGGAGGCGCTGCGGCGCCTCCGCGAGGAACTCGACGCCGTCCTGATCGGACAGCGCGACCTCGTCGAGACCATCGTCTGCGCGCTCGTCGCCGACGGACACGTCCTCCTCGAGAGCCCGCCGGGGCTCGGCAAGACGACGTTGGCGCGGTCGCTCGCGACGGCGTGCGGCCTCGTGTTCAAGCGCGTGCAGTTCACGCCGGACCTGATGCCCGGCGACATCCTCGGCGCGCGCGTGCTCGACGAGGACGAACAGGGTCGCCGGCGCTTCGTGCAGCACCGCGGTCCGATCTTCTCGCAGGTGCTGCTCGCCGACGAGATCAACCGCGCGACGCCGCGCACGCAGTCCGCCCTGCTCGAGGCGATGCAGGAGCGCCAGGTCACGCTCTTCGGCGAGACGCTCCCGCTCGACCCCGTGTTCTTCGTGATCGCCACGCAGAACCCGCTCGAGATGGAGGGTACGTACCCCTTGCCGGAGGCGCAGCTCGATCGCTTCCTCGTGAAGCTCCTCGTGCCGATGCCGAGCGAGGACGACCTCGCCGAGGTGCTCGAGGAGACGACCTCCGGCGGAGCGCACGAGCTCGCGCCCTGCGTCGACGACGCGGTGGTGCGCCGAGCGCGCGAGCTCGCGCGCCAGGTGGGCGTCCCGTCCGACCTCGTGCGTCGCTGCGCTCGAACGGTCCTCCGTTCGGATCCGTCGCACGAGCACGCGCCGGAGCGCGTCCGCGCCCACCTGCGCTACGGCGCGAGCCCGCGCGGCGGCCAGGCGCTCCTGCGGCTGGCCCGGGCGCACGCGCTGCTGCGCGGCGGGCTCCACGTCGACGACGACGACCTCCGCTTCGCGTGCGCCCCCGCTCTGCGACACCGCCTCGTGCTCAACTACGAGGGCGAGGCGCAGGGCACCTCGACCGACGAACTCGCACTGGAACTCCTCGAGAGCGCGGACTGAGTCCGAGCGGTGACGGCACGGTCGACGCACCACCGCTCCTCGGTCGTCCGCGTCGACGCCGCTCGCGCGATCCCCGCCCGTTCGTCCGCCTCCCCCACCCACTGAACGATGCGCGACACCGTTCGCTTCCGACTGTGTCAGACGAATCCGCGCCTCGGTGCGGTGCAGTCCAACCTCGACGATCACCTCGCACGAGCCGAGTCGGCGCGCGCGGACGGCGTCGACCTCCTCGTGCTCCCCGAGCTGTCGCTCACCGGGTACTTCCTGAAGGACCAGGTCCCCGAGGTCGCCCTGCGCCGCGACGCGCCGGAGCTCGCGAGACTCGCCGGGGCGACTCGCGGCCTCGCGCTCGTCGCCGGCTTCGTCGAGGCCAGCGACGACGGTCGTCACTTCAACGCCGTGGGCTGGTTCGAGGACGGACGCCTCGTGCACCTGCACCGCAAGGTCCAACTCGTGCACTACGGCATGTTCGACGAGGGCCGCGACTTCGCCGCGGGCGAGCGCTACGAGCCCGTCGCGAGCGATCGACTGCGCGCGGGCCTCCTCACGTGCGAGGACGCGTGGCACCAGGACGGTTCGCTGCTCTACTTCCTCGACGGCGTCGACGCCGTCGTCGTCCCCAGCGCGAGCCCGGCGCGCGGCGTCCTCGCGAGCGACCACGGACTCGCGTCGGTGGACGCGTGGGACAAGTTGCTCGCCGCGACGGCGACCGCGACGACGAGCTACGTGCTCTACGCGAACCGGAGCGGTTGGGAGGACGGCATCGGCTTCTCCGGCCACAGCGCCGTCTACGGTCCCGACGGCGAGCGCATCGCGCGGCTCGCGACGATCGACACGGGCTGTCTCGACGGCGAGCTGCACCGAGCACCGATCGAGAGGCAGCGGGTGATGACGCCGCTGCGCCGCGACGCGAAGCCCTGGTTGCTCGCGCGCGAATTGCGGCGCCGGGAGCTCGAGGCTTGAACGAGGAACTCGACCTCGACTGCGGCGGCGCGCTGCAGCTCCTCACCGCCTTCCTCCGCGAGGAGATCGCGAGCGCGGGGATGGACCGCGCCGTCGTCGGCCTCTCGGGCGGCATCGACTCGGCGCTCTCGCTCGCGCTGTGCGCGCGAGCGCTCGGCCCGCAGAACGTGCTGGCCGTGCTCATGCCCTACCGCACGTCGAACCCCGACAGTGCGAGCCACGCGACGCTCGTCGCCGACCACTTCGGTACGCCGCGGCGCCTCGTCGACATCTCGGCGATGGCGGACGGCTATCTCGACCGCGAGGACGTCTCCGACGCGACGCGCCGCGGCAACGTGATGGCACGCTGCCGGATGACCGTGCTCTACGACCTGTCGGTCGAGTGGCGCGGGCTCGTCGTCGGCACGAGCAACAAGACCGAGATGCTGCTCGGCTACTCCACGCAGTGGGGCGACGCGGCCCACGCGCTCAACCCGCTCGGCGACCTCTACAAGCACCAGGTCTACCAGCTCTCGCGGCACCTCGACGTGCCGCTCCCCGTCATCGAGAAGGCCCCGTCGGCCGACCTGTTCGAGGGCCAGACCGACGAAGCCGACCTCGGCTTCAGCTACGCCGAGGCCGACGCCGTCCTGTGGCGGATGGTCGACCTCCGTTTCCGCCGCGCCGACCTCCTCGCCGCGGGCTTCGCACCCGAACTCGTCGACGGCGTCGCGCGCCGCGTGGTGCGGAACCAGTACAAGCGACGCCCGCCGGTGATCTGCAAGCTCGGCTACCGGACCATCAACCAGGACTTCCGCTACCTGCGCGACTGGCTGGCGTGAAGCGACACGCCGCCGCCCTTCCGTGGAAGGGCGACGGCGCAACGTCGTTCACCGGGCCCGTGGGCCCGTTCCTTGTTCTTCGTTCAGCTCTGGAGCTGTCGGCCGAGCGCTTCGAAGTCGACCGACTCGATCTCGTCGCTCCCGATCGGCCCCATCTCGGCGAACCGCTCGAGCTCCTCCTTCGAGGTCATCTCGACCAACGAGCCGCGCCGACGACGTGCGAGTTCGAAGGGCCTCTCGCCTCCTTCCTCGACGTCCCGGAAGTTCGTCACGTCCTGGAGCTGGATCGGCAGCTCCGGCGGCAGCTTCTCGCGCCGCTCGAGCGCCGACTTCGCCTTGCGGCAGACCGCGAGCGTGTCCGTGAGGTTCTTCTTGATCCGCTCGAGCCGCTCGACGTCCGCGTCCGGTCCTTCGAGCGAGCGACGCACCTTCGCCGTCGCCACTTCGAGCACCGCGATGAGGCAGTTCAACTTCCGCATGAGTCGCCGGCGGTACGCGGGCGAATCGAGATTGGCCTGGGAGAACTGCTCGTCCGGTCGGTCGCTCATCTGGTCGTGGTGTCGTTCGGCGCGTTCCGCGCCCGTTGGGCCCTGCGGCACCCGAGGGGGCCGGTGGGGCTCTGGTGGACTGATGAAACGTACCTCGGGGGTCGGGGGGGGTGGGGGGGGTGGTCCGGAGCGATCGCAACCCCTTGCGGGTACTGTCCCCGCTCGCTGGTGAGGAAATCGCCTTCTCCCTGCAACCGAGCCGCGATCCGCCGGTCCTTCCGGCATGGATCACGCGCTTGGATCTCGCTCGGACGACCGTTCCTTCCTCCCGCCCCGCTGCCCGCTCGGGGGCTGCTCGGCCTCGGTTCCCGGCGCGCCCTTCCGCTTCCGGCGCCGCGGCACCTTCCGGCGCGCGCTCGACGGGCGACTCGTCCAGCGCTTCGAGTGTTTGAACTGCGGCCGCTCGTTCTCGTCGCAGACGTTCCGCCTCGACTATCGGCTGCGCCGACCCGACACGCTGCTCGCGGTGTTCGTCGCGCTCGCGAGCAAGACGACGCTGCGCAAGACCGCCCGCAGCCTCGGCGTCGGTCGCTCGCACGTCGTGCGCCGGTTCGCGAGGCTCGCGCACCACTGCCACGACTTCCACGCGTTCCAGCTCGCGCGCGCTCGTGAGCGCGGCGGTCTCGGCTCGTCGTTCCAGTTCGACGAGCTCGAGACCTACGAGGAGCACCGCAAGCTCAAGCCCCTCACGGTGCCCGTCCTGATCGAGGAGACGACGGGGTTCATCGTGAGCACCGAGGTCGCCACGCTCCCCGCGCGCGGCCATCGGAACGCGGCCGAGGAGGCCGTGAAGGCGCGGTACGAGGCGGCCGAGGGGGTGCGCAGGAGCGGCTCGGTCGCGGCGGTCGCGAGCACGGTGGACGCGCTCGTCGCGGCTGCGGCGACGAGCGGTCCGGTGCACGTCACGACGGACAAGAAGGCGAGCTACCGCAGCCGGCTCCAGCGCGCGCTCGGCGAGCGGCTCGTGCACCGGAGGATCGACGGGCGCGCGCAGCGCGGGCGCTCGAGCCCGCTCTTCCCGATCAACCACACGCTCGCGCGGCTGCGCGATCTGCTGTCGCGACTCGTGCGCCAGACGTGGGCCGCGTCGAAGCGACGGGCGCGCCTCGGGGAACACCTCGACGTCGTCGTGGCCTTCCGCAACTACGTCGACGGCTGGCGCAGCGAGCCCGCCGCGCGGCAGAGGGTGAGCGCCACGCAGCAGCTCGGACTGTGCGACGCGAAGATCGATCCCCAGCGCTTCCTCACCTGGCGCGACCCCCTCGTCGCGGTGAGGGGGTGATCACCAGCGAGCGGGGACAGTACCGGCTAGAGGGCCGGGAGCATCAAGATCAGCTCGAACGCGTCGAACTCGTGCACCCTCGCCGTCGCCCTCGCCAACAACAACTCCTCCCCCTCCGCATACACGAACGCCGGACGCACGTCCGCTCGCACGCCCTGGCACCCGATGGACTTCGCGCGGACGGCGCCGTCGAACTGCTCACGCAGAGCGGCGTCGACCGCTCCGCCCACGAAGTTGCCGACCTCGAGGATGGCATCCTTCGTCGCTCGGTCGAGCGTGTCGTCGCCGCGGTGCTCGAGGACGGCGTCGTCCGGCATCATCATCAGATAGCCGGAGAGGGCGATCGCGTCGGGGAGCGGGATCAGGAGCGATCCCTGGCGTTCCTCGCCGTCCCGTTGGAGTTGCAGCTTGAACGAGATGTGCACGCGCCCCGAGCCGGCGGCTCGCGACGAGACGCGCGAGACCTGCACGTCGCGAAGGGTGACCGGACGATCGATGATCATCGCGAGGTCGTCGGCGACGCGGTGGACGACGGCCTGGACGGTCTTCGTCTCGGATTCCGTCGCGGGGCTCTCGGCAGGGGTCGAGGTCGACATGGCGGGCGGGGAGCACGGGGGAGATCGGAGATCCGCGCCATCCGTCCTGAGCGCAACTCGATTCCTTGCGCAGGGCGCGCGTTCGACCTCGCCTCGACGCCGCACGGAGCGACGGGCGCGGCGTCAGGTGGAAAAGCGTTCGCTCCTCGCGACCGTCGGACCGTCGGACGAGTCGGCGGCGTCGTCGTGTGCGAGATCCGAGGAGCGGTCTCGCAGCGGAACGGGCGCTCGTTCTCGTGACGCCGCCCGACGATCGAGAGCGTCGAACGGCACCCGTCGCAGGACGCCGCGCGACGAACGAGTGCGGAGCCGTTCGACGACCCGGTCCGAGCCCACGCCGACTCGCGGGACGAACGGGATCAGGCCGCGCGCCGCGCGAGGCCGAGGCGAACCAGGAGCGCGACGAACTCCTCGCGCGCGAACGGCTTCTCGATGACGGTGTCGGCCCCGGCGCGCAACGCGTCGTCGGCGACGTCCGCGCGGTCGCGCGGGACGGTCGTCACGACGACACGGGGACGGTGCTCCGTGTCCTCGAACGCGGAGATCAACTCGGCACCGTCGCGTCCCGGGAGGTTCCAGTCCACGATCGCGAGGTCGAACGGGCCCTGCCCGACGAGCAGTTCCTCCGCGACGTTCGCATCGCCCGCTTCGAGCGCGACCATTCCGAGATCGGCGAGCATCCGCGCCAGGATGAGGCGGATCGCTCGGGAGTCGTCGACGACGAGGGCTCGCATGATCGGGGGATCGGACGGGAGAGGCATCGCGCTGGAACACGGACGGCCCCGACCGAGTTCCCCGTCCCCTCCGGGAGAACGACTCCCGGGTCACGCGGTCGATGCAGCCGACTTCGGACGGACGGTGCGCGGCTCGGTTCCGATCGACGCCCCCGAAAGCCGAGCGCGCGAACGCAAGCTCCTGGAACGTCGACGTCCGACGCCCCGCCCGACTCGGTAGGTCAGGAGCGCGACCCGGCCCCACCCGCTCGACGATCACGCGGTCTGCGGTGGACCACACCGTTCCAGCCGAACCCTGATCGCGCTCGTTCCGCTCCTGGCGACGGCCGTGCGGCTGGAGCGGTGGAGCGCGATCCGTGTCGCTATCCCATCGATCGAGCTCGACGCGAATTCGAACGCACGTCTCACCTCGAGCGGGCGACTCCTCGGACACGCACCGCGACGGTCCGGGCTCGCGACGACGGACGCCGTTCGGCGCGCGCCCCGCTGAACGCGGAACCGAGGGGGTCGGACCCGTCCGATCCAAGCGTTCGTCCACGATCGGCGCCGGGACGAGGGTCGCGATGCGTTCCGGGGCGGTCGCCGACTGGATCGCACCCTCGGGTCGCCGACGTTCGCGGGTCGGGTCGTCGTCGCCGATCGGTCGACGGTACTCCGCGGGCGCACCGGTCCGACCGGAGCGCGGACGACGTCATGGCTCGGACGGGTGCGTCCGCCTGCCCGCTCGCCCGCCGCCGCGCCTCACTTCATGGCCGACTCGATCATCGACTGGATGTCGAAGAGCGAGAGCCGGCCCGCGACCACCATCAGGTGAGAACCGTCGTCGTACTGCGCGACGACGATGTCGCCGAACATCACGTAGACGATCTCATCCCTCCCGCTCGTCGTCGTGCTCCCGCTCGGCGGGACCGGCGTGCCGCCCTTGCCGGTCGTGGTCGGCCGCGAGTGCAGCGGCGTCCCGTCGGAGGCGAAGAGGAAGAAGCACACCTCGATCCCGTCGGTGTAGACGACCTTGAGGTACTCGTCGTTCGTGTTGCGATCGACGATCTTCGACATCTCCTTCACGACGAAGCCGTCGGGAAGGACCTTCGGGATCGCGACCTCGTACGTGAACGCCCTCTGCGGATCGATGCTGGGGTCGAGCTCGGTCTCGTTCGTCGAAGGAACGTGAGCGACGTAGTTCGTCGGCTCACCGTAGACGATCGACTCGTAGACGCCCTCGTCGCTGAGGACGCCGTCCGCGTAGCGCTTCCACTCGAGCACGAGGCCCGTCTGGTCGTCGACGTAGAGATCCCACTCGACGTGCCGGAGCGTCGAGTGCGACTTGAGCCGGCGCTCGACGTGGGTCTCGCTGCAGGCGCGCCCCGCGACCACCTTCGTGTTCCCCGTCGTCGTCTTCTCCCAGTTCGAACCCGCGAGAGCGGGGTCGAAGACGTGGAAGTCGCGGTAGCGGTGGATGAAGCCCTCGCGCGCCTCGTGGAGGAGCTCGAACTGGGGCCGGCTCGACATGGAGGTCGTGATGACCTCGGTGCACTCCACGTCGAAGTCGCCGCTGCGCGTCTGAGCGACGCTCTCGCGGTACTCGACGTCGTAGGACTTGGAGGCGACGACGCGGTGCGAAGAGATCCTCCGCACACCGCTGTGCGGAACGCTCGAGGTGATCGAGGGCGCAAGGACGAACGACGACGAGACCACCGGGGCGGGGCCGCCGAACGTCGAGCCCAACGAACCCGAGCACGAGGCCGCGACGACGCCGATCGCGACGACGACACCGACCGTGGAGCGGAGGGAGCGGCTCATCTCCCACCCCCGAAGGTCGCGCGATCCGCGACGAAGCCCACCGCGCCGTAGGCGCGCGCGAGTCCCTGCGTGATCGGGTGGAGCTCGTCGAGCGCTCCTGCCTCACGCATCGTGAACCGGAACTCGGGGCGCTTCGGCTCGTCCGACCCGCGGACGTTCCACGCGACGAGGCCGATCGCGACGGCGATCACCGCCGCACTCGCGAAGCGACGGACGACACCGCGACTCGACCACCAGGCGCCCTCGTGCTCGCGCGAACGCCAGCTCGAGGGCAGGCCCGCACCGGACTCGCGGGGCAGACGCATGCGCGTGAGCGACCGCGAGAAGCGCTCGACGACCGCGTCGGACTTCGCGACCTCCTCGGCGACCAGTCGGCGCAGCACGCGAGGCGCGTGCACCCGCTCGAGCCCGCCGACGAGTTCGGCGACCGGACTCCTCGAACCGCGCTCGAGCTCGAAGCGCTCGCGCAACTCGGCGGGGACCTCGACGCGGTGCAGCATCGCCAACGCCGCCGCCACCCGTTCGGCCCCCACCCGTTCGGTCGACGCACCCTCCGCCTCGAGCCTGCGCTCGTCGTCGAGCCGCCGACGCAAGGCGTCCGGGACCCCGGCGCGCGTCAGGCTCGTGAGGGCTTCCTCGAGCCGACGAAGCCGCTCGGGCGGGAGCGGCTCCTCTCGGTCGAGGTCGTTTCGTCGTGATTCGGGGGCCATGGCAAGTGGTCGGACGTGTCTCGGACGCTGCGAGCGCTCAGAGGGTGGGCGGAAATGCGGACGAACCGGCGGGTGCCGCGGCAGCGGCGCCCGAGAGTTCCAGTCGGTCCGGTTCAGACATCTCCGATCGACCTCTCAGCCGAGATAGTGGCGGTCGAGGACAGGGGTGAGTTCGCGATCGAGTGCGCGGTGGGCGCGGGCGAGTCGCGACTTGACCGTTCCGAGCGAGATGCGGAGTGTCTCCGCGATCTCCTCGTAGGAGAGGCTCTCGATGTAGCGCAGCACGGTGATCGCGCGCAGCTTCGGACTGAGCCTCGAGATGGCCCGCTGGATCTCCTCCTCGAGCTCGCGGCGGGACGCGCTGTGGGAGGGCATCTCCACGTTCTCGTCGGGGAGGTCGTAGCGGCCGGCTTCGCCGTCCTCCTCCTCGCGCGCGGCTTCGAGCGACACGACGCGCCGGGCGCGCGTGCGTCGGCGCAGGTCGATCGATGCGTTCACGGCGATGCGGTACACCCAGGAGGAGAAACGACTCTGGAAGCGGAAGTCGCCGATCTTCCGGCAGATCGTTCCGAACGTCTCCTGGGACGCGTCGAGGGCGTCGGTCGCGTTGCCCGTGATCCTGAAGCAGACGTTGTAGACCCGGTCGCAGAAGCGCTCGTAGAGCTCGTCGAACCCGCCGAGCTCGCCCGCGAGCGCGTCACCCCCGAGACTCCCGTCCGAGCCCGCCAGGGCGGCCTGGCACGCCTCGACGAGGTCGCGATCGGGGTCGATGGTCGGGTCGGAGGTCATCTGCTTCGCGCGGAGCGCCGGGGGGCGCCCCCTGCGGCGTCTAGGACGGGGGCCGATCCAAGTGTGTTCCACTCCGTTGGCTTCGCGGAGGGGCTGCGGGGGGGCCGATCCAAGCGCCGGTCCGGAGGGGACTTGGAGGGGCGACGCCGGTGAATTGTGCCCTGGCGCGGCGCATCGGGGGCGGCCTTCTCGGCGCCGGGAGCGGGTCGCGGGCCGGCGACTCCGCCGCGGGACGCCGTCGGACTCGGTCACCGAGCGCCCGAGAGCCGGGAGCCGTGGCCCTCGGGGGGGTCGGGAAGCGCCTTCGAGCCGGACCCGAGTCGCGTCGTCGACCGGCCCGCGCCTACCGGAGCAGCGGCTCACCGGGCGTCACCGGCGCGAGGTCACGCCTCCCGGAGATCGACCCGCCGCCCCGCCTCCGCCCACCGGGGCGGCGCGATCCAGTCGACGGGTCCGCCGCTTCCGAGCCGCGGTGACCGTCCGCTTGGCGGGGCCTCGGCGCACGGCGCGTGCGAGTCGGACCGGAGCACCCCGCGTCGGGCGCGCTCGTCCTCAACCGCCGATCAGCGCGAGCGCGTCGACGATCTGCTTCGTCGTGCCGATCTCGAACGGGCACGTCGGGCTGCAGTAGCTGTCCGCCGACTTGCAGTCGGAGGAATCCACGAGCACCTCGAGCGTCGCGCCCACGTAGCCCACCTCGGTCGTGGTCTGGATGCAGATCTGACCGACGATGAAGGCCGAGGGCACGTCCTCCGGCGGGACGAGCGGCCAGATCGAGAGCATCGGTCCGGATCCGGAACTCGGCGTGAGCGCGCGAGGCGCGAGCACCGCCGCGTCCGTCCGCTCGATCGCGGCGAAGACGCCGGCGACCTCGACGAAGTTCGTGGCGGCCGCGTACGCGGGCTTCGTCGAGGGAAGCTCGGCGAGCGTGGCGTAGAGCGCGAACGATCCGATGCCCTCGAAGATCGATGCGGGCACCGTCGACTCGAGTCGTGCGACGAGCGAGCCCGGCTTCGAGCCCGGATAGAACTTGAGCGTGCTGAGCGGCGCGTAGACCTCCGGACCGAGCTCGATCGTCCCGACCGGCGTCTGGAGGCCCATGTGGAGGTCGAACTTCGACCAGTCGACCGCGGCCCAGGGCACGTACACGAGCGTCAGGACGCGCATCTGCGCACCCTCGACGAAGGCGGCCTGCCCGATGGACTTGCCGCTCGTCACGGGGATCGAGAGCTCGTTCCGCGGATCCGACTGGCGCGCGATCTCCTCGAGGTCGGTGAATCCGTCACCGTCGGAGTCGATGGCGGCCGCGTTCGTCGAGAGCACGTCCTCGAACACGTCGGAGAGACCGTCGAGGTCCGTGTCCGGACCGATCTCGAAGCCGACCGCGTGCACCTCGGGAGCGGTCGCGACCTCGTGCGACATGACCGCGACGCCGACCGCGACGACCGCACTCCCGGCGATCGCGAAGGTGCTCGCACCCGCGAGCCAGCGATCGAGGACGAGCTGCAGTCGACCGCGCGGCGCAGCGCAGCTGTCGGTGCGATCGATGGGCGTACTCGTCGAGATCACGGGGAAGGGTGGGGTGGCCGAAGCGCGAGCGTGGGTGTCCACTCCGCCCGGAGCGGGCCGGGCGTGGTCCTCGGCATTGTAGGCCATACGCCGGCCGAACGTGGGGGTAACGGTTCCGAACGCTTGCCGAGGGGTGAGGGCCTTCGCAGACTGGGGCGCCGCGAGAACGCGCGCCCGTAGCTCAGCTGGATAGAGCGCTTGCCTCCGGAGCAAGAGGTCACAGGTTCGAATCCTGTCGGGCGCACCACTCCGGTCGGGCGCGCCACCGCGGCGCGGCGGCCGTGCCCATCGCCGGCGGCCGCGCGTGCCAAGTCGTTGCGCGAAGGCCGGTTGGGGAACACGTGGCGCCGTCCACGGGCGCTTGGACGGAGCGGATGCGACCGGGGTTCCCCCACCCGTTCCGTCGGCACCGCGATCCGGAGGGCCCGTCGCGACCCGTCGGCCCTCGACTCGACCGCGGGGCGACCGGTCCGGCGACCGGCGGAGGCGCCGCCTCGCAGCAGGACGGAACCCCCGAGCCCGGGGCGCGGAGCGGCGCCCGGTCGCCGACGGCGCGTCGAACTCGGGCGACCGTGCGGATGCGAAGGCGCCGCCGCACCGGTCCTCGTCGACCCGTGCGGCGGCGCCTCTCGGACGACTCCCGTCAGTCCATGTGCGCCATGACGCGCTCGTCGCCCATCTGGAGCTTGAGCGCGACCTGGCTGGTCTTCTTGCGGCCGAGGCGCTCGAAGAGCTTCTCGAACACCGCGGTGTAGACCCGCAGCACGCCCTTCGTGGCGAGTCGGATCGCGAAGTCGACCGACGCCCAGTAGCGCGGGCCCTTGAGTCCCTGCGCGTTCGCGTAGAGCTTGGCCTGCTCGGCGACCATGTACTCGCTGAAGAGCATGTACATGATCAGGTAGGGCTTGGCCATGAAGTGGATCTTCATGAGCCGCGGCACGAGCGGCATGAGCCACGGGAAGCGCACGACGATCGGGAACAGCTTGTGGAGGTTCTCGATCTCGCGCTTGTTCTCGAACTCGATCGACGACGAGCGGTTGAACTTCGTGGGGAAGTCGTCGTAACCGGCGACCGCGTACCCCATGTCCTTCGTCATGTCGGCGATGTCGAACTCGGGGTACGGCTGCATGATCGAGACCAGCGGGTGGTCCGCCTTGCACTCGATGTTGAGGCGCAGCGTGTCGAGCTCGTCCTCCATCGTCCCGCCGGGGCCGCCGAGCATGTTCAGCGTGCCGAGACGGATGCCGTTCTTCTTGATCCAGCTCGCCGCGTTCGTGAGCTGCTCGCGCGTCGTGTTCTTGCGGAAGACCGCGTTGCGCACGTAGTCCGAGGCCGCCTCGATGGCGATCCGCGCGTACACGCAGCCCGCCTTCTTCAGCATCTCGATGTGCTTCTCGGTCGTCATGTTCGCCATCAGGATGACGTCGAACGGCAGACCGACCTCCTTCGGGTACTTCTCGCAGAACTCCTCGAGCCAGTCGTTCCGGAGGTTGAAGATGTCGTCCAGGAAGTGGACGAACTTCAGCGGGTACTCCTTCTGGACCTGCTTGATCTCCGCGATCACGTGGTCGACGGAGCGCTTGCGCGTGTACTCCTTGTTCTTCGCGTCGTAGACCTTCTTCTTCCACGCGTGGTGGAAGCAGAAGGAGCAGTTCATCGGACAGCCGCGCTGCGTCACGAACACCTTTCGGTCGGTGTTGCGGTAGATCGCGCCGGCGTCGTACACGACCGAACGGTCCGGGAAGCCGAGCTCGTCGAGGTCCTGGACGAGCGGGCGCTGGCAGTTGCGCGTGACCTCGCCGGTCTCGCGGTCGCGGAACCAGAAGTTGAGCGTCTCCTTGTGGTCCTCGCCCTTCTCCAGTTTGTTCAGCAGGTCGACGATCGCCGTCTCGCCCTCACCGCGGCAGATCGCGTCGAACTCGCCCTTCTCGACGTATTCCGGCGAGAACGTGGGGTGCGGGCCGCCCGCGATCGTCATCGCGTTCGGGAGGATCTCCTTCACCTTGCGGTTGATGTCCGCGAAGTAGAGGTGCATCCCGGTCGTGACCGAGAAGCACACGACGTCCGGGTCGTACTCCTTGAGCTTCTCCACCCACTGCTTGTCGGGGATGAACAGGGCGCGCGTCTCGTGTCCGGCGTCCTTGATGGCGCGGGACAGCCACATCATCCCGAGCATCTCCTGGGGGAGGTACTCGTTCAGGAAGAGGACCTTCTTCATCGTCGTGCGTTGGAGGCGGAGTCGTGGACCGGAGGCGAGCCGAGGACCGGGCGGACGCGTCGACCCGTGCGACCCTCCCGGCGGCGCCCTTTGGACGGCCATCGGCCGCGGACGGTTCTCCCAAGTATAGAAGCCCGTGGGATTCGGGCCGGGTCAGCGCCCCCGTAGAACGTACGGGGAGGGACCTCAGCGACGCTCCGCCGCTTCGGTGAGGACCTGTTCGACCCGCGCGAACGTGTCGGCGCGCGAGAAGCGTCGCGAGCCCTCGAGGGCGGCTCGAGCGAAGCGCCCGCGCAACTCGTTGTCCGCGAGCAACTTGCCGAGCGCCTCGGCGAGCGCGCGATCGTCCTTCGGCGGGACGAGGAACCCGTTCACCCCGTCCTCGACGACCTCCGGGTTGCCGCAGACCCCGGTGCAGACCGTGGCGGCGCCGAGCGTCGCGACCTCGATGAGGGTGTGCGACAGTCCCTCGTACTCGCTGTTCAGTACGAAGACGTGCGAAGCGCGGATGAGCAGCGGGATGCGCTCGTGCGGCACGTTGCCGAGGAAGCGCGCTCGGTCGCCGAGACCGAGTTCCGCCGCGAGTCGCTTCCACTCCGCCTCCATGTCGCCGTCCCCGGCGATCAGCAGGACCGCGTCGTCCGGGAGTTCGCGCATCGCCCGCAGGATGCCGTCGACGCCCTTCCACACCATGAGCCGGCAGATGGTGAGGACGTAGCGCTTCGCGGGGTCGAGGCCGAGCTTCCCACAGGCCTCCTCGCGCGACGTCGGCACGCTGTCGGGCGGAGCGCCGTGGTACGCGTTGAAGATGCGCACGACCTTGTCCTCGGCGAGGCCGTAGCGCTGGATGCAGATCTGTCGCAGGAACTCCGAGCACGCGATGAGCCGCGTGCACCAGGTCCACCAGCGCTTCTGCAAGAAGCGCGTGAGCTTGACCTTCCAGCCGTACTCCTTGGTCTCGAAGGTCACGATGTCGTCGCCGTCGATCCAGCCCTTGCGGTGCGAGATCTCCCAGGCGCCGTCCACCATGATCCGGATGACCGTCGGCACGCCGCGCAGCCGTGCCGCGAGCACGTGGAGCAGCGCGAGGTGCTCCTGCACGTACACCACGTCCTTGCCCTTCGCCTCCCGCAGCACCGCGAAGAAGGCCTTCAGGTAGCGGACCGCGAGGTTGCCGCGCGAGATCGCGCGGATCGGGAAGGGGTGGCCCTTCGGCTCGGGGTCCGAGCAGAACGCGACGACCGTGACGTCGTGCCCGCGCTCGACGAGGAAGCGACCGAGACTCGGCACGTAGACCGAGGGACCGCCGAGGTCGGGGGGGAAGACCGGGCTCGTGATGAGGACGCGCATGGGGGGACGCGGCGGCCTCTCGATCTCGTGGGGGCGATCTCGGCAGGCCGCGAACGGGGAAGGGTACCCCGCGGCGACGGCCGATCCGAACGTCGGTGTCGTCCGCGCTCCTCGTCCCGACGGCGCGCGCGGCGGTCAGTCGACGCGTCGGTTCACGAGGACCGTGAGGTCGCGCGAGCGCTCGTTCCCGACGACGACGTCGAGCACGCCGTCGCCGTCGACGTCACCCGCGGCGACGGCGCTCGGGAACGCGCCCGCGGCGAATCGCAGCGGCGCACCGAACGACCCCGTTCCGTCGCCGGGCCGGACCTCGATCCCGAGCGACGTACCGAGGAGCGTGACGAGGTCGAGCCGACCGTCGCCGTCGACGTCGGCCAGCTCGGAACCGACCAGGCCGCTCGACGTGGCCCCGGCACCGAAGGAGGGTCCCGGCGTCCCGAGGTGGATCGAGCTGCCCTGGAAGCCGCCCGTCGTCGCGGCGACGAAGAGGTCGAGGAGTCCGTCGCCGTCGACGTCGCCGAACCGAACGTGGGCCGGAGCCTTCGAGAGCGTCACGCTCGTCGGTGCGGCGAAGACGCCGCCGCCGAGCCCCGCGAGGACGTGCACGAAGCTCGTGCCGCTCGAGTCGACGAGGACGAGATCCAGGTCCCCGTCGCCGTCGAGGTCGACGAGGTGCGGCGTCCCGTCCGCTCCCGCCAGAGGGTTCGCGGGTCCTGCGACGAACGTCCCGTCGCCCTGACCGACGTGGACGACGAACGACCCCTGGAGGGAGTCGACGGTCACCACGTCGACGAGTCCGTCGCCGTCGACGTCGCCGACGGCGGGCGGCCGTGCCGTGGTCGCCGGCAGCACGGGTGAAGGCGGTGCCAGCGTCCCGTCCCCGTTCCCGAGCAGGACGACGAGCTGATCGGTGGCGCGATCGATCGCGACGACGTCCACGGCCCCGTCGAGGTCGACGTCGACCGTGAGCAGGTTCGCGGGAAGGAGCCCGTTCGCGAACGCCGTCGCGGCGCCGAACGTGTCGTCGGACGAACCGAGGTTCACGGCCACGCCGAAGCCGAAGAACGTCGACACGACGTCGAGATTCCCGTCGCGGTCGAGGTCGGCGAGCGCGATCGCCGCCGGCCCGGCGGGGAGCCCGACCGATCCGTCGACGCCGAACGAACCGTCGCCGCCGCCGAAGAGCAGACGCACCTGGCCGGCGACCGAGACGACGTCGAGATCGCCGTCCGCGTCGAGGTCCGCGACGACGAGGTCCGAGAGGTCCCCCGTCGGCCCGTAGCCGAAGGTCGTCGTGTCGAACGTCCCGTCCCCGTGGCCGCGGAGCACGGCGAGTTCCTCGAGACCGCGCGCTCCCACGACGAGGTCGTGGTGTCCGTCCCCGTCGAAGTCACCGGCGCGCAGTCCGACCATCTCGTCGAAGAGCGGGTAGGACGCCGGAGTCGAGAACAGCCCGGTCCCGAGGCCCGTGCGGACCTGGACGTACCCGAGGAAGCTCGGCGGACCGCCGAACTGCGAGACGGTCGCGACGTCGGGAACTCCGTCCTCGTCGAAGTCGGCGAGCGCGAGACCGCTCGTCGATCCCGTGGAGCTGATCGACAGCGGCGCAGCCAGGGTCCCGTCGCCGTTGCCGAGGTACACCGACGGCGTGCCGTACTGCATGGCGAGGAGCACGACGTCGAGCTTGCCGTCGGTGTCGACGTCGAGCGTCGTGAGCTCGTACGGAGCCTGGCCGCCCACGCCCGTGGTCACGGCGGGGGCGAACGTCCCGTCGCCCGCGCCGAGCTGCACGCCGAGCGTGAAGTCCTGCGTGAAGACGTGGTCCAGGGCGCCGTCGCCGTCGAGGTCGGCGAGGACCGTGTCGCGCCCCGGCTCGAGCACCGTGGGAGCCGCCGCGAACGAGCCCGAGCCGTCGTTGAGGTAGAGGTCGCCGCTGCTCAGGACGACGTCGGGAGCACCGTCCCCGTCGACGTCCGCGACGGCGAGCCCGACGCCGAAGGGCACGACGAGCGACGACGGGTACGTGGCGACGAGCTCGAACGTGCGGTCGCCGAGTCCGCGGTGGACGGAGAACGCGGTCGACGTCGCGACGACGAGGTCGATCGTCCCGTCACCGTCGACGTCGGCGGCCTCGACGGCGACCGCGTCGGTGACGCCCGCGAGGACGCGCGTCGGGAACGTCTCGCCGAGCGGTCGCGCCGCCTCGCCCAGTCGCACTTCGAGTCCGTCTCCGAATGCGAGCCCGTTCTGCGCGAGCGGGTCGGCGACGAGCGCCTGCGTCCAGAAGCGGATGCCGGCGAAGCTCGGCTGCACGACCGGAGCGACGTGCAGCGTCGGGCTCGTCCCGCGCGCGTCCGTCGGTGCGATCGCGAGCGCGTAGTACGGCGCTCCCGGGTGGATCGTCGCCGCGTAGATCGGGTCGAACGCGGCGACGTGCGTCAGTCCGATCCCGATCACGCCGACCGAGCTCGGCCGCGCGCGCTCGATGCGCAGTCCGAGCGGACCGCCGACGACCGGCGCACCGTCGAAGGCGAGCGTCGGGTACGTCGTCCCCGACGCGCCTCCGCCGAGGTTAGTCGCAGCGGCGGTCTGCGCCTGGGCGTGGCCGACGAGCGAGGCGAGGACGATCGGGCCGAAGGTGCGTGCGAGCATGGGCGAGCGTGTCCGGAAAGGGGACCGACGATACTCGAACCGCGCGCCCGCAGGTCGGCGCCGGAGCCGGCCCTGCGAGGCTCGCGCGCGCGAACGCTTCGACGTGCGGCGACGCGCCCGCGTGGTAGCCTCGCCCCACGAACGCGCACACGCGGTGGTCCGCCGACCGCTCGACGAAGGAATGCGAATCCGTACCGGCCGCCACGCTCGCGCTCCGCGCCCTCCCCCGCCGCGGCGCTGCTCGTCGCGCTCCTCGCCGCGGGACCGTTCGCGCTCGAGCGTGCGGCGTCGACGGACCCTCCGCGGACCGGCCGAACGTCGTCTGGATCACGATCGACTCGCTGCGCTCGGACCACGTCGGCTGCTACGGGTACGACCGCGCGACGACGCCGTTCCTCGACTCCTCGCGGAGCGCGGCGCGCGCTTCACGGCGTGCTTCGCGCAGGAGTCGTACGGCACGGCCTCGGTCGCGTCGTACCTGACGTCCACCTACCCGACGGAGAACGGCGTGTTGTACGAGCGCCCCGAGGCCGACGTGCTCGCGCCGTCGTTCGTCACGGTCGCCGAAGTCTTCTCGGCGGCGGGCTACGACACGGCGGGGCTCGTCTTCAACACGACGATCGGCGCGGGTCCGGCTTCGACCAGGGCTTCGACGTCTACGACGACGCGGCGTTCGAGGACGAACTGCGCGGAGACGTCGGGGAAGGAGCGGAACCTGCACCGCTCTTGTCGACGGCGTGGGAGTCCGTCGCGGCGACCGAGCGCAAGCTGCGCGCCTACGTCGACGGCCCGCACCGGGACGCGGAACGTCCGCTGTTCCTCTACCTGCACTACCGCGACGTCCACGGGCCCTACCTCCCGCCGGCTCCGTACCACGCGATGTTCCTGCCGGAGGGCTGGAGCGAGGAGAAGCGCCGGTTCGTCGACGCGACCGCGGAACTCCGCGTCGGCGACGAGGTCGCGCCGTGGCCGTTCGAGAAGCCGGTGAGCTACGCGCTGTCGCAGTACGACGGCGAGATCCGCTACACCGACGACGGACTCGCGCGGCTGTTCGACGCGTTGCCGAGCTACGGCGTCGACCCGGCGAACACGATCGTCGTCGTCACGTCCGACCACGGCGAGGAGTTCAAGGACGCGCACCCGGACGACCGAGGCGGCGTCGGGCACGGCCGTACGCTCTACGCCGAGCAGGTGCGCGTGCCGCTCGTCGTCGTCGGGCCCGGCATCGTGCAGACGACGGTCGAGACGCCGGTCGAGCTCATCGACCTCGCGCCGACGCTCTCCGACCTCGCGGGTCTGTCGAAGGAGAGCGCGCGCACGTTCCGCGGACGGAGCCTGCGACCGGCGCTCGAGGGACGCGCCCTCGAGTCACGGCCCGTCTTCGCCGGCGGCAACCACGGGCGCGGACTCGTGCACGCGGACGGGCGCAGCTACCTCCGCGTCGCGCGCTCGATCGGCGGTGCACCGATCGACGTGTCGCGGAGGCCGGACCCGACCCTCGAGATCGAGTACGCGGCGCAGCTCTTCGTGGACCGCGAGGACCCGGGTCAGCGCACGAACCTGATCGACGCGCGCCCGAAGATCGCGGCGCGACTCGCGCGCGAGCTCGCCGAGCACCTTGGCGGCCGATAGACGCCGTCGCGCGGCTTCGCCGAGTCCTCACCGGAGCAATCGCCCGAGCAGCACGACGAATTGGAGTCCGTCGAGCCCCGCGACGACGGCGTCCCGGTCGCCGTCGCCGTCCACGTCCCCGATCGCGAGCGCGCCGGGCGTCCCGAGCGATTCGAAAGCACGGTTCGTCTCGAACGAGCCGTCGCCGCGCCCGACGAGCAGGCACAGCGCGCCCGAGTCGCGGTTCGACACGAGGACGTCGAGCACGCCGTCGCCGCTCGCCTCGGCGACGGTGAGGTCCGCGATCCCGTCGCTGCCGAACCAGTCGCCGCCGCCGACGGGGAGGTAGGTCGGCGCGCCGAACGAGCCGCCGCCGGTGCCGCGCAGCACGGCCACGGACCAGCCCGTCCCGCCGAGGACGAGATCGTCGTTGCCGTCGCCGTCGAGGTCGGCGACCTCGAGGTGCTTCGCCTGGGTCGCGACGAACAGCGTCGTCGCCGAACTCAACGAGCCGTCGCCGACGCCCGTGAGGATCGAGAGTTCCGCGCTGCCGAGGTTCGAAGCCACCACGTCGAGCACGTCGTCGCCGTCGACGTCCGCCACCGTGATCGCGCGCGGCCCGAAACCGGCGGCGTAGCTCGTCGCAGGTCCGAAGCTGCCGTCGCCGAGACCGAGCAGGACCGAAACGTGGTTCG
The DNA here is from genome assembly GCA_041398665.1 of Planctomycetota bacterium. GTDB lineage: Bacteria > Planctomycetota > UBA1135 > UBA1135 > Rohdeia. The sequence continues at coordinate 11,090 of JAWKUH010000040.1, read as the reverse complement.
CGACCCGGTCCGACGTGACGAGGTCGACCGCACCGTCGCCGTCGAGGTCGGCGAGCGCGAACCGCTCCGCCGCAGCGGGGATCGCGGACGAGACCGGCGTGCCGAACGCGCCCGACGCGGCGACGGGAACGACGGCGACGTTGTCGACGCCGACACGCGCGCACACGATGTCGAGCGTCCCGTTTCCGTCGACGTCGACGACCCTGCCGACTGGATCGCGTCGTCGGCGAGGTCGACGCTGAGCGGCGCGCCAAACCGCCGAGGCCGTCTCCGGGATGCACCGACCACGTTCGGGTGAGGTGCGCCCCGACGACGAGGTCGACGCGATCACGTCGCGCGTGACGTCGGCGAGGGAGGAGCTCGCCACGTACGCCGGAGCGGACGAGGCGCCGACCGCTTCGAATGACCCGTCGCCTGCGCCGACGAGGGCCGTGACGTCCGAGCAGCCTCCGCATCGGCGACGACCACGTCGAGCGCACCGTCTACCGTCGAGGTCGGCTTGTCGCGGCGCTGGAACGCGCCGGTGGCAAAGTCCGCCGCCGCACCGAACGTGCCGTCGCCGCCGCCGAGCAGCACGGCGAGCGTCCCCTCGAGCCTCAGGTGATCGAGTGCGCTTCGAGCTCGCCGTCGTCGTCGACGTCCGCGAGCACGAGCGCCGTGTGGCCGTAGCCCGCCGTGCTGTCGACACGTGACCGAAGGTCCGTCGCCGACGCCTGGATGAAGACAGGCTGTCGCCGAAGTAGTTCGCCGTAGACGACGTCGATGCTCGCCGTCAAGGTCGAGGTCGACGACGTGTGGACCGGCTCGGGCTCGAGGTCGGTCGCGACGAACGTCGGGCGCCACCGCGTCGCCGACGCCGAGCAGCACGGCGACCGCGTTCGAGAACGTGTTGGTGACGACGGCGTCGAGTCGCCCGTCGCCGTCGAGACGCTCGACGGTACCGCGACCCAGTTGCCCGCCGCGAATGCCCTACGCACGAACGTGCCGTCACCGGCGCCGAGCAGGGTCGTCACGTCGTCCGAGATCGAGCTCGCGACGAGCACGTCGAGGCGCGTCGCCGTCGACGAGCACAACGCTCACGGCGGACGGACCGTCGCCCGCGGCGACGAGCTGGGCGCGCCGAAGCCTCCGTCCCCAGGCCGAGAAGTACGGCGACGAATCGTCACTGCTCGCTGCGACGACAAGGTCGAGCGCTCCGTCCGCGTCGAGATCCGCGACCGCGACGTCGGCCGGTCGGTCGCGCCGTGGCGCCGACCGTCACGGGTCCGCGAAGTGCCCGCCGCCGAGCCCCATCTGGATCGTGAGGTCGTCCGAGTCTCGTTCGCGACGACGACGTCGAGCCCGCCGCCCGCCGTGTCGATCGGCGACGGCCACGGCGATGTACACCCACCTGCGCGGAGCCGCGTGGCCATCGAAGAGCCTCTGCACTGGTCGCCGGCGGCACACCGAATCGCACGCGCAGGCCGCCGCTGAACGCGAGTCCGCCCGTCGCGTCGAGGTCGGCGACGAGCGCCTGCGTGACGAACGGGATCCCGACGAGACCCGGATGCGACGGTCGGCATCGAGAACGCGGGCGGCGTCACGCCGTCCGAGTCCGTCGACAGGATCGCGAGCGCGTACAGCTGTACTGCAATGGTCGCGCCGAACGTTGGAACGGCGCCGGCGTGTGCGAGAACCCGATGCCGAGCACGGCGACCGAGTTCGGCGTATGCGCCCGCGACGCGCAGCGCAAAGGGGCCGCTGCTCGGCGGTCGGCGATCCGCTCACGACGATGGTGTCGCATTTCCCGCCGTACCTCCGCCGAACACGCCGACCTCGGCGTTCCGAGCGGCGGTGGCGGCGAGCTGAGAGAAGAGCGAGAGCGACGGGGCGTGCGATGGGCATGGCGTTCGGGAGGGACGTGGCGGGCCGCTCCGTCCCGGAGACACCTCCGAGGGAACCCTACCGGCGCCGAACGCGCAAGCTCCCCTACTCGCTCGTCACGCGCGGCGCGCCGCCGCACCCGCGTCAGCTCGACTGGTCCGAGAACACGAAGCGCTCGCGCGGACCCTCTCGCCTCGATCGCATCGAGCACGTCGCGCGTGATGTCGCCGGTCGGGTACTCGCCGGTGAAGCAGGCGTTGCAGAACTTCTCGATGTTTCGCGCCGCGGCGCGCGCACTGGTTCATCGCCGCGTCGAGACAGACCCGCGGATCGACCTCGATGACGTTCGCGATCTCTCGCAGCGTGGTCCGTCGCGACGAACTCGGTCTTCGTCGCTGGTGTCGATGCTGTAGGGGCAGGGCGAGATCAGCGGCGGGCTCGTCGACGCGAGGTAGACCTTCTTCGCGCCGGCCTCGCGCGCCATCCGCACGATGCGCAGGCTGGTGTTGCCGCGCACGATCGAGTCGTCGACCAGAAGCACGTCCTTGCCCTCGAACTCGAGCTTGATCGTGTTGAGCTTGCGGCGCACCGCGCTCTGCCGCGAGTCCTGGCTCGGCATGATGAAGGTCCGCCCGACGTAGCGGTTCTTCACCAGGCCCTCGCGGTACGGCACGCCGAGCGCGTTCGCCATCGCCATGGCCGCGTCGCGCGAGCTGTCCGGGATCGGGATGATCGAGTCCGGCATCGGTGCGCCCTCGGCGCGCCACTGCGCGGCGAGCGCCTCGCCGAAGCGGATGCGCGTCTTGTAGACCGACACGTCGTCGATCATCGAGTCGGGGCGCGCGAAGTAGACGTACTCGAACACGCACGGGCGGTGCGGCTTGTCGGAGAGCTTCTTGCGCCGGATCTCGCCGTGGTCGGGTACGAAGACGGCTTCGCCGGCCGCGAGGTCGATGCTCTTCTCGTAGCCGATGACGTCGAGCACGACGCTCTCCGACGCGATCGCGTGGAAGGTGCCGCCCGACGTCTCCTTCGTGCCGATGCAGATCGGCTTGATGCCGAAGGGGTCGCGGAAGGCGACGAGCCCGACGTCGGGGAGCGCCGCGACGACGGAGTACGCGCCCTTGACCTCGTCGTAGACCGCCTTGACCGCGGCGAAGATGTCGTCCGCTGAGACGCGCTGACCCGGCTTGATGCGCTCGGAGAGCGCGCGCACGAACACGTACAGGACGATCTCGACGTCGCAGCTGCTGTTGAGCCGCATGCCCGAGCTGCGGAAGTACTTCGCCTTCAGCTCGAGGAAGTTCGTCACGTTCCCGTTGTGCGCCATCGCGACGGCGACCGGGAAGTTGGTGTGGAAGGGCTGCGCGTCCTCGGGTCCGCCGCCGCCGACCGTGGGGTAGCGCACGTGCCCGATGCCGAGGTTGCCCCTCAGGCTCTTCATGTGCTGCTCGCCGAACACGTCGCGCACGAGACCGAAGTCCTTGCGCGTGTGGAACGTGTCCGTGAAGGTCGTGATCCCCGCCGCGTCCTGGCCGCGGTGCTGGATCGCGAGGAGCGCTTCGTAGATCTCGGGCGCGACGTCGACGCCGGCCGGGCCGTGGATACCGATGAATCCGCACATGGGCGAGAGGGTCGCGCCGCCCGTTCGGACCTCGCCGATCGGACCTCGTCGGAGCGCGCGCGAACACGGATCGTACGACGCCGCGCGGGCCCGGAACACCCGCCGCGACCCGTTCGTCGAACGCGGCTCGGAGGAGGGCTCGGGACCCCCTCGACCGTCGGGGTCGCGGGGGCCGGATACGATACGGGAGCTGCCATGTCGCGACCGCGGACGACGATCTCCATGCAACGCCTCCAGCGCGCCGACCAGGTGCTGGGGCTCGCGGCGTGCGCCGTCCTGCGTCCCTTCCACTTCCTGTGGCGCCTCGTGCCGAGGCGCGCGCGCGAGGAGCGCGTCCTGCTCGTCAAGTTCTGGGGCATCGGCAGCCTCCAGCTCCTCACGCCGGCGGTCGAGAGCCTGCGCCGGCGCTACCCCTCGGCGAGCCTCGAGCTCCTCACCCTGCGCCAGAACGGCGACTTCGCGCGCGGACTCCGTGTGTTCGACGCGGTGCACGAGCTCGACGTCGAGAGCCCGAGCTGGGCCGCGATCTTCGGGCGCGTCGCGCGGGTGCTGCACACGCTGCGCCGCCGACGCTTCCGCGCGGTCTACGACTTCGAGTTCTTCACGCGCTTCTCGGCGCTCGTGACGGCGCTGCTCGGCGCGCCGCTGCGCGTCGGGTTCGAGAGCCCGCGGGTCTGGCGCGGCGGGTTCCACAACGCCACGGCGCCGTTCAACCGCTACTGGCACGTCGCGCGCAACTTCCGCTGCCTCGCGGGCGGCGAGAACGGGCGCGACGTGGCGGCGGAGGACCTCGCGCCGTTCCGCGTGACGGACGCAGCGCGCGCGCGGGTCGAGGCGCTGCTCGGCGAGCAGGAGCTCGGCGGGCCGGGGCCGCTCGTCGTGCTCAACCCCAACGCGGGAACGCTGTCGCTCGAGCGGCGCTGGCCGCCGCAGCACTTCGCCGACCTCGCGACGCGGTTCGCGCGCGACATGGGGGCGCGGATCGCGCTCGTCGGTTCGCGCGGCGAGCGCGAGTGGACGGGCGAGGTGCTCGCGCGCGTCGGTCCGGAATGCTCGCGCGTCGCGAACCTCGCGGGTCGTCTCGACGTGGACGAGCTCTGCGCGCTGCTCGAGCGCGCGGACCTGTTCGTCGGCAACGACTCCGGTCCGATGCACCTCGCGGCGGCGCTCGGCGCGCCGACGGTCGGACTCTTCGGTCCGGAGACGCCGGTGATGTACGCGCCGCTCGGTCGGCGGACGCGAGCGCTCTACAAGCCGCCCGCGTGCAGCCCGTGCATCAACGTGCACGACAACAAGTTGTCCGCCTGCTGGCGCGGGAGGCCGGAGTGCCTGCTCAACCTCGGCGTCGACCTGGTCGAGGCCGCGGCGCGCCAGATGGTCGAGGGCGACGCGCGCAGCGTCGAGAAGGAGGTCGCGCGCTGAGCGCGCGCGGCGACCGACGATGCGCGTCCTGCTGCTGAACCCGCCCGGCGAGCGGACCTACATCCGCGACTACTTCTGTTCGAAGACGACGAAGTCGAACTTCTGCTACCCCGTCGACCTCGTCGTGCTGTCGAGCACCGTGGCGTCGGGCACGGAACCGCGGTGCTCGACTGCATGGCCAGCAGCTGTCGCCGGCCGAGGCCGAGGCGCGCGCATCGACGCGCTCGCGCCCGACGTGATCGTCGCGCTCGTCGGCAGCGTGAGCTGGGACGAGGACCGCGCCTTCCTCGCGCGCCAGGACGCGAAGGGACGCCGCGTGCTCGCGATCGGCGACGTGCTGCACGAGAACAGCGAGGAGCGCCTGCGCGAGGAGCCCTGGCTCGAGGCGGTGCTCCACGTCTTCGCGAACGCCGACGTCATCGCGTACCTCCGCGGCGAGCGCGACGCGATCGAGGACATGACGGTGCGCGACGACGACGGCGCGCCCGTCCGGCTGCTGCGCGTCGAGCGCAGGAAGCGCAAGGGCGGCTTCCGCGTGCCCAGGCCGCGACACGAGCTGTTCCCCGCCGAGGGCTACCGCTTCAGCTTCGCGCGCACTGCGCCGTTCGCGACGGTGCTCAGCGACTACGGCTGCCCCTACCCGTGCACGTTCTGCGTCATCGGCACGCTCGGTTTCCAGACGCGGCCCGTCGCCGACGTGATGGAGGAGCTCGACGCGCTGCGCGCTCGCGGCGTGCGCGAGATCTTCTTCATGGACCAGACGTTCGGCGTCGTGCGCGACCGCGCGCTCGAGCTGTGCGCCGAGATGGAGCGCCGCGGCGACCTCTCGTGGACGGCCTACACGCGCCCCGACACGGGCGACGACGAGCTGCTCGCCGCGATGCGCCGCGCGGGCTGCCACACCGTGATGATGGGCGTCGAGAGCGGCGTCACGGAACTCTTGCACGCCTACAAGAAGGGCTACGCGACGAGCCAGGTCGTCGACGCGTTCGCGCGCGCCAAGCGCCACGGGCTCCGCACCGTCGGGACGTTCATCATCGGGCTGCCGGAGGAGACGAAGGAGAGCCTCGAGAAGACGCTCGAACTCGCGCTCGAGCTCGACATGGACTTCATGTCGCTCAACATGGCCGTGCCGCGCTTCGGCACGCCGTTCCGCCGCCAAGCGCTCGAACTCGGCCTCGCGAACGAGCGCGACCTCGTCATGGACCAGGGCGGCGCGAGCGCGTTCCTGCCGACGAGCACGCTCGACAAGGGCGACATGCTCGCGCTCAAGAAGAAGCTCGTGCGCAAGTTCTATCTCCGCCCGAGCTACCTCTGGCGTCGCCTGCGCGACGTGCGTAGCCCGGGCGAGCTCGGGCGCCAGGTGCGCGAGGGGCTCGCGCTGCTCAGGATCAACGTCTGAACGCGGAGTGACCGACGATGGACGCGACCGTTCCCGAACCGACCGCCGCTGCACCCGCACCGCTGGCCTTCGACCGGAACCTCGATCGCTTCCTCGTCTCCGCGCCGGTCGTCCTCGTCTGGGCCCTCCTGCCGGCGGCACTCGCATTCGTCGCGTTCGCTCTCGCCCTGCCGGGTGAGGGAGTCGGGTTCGTCGAGGACTTCGGCTTCGTCCTCCTCTTCCCCGGCTTCGCGATCTTCACCGGAGTCGGTCTCGCGATGATCGTGACTGCGCTCCGGACCGTGGGGCGCCGGGTCAGACTCGCGCTGCGATGGGCTGCGTCCGCTGCGCTCGGTGCGCTCGCTCTCGTCGGTGCGTTCGTACTCCCGGTCGATCGACTCGTACCGGTCGAGAGCGTCGTCGACCTCCGCTTCGCGCTGCTCCGCGACCTTGGCGACGGCCGCTGGAAGGAAGTGATCCAGGGCGGACCGCTGTACGGCACGGGCAGTTTCGTCCGTGCGGACTCCGTCGACGCGGAGGGCTACGGCACGATCCGTTGGCACGATCGCGAGGTGCGCGTCCCGCCCCGCCCGGAGTACGGCGACCTCGGCACCTACGCGCACCCAAAGATCTTCACCTGCCCTGCGAGCGACGGCTGGTGGTACCTGTTCCACTGGGACACGTGAGGCGACGAGAGCGACGTCGATCCCTGACAACTCCTGGCCCGTGCTAGCGTGAGTTCGTGGCCGACGAGTTCTTCGCGAACTGGACGAACGATCCGCCGAGGGTGGCGGTCGCGAAGTCGTGGAGCGGCGCCTTGGCGCGCTTCGACGTCCGGGGCCCGCTCGTCGTCCTGTGGGCGTTCGCGCCGCCCATCGCCACGCTGGTCGAGAAGCTGACGATGCTCCCCGGGGAGCCGGTCGCGAATCCTCTCCTCACGGGCCAGGCCGCTCTGTTCTGGCTCTTCTCGGGCGTCGTCCTCCTCGTCGCGTCGCTCTTCGGCGGCCCCGGTCGATTCGCACGCGCGCTCGCCGTGTTCGGTTGGATGACGGCCGGATTGCTCACGAGCAGTGCGCTCTACGAAGCGCACTCCGACACCTACAACGCGTGGCTCGTGGCGCGCCGCTTCGACGCCGCACCGATCGGTCCGGACGAGACGTACGTGGAGATCGTCCAGGGCGGACCGCTGTACGGAACGGGCGCCTTCGTGAAGGCGCTCTACGTCCACGACGACGGCACGGGCGAGATCGAGTGGGACGGTGAGCGGCTCGTGGTGCCCGCTCGTGCATCCGACGGGAAGCTCCGGCGGTACGGGCATCCGTGGATCTGGACCTGCCCCGCCGCCGACGGTTGGTGGTACGTCCACCACTGGGACACCTGAGTCACGCGCGGCGCGGCGCCGCGACCTGCGTCACGCCGCCTTCTTGCGCGACCGACGCTTGCCCTTCGCGTCCTGCTCCTGCGCCTCGCCCCACTTCTCGCGGTCGAACGGGAGTTCGATCACGAACGCCGCGCCCTTGCCGAGCCCTTCGCTCTCCGCACGGATCGTCCCGCCGAGCTCGGCGATCGAGTTCGCGGCGGAGTGGAGGCCGAAGCCGTGGCCGCCGGACTTCGTGGTGAAGCCATGCTGGAAGATCGTGGAGAGACGCTCGGGATCGATTCCGATCGCGTTGTCGCGCACGGTGAGGCGCGAGAACGCTCCGAGCGCGTCGATCGAGATCTCGATGCGGCGCTCGTCGCGCTCGAGTCCGTCGAAGGCCTCGACCGCGTTCTTCACGAGGTTGACGACGACCTGCAGCAGCTTCTGACGCTCCGTACGGACCGGCGCGATCGGGAAGAAGCGGCACTCGACCTCGACGCCCTTGCGAGCCGGTTCGACGAGGCGCAGCGCGATGTCGACCTGCTCGGAGAGGGACACGTCCTCGACGTGACCGCCCTGGCGCGCGAGCGACTGTTGGTTGCGCACGAGCTCGCTGACCTCGGCCACGCGGTGCGCGAGGTCGCGGCACTCCTCCTGGAGGGCGTGCTGGCTGTCCGTGAGCAGCTTCTCGAGCGCGGAGAGCGCCTCGGGCAACCGCCTGCCCGCCGGGTCGTCGCGCACCCAGTCGGCGAGGCCGTCGCCCTTCTCGCGCACGAGCTTCGCGAGCTTCGACAGACGCGCGGTCGGGAGCTCGGTGCTGCGCTCCGTGACCATGGAGCTCGCGACGCCGACGCTGTTCATCATGTTGCCGACGTTGTGGAGGACGTTCGTCGCCATCTCCGACATGCCGGCGAGACGCGACTTGTCGGCGAGCTTCGTCTGGAAGTCGTCGATTTCGTCGAGCAGCGCGGCGAAGCCCTTCGCGAGCGCGCCGAACTCGTCCTTCCGGTCGAGGTCGAGGCCGGCGCGGGCCTCGGCGCTCGGCCCGAGCGTCAGCGCCCTCTGCGTGAAACGCGTGAGCGGGCCGACGACGCTGCGCTGGAGCAGGACGTGGAGCACGGCCAGGAGGAGCAACCCCGCGGCGAGGGTCGAGACCCAGGCCGAACGGATCACGTCGACCCCGTGCTCGGTGACGAGGCGCGGCACGTGCGCCGTCACGACGGCGGCGGCCCGTCCGCCGATGTCGCGCAGCGTGCAGCGCACGGTCAGCGTGTCGACGTCGAGGACGTCGATCACGGGCTCGCTCGCCCGCAGTCGACCCCGAGCACCCACGAAGTCGATCGGCGGCGGACGGTCGGCGTCGGCGCGTTCGAGGTCGAAGATCGTGAGGGTCCGCGCGCCGTAGGCGCCGAGGTGCTCGTCGTCGAGCGCGCGCGCCATGATCAGCGTCCCGTTCGCCGGCCCGCTCGAGTCGCCGTGCAGCACGGGGCGCGCGGCGACGACGAGGACTCCCCACTCCGTCGCGAGCAGTCCCGTGACGGGTCGCTCGAGGAGCAGGGCCTCGCGCAACGGCGAGTCGTCGGGGAGCCGGTCGTTCGGCAGCGAAGCGAGTTCGACCCCTTCGAACTTCGCGGCGGGGCTGCGTTCGTCGAGCAGGACGCGGCCGTCCCAGTCGCAGATCTGCACGAACACGGTGTCCGTCTCGTCGCCGGCCGTCGCGCGCAGGTCCGCGGCCGAGGTCCTCGTCGCGCGGCGCTCGACGAACGCGTAGGTCTCGTCCGAGGACGCGCGGTCCGCGACGAGCAGGTCGAGGTCCGCCGCCTCGTCCTCGATCGTGCGCACGACGCGCTCGAGGTCCTTCACCGCCTCCTGCCGCTCGAGCTCCTCGAACGACGGCGCGACGACGTTCCAGAGGAGCCCGCGCAGCGCCGCGCAGAACACGAGCACGACGAAGAGCAGGGACAGCGTGACCTTCGTCTTGATCGACATGGGGATCGGATCGACGTGCTCGCGCGGTCAGGCCGCCAGCGTGTCCGCCTGCGTCGCGATCCAACGCTCGACGACGTCGACCGCGAGCGGGCGCGCGAAGTAGAAGCCCTGCCCCATGTCGCAGCCGAGCCGCTGCAGCAGCTCGAGCTGCTCCGCGGTCTCGATCCCCTCGGCGACGACCTTGAGCCCGCGCGCGTGCGCCATGTCGATGATCGCGCGGATCGTCACCTCGTTCGTGTCGCCGTCGATGTAGCCCTGGAGGAACGAGCGGTCGAGCTTGACCGCCGACGCCGGGAGCTTGTGGAGGTACGAGAGCGACGAGAAGCCGGTGCCGAAGTCGTCGATGTGGAGCGCGATGGCCTCGTCGCTCATGCGCTGGAGCGATCGGCCCGCGGTCCCCGAGTTCTGCAGGAGCACGGACTCCGTCATCTCGACGTGCAGCTCGTCGCGCGCGATGCCGCTCTCGTCGAGGATCTCGAGGAGGTCGTCGACGAAGCTCGGCATCGAGAGCTGCCGCGTCGAGAAGTTCACGTTGACGAAGAAGCGCTTCGCGTCCGGCATGCGCCGCCTCCACTCCGCGACCTGTCGACAGGTCGAACGCAGCACCCACTCGCCGAGCGGGAAGATGAGTCCGGTCTGCTCCGCGAGCGGGATGAAGTCGTCGGGCGGCACGACCCCCTGTTCGGGGTGGTTCCAGCGCACCAGCGCCTCGAACCCGTTCGTCCGCAGCGTGTCGAGCGAGACGATGGGTTGGTACTCGAGGAAGAGCTGGTCCGCGCCGATCGCCTTGCGCAGTTCCGTCTCGATGCGCATGCGTGCGAGCGCCTCGCGCCGCAGCTCGGCGTCGAACACCGTGACGCCCGCCTTGCCGCGCGCCTTCGCGCGGTAGAGCGCGGTGTCCGCGTCGCGGATCAGCGACGCCGCGTCGTCGTACTCCGGCCCGCCATGCGCGAGGCCGATGCTCGCCGACGGACGCAGCTCGTGCTCCTCGACCACGAGCGGCGCCGAGAGGTTCTCGCGGATGCGCTCGGCGATGAAGACCGCGTCCTCCTGCCGGCGCACCCCGTCGAACAGCACGAGGAACTCGTCGCCGCCGAGGCGCGCGACCGTGTTGCCCGTGTTGCGCGACGCACAGTCCGTCTGGCGCGTGCTGCTCACGATGCGCGACGCGATCTCGACCAACATGCGGTCGCCCGCTTCGTGACCGAGGCTGTCGTTCACGACCTTGAACTCGTCGAGGTCGATGAAGGCGAGGGCGACGCGACGGTTCGGGTCGCGCTTGCAGGCGGCGAGCGCGGTCTGGATGCGGTCGGTGACGAGCGCCCGGTTCGGCAGCCCGGTGAGCACGTCGTGCAGGGCGTCGTGCGCGAGCCGCGACTCGACGTCGCGTCGCCGCGGGCGCTCGCGGCGGAGCGCGGCGAGGGGCGCCTCGAGCACCGCCAGCTGCCGCT
>JAWKUH010000039.1:0-46374 GCA_041398665.1 Planctomycetota bacterium | reverse complement strand
TGCGTCGCGCCCGACATGGTGGGCTGCGGCCTCTCCGACAAGCCGCAGGACTTCGAGTACCGCCTCGCGAACCACAGCGAGACCGTCGTGGAGCTCGTGGAGTCGCTCGGCCTCCGGCGCGTGCACCTCGTCCTCCACGACTGGGGCGGCGCGTTCGGCATGGGTTTCGCGCGCAGGCGGCCCGAGCTCGTCGCGTCGATCACCGCGCTCAACACCGCGGCGTTCCCCGGCGGCGCGATGCCGTGGCGCATCGGCGTCTGCCGCACGCCGCTGCTCGGGACGCTGATGCTGCGCGGCCTCGGCGTGTTCTCGAAGGCGGCGGTGCGCACGACGACGGCGCGCGGACCGCTCGATCCGCTCGTGCGACGGGCCTACCTCGAGCCGTACGCGAACTGGCACGACCGCGTCGCCGTGAGTGCGTTCGTGCACGACATCCCGACGACGACGTCGCACCCCACGTACGACGAACTCGCCGCGACCGCCGATGCGCTGCCCATGTTCCGCGCGACGCCGGTGCAGCTCGTCTGGGGCGAGCGCGACTGGTGCTTCACGCCGCGCTTCCGCGAGGAGTGGCAGCGCCGCCTCCCCCACGCCGAGTCGCACCCGATCGCGGACGCTGCGCACTTCGTCTTCGAGGACGCGCCGGAGGAGGTGACGGAGCGCCTCGCGGACTTCCTCGCACGCGTCGAGCGCGACGCGTCGGTGGAGGTCGGCTGAGGTGGCGCGCACCGCAGCGGCGAGCGGGGCGACCGACGCGTCGGCGGACGGAACCGCGCGCGTCAACGTCGCGCTGCGACTCGACGCCCACGCCGCAGCCTCCCCCGATCGCGCGGCCGTGCGGACGGCGTCGGGCGGAGCGTCGCCGCGCTTCGCCGACGCGAGCTTCGCCGAGGTCGCGACGCGCAGCCGCCGGATCGGCTCGGGCCTGCTCGAGCTCGGACTCGAAAGGGGCGCGCGGGTGTGCCTGTTCGTCCGCCCCGGCGCCGACTTCGTCGCGTGCACCTACGGTCTCGTCCGCGCAGGACTCGTTCCCGTGCTGATCGACCCCGGCATGGGGCGCCGCTCGCTCCTGCGCTGCGTCGAGAAGGTCGGCGCCGCGGCGCTCGTCGGCGTCGCGCGCGCCCACGTCGCGCGCACGCTGTGGCCCGAGCCGTTCCGCGAGATCGAGCACACCGTTCTCGTCGGCGGCGCGCCGCCGGGGCTCGGCGGGCGACTCGCGCAGCACACGCTGGACGCGATCGAGGCACGCGGCAGCGACGCGTTCGAGGGCTGCGACACGCGCGCCGACGACGTCTCCGCGATCCTCTTCACGAGCGGCTCGACGGGACCGCCCAAGGGCGTGGTCTACACGCACGGCATCTTCGACGCACAGGTCGAGGCGCTGCGCGAGCTCTACGGCTTCGAGCCGGGCGAGGCCGACGTCGCGTGCTTCCCGCTGTTCGCGCTGTTCGACAACGCCATGGGCGTCACCTCGGTGTTCCCCGAGATGGACCCGTCGCGACCCGCGCGTTGCGACCCCGCGCGCATCGTGGGCGCGCTGCGCGCGAGCGCCGCGTCCACCGCGTTCGCGTCGCCCGCCGTTTGGAAGCGCGTCGTCCCGTGGTGCGAGTCGAACGGCGTGCGACTCGACGCGCTGCGGCGCGCCGTCACCGCCGGGGCGCCGATCCCGCCGGAACTCGTGCGACGGCTCGTCGCCCTTCTCGGCGCGGGCGGACGCGCGTACACGCCCTACGGCGCGACGGAGTGTCTGCCGGTCGCGAACGTCTCCGACGTCGAGATCGCTGTGGCGAACGACGCGACGGAGCACGGCGCCGGCAACTTCGTGGGCCGTCCGGTCCTCGGTTCCGACGTCGTGGTCGCGCGGGTGAGGGACGAGCCCGTGCCGCGCTTCGACCCGGGCGACGTCCTGCCGACCGGCGAGGTCGGCGAGATCTGGGTCCGAAGTCGCGTCGCGACGCCGCAGTACCTGTTCGACGAGCGCGCGACGGCGCTCGCGAAGGTGCGCTGCGACGACGGCACGTTCTTCCACCGCATGGGCGACCTCGGACGCCTCGACGAGACGGGCGGACTGTGGTTCCAGGGTCGCGTGAACCACCGGATTCGCACAGCGGACGGCGACGTGCCCTGCGTGCCGGTCGAGAACCTGTTCCTCGCGCACCCCGAGGTCGAGCGGTGCGCGCTCGTCGGCGTCGGCGAGCCCGGCGCACAGCGCGCGGTGCTCGTCGTCGAACCGAAGCGCCGAGGCTTCCCGTTCCGCGCGCGCCGTCCCGAGCTCGCGGCGTCGATCCTCGCGCACGGACGCGCGCGCTCGGAACGCGCGGGCGTCGTCGACGAGGTGCTCTTCGAGCGCCGCTTCCCCACCGACCCGCGGCACAACGCGAAGATCGTGCGGGAGGAGCTCGCGGCGCGCGCCGCACGCCGGCTCGCATGACCGTCGCGGAGACACTCGGCCGCGTCGCCGTCACGGGCGGCGGCGGCTTCCTCGGCCTCGCGATCGTGCGGCACCTGCGCGAGCTCGGGGTCGACGTGACGGCGCTCGGTCGGCGCGAGTACCCCGCAGCGGTCGAGCTCGGTGCACAGTCGCTCGTGTGCGACGTGACCGACACCGCGGCGACGCGCGCGGCGCTGGCCGGTCACGACACCGTGATCCACACCGCTGCTCTCGCCGGCGTGTGGGGACCCGCGCGCGAGTACGAGCGCGCGAACGTCCTCGGCACCCGCCACGTCGTCGAGGCGTGTCGCGCGGGCGGCGTGCGTCGGCTCGTGCACACCTCGAGCCCGAGCGTGGTCTTCGACGGGCGTTCGCACAGGAATGCGGGCAACGACCTGCGCCACCCCGAGCGCTTCCTCGCCCACTACCCGCGGACCAAGGCGGAGGCCGAGCGGATCGCACTCGGTGCGAACGCGGCGGACCCCGCTACCGTCGCACTCCCCCCCACCTGATCTTCGGGCCCGGCGACCCGCACCTCGTGCCGCGCCTCGTCGAGCGCGCGGAGGCGGGCAAGCTCGCCGTCGTCGGCCCCGCCACCAACCGCGTCAGCCTGACCTACGTCGTCAACGCCGCCGCGGCGCACGTCGACGCGGCCCTCGCCCTCGCGGCGGGCGGCGCGTCGGCGGCCTGCGCGGGCCGTGCCTACTTCGTGAACCAGAGGGACCCGGTGTTCCTGTGGGAGTGGATCGCGCGGGTCCTCACCGGCGTCGGCGCGCCGCCGATCCGCCGGAAGGTCTCGGCGCGGACCGCCTACGTCGCCGGCGCGCTGTGCGAGGCGGCGTGGAGCGTCCTCCCGCTCCGCGGCGAGCCGCCGATGACGCGCTTCGTCGCGCAGCAGCTCGCGCTCGACCACACCTACGACCTCGCACCGGCCGAACGCGACTTCGGGTACCGCGAGCGCGTCCCGCTCGAGGAGGCGACGCAGCGCACGATCGAGGCCTTCCGCGCGTCCCGCGCCGAGGCCTGAGCGGCCGGTTCGACCGCCTTCCGCCGCGTTGCCCCCGGGGCTCCGGCATCCTAGTCGTCGGTCCGCCTCCCTCGGAGTCCGCCATGACGACCGCCGCGCTGCTCGCCCTCCTGCTCTCGACCACCGTCCAGCCGCCGACGCACGTCGACGACGAGGACCTCCGCGACCTCGTCGTGCTCACCTCCGGCGAGGAGGTCCGCGGACGCGTCACGCGCCCGTTCGGCGCGGACTCGATCGTCGTGATGCAGGGCGGCAAGCGGCGCGAGTTCGACCGTGCCGACGTCGTCCGCACGAGCGAGGTGCGCGTGCGGCTCGCCGACTGGCTGCAGCTCCGCGCGCCCGGCATGACGCTCGATCGCGAGTGGGAACTCGTGAACCTCGCGGAGGCCGCGGACCTCCACGCGATGGCGCGCGTGCAGGCGTTCCGCGTGCTCGCGCTCGAGCCCGACCACGAGGAGGCGCACGCCTTCCTCGGGCACGAGGGCAAGCCGGGCAAGTGGAAGTGGGAGGTCGACGGACGGCTCGTCTCGCAGAGCAAGTGGGAGAAGGCGGCGTTCGACGAGGACGACCCGCTGCCCCTGCGCACCGAGCACTTCGACGTGCGCTGCGAGGGCGGACTCCTGCGCACGACCGAGATCGCGTTCGACCTCGAACTCACCTACGCGGCCTTCATGGACGCCGTCGGCTCGAATGTCGATGCCGGGGAGGTGATCGAGCCCATGATCGCGCGCGTCCACATGGACGAGGACGACTTCCGTCCGCTGTCGAGCGTCGGCAAGCCCTACTACGACCCGGGTCACCTGCTCGGCTCGACGAACACCTACGACAACGCCTTCTTCACCTTCTATCTCAAGGGCGGCGAACGTCCGGAGCAGCTCGTCGACCTCGCGGTCCAGCAGCTGATCTACTCCTCGGTCCTCGGCGACAAGCTCCGCACGGTGCCGCGCGACACCACGGACTACCGCGAGGCGGCGTGTCTCGAGGTCGGCCTCGGCGACTGGTTCCAGCGCAAGCTCGAGGGCCCGCCGGGCTTCGCGCGCTTCGGCGCCTGGCGCCCCGACAAGGCCGCGGCGCGGATCGCACTCGGACGCTCGCGCAGCTTCCCGCTGAAGCAGGCCCGGCACGAACTCGTGAACCTGATCCAGGTGACCTGGGGTCGGTTGATCCAGATCAAGGACGAGAACGAGCTGTACTGGGCGAAGTGCCGCACCTTCGTGGCGTTCCTGATGGAGAACGGCGCGACGCTGCCCGAGATGCCGCCCGACGCGCTGCACGAGGGCGTGCTGCGACTCGTCCGCACGATCTACGGCGTGCCGACCGGCAACTCGAGCAAGGCCTGGGACGACGCGCTCGTCGTGGTGAAGCTCGAGGCGCTCGAGGGGCCGTGGAAGCAGTGGATGGCGCTGCTGCCGTGAGGTGGGACGGTCAGTGCCCGAGCTCTTTCTCAAACTTCTTGATCAACGCCGTCAGGTACGCATCCCGTTCCTGGACGAGGAGCTGGTGACGGTTCTGCAAATCGATCAGGTCCTGGCTATCAGCCTCCAACAGGTGAAGCCGCACGCACCAGCCGTCCATCCCGACGGCTCGCGATGAGTAGATCTTCGGCCCGGGCTCCCACGCCTTGCGCCCCGGAAGCGTCGTGTATGGAGTGCAATCCCAGTCACCATTCTCCGCCATGCTTGCGAAGCGCTGATCCATGGCGGCGAGATACTCGTCGACACAGTCGCGGATGGTCCTGTTGCGCTCCTCGGCCTCGACATCGAACTCTGAACGTTGCCACGGAGCGAGCTCGAGCCCCCCATCCAGGCCATAGCGCGTCCGCATGACGACGTCCGTGACTCCTGAGGACGACCACTTCATCTCTTGCTCGACCGCGCTCATCCAAGCGCTCTCGTCCCAACGCACGGCGTCGATTAGATGGGGTCGCACGGTTTCGAGCGGCGCTGGGACAAAGAGCTGATCAACATCGAGACCTTTCGCAGCCAATGTCGCCAGGATCGCGTCCCCCTCGGCCAAGCCGCTGAGGAACTCCCTTGCAGCACCCGGAGTCGGTGATTCCTCCACATCGGCCAACGCCACTCGCTCGCCGATGCCCGTCGGCTCCGAGATCGCAGCATCGGGCTCCGTGTGGACCTCGGCAACTGGTGCAGGGCCACGAACGGTTGCTCGCTCGGCGTCGTTCTGATCCTCCGGACCGCCAAGGAACACCGAAATGCCCCACCCAGTCAGCGCTAGTACCCCAATCCCCAGTGCGAGTCTCAACTTCATCATGACGTCCAGTGCAGCAAGCCTTGGATCCTCGCTGAGCCGGGTCGCAGGCCCGTACGAGGAATCCAAGCAGATGATAGAGGTGTCGGCGCCCCGGCACCGAGGGTCGGTACTTCTTCCAACTCTCTCCAGCCCGATTCGGCAGGAGGGGTCAACTCCGGTGACCTTGAAGGGGGCCCGGCGAAGCAGATGGACGGAGACGTGGTTCTACTCCCCGTTGAATTCGCACTCCGAGCACGATCCCGTCGTCGACACGGAATTGGGTGCGAACGGCATTGAGGGTGACGTCCATCGGAAGAACCACTCTGCGTTCCAGCCACAGAAGCGTTCGTCTGCGGGCCAGACCTTGACAAGTTCGTGCGGTCCACCGTTGGTCACTCCCGGAGGATCTGCAAGGCGATATGTTTCTCCGTTGACCGTAACCCCTGCCTGAAACGAACCGTTGCCGCCGGGGCCTGAGAACGACCCCGAGGTCCGGAGCGGCGCGACGGTCGCGCGACCCGGGGTCGAAGGGGATCGGCCCTTCGGACGGCGGCTCGAGTTCGGACATGGCGGCGGAGCGCGAATCTAGTCGTCCTCGCGACGGGCGGGCGCGGGCGCCGACGTCCGTCCGTGGGAACGGTCCGTCGACGGAGGGCGCGCCCTCGGTCGGCGGTCCTTCGGGATGCCGCGAACCGCTCGCTCGGGACTCCGTTCCTGCATCGCCCGGCCGTCGCGCCGAGGCCCCATGCGCCGTCGCACCTCGCCCCCCGCTCCCTCGCTCCCCGGCCTCGTCGCCGCGATCACGGCGTGTGCGCGGCGGGACCCCGCGCCGCGCCCGACGACGCTCGTCTTCACCTCCGACGTCGTCCAGGTCGTGCGCTATGCGTTCGTCGATCCCGGCAGCGGGCTCGAGCGCGAGTTCGTCGACCTCGACCGACCGCGGCTCGCGATGTCGACCGGCGTCGAGGTCGAGGTCACGTCGCGCGCCCGCTTCGAACGGCGCGCCGTCGTGTTCGACGGGAGCGGCCTGGACTTCGTCCTCGGCGAGGCCGAGGTCGTCCGCGGCACGCGGAACGTGGTCCGACTCGTCCGCACCGCGCCGTCGCGATCGAACTCTCGCCCGTCCTGCGCGAACCGATCGAGACGGCCTTCCTCGTCGCCGTGTTCGCGGCGGACGCACCGAACTTCGTCGCGGGTGCGACTGCAGCGCCGCGGACCTGGATCGACCTCGACGGGTTCGCGGCGGAGCACGGCGCGCTACGGCGCCGCGTCGTGCCGAGCACCGCGGGCGTCGAGTTCGTGCTCCCCGGGCGCCTACCGCGTCGAGGTGTGGGTACCGGAGACGGTCGTCCTGGGACCGACGCTCGTCCGCGCGTTCGAGGTCGGCGAGCGGCCCGTCGCGCTCGTGCTGTGACGGCGAGTCCGCGCGGCGTCAGTCGCCGTAGGTGAGCGACGCGTTCGCCCTCGGCGAGCCTCGAGCACGTGGTGCACCGTTTGCGTGCTCGCGCCGCAGCTCGAGGCGCACCTCTCCGGCCGGCCGAGCGCCGTCGCTGCGCTCGCCGCGGACCGTAGGACAGCACGAGCCTGTCGCCGCGGCGCACGACGAGGCGACCGCGATCGCCCTCGGCGAGCCGCACGTCGACGCGCGCGCCGGGGCGGAAGTCCTCGAGCACGACGCTGTCGCCCGGCTCGACGCCGCACCGCCACGCGATCCGACCGTCGGCCGACTGTCCGGCGACGCGCGGCGCGTTCGCCGAAGGGCACGGACAGTCGGAACGTGCCGTCACCCCACCGAACACGACGTCGACCCGGCTCTCCGTCACGACCGCCGCCTTGCCGGCGATCGGCGCACCGTCCGCGCGCAGCACGCCGGTGACGAACCCCTCGGCGGCGAGGCCCGGGGCGCTCGGCGCGGCCTCCTGCGCCGACGCGGCGTCGACCGGCGTCGCGGAGCAGCCGAGCGAGAGGGCGAGGAACGGGGCGGCGATCGTCGTCGCACTCGCAGTGGCGAGCGTGCGCATGGGGACCTCCTGGGTCGCAGCACCTTGGCGGACCTCGAACCTACCGCGCGGGTCGCGACCGGGCGACGCTCCGAGATGGCGCCGGCGCAAGAACGCCCGGCCCGGGACTCGGCCCCCCTACTCGTCCTTCCCGAGGTACCCGAGGAGCTCGAGCTGCTTGCGCAGCTCCTCGCTCGCGCCGTCCCCCAGCGCCTGCACGGGGTGCGCTCGCGCGAAGGCGAGGCTCTTCGTCCGCGCCAGTTCGACGGCGCGTCGCAGCGCGTCGGCATCGCCGCCGGGCAGGAGGTTCGCGCGCTCCGCGCGGTCGGCGGCGCGGTCGAAGAGGAACTCCGTCGCGCCGTCCTCGTGCACCTCCTCGAGGTAGTGCCCGTCGGCATCGGTCGCACCGTGGAAGGCGACGCCGCGCGAGCGCAGGAGCATCTGCTGGATCGCGACGCCCGGCCTCGACACCGCTTCGCCCGGCGCCGCGCCGAGATCGCCGAGCGCGGGCTCCATCTCGCCCGGTGCGTCGACGTCGAGCAGCGCGAGGAGCGCGGCGGGCAGTCCGGTCAGCGAGACCGTCTCCGCGACGACGCGCCGGTCGACACCGGGGCCGGCGACGACGAGCGGCACGTGCACGATCTCCTGCCACAGACCGCCGTGGTGACCGAACGCCCCGTGCTCCATGAACTGTTCGCCGTGGTCGCTGAACAGCACGACGATCGTGTTGCTCATGTCGCGATGGAGCGACCAGGCGTCGAAGAGCTTGCCGACGAGGTGGTCGGTCCAGCGCACGTTCTCGTCGTAGAGGTCCGAGAGGAAGCGCACGTCGTCGGGGCCCGGGTCGTCCATCGCCTCGAGCTGCTCCGTCGCGATCTTGGCGCCGGGCGGCGCGGCCATGAGGCGCTCCGTGACCGTGCGGAACGGACCGTCGTACGACGCGTCGGTGTAGCGCCCGTAGAACGTCTCGAAGTCCGCACTGCGCGGCGGCAGGTACGGTCCGTGCGGTTCGTAGGTGTGCAGGAAGACGAACTGCGGCCGGTCCGGGGCCTGCGTCGCGAGGTACCGGTCGAGCGACGCGATCCGGCCCTGGAAGTCGTCGTGCACGAAGTCCGTCGTCTCGAACCCGCGCCCGAAGCCGAGTTCCTCGAGCAACTGCCCGTCCTGCGTGATCGCCGCCGTGCTCCAGCCGGCCTCCGCCACGACCTGCGCCAGCGTCGGGACCTGCTCGTTCAGCGCGAGCAGCGTCGTGCTGTCGAGGTCGCGGTTCATCACGCCGTGCGCGAGCGGGTGGAGCCCCGTGAGCACGGACATGTGGCTCGGCGCGGTGTTCCCGCTCGGCGCCATCGCGTCCGCGAACCGCAGTCCGCGCGCGGCGAGCGCGTCGATCACGGGCGACGTGTCGTGCGCGTTGCCGTAGCACGACAGCCGGTCCGCGCGCAGCGTGTCGAGGCTGACGAGCAGCACGTCCGGCATCGTCGCGGGGTCGCGCGGGTGGTCGCACCCTCCGGACGCGAGGAACGCGGCGGCGAGGGCGCAGGCCCCCGCCGCCGAGAGGACGATCGTCCTCGTGCGCGCCATCCCGCTCAGCCCGCCGGCTCGAGGTCGGGGAGGTCGAGCGAGCGCGTGCCGCGCAGCGTGCGCGCCAGTTCGAGGAACCGGTCGAACGCGACGACCTCCTGGTCGCGCGTGCCGCGGCGTCGGACGGCGACGGTGCCCTCCTGCGCCTCGCGCTCGCCGACGACGAGCATGTAGGGCACCTGGTGCTCCTGCGCCTGCTTGATGCGCTTGTTCATGTGCGTGGGCTCGTCCATGCAGTCCACGCGGAAGCGCTCCGCACGCAGGCGCTCCGCGAGGTCGCGGGCGTAGGCGCCGTGCTCCTCGCGGATCGGGATGACCGCGACCTGCTCCGGCGCGAGCCAGAACGGGAAGCGCCCGCCGAAGTGCTCGATCAGGCCGCCGACGAAGCGCTCGAGGCTCCCGAGCACGGCGCGGTGCACCATGATGGGACGCTTCTTGTGACCGTCCGTGTCGGTGTAGGTCAGGTCGAAGCGCTCCGGCAGGTTGAAGTCGCACTGCACCGTCGAGTTCTGCCACTCGCGGCCCAGGGCGTCCTTCACCTTGAAGTCGATCTTCGGGCCGTAGAACGCGCCGCCGCCCTCGTCGAGTTCGAGCGGGATGCCGGCCAGCGCCGCGCCCTGGCGCAGTGCGTCGGTCGCGACGTCCCAGATCTCCTGCTCGCCGATGCTCTTCTCCTCGGGTCTCGTCGCGAGGTACGCCGTGTACTCGAAGCCGAACGTCGTGAGCATGAGCTTCACGAGGTCGAGCACGCCTGCGATCTCGCCGGGCAGCTGCGCCGGCGTGCAGAAGATGTGGCTGTCGTCCTGGGTGAAGCCGCGCACGCGCAGCATGCCGTGGACGACGCCCGACTTCTCGTAGCGGTAGACCGTGCCGAGCTCGGCCCAGCGCAGCGGCAGCTCGCGATAACTCCTGCCGCGGTCCTGGTAGATCAGGATGTGGCCGGGGCAGTTCATCGGCTTGACCCGGTACGGCTGGTCGTCGAGGTCCATCGGCGCGTACATCATGTCGCCGTAGTTCTCGAGGTGACCGGACACGGCGAACAGCGTCTCGCGCGCCACGTGCGGGCTGTAGACCGGTTGGTAGCCGCGCTTCAGGTGCTCGGCCCACCAGAACTCCTCGATCTCGTGGCGCACGATGCCGAGGCGCGGGTGCCAGAAGACGAAGCCCGCGCCGGCCTCGGCGTGCACGCTGAACAGGTCCTGGTCCGTGCCGATGCGACGGTGGTCGCGCTGCTTGACCTCCTCGAGCCACTGGAGGTGCTTCTCGAGCTCCTCCTCGGTCCAGAACGCCGTGCCGTAGATGCGCTGCAGCATCGGCCGGTTCTCGTCGCCGCGCCAGTACGCGCCGGCGACGTTCAGCAGCTTGAAGTGGAACTCGCGATCGAGCCGGTCGACGTGCGGCCCTTCGCACAGGTCCGTCCAGTCGCCGTGCGACCAGAACGTGATCGTCTCGCCCTCCGGGATGAGGTCGACGGCCTCGACCTTGTAGGACTGACCCGCCGCCGCGAGACGCGACCTGGCCTCGTCGCGCGAGACCTCGGTGCACACCATCTCCGGCGTGTGCTTGGCGATCCGCCGCATCTCCTTCTCGATGCGGCGCAGGTCCTTGTCGTCGAGCTGGTGGCCCGGGATCTCGATGTCGTAGTAGAAGCCGTGCTCGATGGCAGGGCCGAAGCCGAACTGCGCGTCCGGCCAGAGCTTGGCCACGGCCGACGCCATGAGGTGCGAGACCGAGTGGCGGAGCGTGGACAGGGGGAAGGGCTCGGCGACGACCGCGCCGCCCTTCGACTCGGAGCTGTGCGCCATGGCGCTCTCCTTCGTGGGGCCGATCCGGCCCGAGGGCATCCGTGCCGCGCTCGTCCCCACCTGGGCCGCCGCGGTCGATCGCCAGCCCTCCTGCGGCGATCGAGGCGAGGAAGTCTAGCGGACGCGGGCGGGCGATGACGCGGTTCCGATGCGCGGCGCGACCTCGATGGCGCAGCGGAGGGGAAGGTGCAGCGGCGCCGCGCGATGCGCCTCGCCGGCGCGGCGCTGCGGCTCCCGTGGGGCGCCGCGTCGCGGTCAGGCGGGCTGTGCGAAGGCTCGTCCCCGGAGAAGGAAGATGGCGGCCGCGTCGCTCGGTGGTTCCGGGGGAGCGCGCGGCGCGACCTCGATGGCGCAGCGGAGGGGAAGGTGCAGCGGCGCCGCGCGATGCGCCTCGCCGACGCGGCGCTGCGGCTCCGTGGGGCGCCGCGTCGCGGGCGGGCGGACTGCGCGAAGGCTCGTCCCGGAAAAGGAAGATGGCGGCCGCGTCGCTCGGTGGTTCCGGGGAGCGCGCGGCGCGACCTCGATGGCGCAGCGGAGGGAAGGTGCAGCGGCGCCGCGCGATGCGTCTCGCCGGCGCGGCATTGCGACTCCCGTGGGGCGCCGGATCGCGACGCCGAGGTGCGTCGCCGGAACGGCCCCGGATTAGGAAGATGGCGGCCGCGTCGCTCGGTGGTTCCTCGAGAGCGCGCTGCGCGATCGGGATGGCGCAGCAGAGGGGAAGGTGGGGAAGGGCTCTGCGAGAGGCTTTGCCGAGCGTGCGGCCGCCGGGGTGGCGTATCGACGCGGCCCCGGGGCGACTCGAGGAAGTTCTCCGGGTGCGTGTCGGATCCGGGCCGGTGCGGAAGGAGTTTCCGGAGTCCCCACCCCCATCCGTGCAGCGGACCGGGACCATGGGCGCATGCGTACCCCCCTCCTCCTCGCCCTGGCGATGCTCCTGGCGGCTCCCACCGCCGGGTGCGGCACGTTGATGTTCCCCGAGCGGAGCCAGTTGGAGCGCTCGAACCGCGCCGACCCCAACATCGTGCTCCTCGACGCGCTCGGACTACTCGTGTTCGTGGCGCCGGGCGTGATCTCGTTCGTGGTCGACTTCACCTCGGGCGCGATCTACCTGCCGCAGGGCGTCGAGCACGGCGAGGGCCCGTTCTTCCGCGACGCCGTCGAGTCGTCGGACGGCGCGGCGGACGAGGGAGCCGCGCCGGATGCGGCTCCGGAGGGAGCGGCGACCGAGGAGGGCTGATCGGCCCTGTGCGCGGGGCGCGACGGGAGCCGCCGCCCCGCGGGCTTCACGACCTCCAGAAGCGCGGGAGCAGCAGCACGACGATGGCGTAGAACTCGAGTCGTCCCGCGATCATCAGGAGGACAGCACGAGCTTGCCGATCGCCGAGATGTGCGCGAAGTTCGCCGCGGGACCGACCGTCTCGAGGCCCGGGCCGACGTTGTTGAGGCAGACCAGGGTGCCCGTGAAGCTGCTGATGAGGTCGTGCCCCGACGAGGCGAGCACGCCCGTCCCGAGGAACAGGGCGAAGCACCACAGGCCGAAGTAGCTCGTCACGGCGGCGACGACCGAGTCGTCGACCGCGCGGCCGTCCATCCGCACCGGCGTGACGGCGCGCGGACGCGCGAAGTTCTTCACGGCGCGCAGCGCCGCGCGCCAGACGATGATGAAGCGCACGACCTTGAGTCCTCCGCCCGTCGACCCCGCGCACGCGCCGACGAGCGCGAGCGACATGAGGGCGAAGCGGCAGTACTCCGGCCACTGGTGGAAGTCGGCCGTACCGAAGCCCGTCGCCGTGTTGACGGAGACCGCGGCGAAGACGCTGTCGCGGAAGCACTGCGAGAGGCTCGTGTAGTCCGGCAGCGACGCGACCTCCGCGGACGTCGCCTGCGCGCCGTTGCTCCCGCCCCAGAACCACAGCACGAACGCCATCGACGCCGTCGCGACGAGGAGCAGGCCGGCGTACGCGCGCAGCTCGGTCGACGTGCGCACCATCTCGAGCCCGCTGCGCCGCCCCGCTCGCAGGAAGGTGTCGTAGATCGCGAAGTTCACGCCCGAGAGGAACATGAACGCGACGATGATCAGCTCGACGGTCGCGGAGTGGAAGTGCGCGACGCTGTCCGAGTAGTTCGAGAAGCCGCCCGTCGCGATCGTGGCGAAGGAGTGCAGGACCGCGTCGAACAGGCTCGTCCCGGCGAGAACGAGCGCGAGCACCTCCGCCAGCGTGAGGGCGACGTAGATGCGGACGAGCGCGATGGCGCTGTCGCGCACGCGCTGGAGCACCGCTTCGCGATCGAGACCCGGGACCTCGGACCGGAACAGGCTGCGTCCGCCCGTCGGGAAGAACACGACGAACACGAGGACGATCCCGATGCCGCCGAGCCAGTTCGTGAAGCAACGCCAGAAGGTGACGCCCTTCGGCAGGGCGTCGAGCACGTCGCCGGGCAGGATCGTCGCTCCGGTCGTGGTGAATCCCGACACGGACTCGAAGAGCGCGTCGACCGGTGACGCGATCGTGCCCGTCACGAGGTAGGGCAACGCGCCGAGCACGCCGGCCGCGAGCCACGCGAGCCCGACCGCTGCGAGCCCTTCGCGCCGGAAGAAGTCGGGCCGCCCCTCCGACGTCTCGATCGCGCGCGCACAGCGCCAACCGACGAGACCGGAGACGGCGGCGCACGCCAGGGCGACCGCGACGAAGGCCTCGCCGACGTCGATCTCTCCGTACCCGAACGCGACCGCCGCCGGGAGGAGGAGGACGACCGCGATCAGGAGGACGACGCGGCTCAGGAGCCAGAGGACGGCGCGGAAGTTCATGCCGGCGTGCGCCCGGTGCGGGGCGCGGCGCGATTCTGGCGCCGGCGCCGGTCCGCCGAGTCGCCGATCCCGCGCGAATCGTGCGACCCGACCGTGCGGTGCAGCGGCGGGAGCGCCGACGAAGACCGGAGCGCCGCCTCGCGGACGCTCCCGTCGGTGACGGTGCTTCCGCAGGGCCGCGACTTCGTGCAACGCACCGACCAGGCGCACTTCCTCGACGGCGCGTCCCCATACGTCTCGGACACGAGCGCGGCCGTGATCCTCGATCCGGCGTACCGAGTCGCGTCGGCCGGGTGCTCACGCGCGCGGCGGCGCGAGGGGACTCACTCGCCGTTGCGGCGCAGCTCGGGGAGGACCGCGCCGTTCGCGTCGACGCCGATGCGCTGGAGTAGGCGGCGATCCTCCGAGATCATCGAGAGGTGCGCCGAACCGTCCTCCCAGAGCTTGAACTCGGCGCGCGGACGACCCTCGAGGTCCCACAACGTGATGCCGGCCCAGCCGCCCTCCATCGTCTGGTAGGAGAACTCGCCGCGCACCTTCTCGGTGCGCGGGTCCCACAGCGAGTACTTCGCGGCGCGGACGATGCGGAACTCGGCGTCGGGCGGCGTCTTCGTCGAACTCTGCACGAAGCTCGCCGAGACGGCGACGAGCAGCGCTCCGCCGGCGAGGGCGAGCATCCGGCGCGTGCGACGGTGCGCGCTCTCGAGTCGGTCGATGCGCAGGAGGAGTTCGAGTTCGGTCCGGTCGTCGTGCGAGGCGGTGGGCGAGGTGCTCATGTCGGTTCTCCCTCTCTCGGGTGGAGCGCCGATTGGAGCACGGACCGCGGACCGCCACCACCACCCCGTCACGGTCACGGGCGGCGGACCCCGATCAGCGCCGCAGCGCCGCGCTGACCCGGAACGTGTGCCCGTCGGGGTGGCGCAGGTGGAACTCGCGCACGCCCCAGGGCTCGTCGACCGGCGGGTGCGCGATCTCGCAGCCGAGTTCGACCGCGCGCGCGTGGAGCGCGTCGACCTCGGCCGGTGACGCGAGCCACCAGCTCATCCACACACAGCCCGTGTCGTCCTCGCCCGCGCGGCGCCGCTCGCCGCCCTCCTCGATCGAACCCTGCCACGAGTGCGTGTCGCGCGCGCCCTGCCCGTCCCGGCACAGGAAGATCTCGAAGTCGCCGCTGCACACCGAGCCGAAGTGGGCCGGCCCGTGCGCGTTCTCGTCGAGCCCCGGCGCGAGCATGCCGCCGCCGTTCCACGCGAAGCCGCGCTCGAAGCCGAGGTCCGCGAACCAGCGCCGGCTCGCGACGACGTCGCGGACGTTGAGGATCGGGGTGAGGCCCTGGAGCTTCATGCCCCGGGATCCGTCTCCCACACCTTCACCTCGCGCTCGAGCACGACGCCGAATCTCTCGGCGACCTCGCCGCGCATGCGCTCGATCAGCGCGAGCACGTCCGCCGCCGTCGCACCGCCCGTGTTGACGACGAAGTTGCCGTGCTTCGGGCTCACCATGGCGCCGCCGATCGAGGCGCCCTTGAGGCCGGCCTCCTCGACGAGGCGACCCGCGCTGCGACCGCCCGACACGTTCTTGTCCGGGTTCTTGAAGACGCAGCCGGCCGAGGCCTCGGTCACGGGCTGCACGTCGCGCTTGTGGCGGAGGTACTCCGCCACGGCGTCGGCGACGGCCTTCTTGTTCGAACGCCGGAGCCGCAGCACGACGGCGAGCACGATCGCTCCGCCGAGGTTGCCGTTGCGGTAGCTCGGGGCGCAGGCCGAACGTTCGAGGTCCTTGACATCGCCGTCCGGCGTCAGCACGCGCACGAGCTCGACGACGTCCCACAGGTCGCCCCACGATCCGCCGGCGTTCATCGCGACGCCGCCGCCGATCGTGCCGGGCACGCCGGCGAGTCCCTCGACGCCGCTCCAACCAAGACCCTTCGCGGCAGTGACGATGCCGGGCATCGACGAACCCGCCCACGACACGAGCACCGGCTCGCCGCCGTCCTCCGGGAGCATGACGCGCGGCGTCGCCTCCTCGAACGGATCCTCCGACCGGTCCGCGCGGTCACCCGGCGCGATGTAGCGGAAGGTCCGCCGCAATCTGTCGGTCGTCACCACGACGCCGTCGATCTCGCCGTCGGGCAGGATCGTGTTCGCACCGCCGCCGAGGAGGTGCAGGCGCTCCCCGCGCTCGCGCACCCAGCGCACGGCGTCGACGAGCTGTTCGGGATCGGCCGGCTCGAGCAGGAGCCGCGCCGTGCCGCCGACGCGCAGCGTGGAGCGGTCAGCGAGCGGCGCTCGCTGCCTGTGTGCGCACGGAAAGGAGTCCAGAGAGGTCATCGCGGACATTCTCCACGTCGCCCGCCCCGAGCACCAGCGCCGCCGCTCGCTCCGGCAGGATCTCCGCGAAACGCCGCGTCGCCTCCCCGAGTTCGGGCACGAACTCCGCCTCGACGCCGAGGGCGCGGACGAGGCGGACGAGGTCCTCGGAGCCTGCGAAGTGCTCGCCGTCGATGTGGGCGCGCGCGCCGTAGACCTCGGTCACGACGACGCGGTCGGCCTTCGCGAGCTCCTTCGCGAACTCGCCGATGAAGTGCGAGGTGCGGCTGTGCTGGTGCGGTTGGAAGAGCACGCACAGCTCGCGACCCTCGAACGCCCCGCGCGCCGCGTCGAAGGTCGCGGCGAGCTCGGTCGGGTGGTGCGCGTAGTCGTGCACGAGCTCGACGTCGCCGAAGGTCCCCCACGTCTCGAAGCGGCGCGCCACGCCGCGGAACTCGCCGAGCGCGTGCGCGACGTCCTGCGCCGCCGACGCGCGCCGGTGGAACGGCACGACGCCGAGCGCGAGCGCGGCGGCGAGTGCCGCGTTGCCCGCGTTGAACCGCCCGGGCACGGCGAGCCGGACGTCGCGCACGGCGAAGCCCGGGCCGACGACGTCGAAGCGCGCGCGGCCGCGCTCCATCGAGCGCACGTCGAGCTGGACCTCGCGACCGAGTCGCCAGACCGCGCAGCGCGCGGCATGTTCCACGGCGGCCGGGACGTCGGCGCCGAGCACGAGCAGGCCGTCGAAGTTGCACGCCGCGCACGAAGCGCGCGAAGCCCGCGACGACACGCATCGCGTCGAGGTCGCCGTACTTAGTCGAGTGGTCGGCCTCGACGTTCGTGACGATCGCACCGCGCGGCGCGAGGTGCGGGAAGCTACGGTCGTACTCGCAGGCCTCGAGCGCGAACCAGCCGTTCTTCGCCAGCGCGATCGCACGTTTCGTATCGCCGATGCGCGAGGTCCGTCACCGCCGACGAGCGCGCCGGGCGGCGCGCCCCACTCGTTCGCCGCTCCGCGCAACGCGCGTTGAGCAACCAGCTCGTCGTCGTCTTGCCGTGCGTCCCCGCGACCGCGAGCAGTCGGTCGGCCTGCACGAGCTTGGGCGGGATCTCCGCGTACTTGAGCACGGGCACGCCGCGTCGGCGCGCCTCCGCGACCTGCGGGTCGTCCTGCGGCACGGCGGCGGAGCGCACGACCATAGAGCGGTAGCCGGCACGAACGCCGCGTCGAACGCGCCGAGCTCGACGGCGATGCCAGCTCGTCGAGTCCCTCGAGGAAGGGCGACGGGGCGCGGTCGTGCCCGCTGATCGAGTGTCCGCGCGCGGCGAGCAGCCGCGCGGCGCCGGAGAGACCCGCGCCGCCGATGCCGAGCATGTGGAGGCGCGACGGGAGGTTCGGGACGACTTCCATGCGGTGCGGTGCGAGCGGCGGCGGGTCAGCTCCCGACCACCGCGTCGAGCACGTCGAAGATAGCTCTCGACCCGCCGGCCGGCTGGGCGCGCGCGAGCGCTTCGCGCATGCGGTCCCGCTCCCGGGCTGCACCCTCCGAGGAGGTGGGCGACGCGCGAGCACCGCGTCGGGTTCGTCCGCGAGCCGGCCCTCCTCCACCACCTCGGCGCCGGCGCCGAGCTCGAGCGCGTTGTGCCACTGGTGACGGTCGGCGGTGCCAGGTACAGCGACGAGCACCGGACGCGCGCCTGCGCGACCTCGCGCAGGGTGGCGGCGCCGCCGCGCGGAGGACGAGCGTCGCCGCAGCGGTCGCCCGGCACGTCGACCGAGTACTCTCCGCGCGGTAGCCCGGCGTGTCCGCGGGCGCGGCGTCGCCGGTCGACCAGGTCCAGTCTGGTGCACGACCTCGACGCCGAGGCGCGCGAGTTCCGGTGCACGACGCGCGCCGCGAACGCGTTGAGCGCACCGGCACCCTGGCTGCCGCCGAGCACAGGCAGTCGCGGCGCGCGACCCTCGCGGTCCGCGACGCGCGTGCGACCTCGGGCGGGTCGGGCGGACCGGTGAAGACGTGCTTGGATCCAGGAGAGCGCTCCGGTCGGCACGCTGCCGCGCATCGCGGCGTGGCAGACGCGCGTCGCGAACGGCGCGAGCGCGTGCACAACGTCGCCGCGCCGCGCGATGGCCTCAGGCGGCCGGCCGGGCACGCCGCGGGCCATCGCGGCTTCGAGCACGCCGGGCACCGATCGAAGCCGCCGGTGCCCAAGAGCACGTGCGGACGGAGGCTCGCGAGGTCGCGCCGCGCGCGGGCGACGGCGCGCGGCATGTGCACGAGCTGGGTGGCGCGGCTCGGCGCACCGCTGCGACCCTCGAGCGCGAGGGCGCGCGTCGTCGCGGGCACGCCGAGCTTCGACGAGAGGTCGCCGAGGACGCTGTTCGACAGGACGACCCCGTCAGAACCAGTGGACAGCGTCGAGCCGCCCTCGTCCGCCGCGCGGCGCGGGAGGTCGAGTCCGGGGACGAGGTGTCCGCCCGTGCCGCCGCCCGCGAGGAGCGATGCGCAGCGCGCGCGCCACGCCGCTACTTCGGCGACAGGCCGGGAACGCGACGGTGAGCGCGGGGTCCTCGACCGGTGCGGCGACCTCGGGTCCCCGCCGCTCCGTCGGCGAAGGGATTCGTGCGGCGCGACTCGTTTCGGGCCCAGTGCGGACGTGGCGGCGGCCGTGCCGCCTGACATCGACAGTCCGCCGACGACGCCGCGGTGCTCGTTCGAGACCGAGTTCGAGGTCGTCCGAGGAGCGGGGCCGACGGGCGTCCGTGCGGCGCCAGGACAGCGCGACGGCCGCGTCCCCGCCATCGCGCGCCAGTTCCGTCGATGCACCCGGCAGGGCGCTCGAAGGCGCGCGGGGTTGCCGAGCGCAGGTCACCTGCGCGGAGTACCCACCGGCGAGGACGGCGGCGATCTTCATCGCGGCGCGCGAACCATCCTGTTGGACGGTCGAGGACTTCGTCGCGGGCGTCGCCTCAACGACGGCGCCGCCGACCGGGAGGGCGAGCACGGTTCCGGCGTGCCAGGCGGTTCCGGGTCGACGCTGGGTTGAGCGCCGCGATCCGGCGCCAGGCATTACCGTCGCCAGTTCCGCCGCGGCGATGCCGCTCAGCGTCTCGCCCGGCCGGACGGGTATTGCGTGCGTCCGCTCAGCAGGAGCTCGCCATGCTCCATTCGGGTCCGCCCTCCTTGGGAGGCAGGTACCCGCAGGCGCGTTCGTGATCGTGGCGGTCATCGTGTTCGTCGGGGTCGCGGCGTCGCATCTTGCGCGCCGCGGCGATGCGCGTCGCGCTCGGGCGCACGAGCTTCTGTCCGACGACGAGCGCACCAGGGTCGGGGCCGGGGTTCGCGTCGGCGAAGGCCTGCGAGACCCGTCGCGCCGTGAGGCGGTGGTCGCCCTTTTGACCGCTCCTGGAGCAACGACGAGAGACCGGCGGTCGGACGGACGACGAGTTCACCCGTCGGCAGCGCGGGCGCGTCCTGGTTCCGCGTCCCCGCGTTCGGCGCCATGCCGTTCACGGGCGGAGCCGCGGCGAGCGGGGCGGAGCCCTTCGGCTGGGTCGCGGCACCGCCTCCCGCGGGCGGCTGGACCTTCGGATCGTTCGCACCGTTCGACTCCCACGGCGCCGGCGTGTCGCGCTTCGCGCGGTCGTCCGCGGGTCGCGTGCCCGCGGGGTTCGCGCCGAGGCCGGCGTCCGGCGCGGGGTCGTTCGCGGTCCCGAGCAGGTTGCTCGGCGGCGGCGGCGACTTGCGCTCGGGCACGCTCGACGGCGCACCCGACGTGCCGGGCACGCCGAAGTCCGAGGCGGTCGAGCCGCGACGGGTGTCGGTGCCGCTCGGCGCCTTGCCGTTCTGGTTCGTGTTCGGCTTCGCGCCGTCCGTGCGCGGCGTCGTCCGCTCGCTCTTCGCGGGCGGATCGAGCTTCGAGACCTCGGTCGCTCCTCCGTCGTCCTTCTTCGGGTCCTTCGGTCCGTCCCAGGCGAGGACGGCGGTGGCGGAGACGGCGAGGAGGATGAGCGTGACGAGCCCGTACCGTTCGATGGGTTGCATGGCGACGACGTGGCGGAGAGACCGGGTCAGTCCGGCGAGGGCACCGGGGCGGCTGGTGCGAGCGCGCTCCTGCGCGCCGCGCCGAGGGCCAGACCGACCGTGAGCGACGAGACGAGCAGCGACGTCCCGCCGCTCGATATGAATGGAAGCGTCATCCCCTTGGGCGGCGCCAGTCCCGCGACCACTCCGACGTGCACGAGTGCCTGGAACGCGACGGAAAGCGTCAATCCGAAGGCGCAGACCGCGTCGAAGCGGTCGTTGATCGCGAGCAGCATCCGGACGGAGTAGGCCAGGAAGGCGACGAGCAGGGCCAGCAGCGCGGCGACCCCGAGCCACCCGAACTCCTCCCCCACGTACGAGAAGACGAAGTCCGAGTCCTGGTAGCTGAACCCGAGGTTCCGCAGGACTCCGTTCGGGTAGCCCGAGCCGAACGGTCCCGCGGTCTGGAGCGCGGTCACGGCCTCGTCGACCTGGGCGTTCTGCGTGCGGTCGAGCCACATCGCGAGGCGGCCCGAGACGTAGGACTGTCCGGTGACGGCGAGGGCGAAGGCGCCGGCGCCGAGGGCGAAGAACGGGAGCGCCACGCGACCCGTGCCGACGCCTCCCACCCACATCGTGGCGCAGGCGCACAGCAGCATGACGATCGTGCCGCCGAGGTCGGGCTGGAGCAGGACGAGGCCGCAGAACAGCGCGACCATGCCCATCATCCGCGCGAGCCCGCGGCGCAGCGTGTCGATGCGCGGGCCGAGCGTGACGCAGTAGTGCGCGATCCACAGGATCAACGCGATGCGCGCGACCTCCGAGGGCTGCACCGAGATGCCGACGTCGATCCAGCGCCGCGCGCCGTTGAGCTCGACGCCGATGCCGGGCAACCAGACGGCGAGGAGCAGCAGGAGCGCCGCCGTCATCCAGGCCGGGAGGAGGTGGCGCAGACCGCTCGGACCGATGCGCGCCGCCGCGAGCAGGACGGCGAGGCCGAGCGACCGCATGACGAGCTCGCGCAGGACCTCGCCGCGGAAGGCCGCGGTGTCGAGCACGGTCGCGGCGTGACCGATCTGCACGAGCAGGCCGACTCCCATGAGCGCGAGCACGACGCCGAACACGCCGCGCGCGTACGGGCTCGGGTCGCGCTCCGCCATGCGGTCGACGAAGCCGCCGAAGTCGAGCTGACCCTCGGAGCTTCGCGAGGCGATCCTCGGGCTGTGGGCGCGTGCGGTCACGGTCGTGCGGTGAACGGTGTGCGGGGACTCAGCGGATCTTGAGCAGGGCGAGACTCGCGATCGCACCGACCGCCGCGACGATCCAGAAGCGGATCACGACGGTGACCTCGTGCCAGCGCGCGTCGGGACGCTTCGTGAAGACGCCGCCGTACAGCTGCAGGCCGTGGTGGATCGGCGCCATCGTGAAGATGCGCTTTCCGCCGGTCCGGCGGAAGTAGAAGGTCTGCAGCCAGCTCGACCCCGCGTCGATCACGAGAACGCACGCGATGAGCGGCAGCACGAGTTCCTGTTTCGACACGAACGCCATCCAGGCGAGCACGCCGCCGAGCGGCAGCGAACCGGAGTCGCCCATGAAGACCTTCGCGGGGTGCGCGTTGAACCACAGGAAGCCCATGCACGCACCGCACAACGCGCCGCCGAAGACCGCCATGTCGCTCGCGGCGGGCACGTACGGCAGGTCGAGGTAGCCCGTCCAGTCCGCGCGGCCCGTCACGTAGCAGAAGATCGTGAGGGCGAGGCCGGAGATCAGGACGCAGCCCGCGGCGAGTCCGTCGAGTCCGTCCGTGATGTTCGCGGCGTTCGCCGTGCCGACGAGCACGAGCCACTCGAAGAACACGAAGGCGACGAAGCCGAGGGCTCCCCAGATCCCCGCCCACTCGAGCGGCGAGATCACGACGTCCTTGAAGAACGGCGGGTAGAGGCTCGTGATGGCCCCGCGACCCGTCTGGCGCGCGTTCTGGACGGCGGCGAGGATCACGAACAGGCACACGAGCGACAGGCCGATCCACTTGGCCCGGCGCGACATCCCGCCGCTCTTCGGGCGGGTGAGCTTGGTGTAGTCGTCGAGGAAGCCGACGGCGCCGAGACCGGCGCACAGGATCACGCCGAACATGACGAGCGGCCGGGTCACGTCGGCCCAGGCCAGGACGGCGAACAGGAGGGAGGCGATCAGGAAGCTCCCCCCCATCGACGGCGTGCGGTCCTTGCCCGACTTCTTGGACGTGTCGGCCAGGTCCGCCGAACCGCTCGTCTCGACGTTGTCGTCGACGCGGAGCGACTTGAGCCAGCGGATGGTCCGCCCGCCGATCAGGAGCGCGACGGCGAAGGCCGTGAACGCTGCGAGCGCGACGCGGACGGAGATGTACTCGAAGAGCGTGGTGCCGAGGAGGCTGTCCAGGAGGTCAGCGAGCACCCTCGGCCTCCCGGCCGTGCGCGCGGCCGACGCTCTCGACGACGCGTTCGAGCCGCATGCCGCGGCTCGCCTTGAACAGGACGACGTCCCCCGTCTCGACGAGACGGGGGACGCATGTCACTGCTTCGTCGACGGACGCGACGTGGACGACCCGGTCGGACGGCATGCCGCCCTCCATGGCCCCGGCGGCGGTGGCCCGCGCCAGGTCGCCCACGCACACGAGGAGCTCGACTCGCGCGGCCGCAGCCTCCACACCGATCTGGGTGTGGAGGAGCTGCGAACGCGCCCCCAGTTCGAGCATGTCGCCGAAGACCATGACGCGTCTCCCTGACGTGTTGGCGTCCGAGAGCACGCGCATGGCAGCCCGCGCGGAGTCGGGATTGGAGTTGTAGGTGTCGTCGAGGAGCGTGATGCCGTGCACTTCCGTGCGCTGCATGCGGTGCGGCGCGCCCTCGAACTCCGCGAGGACGGCCGCCGACTCCAAGGCGTCGAAGCCCATCGCGTCGACGGCGGCGATCGCCGCCGTGACGTTCAGGACGTTGTGTCGTCCGACGAGGCGGGTGGTGACGCGGCGACCCCTCACCGTGAAGCTCGAGCCGTCCGCGTCGGTGCGGACGTCCTCGGCGCTCCAGTCACCCTCTCCTCCTTCACCGAACGTGCGTACCTGGGCCCGCGTGCGCGAACTCAGGTGCTCGAGGTACGGACTCGCCGCGGGCAGCACCAGGTGGTCGTCGGGACCGAGGTGCTCGCCGAGCGCGCCCTTCTCTGAGGCCACCCCTTCGAGGTCGTCGAGACCCTCGAGGTGGCTGTGTCCGATCATCGTCACGAGCCCGACGTAGGGCCTCGCGATGCGCGTCAGCGTCGCGATCTCGCCCGGCGCGTTCGTGCCGATCTCGAGCACGACGGCGCGCGTGCGCGCGTCGGCGCGCAGGAGCGTGAGCGGCACGCCGATCGCGTTGTTGTAGGACTTGGCGGCCGCGACGACCTCGCCGACCGGCGCGAGCAGCGCGGCGGCGACGTCCTTCGTCGTCGTCTTGCCGCACGAGCCGGTGATGCCGAGCACGGGGCAGTCGAGACGCGAGCGGTGCCACGATGCGAGGTCGCCCAGTGCGCGCAGCGTGTCGTTCGTCAGCGCGACCGGGGCCGACGCGGGAAGCTTCGACGCCGCGACGAGGTCGGAGAGCAGCACCGCTCCGGCTCCCCTCTCGATCGCCGTCGCCGCGTAGGCGTTGCCGTCGAAGTTCGGGCCGTGGATGCCGACGAAGAGCTGACCGGGGAGCACGTCGCGACTGTCCGTCGTCACGCCCGCGAGTCGCACGTCGTCGTGCACGCCGCGGCGCGCGACGCTCGCACCGGTCGCGGCGAGCAGGTCGGCGAAGGTGAACTCGATCACGCGAGCACCTCCCGCACGATGTCGGCCTCGCGGAACGGCGTGCGCACGCCCGCGACCTCCTGCGTCGTCTCGTGGCCCTTCCCCGCGAGCAGCACGACGTCGCCCTCGCGCGCGAGTCCGAGCGCGAGCTCGATCGCGCGTCGACGGTCGGGCTCGACGAGGACCTCGGTCGAGCCGTCCATGCCGGCGCGCGCCTGTTCGACGATGGCGAGCGGGTCCTCGCTCCTCGGGTTGTCGCTGGTGAGCACGACGACGTCGGAGAAGCGCTGCGCGATCCCGCCCATGATCGGGCGCTTGCCCTTGTCCTTGTCGCCGCCGCAGCCGAACAGGCAGACGAGGCGTCCGCGACCCGCGCGATCCAGTTCGGCGCGCAACGCTTCGAGCACCGCGCGCAGCGCGTCCGGCGTGTGCGCGAAGTCGACCAGGACGCGGAACGGCGTGCCCTGGGGCTGCACCTCCTCGAGGCGTCCGGTCGGTGGAGAGACGGTCGCGAGTCCGCTCCGCAGCGCGGAGGGACTCGCTCCCGACACGAGCACCGCGGCGAGTGCCGCGAGCGCGTTCGCGAGGTTGTGTCGCCCTACCAAGGGCAGAAGGAACGATTCCCAAGAGATCCCCATCCCATCGAGGAACGTAGTGATGCCCCCGGGCTCCACAACCACACGAGTCGCCCTCAGGTCCCCGCGGGCCCCGATGCCGTACGTGTGAACCGCCGCACCGCGCTCGCGCGCGATGGCGGCGAAGCGCTCGGCCACGGGATCGTCCACGGGCAGCACCGCGTGGGATCCGGGACGGAGCGATTCGAACAGACGAGCCTTGGCGGTCTCGTAGCCCGCCATGTCGCCGTGGTAGTCGAGGTGGTCGCGCGTCAGGTTCGTGAAGACGGCGACGTCGACGTCGAAACCGGCCAGCCGGTCCTGCACGAGCGCGTGCGAACTCGCCTCGGTGACGAACGCGTCGCCGCCGGCCGCGAGGTGTCGTGCGCACAGTCGATGCAGGAGCGTGGCGTCCGGCGTGGTGTTCGGCACCTCGTCCTCGGACGCGCCGAGGATGCGGTTGCCCACGGTCCCGACGACCGCCGCACGTCGGCCCGCCGCGGCGAGCAGTTGGGCCGCGAGGTGCGCGACCGTCGTCTTGCCGTTCGTGCCGGTGACGGCGATCGTGAACAGCTTCCTGCTCGGTTCGCCGTGCACGAGGCTCGCCGCGTCTCCCGCGACGCGGCGCGCGGCGTCGTGGATCCACAGCGAGGCGTCGGGCGCGACGCGCGACACGACCTCGCGCGACGCGCCGGGTGCGAGCACCGCGCTCGCACCGCGCGCGACCGCGTCGGCGACGAAGCGCGCGCCGTCCTCGCGGTGGCCGGGCAGCGCGCAGAAGAGGAAGTCCTCCCCCACGCGTCGGCTGTCGAGGTCGACGTCGACGACGCGCGCGTCGCGACCGCCCTCGAGCGTTCCGCCGAGCCTGGCGACGAGTTCGGAGACGGCGACCATCAGCGCGCCTCCTCGTCGTGGACGTACGGGGCCGCGTCGTACTCGAGTTCGTCGTACTCCGACGCGTCGAAGTCCGCCTCCCAGGGGCGCTCGGGCAGGTCGCCGAGCTCGGGCACGTCGACGCCGACGACGCGCGGTGCGCCGTCGATCGCGAGGACCTCGAGACGGTGCGACGCCTCGTCGATGCCGAGCGCCGAGGCGACGAGCTCGACCGCACCGCTGCCTGTGACGCGCGAACCGAAGTGTTCCGAACCCTGCGGGTCGTCGGCGAGCACGTGCACGAGGACGCGGTGGTCGGTCCCCTCGAGCCACCCGACCACGACGATCGACGAGGTGTGCGCCTTGCCGCGCTCGCCCCACTGACCGCGCAGGCGTCGGTGCGCGTCGCCGCCGTCCCACTCCTCGCCCGCGCGGCGCGCCGCCGCGAGGTCGCGACCGAGCAGGTGGTGGTCGACGTCGCCGGCGAGCTTCTCGTACGTGCCGGTCTTGGTCGCGAGCACGAGTTCGTCCGGACGCTCGAGCGTCTTGCCGGTCCCGGCCTCCGCGCCGAGTCGCATCATCTCGACGAGCGTCCGGCAGGTCGACGGGCGGACGACGCGCGGACCCTCGCTGGGCGGCAGCTCGTAGATGCCGGCGTCCGTGCAGGCCGCTTCGACGAAGCGCAGCGGACGCAGCTCCCCGTCGTGGACCAGCGCGCACAGCGCGGTGGTGTGCTGCAGGAAGTTCAGCGACATGGAGTCGCCGAAGCAGACCGACGCGTGGCTCCGGTGGCGCGCCCAGGGCTTGTCGTACTTGCTCGCCGCGCGCTCGCCGATGATCCCGGCCGGGTTGGCCATGTTCGGACCGAGGAGGTCGGTCGCGATCGGCACGCCGTAGCCGAGCTCGCGCGTGCGTTCGCGCCACTCCTCGGGCGTCACGCCGAGGCCGATCTGGATCATCCCGGCGTTGCTCGAGCGCGCGAGACACTCCGCCGCGGTGATGCGTCCCGTCGCGAAGCCCTCGGCCTCGCCCACCCAACGCGACGTGCCGGGGACGTTGAAGCGCCCGTAGCCGACGTCGAAGACCTGGTCGGGCGTCACGCGACCGAGGTCCAGCGCGAGACCCATCGTCACGATCTTGAACGTCGAGCCCGGCGTGTACTGGTGCTGCACGGGCATGAACAGCCCGAACTCGTAGGGGTCGCGCCAGTCGAGTGCGAGCACGTCGCGCGTGTCGAGGTCGACGACGATCGCCATGCCGAGCGACGTGCCGTGTTCGCGCTCGATGTCCTCGAGCACGCGCGCGACGCGTGTCTGGAGGCGCGTGTCGAGCGTCGTCACGACGCGCGGCGGCGCTCCTCCGGTGCCGTGGTCGCGGTAGTACTCCTGACCGTCCGCGCGGGCGCGCACGAGCACGTCGCGCTCGAAGCGATCGCGTCCGCCGGGTCGGTCGACGCCGTCGCCGATCCTCGCGAGCGCGACCTCGGCGGCGCGTTCGACGCCCCACAGTCCGTGCCGTTGCTTCGGGTCGTCCTCCTGCCAACCGATCCGACCGAGCACGGCGAAGCGGCCCGCGGGGTACGTGCGTTCGCTCGTCGGCCGCAGCCAGATCTGGTAGCCGCCGACGTGTTCCTCGGCGAGGAACGCGCGGACGCCGTCGACGAGTTCGACCGGCAGTAGTGCGCAGATCTTGGCGTGCCGCGCGGGCACGAGACCCGACATGACCCACTCGCGCTTGCTGGTCGCGAGCTGCCAACCGGGAACCGCCGCGCTGACGCGCCACGACGGCGGAGCTTCGATCACTCCTTCGAGGAGTTTGCCGAGCCCGCTCGGCGGCGGGACCTCCTCGAAGTCCTCGGGCGGCGGCGAACCTGCGTTCGCGAGTTCGGCGAGGTGACGCTCGCGCGCACCGCCGAGGAGGTCGTAGAGGTCCTCGGAGAGCGCTCGCGTCCACGCCGAGGCGCTGACGTGCTTGTCGTCGAGGAGGTTCGGGTCGAGCCGCTGGCGCGTCGCCTCCGCGAGGAGCTCGGCGGGGCGCCAGCGCAGTCGGAACATCGGGCCGCTCGCGGCGGCGCGCGTCGACTCGTCGTCGCCCTCGGGCACGATCGGCGCGAGGTCCACGCCGGGCAGCGGACCGACTCCCGGTTGGTTCGACGGACCGCCGGACTCGACCCAGGCGACGACGTCGCGCGCCTCGTCCGGCGTGAGTCGCCACTCCGCGACCGTGCACCATCCGTCCTCGTCGGTGCCGAGCAGGCGGCGCTCGAGTTCGTCGGGCGCTTCGTCGCCGAGCACGGCGCGCAGTCCGCCGAGGATCCGCTCGGGCGTGTGGACGAGCCACAGGTGGAACGGCGAGGCCTCGAGCGCCTGACCGCGCACCGAGCGCGCGATCTCCACGCCGTCGCGGTCGACGAGTTCGTAGAGCGGCGGCTCGGCGTAGTCGAGCGCGGAGAGGCGGATCGGCGCGCGCTTCTCGCGGCCCTCGGCGCCGAGTTCCTGTGTGGCGACGACCTTCGCCCCCACGCCCACGAGGCCGAGGGTGATCAGGGCGAACGCCCCGACGGGACGCACGGGCAGGAACGAACGCGTCCTCCAGCCGTTCACTGGGCGTCCTCCCCGAGCTGTTCGAGTTCGTCGCGGTCGGCGTCCATGCGTTCGCGCTCCGCGCGCGTCGGCAGTTCGTCGCGGTCGAACTCGCGGCGCAGGCGCGCGGTCGTCTCGGCGATGCGCTCCTCCGACGCGTCGATCAGGACGCGCAGGTCGTTCTGTCGGTGCACGGCGCGGGCGAGTTCGTCCGCGACGCGGTTGTTCTCGTGCGCGACGAGCGCGGACGCCGTGCCGACCGCGATCGCCGCGGCACCGAGCAGGAACAGGGCGGCGGCGCGGTTCACGCGTCACCTCCCGTCGCACGCCGTCCACGACCGTCGCCGACGAAGCGCGCGGCGCGCAGCCGCGCCGAACGCGCACGCGCGTTCTCGTGCACCTCGCGGCGCGTGGGCTCGACGCCGTCGGCGCCGATCGACTCGAAGCGGTGCTCGCGCACGCCGCACGCGAGGAAGCGCTTCACGACCCCGTCCTCACCGCTGTGGAACGTGATCACCGCGAGCACTCCTCCGGGCCGGAGCACGTGCTCCGCCCCCGCGAGCAGTGAGGCGAGTTGCTCGCCCTCGTGGTTCACCGCGCGGCGCAGCGCCTGGAACGTGCGCGTCGCGGGGTGCGTCTTGCCGCGCCGACCGAGGACGCGCTCGATCGCGTCGGCGAGCGCCTGCGTGCGCTTGAACGGGACGCGGCGGCGTTCCTCGACGATCATCGCGGCGATGCGACGACTCTTGCGCTCACCGCCCTCCTGGTGGAAGAGGTCGGCGAGTTCGTTCTCGCTCCAACCGTTCACCACGTCGGCGGCGGTGAGGTCGGTCGTCGGGTCCATGCGCATGTCGAGCGGACCGTCGGCCTGCAGGGAGAAACCTCTCTCCGGTCGGTCGAAGTGGAGCGAGCACACGCCGAGGTCGGCGACGACGGCGACGGGAGGCTCGCGGTGAGCGTTCGTCGCCTCGATCTCCGCGAACGGTGCGCGGACGAGCTCGACGCGCTCGCCGAACGGCGCGAGCGTGCGCTGCGCCTCCGCGAGCGAGTCGGGATCCCAGTCGCAACCGAGCACGCGCAGACGCGGGAACCGCGCGAGCACCGCGGACGCGTGCCCGCCGGCTCCGACCGTCGCGTCGAGCACGACACCCGTCGGGTCGGCGCCGAGTCCGCGCTCGAGCGCGTCCAGCACCTCGCGAACGAGGACCGCCTCGTGGACGCGGTTCGTGCGGCGATCGACCTCCTCCACCTGCACGTCCCCGCGGCCTAGCGGCCGCCCTCCCGAGGTGGATCGGCCTCGGCACCGGGCAACTGCGCCCCGGGGCCGAACAGGCCGAGGTTCTTGAGGAACTGCATCTGCTGCTGCTGGAGCAGCGCCTGGAAGGCCTGCGCCTGCATCTGCTCGGCGACCTCGGCCGCCTTGCGACCGCCGCCGCTCGAGAAGGCCTGCGCGACCTGGTCGTACTCCTCGGGCGCGAGGCGCTTGCTCTCGCGACGCTCCTTCGACCACAGCTCGACGCGCCGGCTCATGCCGATCACGACGACCTCCGAACTCGGTGCGATGCCCGCGAGTTCGCGCAGCTCGTCCGGGAGCAGCACGCGGTTGCTGTTGTCGAGCTTCGTCTGGAACGTCGACGCCCAGAACTCGCGCTCGGCCGCCACGGCCTTCTCGTTGCCGAACGGGTCCGACGCGAGTTGGTCGACGCGCTCCTGGAACGCGTCCGGCGTGAAGAGCCAGACGCAGCCCCCCTTCCCGCGCGTCAGCCAGACCGTGCGCTCCCCGTTCTCGTCCTTCCCGACGAGCGCGTGGACGCGCTTCGGCAGGCACAGGCGACCCTTGGGGTCGAGCTGGTGGGTGGACTGTCCGTAGAAGGTCACGGGGGATGGGGCGTGGGCGGCCCGCGACTCCTCCGCGCGGCGCGCCGGGGGGCTTCGCGGGTCGGGTTGGAAGGCCGCCCGCGGCGGCGCTCGGGACCTCCTCGCTCGACCGCCGATCGCGTCGGCGCCGGGCCCGACGTCGCGCGTCGGAGGAGTCCCCTGGGGTGGCGCCACTCTACCCCACTCTCTCCCACTTCAAGACCCTTTCGCCCCACTCCGCGCCGCGGCACGCCGCGGCGGCCCACGGGCGGCACACCGCGCGCCACTCACGGCGTGCATCGGCGGCGGCAGGCGCGGCCGATGGTTGCCGCGACGCCTCGCCGTGGGCCCGGGGACACGGTCGACGGGTGCACGTGCGCCGCCGCGGCGCTCGGGAGCGGCGGTGGCGCGAAGTGGCGCGCCGTCCCCGACGTGCTGTCCCCGTTCGCTGGTGACGGGGCCCCGGCGGGCCCTCGGCGGGCCGGGAACGGCGACACGCGGCGGCCGGTCCCGCGACGCGGGCCGCCCGGCGGTGCCGCGAGGGGCGCCGCGCCGGGATCACCAGCCGACGGGGACAGCTCCCCGCGGGCGGACCGTCAGCCGCGGTGCTCTTCGTCCGCGGGATTCGCGGCGTCCCCGCCCACCGTCGCGTCGACGGGGGCGTCGGTCCCGAGGGGCTCGTCGGCGTCGTCGTCGACGTCGTCGTCCACGGGCTCCGCGCCCTCCGCCGTGGGCGCCTCGCCCGCGAGCACGGCCTCGAGCTCCTCGCCCTCGAACAGGACCTGGAGTTCCGAGCGGAGCTCGTCCATCCGCTCCGGTTCGAGGTCGAAGGTCGCGACCTCGATCTCCTCCTGGCGGCGCGGCCGCCGCAGGACGAGGGCCTCGCCGTCGCCGCGCCGGACCGCGCGTACGAGGAGCAGGCGGCGCTTGCGCACGAGCATCAGGGACAGGAGGTAGCGCAGCTGCGCGAGGCGCTCCGCGTCGCGCTCGCCGAGCATGTGGAACACGCGCTCGAGGACCTCCCAGTCGACGGCGAGGCCGGTGCGGCGCGCGACCTCGTGGCGCGAACGCCACCAGACCCACTCCGGATCGGGGTCCTTGGGCCAGCAGGCGGAGCACACGTCCTCGCGGCGGATGCCCTCGTCACCGAGCTCGATGCGCGAGAAGTGGCGCTCACCCTCCGAGAATTCGCGCTGACAGGTGACGCAGGCGGGGTGACGCTTCGAGAACTTCCAGTCGGCCATCGCGCGGCGATTCTATCAGCGCGGCGGCGTTCCCCCGCTGCGGCGCTCGAGCAGCGCGGCCCCGCGCTGCGACCAGATCCGGCGCCACTCCTGCGAGGTGTGCGCGCGCGGCTCCTCGAGCAGGCGCATGAGCGCCTGCTGGACGCGGTCGAACGCTGTGATCTCGCCGGACATCCGGTCCAGCGCGGGAATGAGCATCGGAACGGACCGTACGTCCCCGAGCGCCCCCAGCCCCTGAGCGGCGCGCCCCACCACCGACGGATCGGCGTCGCGCAGCGCCAGCGCGAGGACCGGGGTGAAGGCGTCGGGGACGAGCGTCGCGCGCGCACCCGCCGACGTCGTCGCCTCCGCGCGCACGAACCACGCGGCGTCCTCGGCGATCGTGCGCGAGAGCGCGCGCGCCGCGCGGTTCTCCTCCTCGGGCGTGAGCCGCGCGAGCCTGCCGACCAGCGCCGCGGCGACGCCTCACGTTGTCCTTGCGCGCGACCGGCGGTTCGAGCGGTCCGAGCGCGGACTCGAGCGCCGTCGACCCCATGGGCGCGAGCGCGTCGGCGGCGATCCCGGCGACGACGTCGTCGCCCTCCTGGAGCATCTGACCCAGCAGGAGCGCCGCGGGCTCGCCGAGGTCGCGGAGTCCGCGCCGCGCGCGCTCGTAGGGCGACACCGATCCGCCTCCCTTCGACATGCGCCCCGCCTCGAACTGATGCACGAGCTCGAGCGCGAGGTTGTCGGCGAGGAAACGCCCCAGCGCCTCGTCCTCGTGCGCCGCCTCGAGCGTGCGCGCCCAGCGCTCGCCGCCCTCGCGGTAGGCGTCGACGGCCTCGCGCTTCGCGTCGTCGAGCTGATCTTTCTTGACCAGGTTCTTGGGTCCGGAGGCGCAGGCCGCGACGGCGACGAGGGAGGCGCACGCGACGATCCTGCGGAGCCGCGCGAGCGGGCTGACGGTGGCGATCACGACGGGATCCTACGCGCTCATGCGCCGCCGCGCTGCACGCGCTCGTCCCAGGAGCGCTGCTCGTCGAGGTCGCGCGCGTCGTCGAACGGGGGCGGCGCGTCGGGAGGCCCGGCGGCGACGGCGCGTTCGTAGAGCGGCAGGAGCGCCGCGGCGTGGTCGTCGCCGGTCCGGAGGAGCTGCGAGCGCGCAGGCACCGCGGCGCGCATCGCGGAGTGGCGCGCGGGGTCGTCGAGCACGCCGTCGATCAGTGCGGCGAGCGCCGCCGCGTCGCCCTGCGCGTAGAGCCGCGCCCACGCCGCGCCGTGCGCGCGCTCGGCGAACGCGCCGGCGTCGGGGAGCAACGCCGGCAGACCGAGCGCGAGCGCCTCGTCGAGCACGAGCCCCCACGACTCCTTCGCGCGGCTGCCGCTCGCGAACACGTGCACGTCGGTCACGCGGTGCGACGCGAGCTCCTCGCCGCCGTACTCGTCGTCGAACACGACCTGCAGTCCGCGCGCGCGTTCCTCGAGGGAACGTCGGTACTCCGGCAGGACGACGCCTCCGGCGAGTCGCAGCTCGACGCGCGCGGGATCGCGCACGGCGCGCACCGCGTCGATCAGGACGTCGACGCCCTTGTGCTCGGCGTAGTGTCCCCACGAACCGACGCGCAGGACGCCTCCCGTGAAGAGCGGTGCGTCGCGCACCGGTTCGGGCAGGTCGAGCGGCGGCGGCACGATCGCGGCGCGCAGCGCGCCGG
Source organism: Planctomycetota bacterium (assembly GCA_041398665.1). Taxonomy (GTDB): domain Bacteria; phylum Planctomycetota; class UBA1135; order UBA1135; genus Rohdeia. The sequence goes on along the minus strand of JAWKUH010000039.1, from coordinate 13,471 downwards.
GCTGCATGCCGAGTCCGCGCTCGACGGTCTCGGCGTGGCTGCGCGTCGGCGCGACGACGGTGCGCGCGAGCCTGAGCTCGCGCACGAGGTCCGCGCGGTGCTCGAGGAAGCGTCGACGCGCCTCGTCCTCCCCCATCCACGGCGTCGGCGGCTCGAGCGCCGACGCGCACGCGATGCACGGGTCGACCGCGAGCGGTGCGTCGCACGCGAGCCGCGTCGCCGGTCGGATGCGGAACGCGACGAGGCAGCTCGCGTACGCGTCGTGCAGCGTGACGACGGCCGGGACGCGCTCGCGCGCGGCCGCGGCGACGAGGTCGCGCGAGAGCCGGATCCAGTGGTGCACGTGCACGACGTCGGGGCGTTCGCTCCGCAGCACCTCGCTGAAGGCGCGCCGCACGAAGGGCGCGCGCGACTTGTGCCAGTGGTCGAACCACAGGTCGTCGCGACTCGCGCGCAGCACGGCGACCGCTCCGCCGCCCGCGACGGGATCGCTCGTCCGCTCGACCGTGCCGCGCTTCTCCCAGTCGAGCGTGCCGGCGAACACGACGACATCGTGTCCCGCGCGGACGAGCGCGTGCGCGAGCCGGCGCACCGCCAGCTCGGTCCCGCCGACCAGCTCGGGCGGGTAGCCGTGCACGGCGAGCAGGACCTTCACGCGAGTCCCTCCTCGAGGAGCGCGAGGAAGTCGCGCGCGTCGTCGGCGATGGTGCGCACGGGCGGTGCGGCGAGGCTGGCGCGCTCGAGCTGCGCGTGGTCCTGCGAAAGCTCCGTGAGCCGTCGCGACAACGCGTCGGCGTCGCCCGGCGGGAACACGAAGCCGGCGCCGCTCTCCTCCGCGAGTTCGCGCATCCCGCCGAGGTCGGAGACGACGAAGGGCGTGCGCGTCGCGAGCGCCTCGAGGATCACGAGCGGCGCGTTCTCGTACCACAGGCTCGGGACGACGAGCACGTCGGTGCGCGCGAGCACACCCGGCAGATCCTCGCGGTCGAGCGCTCCGCCCCACTCGCCGCCGAGCGCCGCCACGCGACGCTCGAGGTCGGCCGCGTACTCCGGCGCGTGGCGCCCCGGCCCGAAGACCGCGAGGCGCAGGTCGCCGCGCAGGTCGGGGTCCATGCGCTCGAACGCCTCGACCAGGACGTGCGGACCCTTGTGGCGCACGACCGTGCCGACGAAGGTCACGCGCGTGACGCGGTCGCGCGTCCGCTCGAAACCGGCGAACGGTGCGGTGTCGATGCCGGTGCGCAGGAAGCGCAGCTTCGCGGGCTCGACGCCGAAGGTCTCGAACTCGCGCTCCAGGAAGCGACTCGGTGCGACGAAGGCGCGCACGCGCGGGACGAGGCGTTCGCGCACGACTTCGGCTCGTCGCTCGAGCTGTTCCCTGGTCGGTCCGAAACCGGTCGCGTCCCCCTCCCCGGTCGCCGGTGCCGCGCCGCCCTCCTCCGCCCTCCCGCGCAGCCGCTTCGCGAGCGGCAGCAGGTCGAGACCGGTCGCGCTGCGCACGCGGGCGAGCGCTCCGCCGACGCGACGCTCGAGCGGCGTCGCGCGGTACTCGAGGCTCGCGAGGCAGCGTACGCACCGGTCGAGGTCGATCGTCGCGCACAGCTCGCCCCACGGGGTCCGACGCTGTCCGAAGCGCGGACACATGAGCCAGAAGTCGAACAGCGTCGCGGTGAACGGGACTCCCGCGCGTTCGCACACCTCGGCGTACCCGACGGAGTGGTTGAGCAGGTGCGCGGCGTGGACGACGTCCGGCCGGAACGCTCGCACGAACTCCCGGAAGCGCTCCTCCGCCGCGGGCGAGTCGTAGGTCTCCTCGAACGAGCGGAGGTGGAGATTGTTGACGAGCTCGACGTAGCGCACGCCGTCGTGGCGCCGCTCGTGCACCGAGTGGTGCCGCCGCGAGGGGTCCTTCTCGGCCGTGAAGACCGCGACGTCGTGGCCGTGCCTGCCGAACTCGCGCGCGAGCTGGTGCGTGTGCACCTCCGTCCCGGCCGGGTGGTTCGGCAGCGAACGGTGGGAGACGAGGAGGATGCGCACGGTCGGCAGCCTAGCAACCCGTCGTCACACGACGAGCGGACGGACGATCGCCCACCACGTGCGCAGGCAGCGATCGAGAACCGTCGCCATGCGCCGCGACCAGGGCTTCGCCCGGAGCTGAGGCGAGAGAGTCAGCGGGCCGCCGACGAGCAGTTCGCGGTCCGGGACGCGCCGCGCGCGTTGGATCGCGTGCCGGCGAGCGAGCACCGTCGGGAGTCGGCGCAGGAACGCCAGCTTGCCGGCGCACCACGCTCCGACGTGACCCTTCGACAGCGCGAACGCGAACCACCAGAGCTCGTAGACGAGCAGTCCCGGGCTCGACAGCAGCAGCGTCCACGCGCGGTGGTTCTTCGCGAGGTACCACCAGCGGTTGCGCGAGTGCAGGAACACGCGCCGCCGCGGGTACGCGGTGTCGCGGAACGACGTGCCCGCGGTCCCCGACCCGTGCAGGATCGGGTCGTCGGTCGTGAGCACGAGTCGCCGCCCCGCGGCGCGCAGCCGGAACGACAGGTCGGTGTCCTCGAACAGGATCTCGAGGTCCTCGTCGTAGCCGCCGAGGGCGAGCACGTCGTCGGCGTCCTGGAGGATGCACAGCGAGACGAACGCGCCGACCTCCAGCCAGCCGCTCTCGCCGCGGTCCGCGCTCTCGAGCGGCTCGAAGAAGTGGCGCAGCGCGATCAGCCCCGCGAAGTGCAGCGCACCGCCGTCGTAGTGGATCGTCGCGGGGTCGCTCGCGACGAGCGAGCGCGCCTGCGCGGCGACGGCTCCGCTCTCGTCGAGCGCGCGGTTCATCGTCGCGATCGTGCCCGTCGCGAGCACGACGTCGTTGTCGAGCGTGAGCACGCGACCGCAGCGCGCGACGCGCAGTCCGAGGTTGCGCGCGGCGGCGGGGCCCGGGTTGTCGGGCAGCTCGAGCAGGACGACGTCGCGGTAGCGCTCGCGCACCATCTCCCGACTCCCGTCCGTCGAACCGTTGTCGACGACGATCACCTCGCGCGGCGGCGGTTCGCTCGCGAACACCGAGTCGAGGCAGGCCGCGAGCGGCTCGGCACCGTTCCAGTTCACGACGACGACGCTCGTGCCCTCCTCGCGCCGCCGGTCGGAGGCGCCGTGCTCGTCGTCGGCGTTCACTCGATCGGCAACCGGAAGTCCGGCGCGTGGACCGGTCGGCGGCGCTTCAGGCAGTACGGCACGTTCCACAGCACGCTCGCCACCGCCTTCGCGAGGATCCACCACGCGCCCTTCGTCTGCCGCAGCGAACGGCCGATGCCGATCGTGCCGACGGCGTCCGTGACGGCGCCCGCGTCCTCCTTCTTCGACCCGCGCAGGATCACCTTCGTCAGCACGAGCCAGGGCATGCGCAGGAGGTCGCCGAACGGCGCGTACTTGAGCTGCGTCAGCCAGGCGTTGCGCGCGTGGTAGTAGAGGCTGCGCTTGCCCATCTGCAGCCCGAACGGCGTCGAGTGGAACGTCGTCACGCCGGGGTACTGCAGCACGCGGTGACCGTCGGCGAGCAGACGGCACGTGAGGTCGCGCTCGTTGCCGTAGATGAACAGCCGCTCGTCGTAGAAGCCCGCCCTGCGCAGCGGCTCGACCTTCGCGAGGCTGCCGCACCCGCGGAAGGTGCTCATGTAGCGCTCGCTGTTGACCCGCTGCGAGTTCTTGTACGAGTCCGGCATGTTCGGCTCGACGACCTTCGTCGACAGCAGCGCGGTCGACTCCGGCTCCTGCGCGAGGCGCAGCGACGCCTTCTCGAGCCAGTCGTCGGGCAGCACCACGTCGTCGTCGAGGATCGCGAGCCACGGCGTCGTGACCGACGCGAAGCCGATGTTGAAGGTCTCGCACGCGCCGTAGCTCGCGTCGGGCGTGCGGATCACGCGCACCTCGGGGTAGTCCTTCGCGAGGCGCTCCGCCGTGCCGTCCTTCGAGCAGTTGTCGACCACGACGATCTCGGCGAAGGCGAGGCGCTGTCGCAACAACGCGTCGACGTTCGCACACACCTCGTCGACCTTGTTCCAGGTCGAGACGACCGCGGTGGTCTCCGGCACGCCGAGTTCGGCCGCGCGCAGCGCGTCGGCGCGCCGCGTCGCCGCCCGCGCACGCGCCGCGCCGCCGTCGAGCAGGTCGTCGTGCGCGACGGTGCGGACGAGCTGTTCCGTGACGCGCGCGTACTCCGCGGCGCGCGGACTCTCGAACGCGGCGAAGCCCTCCGCGCGCACCACGGCCGGATCCGGCACGTTGACGGTGCGCGAGCGGTCGACCGCCGCGCACTTCTCGACGAGGTCCTGGTAGGCCATCTGCGTCGCGAACGCGCGCAGCGCCCGCTCCTTCACCTCCCACAGCGCCGACGTGTCGTACAGCACGCTCGCGTGCGGGTTCGTGTTCACGCCGTAGAGGTGGTAGAGCCGGGGCCGCGCGTCGCGCGCCGCCGCCGCGAGCAGCGCCGCCGCCGCCGCGCGGTGGTCCTGGTGGAACTCCTGCGGCGAGGGTCCGTACACGAGCTCGGCGTCGAACTCGGCGATCTCGGCCGCGAGCCGCTCGGCGAGCTCCGTCGCCCCACCGAGGTCGCCGTCCGGGAACCCACAGAAGCGGTGGTCGGTGACGCCGAGGATCTCCCCGGCCGCCACGCTCTCCCGCCGCCGCTCGTCACGGATGTCGACGGAGCGCCCGTCCTCGTCCCCCGCCGCCCCGTCGGTCAGAACGAGGACCCGCACGGCGTCGCCGCGCCCCGCGTGGAACGCGAGCATCCCGCCGCACCCCAGCACCTCGTCGTCGGCGTGCGGCGCGACGACGAGCACCCGCCGGGGCAAGCCCGCGGGGTCCGCGAGGGGCGGGAACATCGCTCTGGTCCGGGGAGGCATGGGAGCGGTGAAGGCTACCCCGCTGGGGTGGCGCGCTCCAGACACGTCGCCGCGGACCACCCAGGATCACTCCTCCCCGAACCAATGTCGCTCGCCGCGCCACCACACCCCGAGCGAGCGGCCCTCGGCCGGGCCGAGGTCGGTGCACGACTCGAGTTCGCAGCTGCCGCCGGGCGGACCGGTGCTCGCCTCGAAGGCGACGACGCGTTCGAACGCGAACTCGGGCGACGGCGCGACGACGTCGTAGGTGACGTAGCAGCCCGCGAGCGGACCGACGTCACCGAGGGGGGCGTCCGGGTCGAATCGGACGAGGACGAGGAGGCGCCAGGACCGCGCGTCGGGGTCCGCCTCGCCGTCGAGTTCGAGCAGCACGTGGAGCAACTCACGGTGCGCGTCGAGGTCCGCGATCGACTCGAGCACCTCTTCGCGCACGAGGTACGGCGCGTCGCCTCGCGCGAGGCGCGCCCGCGCGAGGTGCGCGGCGAGACGCGGCAGCGCGTCGTCCGCGCCCTCGCGTTCCTCGAACGCGTCCTCGTCGACGAGGCCCGCCCGCCGCACGGCGTCGGCCGTCTCGTACGCCTCGTCGGCGCGACCCAGCTCGAGCAGCGCGCGGCAGCGAGTCTCCGCCACGAGGAGTTCGAGCGCCTCGTCGTCGACGCCGTCGAGGATCTCGAGCGAACGCTCGTGCCCGCCGCGGCGCTGCTCGAGGATCGCGAGGTTGAGCGTCACCCAGCCGCGGCGGACCGTCGGACATCCGAGCGCGCGGCGGTACGCCGCCTCCGCGCCGTCGAGGTCGCCGAGGTCGCTGCGTTGGTTGCCGAGCAGTTGCCACAGCACCCACACGTCGGGCGCGGCCTCGACGCCGCGTTCGAGCACGGCGACGCCCTGTTCGAGCTCGCCCTTGCCGGCGTGGCCGAGAGCGGCGAGCTCGAAGCACGCGGAGAATCGGCGCGACTCGAGCTCGGCCGCGATCGCGAGGACGGCGTCGTGGTCGCCCTTCGCGAGCTCGTCCCAGCCCGCCGCCACGAGGTCGTCGATCGAGCGTTCGTCGCGGTGCGGTTCCATCCGGGGGCGAGGGTACGTGAGGTCGCGGGTCCGGCGGTACGCGCGACTCCGCGCGCGGCCCTCGACTCCGCCTAGAATGCACCGACCATGCCGCCCACCCCCTCCGCTCCCTCGCGCTTCGTCTTCGACAAGACGCGCTTCCCGATCCTCGCCGAGCTCGAGGCCGCGTTCCCGATCTTCCTCGAGGAGATGCAGGCGCTCTCGCGGGACGAGTACGTGCTCTGGCCGGACACCGACGCCTACCTCGGCGAGTGGTGGCTGTTCATCCTCTTCTACAACTCCTATCCCGACTCGCTCGTCGTCGACTTCGAGGCGAACCAGCGGCGCTGCCCTCGGTCGATGGAGTTCTTCGCGAAGCACCCCAGCATCTTCGCGGCGGGCTTCTCGTGGATGGAGCCGGGATGCCACATCGTGCCGCACGTCGACCTCAAGCCCGACACGCAGCTGCGCGCGCACCTCGCCCTGCGGATCCCGGACGGCGCGGGCTTCCGCGTCGGCGACGAGCGGCACACCTGGCGCGACGGGGAAGCGCTCGTCTTCGAGGGACTGATCGACCACGAGACCGCGAACTTCGGCAGCGAACCGCGGATCCTCATGATGGTCGACTTCACGCTGACCGAGGAGGAGCTCGCGTACTCGCGCGAGTTCATGTCGAAGGTCGACCCGAAGTTCCTCGCATCGGGCGGCGGGCGCACGATGTGAACTCGCGCGGCGCGCGGGTTCAGCGCAGACGGAACGCCTCGGCGTAGCGAGCGCCGCGCGGTTCGACGTAGAGCGCGCGGTGGGCGTTGAGCCCGCCCATGTGGTGCAGCAGGTCGGTGTGCTCGTACTGCGTGCGGTGCAGGCGCAGCGCGGCGCCCTTGAGCTCGAACACGTCGGTGACGTCCACGACGTGCGTCGGGACGAGCGCCGACCAGACCTCGTAGAGCCACACGTCGGGGCGGACGTCGTGCTCCGCCGCCGCTCGGTCGAGCGCGGCGTCGACCGCCGCCGCGAGCGTCGCGTGGTCGATCTGGTGCTCGCCGGGCCACGGCGCGAAGACCGTGCGCGGGCGGATGCCGGCGACGAGCCCCGCGAGCTGCGACACCGCGTGCTCGACGTCGTTCTCGCCCGGCACGTGGTTCTCGGGGTAGCCCAGGAACAGCGGCTCCTCGAAACCGAGCAGCCGGCACGACGCGCGCGTCTCCTCCTGCCGCGCCGCGACGAACTCGGACGGCGAGAGCGCCTCGTTGCCGAGGTTGCCGAGCGCGCCGTCGAACGCGACGACGACGTGGACGCGGTCGCCCTGGAGCGCGTGCTTGTGGCAGGTGAGGCCGCAGCCGAGCACCTCGTCGTCGGGGTGCGGCGCGAGGAGCAGCACGGGCCCGCGCGCGAGCTCCTTCAGCGTGACCGGGAAGGGACTTCGCTCGCTCATCGCGACACCTCCGGCGCGACGCGCGCGTCGGCGCCGAACACCTCGTGGAGCGCGAGCGGGACGTCCCGCGGCTCGGTCGTCTTGGTGAAGGTCCAGGCCTTCACGAACGAGAGGTCCTCGGGGTCGAGGAGGCGCACGAACACGCGGCCCGGGAACATCCAGTCCCACGTGCCGCTCGACATCGTGTACGACTCGCCCTCGCCGACGATCGCGCCGGCGAGCATGAAGTTCGGGATGTAGCTCGCCTCGATCAGGTACTTCCGGCGTCCGCCCCACTCGAACGTCGGCGGTCCCGAGCACTCGCCGAGCTGCACGAAGTCGTGCAGGGAGGACTCCTCGCGTCCCGCCCAACTCTCGCTGCGACGGTTGCACCAGCGCGCGAAGGCGGCTCCGGGCGCGCCGTAGTAGCGGCGGAAGTAGAGGTCCTGGCTGATGCGGTAGCGGCGGCGCGGCTCGCCCTCGAAGATCGCTCCGGCGCCGGCGCTGCGCGACCAGTGGTGGACGACCGGGGCGTTCCCGGCGTGCATGACGCGCAGTCCGAGGCGCTTCACGCGACGGCAGAGGTCGGTGTCCTCGTAGTAGAGCGGGAAGGCGGCGTCCATCGGCTCGCCGCCGAGCGCGTCGACCGTCCCGCGCCGCATGAACAGGCAACAGCCCGAGATCATGTCGGTGTCGATCGGACGGTCGGAGAGCACCCAGCCGACGTCGTGGCGCAGCCTGCGCCGCGTGTAGATGCGCGCGAACGTGCGGTAGCGGTGCGCGAGCGCCGCGAGGGCGTGCTCGTACAGCGTCGGCATCAGCGTTGCGCGGCAGCACGAGTTCGCCGTCCTCCGAGATCGTCTGGCGCGGGTCCACGAGCCCGACGCGCGGGTCGCTCGCGAGGCAGTCGAGCAGAGCGGCGACGCTCCCCGGCAGGAAGAAGAGGTCGGGGTTGAGGATCGCGACGGCGTCGTCCGGACCGCCGCTCGTGTGCGAGTACGCGCGGTTCATGCCGCGCGCGTAGCCGAGGTTCTCGTCGGCCCTGTCCACCACCGCGCCGAGCCTCCTCGAGGCGGGCGAGTTCGCGCGTCTGGTCGACCGGCGAGTCGTTGTCGACGACGACGATCTCGAGGTCCGCGGGTCGCGCCCCTCGAGGGCCCAGACGTGCTGCAGCGACTCGACGCAAGCGATCGCGTAGGCGCCCGACCTGTAGTTGACGATCAGCGCCGAGAGCCTCGTCCGCCGTCCGCTCACGCGCCCTCCGCGTCGTCGCCCTGCGGCTCCGGCAACGGTCGGTCCATGTCGAAGCGCCAGCGGTGGTCCATGCGGATCAGGCCGACCTCCTTCGTCGTCGACCGCACGACGAGGTTGGTCTTCAGCATGTGCTCCTCGTAGCGTGCACGCCGCTGCCGTCGAACACGATGACGGGCACCAGGAACTGACCGGAGAGCAGCGTGTTGTTCGGCCACTCGAGCACCGCGCAGCTCCTCGCGTCCCTGGACCTCCACCGCCGTCGAAGTGCGTGAACGTCCCGGCGCACAGCGTCATGTCCTGGCGCAGGAACCCGATGCCGAACTGGATCGGCGTGCGCGCGGGGTCCGGGTTGCGCCACCACACGCGGATCTCGATCGGGACGCCGGCCTCGATGTCGTAGGTCTCCTCGCCCGTGTCCATGCGGTAGATGCGCGCGTCGACGACGTGCGGGCGCACGGCGGGGTCGAGGTCGGAGGCCGTGGAGTCGGGCAGAGCGGCCTCGATCGCGGCGGCGTAGTCGTGGATGTGGTCGCGCTGGTAGGCGGAGTACTCGTTCGTGACGGTCACGGAGTCGCCGACGGCGGCCGGGAGACCGTTGCGCATCCAGATGGCCTCGTCGCAGAGCTGGCGGATGTCGTACAGCGAGTGGCTGCAGAACAGGATCGTCTTGCCGCGCTGCTTGAACGAGTAGATCTTGTCGACGCACTTCTTCTGGAAGTACATGTCGCCGACGGCGAAGACCTCGTCGATGATCAGGACGTCCGGGTCGACGACGGCCGCGATCGCGAAGCCGAGTCGCAGCCCCATGCCGGACGAGTAGGTCCTAACCGGCTGGTCGATGTAGTCACCGAGTTCGGCGAACTCGATGATCTCGTCCATCTTCGCCTCCATCTCGCGGCGCGTGAACCCCATCATCACGCCGTTCGAGACGATGTTCATGCGCCCCGTGAAGTCGAGGTGGAAGCCGGCGCCGAGCTCGAGCAGGCTGGCGACGCGCCCGTTGATGCGCAGGCGCCCCTCGCTGGGCGGCGTGATGCCGGCGAGCACCTTGAGCAGCGTCGACTTGCCCGCGCCGTTCGCCCCGATGAGGCCGAGCGACGCGCCGGAGGCGAGCCGGAAGTCGACGTTGCGGAGCGCCCAGAACTCTCGGTGGCGCTTCAGCCGGCCGAGCGAGCAGGCCTCGATCACGCGATCGAGGGGTCGCTCGTAGGCCCGGTAGTGCTTGCCGAGCCCCTCGACCTCGACGGAGTACTTCGTGGTCATCGCGGCCGCCTCAGATCTCGTCGGCGAAGCGCCGCTGCGACAGGCCGTAGACGACGAAGCCCACGACGAAGACGCCGACCGACCAACCGGCGAACACGAGGAACGAGTGGAACGGGTCGGGCCCGAAGGCCTCGTCGAAGGCCGGCACGCCCAGATCCAGGAGCTTCGACCGACTCATCAGTGCACTGCGCCAGACGTGCACGAGGTGGTAGATCGGGTTGTAGGTGAGCGGCTCCATGTACGGCTCGAACTTGTCCGTCATCACGGTCACCGACGGCACCCAGAAGATCGGCGTGATGAACATCCACACCGTCGCGAGCAGTGTGACGAGCTGCAACGTGTCGCGCAGGAACACGTGGCAGGTCGCGAGGAACAGCGCGAGACCGTAGGTGAACAGCAGCTGGAACGGCAGGATCGCCAGGATCCAGAGCACGTCGGTCCCCGGCAGCGGCCAGACGCCGAACGCGCACGCGATCAGGAAGGCGAGCACGCCGAAGAGCATCGTCACCATCGACACGAGCACCGCGTTGAGCGGCAGCAGCTCGGTCGGGAACGAGAGCTTCTTGATCAGGTTGCCGTTGTCGACGATCGAGCTCGTCCCGCGGACGAAGCCCTCGGACACGCCGGCCCACACGACGATGCCCGTGAACATGAAGACGCCCATCGCCGGCTCGAGACCGTCCGGCAGGTTGGGCATCTTGAGCTGCAGCAACTTCGTGAAGACGAAGTAGTAGACCGCGAACAGGAAGACCGGGTAGACGAGCGGCCACAGCCAGCCGAGGAGCGTCCCCGTGAACCGCGCCTGCAGGTCGCGCTTGACCGAGGTCGTGACCAGGTCGCGGTGCCGGGCGAACAACCGTGGGAAGCCGATGAGGCGCCCGAGGACGTGCCGGAACCCCGGCGCCGCGGCGCCCACCCACTCCCCCTCCACGAACTCGACCGACGACGGCTCCGGCCCGATCGGGACGCCGCCGAGCCCCCGGGGGCTGAGCGGTTCCTTCGGAGCGGCCTTCGCGGTGGAGACGTCGGACATGGATCCAGGGGGGCGCGGGACGGGTCCATCGCGGCCGCGGGCCGGGCGGCGCTCCGGACGGTGGGTCCTCGCGCGGGAAGCCTACCCGGCCGAGGGTCCGATCGACCGTGAAAGGACGTCCACCGTGGGGCTCCCGGGGCTGTCCGTGCGGGGTGACGGCCGCTCGGTCCGCCGCGGACGGTCAGCCCGAGACGAGCAGGCTCGAGCGGATGTACTGGAGGATGATCCGCGCGTGGTCGACGTCGTCGTCCGCCCACTCCCACTTGGCGTAGGACAGGTCGGTCTGGCGGACGATGGCCTCGTTGGTCTGCTTCTTCACGCGCACGTCGACCTGCCACATGCCGGCGCCGAGGTCCTCGAGCTTGACGACCGCGAGTTTGCGCCAGCCTTGTCCGCGGAAGGTGCTGAGCTCGATCTTCCAACCCGTCTCGATCGTCATCGTGTTCGGGTCGGTCTCGGTGCCGCGCGGGAACTGGTACTGCGCGAGCGCGAGCATCGCGACGTTCCAGAGCACCTCGCCGCTCGGCGCCTCGAGCTGGGCCGTGGCCCACTCGCCCTCGGGCTCGCTCTTCGTCGTAGAGCAGGCGGCGACGAGCGCCAGGAGGAGCGCGACGAGGCCGCGGAGGACGGCCGACTCGGTTCGGGTCGTTCGTTGCATCACTCTCGGTCCTCGTCCTCTTCGGCGGGGACGACGCGGCGACGGTCCTCGTCGTCGTCGTCGTCGCGGTTGCGGTCGCGCAGCACGATGCGCATGGGGACCTCCTTGAACGGGAGCTCCTCGCGCAGGCGGTTCGTGAGGTAGCGCAGGTAGTCCTTGCCGATCAGCCGCTTGTCGTTGACGAACAGGACGAACGTCGGGGGCTGGCGGTCGATCTGGGTGGCGTACTGGACGCGCACACGGTAGCCCTTCGAGCTCGGCGAGCGCGCCGCGAGGGCGTTCTTCAGCACGCGGTTGAGCTCGCCCGTCCCCACGCGGCCGTGGGCCTGGTCGAAGAGCTCGCGCGCGACCGACATGACCTCGTCGGTGTGCCAGCGGTCCTTGCCCGAGAGGCACACGAGGGGCGCGTAGTCGACGCCGGGGAGCTCGCGCGCGACGTAGTCGGCGAGTTCCCCCGCCGTCATGCGCTCGCCGACGAGGTCCCACTTGTTGGCGCCGAGCACGACCGGCTTGAAGTGGTCCGCCGCGTAGCGCGCGAGGCGCTTCTCGAGGCCGGACAGCGGCTCCGTCGCGTCGAACAGCAGGACGACGACGTCCGCGCGCCGGATCGCGCGGTAGCTGCGCGAGTCGCTGTAGAAGTCGACGGCGTCCTCGAAGCTGCTCTTCTTGCGCACGCCGGCCGTGTCGATGACGACGAAGCTCTCGCCGTCGCGTTCGAACAGCACGTCGACCGCGTCGCGCGTGGTGCCGGGCACCTCGGACACGATCATGCGCTCCTCGCGGGCGAGGGCGTTCGTGAGCGTGCTCTTGCCGGCGTTGCGGCGGCCGACGATCGCGAGCTTCATCACCGGCTTCGGAGCGGCCAGGTCCGTGCCCTCGGCCGGCAGCGCGTTCGCGAGCGCTTCGTAGAACTCGGCCATGCCGTCGCCGTTCTGCGCGCTGATCGCGATGGGCTCGCCGGGCATGCCGAGGCGCCGGAACCGCTCGACCTCCCAACCGGCCTTCCGGCCCTCGCACTTGTTCGCGACGAGCACGATCGGCAGGTCCGTCCGACGCAGCTTCTCGGCGACCTCCTGGTCGAGCGGCGTGATGCCGTCCTTCGCGTCGACCATGAACACGATCGCGTCGGATCCGCCGACCGCGACCGCGACCTGCTCCTCGACGAGCGGTCCGAGGTCCTGGCGGTCGACGATGCCGATGCCGCCGGTGTCCATGACCTCGACGGTGCGCTCCGTGCCGAACGCGGGCACGCGCGCGTGCACGCTGACGCGGTCGCGCGTCACGCCGGCCGTCGGCTCGACGATCGAGACGCGGCTGTTGACGAGCCGGTTGAGCAGCGTGGACTTGCCCACGTTGGGGCGACCGACGATGGCGACGCGCGGGAGTCTCGACATCACTCGTTCAACGCACGCCGAGGAGGCGGTGGACCTGCGGGACGACGCGCGGATCGAGACCGAGCTCGCGCGCGTAGACCCAGACGGAACGGACCAGGACGTCGCTCGGAGCCGACGCGCGGCCGAACGGCGTGGCGGGCTGCACGAACAGCGGCAGCTCCGGGGCGAGGTCGGCGAGGTCGTCGAGCGCCTCGTAGGCCTCGCGCTCGCTCGACGTGTCGCACAGCACGAGCTTCGCACAGGCGTCGCGACCGGCGAGCACGTCGAGGCACGAACGCCGCGCCGCGCGCCAGGCCGCTCCGTCGCCGGGGACGCCTTCGCGTTCTTCGTCCGCGGGGAGCGGGTCGACGGGCGCGGCGAGGTCGCCGGGGAGCTTGAGGTCGAGCGACACGTGGTCGACGACGCCGAGGAGGCTCGCGAGCGTCGCGGGGTGCGCACCCGCCGTCTCGAGGTGGAGTCTCCGCGGACGCACCATGGCGGCGAAGGCGCGAACGAAGCGCGGCCAGAGCAGCG
>JAWKUH010000038.1:0-46536 GCA_041398665.1 Planctomycetota bacterium | reverse complement strand
CCGCGGAGCGATCGCCGTGCGGAGGAGGATCCGATGAGCAAGCCCGATTTCGTCCACCTGCACGTCCACTCGGAGTACTCGCTGCTCGACGGCGCGAACCGCATCTCGAAGCTCGTCGACGCGTGCGTGAAGGACGGGCAGGGGGCGTTGGCGTTGACGGATCATGGGAACATGTTCGGAGCCATCGAGCTCTGGAACACGTGCCGGTCGAAGGGCGTGAAGCCGATCATCGGCTGCGAGGTCTACATCGCGCGCCAGTCGCGCAAGCAGCCGCACAACCGCGAGAACAACCCCTACAGCCACCTCACGCTGCTCGCGCGCACGACCGAGGGCTACCACAACCTGATCCAGCTCGCGTCGAAGAGCTACCTCGAGGGCTACCACGTCCGGCCGCGCATCGACATGGAGCTGCTCGCGCAGCACGCGACCGGCATCTCGTGCCTCTCGGGCTGCCTCTCGAGCGAGATGAACCAGATGATCCGACGCGACCAGCAGGGCGCGGCGGAGACCGTGGCGTCGCAGCTGCGCGACGTGTTCGGACCCGAGCACTTCTGGCTCGAGCTCCAGCGCAACGGACTCAAGATCCAGGACGACTGCAACACGGCGCTCGTCGACATCAGCAGGCGCACCGGCATCCCGCTCGTCGCCACCAACGACATCCACTACCTGCGTCACGAGGACTGTCAGGTCCAGGACGTGCTCCTGTGCATCAACACGGGGGCGAAGCGCGCGGACGAGAAGCGCTTCAAGATGGACACGGACACGCTGTTCTTCCGCACGCGCGAGGAGATGGCGCACGTGTTCCGCGACCTGCCCGACGCCGTCGCCGCGACCATGGACGTCGCCTCGCAGGTCGACGTCGACATCGAGACGGACACGTACCACGTCCCGGTCTTCCGATCGGACGACGGCACGCCGCCGGACGTCCTGTTCGATCGGCTGCTCGAGGAGGGCCTCGAGCGCCGCTACGGGAAGGAGCACACGCAAGCGCGCGAGCGCCTGGAGTACGAGAAGAAGGTCATCCGCGAGCTCGGCTTCGTCTCGTACTTCCTGATCGTCTGGGACCTGATCCGTTGGGCGCGCGCGCACGACATCCCGGTCGGTCCGGGGCGCGGTTCCGCGGCGGGATCGATGGTCGCGTACCTGCTCGACATCACGCGCGTCTGCCCGCTCGAGTACGACCTGCTGTTCGAACGCTTCCTCAACGCCGCGCGCGTGTCGATGCCCGACATCGACATCGACTTCTGCAAGGAGGGTCGCGACCGCGTCATCCAGTACACGCGCGAGCGCTACGGCGACGACTACGTGGCGCAGATCGTGACGTTCGGGACGATGGCCTCGCGAACGGCGATCCGCGACGTCGGTCGCGTGCTCGACATCCCGCTGCGCGACGTCGACAGGGTCGCGAAGAAGGCGCCGGCGGGCCCGGGCGCCAAGCCGCTGCGCGAGGCGGTCGAGGCCGACGACGACCTCCGGAAGCTGCGCGAGGAGATGCCCGAGCTCGGCGAGCTGTTCGACCTCTCGATCGAGCTCGAGGGCCAGGTGCGTCACATCTCGACGCACGCGGCGGGCGTCGTCATCGCCGACGCACCGATCACGAGCTACGTGCCGCTGTGCACGCAGGGCGACGACATCTCGACGCAGTGGCCGGCGCCCCAGCTCGAGCAGCTCGGCCTGCTCAAGATGGACTACCTCGGCCTGCGCACGCTGACGATCATCGAGCGCGCGCTGCGCAACATCGTGAAGCAGGGCGGCACGCGGCCGGACATCGAGAACCTGCCGGCGGGCGACGCCTCGACGTACAAGATGCTCCGCTCCGGCGACACGCTCGGCGTGTTCCAGCTGGAGTCGGAGGGCATGCGCAAGCTGCTCGCGCGCCTCAAGCCCGACCGCTTCGAGGACCTCATCGCCGTCCTCGCGCTGTACCGACCGGGTCCGCTCGAGTCGGGCATGGACTCGATGTTCATCCGCCGCAAGCACGGCGAGGAGGAGGTCGAGTACCCGCACGCGAGCCTCGAACCGATCCTGGAGGACACCTACGGGTGCATCGTCTACCAGGAGCAGGTGATGCTCATCTCCAACGTCCTCGGCAACTTCTCGCTCAACGAAGCGGACAACCTCCGCAAGGCGATGGGCAAGAAGAAGCCGGAGATCATGGAGAAGTTCTCCGCGCAGTTCATCGCCGGCGCCGAGGCGAACGGCTGCGCGCGCGACGCAGCGCAGGTGACCTGGGACAACATCGTCAAGTTCGGCGGCTACGGCTTCAACAAGTCGCACTCGACGGCCTACGCGGTCATCACGTACCAGACGGCCTGGCTCAAGGCGAACCACCGCACGGCGTTCCTCGCGGGGAACATGTCGTGCGAGATGGGCGACTCCGACAAGATCAAGGCGTTCGTCGACGACTGCAAGAAGAGCGGCATCACCGTCACGCCGCCCGACGTGCGCACGTGCGGCTGGGAGTTCGAGCCCGAGGGCGACGTGATCCGCTACGGACTCGGCGCGATCAAGGGCACGGGACAGAAGGCCATCGAGCACATCGTCGAGGCGCGTTCGCGCGTCGAGGGCGACCCCGATCTGTTCGCGCTGTGCGCCGAGGTCGACCCCCACGAGGTCAACAAGACGACCTGGGAAGCTCTGATCAAGGCCGGTGCGTTCGACTGGACGGGCCGCGACCGGGGCAGCGTCATGGCGGCGCTCGACGTGGCGATGGCCGAGGGCGCGCAGGCGGCCGCGGACCGGCGCAGCGGTCAGATGAGCATGTTCGACGCCTTCGGCGACGAACCCGAGAGCGGCGGCGCGGCGAAGAGCACGTCGAGCTACGACGCGTCCGCGGCCTGGTCGCCGCAGGAGGCGCTGCGCGCGGAGCGCGAGGTGCTCGGCTTCTACCTCTCGGGGCACCCGCTCGAGGAGCACGCGCGGATGGTGAGCCTGCTCGCGAACACCGACACCTCGCGCGTCGAGGAGTACCCGTCGGGTTCGGAGATCACGATCGGCGGACTGGTCGTCGGCTACGCCGAGAACGTCGTGAAGAACGGTCGCATGGCGGGTCAGAAGATGGCGCGCTTCCAGCTCGAGGACCTCTCGGGCTCCGTGCCGGTCACGATCTTCCCGCGCACGCTCGAGGAGGTCCGCGACCGCGTCGCCGAGGACGCCGTGATCGTGTGCCAGGCGACGGTCGAGGAGCGCGGCGAGGGCGTCGCCCTCGTGATGCGCGAGGCGCACGACCTCGAGGCCGCGCTCGCAACCTTCCGCGGCGCCTTCGTGGTCGCCGTCGGTCCCGACGACCGCGACCGCCTCGCGGACCTCAAGAGCGTGCTCGACGGACAACCCGGCTCGAACGTGGTCTACCTCGACGTCGAGGGCGGCGACGGCGTCCGCCGCAAGGTCCGGGTCCTCGAGAGGGAGGTCGCGGTCGGCATGGAGCTCGTCCGCGGGGTCGAGCGTGTGCTCGGGCCGGGCCGGGCGAGCCCGGGCGGGATTTCGAGGCGGCGGCCCTGCGGGCCGCGGGGGGGGAACCACGGAGCACACGGAGTGCCGCCTGCGGCGGCGGAGAACTCGGTTCACAGGAGCCGGGGAGGACGGGGAGGACACCTGCGTCGTTCCGCAACGCGACGACCCGGCGACCCGTCGTCAACGCGCTCCGCAAGGACTCCCTGATCACCGGCGGCGTTCCACCTCCTCGTCCCCTCCCCGGCTCCCTGTGATCGTGTGTTCCCGGCGCTGAAGGCGCCGAGCGCATGTTCGAGCCATCTGCGAGGCGCGGCGCGGCCTACCGGCCGCGCGCCCACACGATCGAAACACGAAGAACGCGAAGAACCGAGTTGCGCCGCCTCCGGCGGCGGACCACACGGTGACGGCGGGACCTGCGGGCGCGGACGCGCCCCGCGGGTCCTCTTGCGGTCCGCGCCGCGGAGCGGCGCCTTCGTTCTTCTGTGGTCCTTCGCCGTTCCCCTTCGTGTTTCTGTGTGGGTTCGGCGCCGAAGGCGCCGAGCGAGCCCCCGCCCCCCCGAGCCCCTCGCCGCGGCCCCTCCCCCCTTCCTCCGGGCTTGCACGGGCCCGCCCGGCTCCCTATCCTCTTCGGCTCGACTCCGCCGGCGAGGCCCTTCTCCGGCGCCACCGACATCGAAGCCATGAAAGTCGTCTCCTCCATCGGATCGGCGAAGTTCCGCCATCCCGACTGCAAGGTCGTGCGCCGCAAGGGCCGCATCTACGTCATCAACAAGACCGACCCGCGCTTCAAGGCCCGCCAGGGCGGCTGCCGCACGCGCAAGAAGCGCTGAGCGCGGCGAAGACCGCTCCATCGAGGAAGCCGTCCGCCGGTCGACCGACCACGAGGCCCTGCGATCGTTCGCGATCGCGGGGCCTCGACCGTTCCGGGAACGCGGCGACCCGTGCACCGAGCGCGGAGAGCGCCGCGCGTTCCCCCACCGAGCGGACGTAGACTCGCCGCGATGGTGCGCGGCGCGACCGCTCCGGAACGACCGGGACTGAGCTGGCAGCGGGTCGACGACGCGAACGGGACGAGGATCGAACTCGCGGGTCGACTCGACGCGGGATCGGTCGCGTCGGAGTTCGCGAAGCTCGGCGCGGAACTCGAACGCGGGAGCGCGTCCGTGCGCTTCGACCTCGTCGGGCTCGAGTCCATCGACGGCTCGGGGGCCGCCGTCCTCGTCGACCTCGCGCGTCGACTCGAGGAAGCGGGGCGCGGCGGGAAGCTCGAGCGCGCCGTGGGACCGGTGCGCGGCGTGCTCGACCTCTATGCCGCGCGCGAGAGCCCCCACCCGCCGACGCGCACCGAGATCGAGGAGTCGTTCCTCGCCGAGGTCGGTCGACGCAGCATCACCTTCACGACGAGCGTCTTCGACGCCGTCGCGTTCCTCGGCGCCTTCGCGCGCGAGGTCGGGAACACGGTCCGGCGTCCCAGACGGTTCCTGCTGCGCGACTGGGTCGGACAGCTGTCGCGCACCGGGCCCGACGGCGTCGCCATCGTCGCGCTCGTCAACTTCCTCGTCGGCACGATCCTCGGCTTCCAGTCGGCGGTCCAGCTCGAGCGCTACGGCGCCGAGATCTTCGTCGCCAACCTCGTCGGTCTCTCGGTCGTCCGCGAGCTCGGTCCGCTCATGACGGCGATCCTCGTCGCGGGCCGCTCCGGCGCGGCCTTCGCGGCCGAGCTCGGCACGATGAAGGTGTCGGAGGAGGTCGACGCGCTCCGCACGCTCGGGCTGTCGCCGCAGCGCTTCTGCGTGATGCCCCGCGTCGCCGCACTCGTCGTCTCCGCGCCGCTCCTCACGATCCTCGCGGACCTCATGGGCGTCCTCGGCGGTCTCGCGATCGGCTGCGGGACGATGGGCGTGACGCTGACCGCGTACTGGAAGCAGACCGCGGCGTCGATCGACACCAGCGACCTCGTCACCGGACTCGTGAAGTCCGTCGCGTTCGGCGCCATCGTCGGACTCGTCGCCTGTCAGCGCGGGCTCGCGACCCGCGGGGGCGCCGAAGGCGTCGGGCGCTCGACCACGGCCGCCGTCGTGACCGTGCTGTTCGCGCTGATCGTCGCCGACGCGATCTTCACCTGGATCTTCACCCTCTACGGACTGTGAGCGAACCGACGATCGTCGTCCGCGACCTCGAGGTCGGCTTCGGAGGGGATCCGATCCTCGAGAGGGTCTCGTTCGAGGTGGCCCGCGGGGAGGTGTTCGCGATCCTCGGCGGCAGCGGGACGGGCAAGTCGACGCTGCTCCGCCACCTCGTCGGGCTCGACCGCCCGATGTCGGGTTCGATCACGATCGACGGGGCGCCGCCGTCCCTCGAGGGTCGCCCGCGCCACGGCGTGCTCTTCCAGTCCGGCGCCCTCTTCGGGTCGATGGACCTGCTCGAGAACGTGTCCCTGCCGCTCCGACACTGGACGCGGCTCGACCGACGCTCGATCGAGACCGTGGCGCGCGCCAAACTACGGCTGGTCGGCCTCGCCGGGTTCGAACGGCACCTCCCCGCGGAGATCTCGGGCGGCATGAAGAAGCGCGCGGGCATCGCGCGCGCGCTCGCCCTCGACCCGCAGCTGCTGTTCCTCGACGAGCCGTCGGCCGGACTCGACCCCGTGACGTCCGCGCACATGGACGAACTGATCGAGTCGCTCAACCGCAACCTCGGAGTCACCATCGTCGTCGTGACGCACGAGCTCAGCAGCATCGAACGCGTCGTGGAGCACTGCGTGCTCCTCCACCGCGAGCGCCGCGGCATCATCGCCGACGGCGACCCGCGCGAACTCGCGGCGCGCAGCAGCGACGTGAGGGTGCGCGAGTTCTTCCGCACCGCCGCCGAACCCGGAGCCCTTGGATGATCGCCCAGAACGAGAACTGGAAGGTGGGGCTGTTCGTCGTCGGTGTCATCACGATCGGCGTCGTCGGACTCGCCGCACTCGGCGCGCGCGGGCTCAGCCGCGAGACGATCCCGCTCGTCGCCTACTTCGACGAGTCGATCGACGGCGTCTCCGTCGGCACGCCCGTCAAGTTCCGGGGCGTCGACGTCGGCGAGGTGAAGAAGGTCGCGTTCGCACCGGACCGCAGGCACGTCCAGGTCGACATCGCCGCCTTCGTCGAGGACCTCGGGGCGCTCGGACTCGGCGGTGCGGAGTCGATCGTCGGCGCGAGCCTCGAGCTCGAGGAGGAGGGCATCCGTCTGCGCATCGTGCGCAGCGCGCTCACCGGCTTCACCTACCTCGAGGCCGACGTGTTCGACCCGGAGAGCCGTCCGATCCAGGAGCTGCCCTTCGAGAAGCCCTACAACTACGTGCCCACGGAGCCGTCGACGCTCAAGACGCTCGAGCAGGACCTGTCGGCGACGCTCCAGCAGATGCCGAACCTGATCCGCAACGTCTCGCGCGTCGTCAACGAGATCTCGGCGGCCATCGACGAACTGGACGTCGCGCAGAACTCGGCGCGACTCGACTCGGTCCTCACGCGGGCGGACGAGAAGCTCGCGACGCTCGACGTCGAGGCGCTGAACGCGCTCGTCCGCGACGTGGGTTCGCTCGTCGACGCGATCGACCGCGACGCCCTGGCGCGCGCGACCGAGCGCGGTGCGGACGCGGCCGACGGGTTCGCGCGAGTGGCGGCGAAGCTCGAGGAGCAGTCGGAACACCTCGACGGCGTCCTCGAGGACACGCGCTCCGCAGCGAAGGCGTTCGAGCGCGAGGTGACGGAGGCCGACCTCGGCGCCACCGCGGAGGCGCTCCGGCGCGGCGCGGGAGCGCTCGAGACCCTCGCCGCCGACGGCTCGCGGACGGCCGAACGGGCGCTGCCCGCGCTGCGCGAGCTCGAGCGCGCCCTCGCCAACGTGGCCGCGCTCGCGTCGCGCCTGGAACGCGACCCCGCTTCGATCGTGTTCGGCGTCCGCACGGAGGAAATGGAGACCCCTGCGACTCGTCGCGCTCGTCGCCCGCTCCCGCTCGGCGCCTGCTTCGCGCCCAAGGCGCCGAGCTACCGCAACGTCGAGACGCTCCTGCCCGTGCCGGTGGAGCCCCGCGTGCACTCCGGCCGTCCCGTTCGCCTGGTCGAGATCGCCGCGCACGAAGCCTCTCGCGACGTCTTCTCGTGGCGAGCGCTCGACGGCTCGATCCGCCGCGTCGAGGGCGTGCGTTGGGCCGATCAACCCGCCGACGCCGTTCGGCGTGCGCTGCTCGAACGCCTGTCCGGGGCACCCGCCGACGGCGGCCCGGCCCGGCGCCTCTCGATCGAGCTGCTGAGTTTCGGCGGCGAGGAGCGCCGCGACGGGATCGCCGCCTCGATCCGCGCGTTCGTCCTGGTCGAGGAGCCCGACGGCAGCGTGGCGCTCGCGCGCACCTACGAGTTCTCGCGCCCGCTCGAGGGCGGCACCGCCGAGTTCGCGCGCGTCGACCGCGCGACGTGCGAGGCGCTGGGACGCCTCACCCTCGAGCTCGTCGACACCGTCCTCGACGACGCGTCGGGCGCGGCACCGTCGAACGGCGGGTGACGCCGAGCGGTACGCGTCGCCGCGGCGCATCCGTTCAACACGCGCGGCGCACCGGTGCAATCACGCGGAGGACGCCGCCCCCTACCCTTCACGGCGTCGACGGCTCGCTCGCGAGACGCGGTCGAGGAGCGAGACCATTTGGAATTGAGCAGGCGGAAAGCGCGTGCTCGTCACCGGGGGGACGAGCGGCATCGGGAAGGCGATCTGCGAGCTCGCGAAGGGCGCGGGCGCCCACGTGCTCACGTGCGGCACGGATCCGAAGCGCCTCGAGGAGTCGGAGCTGCGCGGCGTCCCCGCCGTCGAGGTCGACCTCGCGGACCCCGGCTCGACGAAGATCCTCACCGAAGCGGTCGACCGGTTCCTCGGACGGCTCGACGTGCTCGTCAACTGCGCCGGCGTCCAGGTCGAGTGGAACGTCGCGGAGTTCGCCGACCGACACGTCGTTCGAACGTGAAGTCGCCGTGAACCTCCTCGCTCCGGTGCGACTGACCGCGGCGCTGCTCGGCCGACTCCTCGAGTCGGAGCGCGGCGCGATCGTCGACGTCACGTCGATCCTCGCCCTCGCGCCGAAGCCCTCGGCACCGGTCTACACCCAGAGCGACGAAGGCCACCTCCGGGCTTCTGGCACTCCGGCACCAGCTCCGGGGCACGCGCGTGCTCGTCGTCGAGCTCGTTCCGCCGCTCGTGCGGAGCAGGATGACGCAGGGGCGCGACCGGGACGCGATCGCGCCCGAGGAGGTCGCGCGTGCGCTCGTCACCGGGCTCGCGGACGAGCGCGAGCACGTCGCGGTCGGCCGGGCGATCGCAGCCGAACGCCTCCACCGGATCTGGCCCGCGCTGCTGGCGAAGAAGCTGCGCGGCGACCGCCCTGATTGCGTCTTTCCCGGACCTTCTGAGACGATTTCTCGGGTGAGCGGCCGGATCAGTGTCAGCGTCGTCATGGCTACATCGTCTCCGTCCTCGCGCGCGACGCGCCGCAGGCGCTGGTCGACGACGAGGACGTGCGCGCAGTCCAGGAGGGGCCGGACGACCTCCCGGTCCCGCTCGACCGCTTCCGCCGCATCCTGCGCCGCGCCGTCGACGTCGACGGCAGCCTCGCGCTGCTCCGCGCGGGGAGGCGGTTCCGCGAATTCAGCCACCCACTCCTGTTCGTGGTGCTGAACTCCGCGTCGCCTCTCGAGGTGCTCGAGAAGGAGCAGGTCGTCGCACGCTACGTCCACTCCCGTCACCGCGTCGTGATCGAGTCGTCGCGACCCGACAGGATGGTCCTCGTGCACAGCGCCGGTGGTCGGCGGAGGTCCCGAACCGGGCGAGAGCCTGGTGAACATCGGGATCCACGTCGGCATCCTCGAGGAGGTGGGTTGCCGAGGTCTCGAGGTGCGCCTCGAGGACGGTTCGGGTCGGCGCGCCCTCCTCTACGCGGACGGGAACTTCGCGATGCCGCCGGACGACGCGAACCTGCTCCGTTGGCACATCACCTGGGCGTCGTTCGAGCGGCGCGCGCCGCTGCGCGGACTCGACGAGATCCTGCTGCGCGACCACGCCATGTCGGAGATCGACGAGGTCCTCGGCGCCGCCAGTCGGTGAGGTCGCGTCGTGCGCGGCGACCTGACGCACTCCTGGCGCATCGCGGACGTCGCGCGCGAACTCGGGACGTCGGCGCGGAGCCTACAGCGCGCCCTCGCGGCGGAGGGTCTGCGCTACGTCGAGGTCGTCGACCGTGTACGCAACGACGAGGCGGCGCGGCTCCTCGACGATTCGCAACTCTCCATCACCGAGATCGGTCTCGTGACCGGCTTCTCGGACAGCGCGCACTTCAGCCGCTCGTTCCGTCGACGCTTCGGGACGACGCCGAGTGCGTACCGGTCCCGAGCGCGCAGCGGCGGCTCGGAGCGCGTCAACGGCTGACGGAGTCGACGATCCGCTTCTCGACGTCCTCGAGCGAACCGACGCCGTCGACCCGGTGGATCGTCACGCCGGTCGCCTCGTAGTGGGCGAGACACGGCTCGCTCTCGCCGCGGTAGGTCGCAATGCGCTTCGCGATCACGGCGGGATCGGCGTCGTCCGCGCGCCCCTGGTCGTTCGCGCGCTTGGCGAGTCGGCGTTGGAGTTCCTCGTCCCCGACCTCGAGGACGACGACGCCGCGCAGGCGCTCGCCGCGGGACGCGAGGAGTTCGTCGAGGAACCGCGCCTGGGCGACGTTGCGCGGGAACCCGTCGAGCAGCGCTCCGTTCGCGGCGTCGTCCTCGGCGAGCCGTTGCTCCACCATCTCGTTGGTCACCTCGTCCGGGACGAGCGTGCCCGACGCGAGCAGCTTCTCGACCCGCTTCCCGAGCGGCGTCCCCTGCTTGAGGTGCGCCCGGAACATGTCGCCGGTCGACACGTGCGGGACGCCGAGGTGACGCGCCAGGGCCGCGGCTTGGGTGCCCTTGCCGGCACCGGGGGGACCGAAGATCAGGAAGTGGTTCGCCATCTCGGTGTCTCGTCGACGTGGCGCGTGGGACGTTCGCGCCGGAACGGGAGCGGGCCGCGCTGCTCGTCGGAGCGTCGCGGCCCGCCGTGTGGGACCGAATGGTCGACGCGCCCCTTCCGGCAGGTGCCGGCGACGCGCGGCGTCGATCAGGCCTCGGCTTCCTCGGCCACCTCGACCTGGGTGCGCTCGACGAACTCGATGATCGCACGCTGGCCGTTGTCGCCGAGCCGGGGCTTGGCGAGCTTGAGGATGCGGCAGTAGCCGCCCGGGCGCGACTTGAACCGCGGGCCGAGCACGTCGAACAGCTTCGACGTGGCGTCGTTGCTGCGCAGACGCGCGAAGACCTGACGACGGTGGTGCAGCGTCGGCTCCTTGGAGAGCGTCACGAGCTTCTCCACGAAGGGCTTCAGGTTCTTCGCCTTCTGCACGGTCGTGATGATGCGCTCGTGCTCGATCAGCGAGGTCGCCATGTTGCGCGTCATGGCGATGCGGTGGCTGGTGGTCCGGCCGAGCTTCTTTCCGGCTACTCGGTGTCGCATGGCTCAGTCTTCTTTCGTGCTCGTTGGAGCGTGTGTTTCGTTCGGCTGACGCGGGCGTACCGGATCAGGCGTCCATACCGAGCGACAGGTCGAGCTCGGCCAGCTTGTTCTTGATCTCGGTCAGGCTGGTCTTGCCGAGGTTCTTGAGCTTCATGACCTCGGCCTCGGAGAGGGTCACGAGTTCGCGAAGCGTGGTGATCTCCGCACCGTCGAGGCAGTTGCGGGCGCGAACGGAGAGTTCGAGGTCCGCGATCGGCGTGTCGAGGCGCTTGTTGAGCTCGTCCGACTCGCGGTTCTTCTGGTGCAGGTCGGAGGTCGCGGGATCGTCCGGGATGCGGCCCTCGGACAGCTCCGGCTCGAACATCACGAACGGGTTGAGGTGCTTGCGGTAGATCTTCGCGGCCTCGGTCAGCGCCATCTCGGGGCTGATCGTGCCGTCCGTCCAGATCTCCATCACCAGGCGGTCGTAGTTCGTGAACTTGCCGACGCGCGTCGCTTCGACCGCGAAGCGCACACGGTGCACCGGCGAGTAGACGGAGTCGACCGGGATCGTGCCGAGAGGCAGCGACTCGTCGCGGTTCTCCTCCGCCGGGACGTAGCCGCGACCCTTCTTCACGACCATCTCGATGTTGAGCTCGCGGTCGAGGGTCAGGTTCGCGATGTGCAGGTCCTTGTTGATGACGACCGCGTCGCCCTCGCACTCCACGTCGGCGCCGGTGACCGCTCCCTTGCCGCTCTTCGTGATGCGGCAGGTGATCGGGCCGTCACCGGGCATCCGGATGCGCAGGCGCTTGATGTTCAGGATGACGTCCGTGACGTCCTCGTAGACGCCCTCGAGCGAGTCGAACTCGTGGACGGCGCCCTCGATGAAGACGGACGTCACGGCGGTTCCCTCGATCGACGAGAGCAGCGCCCGACGGAGGCCGTTGCCGATCGTGTTGCCGAAACCGCGCTCGAACGGCTCGACGACGAAGCGGCCGTACTGACCGGTCAGCGATTCGCGGTCCGGTTGGACCTTGCTCGGCAACTCGAAGTTGCGCCAACGGATTCTCATGGTGGTCTCCCTGGTGCTCGGCGGGCCGGCGATGTGCCGAGCGGATCGTGGGTGGACGGCGGTGTTCGGTGGGACGGTGTGGGCTTCGCGGGGCGGAGCTCGACGGCGCGGGAGCGAGGGGGCCTTCCCCCACCGCGCTCCCGCGGGCGTCGCGCGCCTGTCGGTGGATCAGCGCGAGCAGAGCTCGATGATCATCTGGAGCTGGATCGGGTGCGCGAAGTGCTCCTTGCTCGGGAGCGTCGCGACCGTGGCGGTCTGCGCCGTGCGATCCAGGTTGATCCAGTCCGGGACGGTCTGCGAGCGGTTGAACTCGAGGGCCTCGCCCACGACCTTCTTGGTCTTGTCGTTCTCGCGCAGGGAGACCACGTCGCCCGGGCGGAGCTGGTACGACGGAACGTCGACGCGGCGGCCGTTGACCCGGAAGTGACCGTGGTTCACGAGGTGGCGCGCGTGCGTGCGCGACAGGGCCATGCCGCAGTTGATGACGACCGAGTCGAGACGGCGCTCGAGCAGTTGGACGAGGTTGTCACCCGTGTTGCCCTGACGGCGCTCGGCCTCGGCGAAGTAGAGGCGGAATTGCTTCTCGCCGATGTTGCCGTACATGCGCTTCAGCTTCTGCTTCTCGCGCAGACGGAGGCCGTAGTCGGTGGCCTTGACGCGGCGCTGGGCGTGCTGGCCCGGCGGGTAGTTGCGCTTGCTGATCGCGCACTTGTCGGAGAAGCAGCGCTGACCCTTCAGGAAGAGCTGCATGCCCTCGCGGCGGCAGAGCTTGCAGACGGGTCCGGTGTAACGAGACATGGCGTTCGGGGTTCCGGTTCGGTGGTTCCGGGTGGTGTGCGGTCGGTTCGTTCGGCTGGATCGGTCGCGACGGACGATCCGCGGAGGGCGACGGCCCTGGGATCAGACGCGGCGGCGCTTGCGTGCGCGGCAGCCGTTGTGCGGGAGCGGCGTGACGTCCTCGATCGACGTGATCTTGAGTCCGGCGTTCGAGAGCGCGCGGACGGCCGACTCGCGGCCCGAACCGACGCCCTTCACGCGGACCTCGACCTCGCGCATGCCGTGACGCGACGCAGCGGAGGCCGCGCGGTCGGCGGCGCGCTGGGCGGCGTAGGGCGTGCTCTTCCGCGTGCCCTTGAAGCCCACCGTTCCGGCGGTGCCCCAGGAGATCGCGGCACCGGTCGGGTCGGTGATCGTGATGTGCGTGTTGTTGAAGGACGCCTTCACGTGCGCGATGCCGCGCACGACGTTCTTGCGTGCCTTCTTCTTGGTGGTGCTGGTTGCGGGCTTGGCCATGACGGTCGAGTCGTGCTTCTCTTCTGCCTGTGGGTCGTTCGGGCGGTGGGATCGTCGCGCCGGAGGATCGCGGGGATCCTCCGGACTCCGATCACTTCATGCCCTTGACGGACTTCTTGCCGGCGACCGTCTTGCGCGGACCCTTGCGCGTGCGGGCGTTCGTACGGGTGCGTTGGCCGCGGACGGGCAGTCCGCGGCGGTGACGCAGGCCGCGGTAGCAGCCGATGTCACGGAGGCGACCGACGGCGGCCGCGATCTGGCGACGCAGCTGACCCTCGACCACGTACTGCTCCTGGAGCAGCGCGGCGAGCTCGGTCACCTGCTCCTCGGTCATGTCGCGGGCCCGCAGACCGGGGTCCAGACCGAGACGCTTGCAGAGTTCGTTGGAGGTGGCTCGGCCGACGCCGTAGAGGTACGTCAGCGAGATCTCCAGTCGCTTGTTCGGGGGAATGTCGACGCCGAGGACGCGGGGCATGTCAGTAGGTTCTCGAAGGAGGTGCTGCGGTGTTCGTTCGGAGGCCCGGTCCGTGAGGGACCGGGGAGGGCCGACTCAGCGCGAACGCGAGTCGCGGCGGCGGCGGTCGCCGCGCCAGACGATGCGGCCCTTGGTGAGGTCGTAGGGGGACATCTCGACGGTGATGGTGTCGCCGGGAAGGATCCGGATGTAGCGCATCCGCATCTTGCCCGAGACGTGAGCGAGGATCTCGTGGCCGGATTCGAGCTTCGCGCGGAAGCGCGCGTTCGGCAGCGACTCGGTCACCACCGCCTCGACCGTGATCGGTTCCTCCTTCGCCATCAGTTGCTCCGCCTCCCGGCCCACGCGGGACCGGCTCCGCCCTTCATGAAGCCCTCGTAGTTGCGCATCACGAGTTGGGCGTTGAGTTTGTCCACGAGGTCCATCGCCACGCCGACCACGATCAGCACCGACGTGCCGCCGAGGAAGTAGGCGAGGTTGCCCTGGAGGCCGGGGACCCGCGCGGTGATGATGCCGGGGAGCACCGCGACGATGGCGAGGAAGACCGCGCCGGCGAGGGTGATCCGCTGGAGGATGCTCTTGATGTGCTCCGCCGTCCGGACGCCCGGGCGGATGCCCGGGACGAAGGCGCCGTGCTCGCGCAGGTTGTCGGCGATGTCGTCCGGCCGGAACATGAGGTTGTTCCAGAAGAAGCAGAAGAAGAACACCATCGCCGACGACACGGCGACGTGCACGAAGCCGTCGGCGTCGAGGAAGATGTTCGAGACGTACTTCAGGCCGACCGCGTCGAACAGCACGCTCGGGATCATGAAGAGCGCCGACGCGAAGATGATCGGCATGACGCCGGCCATGTTGATCTTCAGCGGCAGGAAGTGCTTCTGACCGCCGTAGACGCGGCGCCCGCGCGACAGACGCGCGTACTGGATCGGGATGCGGCGCTCGCCCTTCTGGATGAAGACGACGAGGACGACGATGGTCAGCCACAGGGCGACGAGCGTCAGGATCGTGCTGTAGGCCTGGCTGTCCGAGGCCACCACGGCGCTGAGGCTCGAGGGCATCGTCGCGATGATGCCCGCCATGATGATGAGCGAGGCGCCGTTGCCGATGCCGTACTCCGTGATGAGCTCGCCGATCCACATCACGAGGATCGCGCCCGCCGTCAGACCGAGGACGATGACCGGCGCGACCAGGAACTCCGGCGTGCCGTCGTTGGCCAGGATGCCCTGCTCGCGCGAGTAGACCGAGAACCAGACGAAGAGCGCCTGGATGATCGCGATCGGCACGGTCGTGAGGCGCGTCCACTGGTTGATGCGCTTCTGACCGGCAGCACCCTCCTTCTGGATCGCCTCGATCTTCGGCGACACCTTGCCGAGGATCGAGAAGATGATGGACGAGCTGATGTAGGGCATGATGCCCAGGGCGAACAGCACGGTGTTGCCGAGGGCGCCGCCGGAGAAGGCGCTCAACAGACCGAAGACCGAACCGCCCGCACCCCGCGCCAGGGTGGCGAGGTACTCGGGGTTCGTGCCGGGCAGCGGGATCTGGAATCCCAGTCGGTACGCCGCCAGCAGCCCGAGCGTCACGAAGATTCGTTGGCGCGTCTCGGGCGTCTTCAGGAGTTGAGCGACCGGGTTCGTCACTCGCCCGACTCCTCGGCCTCGCGGCCGCGCGCGTCGAGCACGACGACCGAGCCGCCCGCGGCGGTGATCTTGTCGGCGGCGCTCTTGCTGAACTTCTGGGCGCGGACCGTCAGCTTCTTCGTGAGGTTGCCGTTGCCGAGCACCTTGAAGAGCGGCGTGTTCGAGCTCGCGAGGCCGCGCTCGAGCACGGCGGCGAGGTCGACCGTCGCGCCGTCGTCGAAGACGTCGAGGGCGGAGACGTTGATGACCGTGTAGTCCGTGCGGAAGCGGGCGTTCGTGAAGCCGCGCTTGGGCACGCGACGGTAGATCGGCATCTGGCCGCCCTCGTAGCCGGGGCGGCGGCTCGCGCCCGAGCGCTGGCCCCAACCCTTGTGGCCGCGACCGGAGGTCTTGCCGTTGCCGCTGCCGGGACCGCGGCCGACGCGCATGCGCGTCTCGTACTTGGTGCCCTTCTGGGTGACGGTCTTGATGTCCATGGCGTGTGGTGTGCTCTCGGCGCCGGATCGACGCCCTTGCCTCGAGGCAGTGCGTGGGATCAGCGGAGGTCGACGCCGCGGAGGGACGCGACCTGCTCCGGCGTGCGGAGCTGCGCGAGCGCCTCGAAGGTCGCCTTGACGAGGTTGATCGGGTTGGTCGACCCGTAGGCCTTCGTGAGGATGTTGCGCACGCCGGCCATCTCGCAGACGGACCTGACGGCCTGGCCGGCGATGATGCCCGTGCCCTCGCCCGCGGGGACGAGGCGGACGAGCGCGCCGCAGAAGCGACCCGTGACCTCGTGCGGGATCGAGCCGGCCTCGTTGAGCGCGACGCGCATCAGGTGCTTGCGCGCGTCCTTGTTGCCCTTCTCGATCGCGTTCGGGACCTGACGGGCCTTGCCGTAGCCGTAGCCGACGACGCCCTCGCGGTTCCCCGCGATGATGAGCGCGGAGAAGGAGAAGCGACGGCCGCCCTTCACCACCGCCGACGAGCGGTTGATCCGCACCGTCAGCTCGGTGAGCTTGTCGACCTCTTGGGCCGTGGCCGTGTCCATGAAGGGGATCGGGTCGTTCATCTGTTCGTCTCGCGTGGCGCGCCGAGTCGGGTCGGCGGCGGGTTCGGTCGGGGTCGCGCGGGTCGTGCTGCTGCGTCGGTCGTACGGCGGGCTCGCTCGGGAGCTCCGGTCAGAACTTCAGGCCGCCCTCGCGCGCGGCGTCGGCCAGGGCCTTCACGCGGCCGTGGTAGCGGAAGGCGCCGCGGTCGAAGACGACCGTCTCGACGCCGGCGTCCTTCGCGCGGCGGGCGACCTCCGCCCCCACCAGCTTGGCGCGCTCCGTCTTGTTCTTCCCGGCGTTCTCCGACCCGAAGGTCTTCGAGCTCGTCGAGGCGGAGGCCAAGGTCTTGCCCGTGCGGTCGCAGATGACCTGGGCGTAGATGTGCTTGGAGGTGCGGTGCACTGACAGACGCGGGCGGTCCGCGGTGCGCGCGATCGTCGCGCGCACCGAGAGACGGCGGCGGAGGCGTCGCTTCTGCGTGAGGGCTTGGCTCTTCATGGCTCGTGTCGCTCCCGAGGGCTCTTCGTGCGCTCGTGGGCGGGTGCTTCGTTCGTGTGCGGGTCGTTCCGGTCGGTGCGTCGGGATCGCGGCGGCGCGCCTGGGCGGCGCGCGCCGTTGGATCAGCTGCCGAAGCTCTTGCCGGCCTTGCGGCGGACGTACTCGCCCTTGTAGCGGATGCCCTTGCCCTTGTAGGGCTCGGGCGGACGGACCTTGCGGATGCGGGCGGCGGTCTGACCGACCGCCTGCTTGTCGATACCGGTGAGGACGACCGTCGTCGGCGACGGGGTCTTGACGTCGACGCCCTGGGGCATGTCGATCGTGACCTGGTGGCAGAAGCCGATGTTGAGGACGATCTTGCTGCCCTGACCGTTGGCGTTCCAACCCACGCCCTGGATCTCGAGCTCCTTGGTGAAGCCCTTGGTGACGCCGTCCACCATGTTCTGCAGCAGAGCGCGCTGCAGACCGTGCATCGCGCGCGCGGTGCGGGTGGAGCCGTGACCGTTCGGGGAGAGCTGCGCCTTCCCGCCGTCGACCGCGAGGTCGATCTCGGGGCGGAGCGGGAGCTGCAGTTGGCCCTTCGGACCCTTGACCGTCACGAGACGGCCCTTCTCCTCCACCGTGACGCCGGCGGGGATGGTGACGGGTTGTTTGCCGATGCGGGACATGGCTTGTTCGGTGTTCGCTGAGGGTCTCGAGCGTGTGTTCTTCGGGGTGCGGTCCGGTGTTCGGAGCGAGCTCCGCGGGCGGACCGGCGCGGGATCAGTAGACCTTGCAGAGGACCTCGCCGCCGACGTTGAGGGCGCGGGCGCTGCGGTCGGAGACGATGCCCTGCGGGGTCGAGAGGACGTAGACGCCCATGCCTCGGATGACGCGCGGGATGGCCTTGGCGCGGCTGTAGACGCGGCACCCCGGCTTGCTGACGCGCTCGAGCTGGCGGATCACCCGCTCGCCGTCCGGACCGTACTTCAGGGTCACGACGAGCTCGCTCGACGGCGAGCCGGGCACGACCTCGTACGAGTCGATGAAGCCCTCGGACTTCAGCGCCTCGGCGATGCCCACTTTCACCTTCGACGCGGGCATGCGCACCACCTCGCGCCGGATGGCGTTGGCGTTGCGGATGCGCGTGAGCATGTCCGCGATGGGGTCGGTCAACATGGCTGTGTGTCTCTCGTGTTCGTTCGGTCGGTTCGGTGCGGTCGTGCCCGGCGGTCCGTCGCACGCGCCCGCCGGGTCCCTCGCGGACCCGCACGGCGCGGCGCGGAGCGCTCGCTCAGGACTTGCCGCGTCGGAAGGGCATGCCGAGTTGTTCGAGGAGGAAGTAGCCCTGCTCGTCGGTCTTCGCGGTGGTGACGAAGGTGATGTCCATGCCCTGGGTGAACTCGATGCGGTCGAGCTCGATCTCGGGGAAGACGTTCTGCTCCGAGAGCCCGAGGGAGTAGTTGCCGCGCCCGTCGAGCTTCGACTTCACGCCGCGGAAGTCGCGGATGCTCGGGAGCACGATGTTGATGAGCCGGTCGGCGAACTCCCACATGTGCGCCTTGCGCAGTGTGACGGCGACGCCGATGGGCATGCCCTCGCGCAGCTTGAAGCCGGCGATGGAGTTCTTGGCCTTGCGGACCGTCGGGCGCTGACCGGCGATCAGCGTGAGGTCCTTGAGCGCGGCGTCGACGCGCGACTTGTTCTCCACGGCTCCCTTGCAGCCCATGTTCACCACGATCTTGGTGAGGCGCGGGACCGCCATGGGGTTGGAGATGCCGAAGCGCTCCTTGAGCTTCGGAGCGACCTCGTCGTCGAACTTCTTCTTGAGGCTGAGTTGCATGGCTCGCTCGGGCTTTCGGCCGGTCGTGATCGGCCCGGTACCCGGTGTTCGTTCCGTCGGATTCGTACTCTCGTGTTCGCTGGTCGGGCGGTGGGTGCGGTGCCGGTGGCCCGGCGGAGGCGGCCCCGCGTTCGAGGCCGATCACCGCACCCGTCGTCGACTCACTTCTCGCTCGGGCGCTTCCTGGTCCGGTTGCCGGTCGCGGGGTCGACGAGCATCACGTTGCTCGCGTGCACCGAACAGGCCTGTTGGACGCGTTCGCCCTTGGGGTTGTCCTGCGTCGGCTTCTTGTGCTTCCAGCGCAGGTTGATGCCGTCGACGACGACGCGACCGCGCTTGCGGTCCACCTCGAGGATCTCGCCGCGACGCGTCTTGTCGTTGCCGGCGATGACCTCGACCTGATCTCCCTTCTTGAAGCGCATCAGACGACCTCCTGCGCGAGCGAGACGATCTTCATGAAGTTGCGCTCGCGGAGCTCGCGGGCGACGGCGCCGAAGATGCGGGTGCCCTTCGGGTTGCCCTCGGCGTCGATGATGACCAGGGCGTTGCGGTCGAAGCGGACGTACGAGCCGTCCTTGCGGCGCGTGTTCTTCGTGCAGCGCACGATCACGCCCTTCACGACCGAGCCCGGCTTGACCTCGGAACCCGGGAGCGCCTTCTTGACCGAGGCGACGATGATGTCGCCCAGGCCGGCGTAGCGCCGGTGGGTGCCGCCGAGGACCTTGATGCACATCACTCGCTTCGCGCCGGTGTTGTCGGCGACGTCGAGCATGGTCTGCATCTGGATCATTGCTCGTCACCTCCCTCGCCCGCGCCCTGCTTGCCGGCGCCGGCCAGATCGCGCGCGAAGTCCTCGCCCTCGGCCGACGTCGCCTGGGCCATGCGGTTGGCCTCGACGATGCGGACGAGACGCCAGCGCTTCAGCTTGCTGACGGGTCGCACGGACATGATCTCCACGGTGTCCCCCAGCGAGGCCTGGTTGGCCTCGTCGTGGGCGTGGTACTTCTTGTGCTTGCGGACGAACTTGCCGTACTTCGGGTGGGCGAAGCGGCGTTCGACCTCGACCGTGATGGTCTTGTCCATCTTGGCGCTCGTGACGACGCCCTGGAGGACGCGTCGTGCGTTGCGCTCGGCCTGAGTGGCTTCGGACATGGCTGGTTGGGGACGCAGGAGGTGTGTTCGGTGGGAGCTCTCGCCCGGGATCAGCGCGACGCCTGGCCGCGGACGCCGTTCGCGCGCTCGTGGAGCACGGTGTTGATGCGGGCGACGATGCGACGCGCCTCGCGGATGCGGCTCGGGTTCGAGGAGGTCTCGGCCGCGCCGCGGAAGCGCAGGTCGAAGAGCTCCTTCTTGAGGTTGCCGCGGTCGAAGCGCAGTTCCGAGTCGGACTTGGCGCGGACGTCTTCGATGTTCATGGCGGGATGGGCGCGTCGGCTTGGATGTGGACGGTGCGGAATGGACGTTCGAATCGACTCGGCGATCAGTGGGTCGCCAGGCGGCGGACCATCTTCACCTTGATGGGCATCTTGTGAGCGACGCGCTTGAAGGCGAGCTTCGCCTTCTCCTCCGTCACGCCGCCGATCTCCATCATCACGGTGCCGGGCTTGACGACGGCCGCCCAGTAGTCGACGTCGCCCTTGCCCTTGCCCATCCGCGTCTCGAGCGGCTTCGCCGAGATCGGCTTGTGCGGGAAGACGCGGATCCAGATCTTCGCGGCGCCGCCGCACGCGCGGTTGGCGGCGATACGGCCCGCTTCGATCTGGCGGCCGGTGATCCATCCCGCGTCGAGGGCCTGGAGGCCGAACTCGCCGAACGACACGCGGTTGCCGCGCGTGGCGAAGCCCTTCACGCGACCGCGGAAGGACTTGCGGAACTTGGACCGCTTGGGCATCAGGGCCATGGCTCGTAGTCTCCGACTGCTGTTCTCTCGGGTGTCTCTTGGGGGGCGCCGGCGGTGCGGGTGTCCGCGTCCCGGCGCGACGGGGTCGGTCAGTTGCGCTGCGTCTGTTCGCGGCGCGGACCGCGGCGTCCGCGCGGAGCCGGAGCGGCGAACTGCTCGCCGCGCTCACCGCGCATCACGCCGCCCAGGGGGAAGCGGTAGTCGAGCATCTCGCCCGGATCGAGGTCGCCCTTGTAGATCCAGACCTTCACGCCGATGACGCCGTAGGAGGTCTTCGCCTCCGCGGTGCCGTAGTCGACGTAGGACCGCAGCGTGGACAGCGGCACGCGGCCCTCGCGCTCCTTGGCCTGGCGCGCCATCTCGGCGCCGCCGAGACGACCGTTGAGCTCGACCTTCACGCCCTTGGCGCCGGCCTGCATGGTCGTCTGGATGGTCTTCTTGATCGCGCGGCGGAAGGCCATGCGCTTCTCGAGGGCCTCGGCGAGGAGTTCGGCGACGAGGTAGGCCTCGAGCTCGGGGCGCTTGATCTCGCGCACCGTGAGGTGGCAGGTCATGCCGACCATGTCCTGCAGCTCCTTCTTGAGCTGCTCGACGCGCGCGCCCTTGCGCCCCACCAGCACGCCGGGGCGCGCGGTGTGGACGATGACGTTGACCGCCTCGCTCGTGCGCTCGATCTCGATGCGCGGGATGCCCGCCGACTTGAACTCCTTGTGGATGTGACGGCGGATGTCCTGGTCCTCCTTCAGCATGCGGCGGAAGTTCTTCTTCCCCGCGTACCAACGGGAGCGCCAGGGCTCGATGACGGCGATGCGATAGCCGGTGGGGTGGACTTTCTGACCCATGGTCTGGTTCGTGCTCGGTCGTGGTCGGTCTTCGGTTCGTCTCGAGGAGCGATCGTCGCGTCGCCGCGCCCGTCGGGGCGGCGCCGCGCACGCCTCACTCCATCTCCTTCACGACCACGGTGAGGTGGCTGGTCTTCTTGCGGAACGGCATCGCGCGCCCCTGGGGGCCCGGTCGCCAGCGCATGCGATCGTTGAGCAGCGGCCCGCCGTCGGCGAAGCACTCGCTCACGAAGAGCCGGTTGACGTTGACCGACTCCGACTGGGCGGCGTTCGCCACCGCCGACTGGACGACCTTCTTGTAGAAGGCGGCGGCGCGCTGCGGCGCGAACTCGAGGACCTCGAGCGCGTCGTTGACGTGCAGTCCGCGGATCGCGTCGGCGACGAGTCGCGCCTTGCGGGCCGTGATGCGCGCGTAGCGGTGGACCGCGCGGAATTGGGGAGCTTGGGTCTCCATCGTTCGATCGGGAGTCGGGGCTCGCGGCTGGGTCGTGGGCGGTGCGGCTCGAGGGGTCCTCGTCCGCGGTCGCCCGCGCGACTCACTTGCCCTTCTTCGCCGCCTCCTTCTTGTTCGTGTGACCGCGGAACTGGCGCGACGGGGAGAACTCGCCGAGCTTGTGCCCCACCATGTCCTCGGTGACCTGCAGACGGATGTGCTGCTTGCCGTTGTGCACGAGGAAGACGTGCCCGATGAACTCCGGCGGAATGGTGCTCGCGCGGGCCCAGGTCTTGATCTGGGTCGAACCCGGCTCGCCGGCCTTCGAAACCTTGATCGCGAGTTTGGGGTCGACGTAGGGCCCCTTTCTGATGCTGCGTCCCATGTGGTTCTGCTTCTAGGCGCGTGCGCGCGATCAGGCCTTCTTGCGGCGGCGCAGGATGAACTTGTTGGTCGGGTTGCTGCGGCTGCGGGTCTTGCCGCCCTTCGACAGCACGCCCGACGGCGAGCAGGGGTGACGGCCCCCCGCGGTCCGGCCTTCACCACCGCCCATGGGGTGGTCGACCGGGTTCATGGCCGTCCCTCGAACTTCGGGACGGCGACCCATGTGCCGCTTGCGGCCGGCCTTGCCGAGCTTGACGTTCTGGTGGTCGGTGTTCCCGACGCGCCCGATCGTCGCGCGGCAGCGCACGTGCACGCGGCGCAGTTCGCCCGAGGGCATGAGGATCACGGCGTAGTCGCCTTCGCGCGCCGTGAGCTGGGCCGCGCTCCCCGCGCTGCGGCAGATCTGCGCGCCGCGGCCCGGTTGGAGCTCGATGTTGTGGACCGTGAGACCGATCGGGATGTCGGCGAGCTCCATGGCGTTGCCGACCTGGGGCTCGGAGCCCTTGCCCGACTGGATCACGCGTCCGACCGTGAGGCCGAGCGGCGCGAGCACGTAGCGCTTTTCGCCGTCCGCGTACCACACGAGGGCGATGTTCGCGGTGCGGTTCGGGTCGTACTCGATCGTCTTGACCGTGCCCGGCACGCCGTCCTTGTCGCGCTTCCAGTCGATGACGCGGTAGCGGCGCTTGTGACCGCCGCCGCGGCGACGCGACGTGATGCGTCCGTGGTTGTTGCGTCCGCCCGTCCTCTTGAGAGGACGGAGCAGGCTCTTCTCCGGCGACGACGCCGTGATCTCGGCGAAGTCCAGCACGTTGCCGTGCCGGCGGCCGGGAGAGGTGGGACGGTAGCTCTTGATACCCATGGCTCGTTCTCCTCAGTCCTCGGCGGGACTGCCCTCAGAGGACCTCGATGGAGTCGCCGGCCTTCAGGGTCACCATGGCCTTCTTCCAGGCCTTGGTCTGACCCGCGACCCAGCCGCGACGGCGGGCCTTCTGCGGCGGGATGGACGTGTTGACCGAGGTCACCTTCACGTCGAAGATCGACTCGACGGCCTGCCGGATCTCGACCTTGTTGGCGTCGATCGGGACCCTGAAGTGGTAGGCGTTGCGGGTCGCCATGTCGTCCGAGGACTTCTCGGTGACGTGCGACTTGCGGATGACCTGGTAGTGACGGTCGAGGGCGCTCACTGCTGACCTCCGTTGGCGCTGGTGCCGACGCGCTTCGCGAGCTCGTCCATGGCGGCGCGTTCCGCGACGATCAGTCCGCCGTTCACCACGTCGTGGGCGCACAGGTCGGACGCCGTGCGCACGTTGACGCCCGGGAAGTTGCGGAAGGACTTGTGGACGTTCTGGCTGTGCTCCGCGACGACGATGGTCGCGCGGCGGGGCGTGCCGAGGTCGGCGAGGATCTTGCGGGCGGCCTTGGCCGACGGCGCGGCGAAGTCGCCGAGCTCGGCCACCACCACTTCGTCGTCGGCGAGCTTGCCGGCGAGGGCCGAACGCAGCGCGACGCGGCGCGCCTTGGTCGGCATGTGGTAGCTGTAGTCGCGCGGCTTCGGTCCGAAGACCGTGCCGCCGCCGCGCCAGATCGGCGACTTGCGGTCGCCGGCGCGCGCGCGCCCCGTGTGCTTCTGCTTCCAGGGCTTCTTGTTCGAGCCGGCGACCTGGTCGCGGCCGCGCGTGCTCACGGTGCCCTGACGCTGGTTCGCCTGGTACATGACCACGGCGTCCTTCAGCGTGCGGTACAGCACCTTGCCGCCGAACGGGGCCTCGTCGATCTCGACCTGACCGACGGCGCCCGCCTTGTAGCTCTTGACCTGCATGGTTCTTGGTTCTCCGTGATGGCGGGCGCGGATCAGGCGCGCTTCCCGGCTGCACCGGTCCGCGCGGTGCGGACCTGGACGAAACCGCCGTTCGGTCCCGGGACCGAACCGCGCACGAAGATGAGGTTCCGCTCGGCGTCGACGCGGACCACCTTCAGGTTCTTGGTGGTCTGGCGCTTCGCACCGTAGTGGCCGCTCATGCGCATGCCCTTGAAGACACGGCTCGGGTAGGCCGAGGCGCCGATCGAACCGGGCTGGCGCACGTTCATGCAGCCGTGGGTCTCGCTGCCGCGGGCGAAGCCGTGGCGCTTGATCGTGCCGGCGAAGCCGCGGCCCTTGCTCGTGCCGACCACGTCGACGACGTCGCCGGGCGCGAAGACCTCGACCGTGACGGTGTCGCCCACGGCCTTGTCGGCGGCGGCGACCAGGCGCTCCTCGCGCATGAAGCGCTTCGGCGCGGTGCCGGCCTTCTTGTAGTGACCGCGCAGCGGCTTGGTCGAGCGGGCGTCCTTGACGTCCTCGAAAGCCAGCTGGACGGCGTCGTAGCCGTCGGTGTCCTGCGTGCGGACCTGCGTGACCGTGCAGGGTCCCGCCTCGACGATGGTCACCGGGACGACGGTTCCGTCGTCCTCGAAGACCTGCGTCATCCCGCGCTTGCGTCCTAGGATCAGCGTCATGATTCCTCGAACGGGGGATCGTCCCCCATCTCGTGTGGTTCGCCGGTTCGACCAGCGAGCTCTCGGGGAGCTCGACGCCTGGCCACGCGGCGGTGGTTGTCGTGTTCGGTGGTGTGGCTCGTGCCGCGCTCGCGCGCTCGGCTCAGGCCTTGATGCGGATGTCGACGCCGGCCGGCATGTTCAGGCTCGAGAGCGCGTCGACGGTCTCGCTGGTCGGCTCGGTGATGTAGATGAGGCGCTTGTGCGTGCGGATCTCGAACTGCTCGCGCGACTTCTTGTCGATGAAGGGCGAGCGGAGAACCGTGTAGCGGCTGATGCGCGTGGGCAGCGGGATGGGCCCGCGCACCTTCGCGCCGGTGCGCTTGGCGGTGTCGACGATCTCCGACGCGGACTGGTCGAGGGCCTCGTTGTCGTAGGCCTCCATCCGGATCTGGATCTGCATCTTCGTCTGCTTGTCCATGGGCGTCGGGTCGTCGCGTTCTGGGGTCGTCGTGTTCTGCGGCGCCGCGCTCGTCGGGCGTCGCCGGTCGTTCGGTCGGCTGGCGGATCGGATCGCCTCGTCGTGCGCTCCGCTCCGTCGTCGGGTTGTGCGTGATCGGGCCGGTCCGGCCCGGTCGTGTGCTGTGCTGGTCCCGCTCCCGCCCTCCCGTTCCGCGCCGTCGAGCGCTCGCGCGCTCCGCTGCGGTCCGGATGGACAAAAAGCTCCCGCAAGAGCTGTCTCCGGCCTGTCGCGTCGCCGACCGTCCGCCGGGGCATGGAACTCGGCGCGCTCGCGCGCGCACGGCTCCGTACCGCAGGCGGGAAGGTTCCGGGCCCACCGCGTCGCGCGCACCGTTCGTGCTCGCGCCGGTCGACCGCGGGAGGCTCCGCGTGCACCGAAGACCCGCTCCCTCGCGGGAAAGGGCCGAAGAGAGTAGCAGCGGTCCAGGGGGGGAGCAATGCTCCTGCGACGGGAATCCGCGGAAGTCGCGGGCGGTCGGCCGGCGCCCTTCGGCGGCCTCCGTGCCGGCGATCAGGGGCTCCGATCGACGGACCGACGAAGCCCGACGCTGCGACCCCGTTGGGGCGTGGATCCCGGCCCGATCAGCTCCAGATCAGACCGCGCGCCCGCAGCTCCGCGTCCGACACCGGCCGGAAGCCCGCGGGCCGCAGGTTGAAGCGCGCCCGACCGCGGCTGATCGAGCGCACCTCGGTGGAGTAGCCCGCGAGGTTCGCGAGCGGCGCCTCCCCCACGATCCGCCGCCACTCGCCCTCGGCCGTGACCTCGCCGATGCGCGCGCGCCGCGAGGCCAGGTCGGCGAGCACGCCCGAGGTCCCCGCTTCGGGCACGTCCACCTCGAACGCGACCGTCGGCTCGAGCAGTTCGCAGCGCACCCTCGACATGGCCTCGCGCAGGGCCAGGCCGGCCGCCTGCACCACGGCCTGCTCCTCGGCGGTGCCCCCTTCGACGTCGAGCGACAGCAGCGTCGCGCGGGCGTGGATCAGCGGGAAGCCGAAGCGCGGGCCGACCTCGGCGCAGCGCTCGAGCGCGGACTCGACGGCCCGCGCGAGCGAGGCGTCGCGCGGCGGCGCGCAGCCCCAGGCCACCTCGAAGCGGCCGGAGTCCGGGACCGGTTCGAGCGCGACCTCGAGCCGCCCCCACACGCGGTCGAGGCCGACCTGGCGCTCGACGGCGCCGTCGCCGCGGCCGCTGGTGCGCACGGCCTCGCGGTAGGCCACGGCGGGCGACGAGGTCCGGACCCGCACGCCGTACTCCTCGAGGAGGCGGCGCATCGCGACCTCGAGGTGCAGCTCGCCCATGCCGGACACGAGCCACTGCCCCGTCGCCTCGTCCTCGCGCGACCGGAGCGTCGGGTCCTCCGCACACAGCTCGCGCAAGGCGATCGCGAGCGCGTCGCGGTCGCCGGCGGCCTCGGGCTCGACGACCTGGGTGAGCACGGGCTCCGAGTATGAGCCGCCCTCGATCTCGAGCGGGTCCTCGCGCGCGCACAGCGTGTCGCCCGTGGTGAGCCCCGTCGCACCGACGATGGCGCCGACCTCCCCGGCGGCGATGCGGTCGACGACCTCGCCGCCGTCCGCGTGCACGCGGATCGTCCGGTCGAGCCGGACGACGTCGCCGAGGCGAGGCACGTGGTACGCGGCGTCGGCGAACAGGGCGCCCGAGTAGACGCGGACGAAGGCCAGGTCGTTCTTCTGGATGCGCTGGACCTTGAAGACGAGCGCGCAGGGCGGACCGTCGATCCGCGGCTCGACGACCACGTCCCCGCCGCCCGCCCGGTGCGCCACGAGCGGAGGGACCTCGAGCGGCGACGGCAGGTAGTCGACGACCGCGTCGAGCAGACCCTGGATGCCGATGTTGCGGAAGGCGGAGCCGCACAGCACGAGGTGCCCCTTGCGCTCGAGCACCGCTCGACGGAGTGCGCGCCGCGCGTGCGCGGGTTCGACGTCCGTCCCGTCGACACGCGCCGCGAGGACGTCGTCGTCCCACTCCGCCGCGAACTCGAACAGGTCGTCCTGGAGGACGAGCGCCTCGTCGCGCACCTCGGCCGGGACCTCGATCTCGCGCGGCACGCCGCGCTCGAACTCGAAGGCGCGCATCTCGATCAGCTCGACGAAGCCGCGGAACGCCTCGCCCTCGCCGATCGGGTAGTGGAGGACGATCGCCCGCTCGCCGAAGCGTCGCTCGATCTCGGCGACCGCGCCGAGGTAGTCCGCGCCGACGCGG
This sequence comes from Planctomycetota bacterium, assembly GCA_041398665.1. Lineage (GTDB taxonomy): Bacteria > Planctomycetota > UBA1135 > UBA1135 > Rohdeia. Next base: position 18,933 of record JAWKUH010000038.1, on the reverse strand, counting down.
TCGAGTTGGTTCACGAAGGTCAGCGTCGGGACGCCGTGCCGGTTGGCCTCGGCCCACACCGCCTCGGACTGCGCCTGCACGCCGGCGAGCGCGCTGATGACGAGCACCGCTCCGTCGAGCACCCGCATCGCGCGCTCGACCTCCACCGAGAAGTCGACGTGCCCGGGCGTGTCGACGATCTGGATGCGGTGCCCGCGCCAGGGCACCGTCGCCGCGGCGAGCGTGATCGTGATGCCGCGCCGGCGCTCCTCCGGCATCCAGTCGAGCACGGTCGACCCCTCGTGCACCTCCCCATGCGCCGTTCGACGCCGGAGAAGAACAGGAGCCGTTCGGACAGCGTCGTCTTCCCGGCGTCGATGTGCGCGACGATGCCGACGTTGCGCAGCGCGCCGAGTCCCTTCGTCCCGTCCACGCCGTCAGTGTGCGCGGAGGGAGCGGTTCGCGGCGAGGAACGCGTCGCGGAAGTGGTAGTGCGCGAGCAGATCCAGGTCGGGAGTTCCGGCGAGACAGCTCGCCGCGAAGAGCGCCTCGATCGACGCGAGTCCGACCTCGGGATCGGGGAAGGTCTCGCTCCGTCTGGGGTACGCCGTCGCGAGCCGCGGCAGGCTGCGCGCGACCGGCTCCCCCACCACCGCGCGCCGCAGCACCGCGAGCCGCCGCCACGACGAGTCGATCAGGAACAGCGGTCGCCCCACGTCCCCCTCCCCGATCTCCGGCGCGTCGGGATCGAGCAGCAACCGCCCCGTCACCTCGAGTTCGAGCCCCTCGCGCCACGTGACGAAGCGCACCCCTTCCATCCCGCGCAGCGGCGCCAGCGAGCACTTCTTCCACGACTCCTTGGGGTCGCGCAGGATCAGGATGTCGCGGGCCATCGCCCGGCAGTGTCGCGGCAAGCACCCCTCCGATCGAGTCGCAAGGCACCCGAAACGCCGAACGGCCGCCCCCTCGAGAGGAGCGGCCGTTCGGAGCCTGCCTCGCGCAAAGCCGTTGCGTCGCGCACGCGGCCATCCGCGCCATCTGCTCCAACCGCGCCAGCGGTTGGGCAGACAACATACTTCGCGCGATGGGAGTCGCGCTCCGCGCGACTCCTATCGCGCGAAGTGGCTGTAGGCCTTGTTGGCCTCGGCCATCTTGTGGACAGTCTCCTTCTGACTGACCGAAGCCCCGGTCCCGTTGAAGGCGTCCACGAGCTCTTCCGCCAGGCGCTGGGCCATCGGCTTGCCCTTCTTCTTGCGCGAGTTGTCGATCAGCCAGCGGATCGCCAGCGACTGCTGACGGTTGCGACGCACCTCGCGGGGAACCTGGTAGTTCGCGCCGCCGACGCGCTTGCTGCGCACCTCGACCGCCGGGCGGATGTTGTCGATGACCTTGGTGAAGATCTCCACCTGGTCCTCGACGTCGAGCTTCTTCTGCGCGAGGTCGAGCGCCTCGTAGAAGATCTCCTGGGCGGTCGTCTTCTTACCGTCCAGCATGATCTTGTTGATGATCTTCGTCGCGAGCATCGAGCCGAACTTGGGGTCCGGCAGGAGCAGGTCCGCGGTCGACTTGTAATTGCGGGGCATGGTCGTCGGCGTGTCGTCGTGGTCGTCGGGGCGTGGGTCGCGCGGCGCTCCTCCCGCTGGGCGGGGAGCGTCGCCGGGGCGACATCACTTCTTCGGGCGCTTCGTTCCGTACTTGGAGCGGCTGCGGTTGCGGCCGTCGACGCCCGAGGCGTCCATGGTTCCGCGCAGGATGTGGTAGCGCACGCCGGGGAGGTCGCGGACGCGTCCGCCGCGCACGAGCACGATCGAGTGCTCCTGCAGGTTGTGACCCTCGCCCGGGATGTAGGCCGTGATCTCCTTGCCGTTCGACAGGCGCACGCGCGCGATCTTGCGCAGCGCGGAGTTCGGCTTCTTCGGCGTCTGCGTCTTGACCTGGAGGCAGACGCCGCGCTTCTGCGGGCAGGAGTCGAGCACCGGCGACTTGGACCGGCGCTTCTGCACGTGGCGTCCCTTGCGGACGAGCTGGTTGATCGTGGGCATGGCGTGACTCGGCTTCGTCACCGCCGGGGCTCGGAGAGGGTCCCGGACGGCACGAAGGGCGGGCTAGTGTAGGGAGCGGCGCCCCACCGTCAAGCAGTCGGGGGTGCGAAGTGGCGGGCGCTCGGGGTCGTTCGTCGGTCGGAGCGGCGGACCGGGGGTCGTCGGTCGTCGAGGTGTTCGACGGCGCGGAGGGCGGACGGTGCCCGCCCCCCCCCACCGCGGCGATCACTCGGCGTCGGCGATCGCCTCGTCCTCCTCGTCGATCTCCACGTCGTCGTCGGCGCTGTCGTCGTCGTCGTCGACACCGTCGTCCATCGACGAGGCGCGGCGCGGGTCGGCGGCGGCCGCCGCACCGAGCTCGAGGCCGAGCGGGTCGGGCAGCGCGGACTCGCCGGCCACCTCGCCGAGGGCGTCGAGCCCGCCGGAGAGGAGCGCGTCGATGTCGGCGTCGCTCGCCTCGCTGCGGGAGGCGGAGAAACCGAAGCTGCGGCTGATCTCGCCGAAGTCGATGTTCTTCTTCACGCGCGTCCGGTAGTGGTCGCGGAAGCCCGTGCCCGTCGGGACCATGTGCCCGAGGATGACGTTCTCCTTGAGACCGACCAGGTAGTCGCGCTTGCCGGCGATCGCCGCTTCCGTGAGGACCTTGGTGGTCTCCTGGAAGGACGCGGCCGAGATGAACGACTCCGAGCTGAGCGACGCCTTGGTGACGCCGAGCAGCAGGGTCTGACCCGTCGCGGGCTTCTTGCGCTCCTTGCGCAGACGCGCGTTCTCCTGACGGAAGCGGAACTTGTCCACCACCGCGCCGGGGAGGAACTCGCTGTCGCCCGGGTCGGCGACCTGCACCTTCCTCATCATCTGCGAGATGATGATCTCGATGTGCTTGTCGTCGATGGGCACGCCCTGCGAGCGGTAGACGTTCTGGATCTCGCCGAGCAGGTACTTCTGCACGGACTCCTCGCCGTTGATGAGGAGGATGTCCTGCGGGACGAGCGGGCCGTCGACCAGCGCGTCACCGGCGCGGACCTCGTTGCCCTTGTGGACGCGGAGGTGCTTGCCCTGCGGGACCGCGTGTTCGCGCTCCTCGATCACGCCGCCCTTCTCGTCGAGGGCCTTGACGATGATCGTGCGCTTGCCGCGCTTCTTCTCGCCGAGCTCGACGACGCCGTCGATCTCGGAGATGACGGCGGGGTCCTTCGGGCGACGAGCCTCGAAGAGCTCGGTCACGCGCGGCAGACCGCCCGTGATGTCCTGGGTACCGCCGATCTCGCGCGAGGTCTTCGCGAGGAGGTCGCCGGCCTGGATCGACTGGCCGTCCTCGACCTCGACGTAGGCGCGCTCGGGGATCGGGTAGAGGGCGAGCGGTTCGCCGTTCTTGTCCTCGAGCACGAGCTGCGGGTGCAGGTCGCCCTTGTGCTCCATGACCTGCTTGCGGGTGATGCCGCGGCGCGAGTCGCGCTCGACGCGCAGCGTCTTGCCCTCGATCAGGTCCTCGTAGCGGATCTTGCCCTTGAACTCCGCGAGGATCGGGACGTGGTGCGGGTCCCACTCGCAGAGCGTGTCGCCGGCCTCGATCACGGCGCCCTCGGCCACGCGCATCACCGAACCGATCGGGATCTCGTGGCGCTCGAGCTCGCGACCGCGGTCGTCGACGATCTGGATCTCGCCGGTCCGCGTGAGCGCGACGTCCTGCTTGTCCTTGTTCTTGACGACGGTCAGGCCGTGGTAGCGGACCTCACCGGCGCGACGCGACTTGATCTCGGACTGCTCGACCGAGCGGCTCGCCGTACCACCGATGTGGAAGGTACGCATCGTGAGCTGCGTACCCGGTTCGCCGATGGACTGCGCGGCGATGATGCCGACCGCGAGACCGCGCTCGCCGATCGTGCCGCGCGAGAGGTCCATGCCGTAGCAGCGGGCGCACACGCCGAGACCCGCCTCGCAGGTCAGCGGGCTGCGCACCTCCATCTTCTCGACGCCGAGCTCCTCGATGCGGGCCGCGACGTCCTCGGTGATCGTCTCGTTCTCGCGGACGACGATCTCGTCCGTGATCGGGTCGACGATCGTCTTGCGCGCGGTCCGGCCGCGGATGGCCTGGCCGAGGCTGACGACGAGCTTCTCACCGCTGTAGACGGCCTCCTTGAACACGCCGTTGGGCGTCGCGCAGTCGTCCTCGGTGACGACGACGTTCTGGGCGACGTCCGTGAGCTTGCGGGTGAGGTAGCCGGCGTCGGCCGTCTTGAGCGCCGTGTCGGCCAGACCCTTGCGCGCGCCGTGGGTGGACGAGAAGTACTCGAGCCCCTTCAGGCCTTCGCGGAAGTTCGCCTTGATCGGCGTCTCGATGATCTTGCCGGAGGGCTTGGCCATGAGACCGCGCATGCCGGCGAGCTGACGGATCTGGTCGAGCGAACCACGCGCGCCCGACGTCACCATGCAGTAGATCGGGTTGACGTAGACCAGGTCCTCGCGGATGTCGGACTGGAGCACCTTCATGAGCTCCTGCCCCACCTTCTCGCGCGCGCCCGTCCAGAGGTCGATGACCTTGAGGTAGCGCTCGCCGTCGGTGATGACGCCCTTCTGGAAGGACGCCTCGACCTTGTCGATCTCGACCTGGGTCGACTCGAGGATGCCGATCTTCGCCTCGGGCACGCGCATGTCGTCCTTGGCGAACGACATGCCGGCGCGCGTCGCCGACTTGAAGCCGAGATCCTTGAGGTCGTCGAGCAACCGCAGCGTCGCGTCGCGCCCGAGCAGGCGGTGGCAGTCGCTGATGAGGCCGCTGATCCCCTTCTTGGTCAGCTCGTAGTTGTAGAACGGCATCCCCTCCGGAAGGATGTCGTTGAAGATCGCGCGACCGATCGTCGTGAGGACGTACTCGCGCGAGACGCTGGTCTCGCCGGTCTCCTCGTTCTCGGTCCGGACCTCGATCTTGCCGTCGTCGCCGACGACCTCCGGCACGCCGTTCTGGGCCGTCTTGACCATCGTGCCGGGCTCCATGCGCACGCGGACCGGACGGTGCGTGTGCGTGAAGCCGTGGCCGTAGGCCAGGAAGAGCTCGCTCAGCGACGAGAAGTGCCGCGCACCCTCGATCGAGATGTGCGGGTTCTTCGAGAGGTAGAAGATCCCGAGGACCATGTCCTGGGACGGCGCGATGATCGGCGCACCGTTGGCCGGCGAGAAGATGTTGTTCGTCGCCAGCATCAGCGTCGAGGCCTCGATCTGCGCCTCGAACGACAGCGGCAGGTGGACCGCCATCTGGTCACCGTCGAAGTCGGCGTTGAAGCCGCCGCAGACGAGCGGGTGCAGACGGATGGCGTTGCCCTCGATGAGCACCGGCTCGAAGGCCTGGATACCCATGCGGTGCAGCGTCGGCGCGCGGTTGAGCAGCACCGGGTGGTCGCGGATCACCTCGTCGAGGATGTCCCAGACCTCCTCGTCGCGGCGCTCGAGCATGCGCTTCGCCGACTTGATGGTGTCGGCGAGGCCGAGCTCCTTGAGGCGCCGGATGATGAACGGCTGGAACAGCTCGAGCGCGACCTTCTTGGGCAGACCGCACTGGTGCAGGCGCAGCTCCGGTCCGACGACGATGACGGAACGGGCCGAGTAGTCGACGCGCTTGCCGAGCAGGTTCTCGCGGAAGCGCCCCTGCTTGCCCTTGATCATGTCCGTCAGGGACTTGAGCGGGCGGTTCGAGCTGCCGAGCACCGGGCGGCGGCAGCGGCCGTTGTCGAACAGGGCGTCGACCGACTGCTGCAGCATCCGCTTCTCGTTGCGGATGATGACCTCGGGGGCGTTGAGGTCGAGCAGCTTCTTGAGGCGGTTGTTCCGGTTGATGAGGCGCCGGTAGAGGTCGTTGAGGTCGCTCGTCGCGAAGTTGCCGGAGTCGAGCAGGACCAGCGGGCGCAGGTCCGGCGGGATGACCGGGATCACGTCGAGCACCATCCACTCCGCGTCGTTGCCGGAGTCGCGGAGCATCTCGACCGTCTTGAGGCGCTTGATGATGTCCTTCTGACGCTGCTTCGAGCGCGTCGAGAGGAGCTCCTCGCGCAGCTCCTCGGACAGGCGCTGCAGGTCCAGGCGGCGGAGCATCTTCTTGACGGCGTCCGCGCCCATGTCCGCCTCGAACTCGCTGCCGTACTTGGCGCGCGACTGGCGGTACTCGTCCTCGGTGAGGAGCTGCTTCTCCTCCAGCGGCGTGTCGCCGGGGTCGACGACGATGTAGTCCTGGAAGTAGACGACGCGCTCGAGGTTGCTCGTCTTCATGTCGAGCAGCGTCCCGAGACGGCTCGGCATGGCCTTGAAGAACCAGATGTGCGCGACCGGCGCGGCCAGGTTGATGTGGCCCATGCGCTTGCGACGCACGCGGCTGTGCGTGACCATCACGCCGCACTTGTCGCAGACGATGCCCTTGTGCTTGATGCCCTTGTACTTGCCGCAGGCGCACTCCCAGTCGCGCTCGGGTCCGAAGATCCGCTCGCAGAACAGACCGTCGCGTTCCGGGCGGTACGTCCGGTAGTTGATCGTCTCGGGCTTCTTGACCTCGCCGTACGACCAGGAGCGGATGTCCTCGGGCGAGGCGAGGCTGATCTTGACGCTGCCGTAGTCGTTGATGCGGTTGTAGAGGTTCTCGACCATCGTTGCGCTTCCTTCGGAGGCGTCGGGTGCGCCTCGGGGATGTTCGGAGCGGGCGGTTCGGAGCGGGCGTGTGTTCGGGCGGACGGGCGGCGGAGCTCGCACCGCGCCGACCTCGACGGGCCGGCGCGGTGCGCGCGGTTCAGAGGCCCGCCTTCTTCTGGAGCTCGATGTTGAGACCGAGACCCTTGATCTCGTTGCAGAGCACCTCGAAGGACACCGGCGTACCGGGCTCGAGGATGTTGAGTCCCTTGACCATCGACTCGTAGATCTTGGTGCGACCGTCGACGTCGTCGGACTTGACGGTGAGGAGTTCCTGCAGGATCGCGGCGGCGCCGTAGGCCTCGAGCGCCCACACCTCCATCTCGCCGAATCGCTGACCGCCGAAGCGCGCCTTGCCGCCCAGGGGCTGCTGCGTGATGAGGCTGTACGGCCCCGTCGCGCGGGCGTGCACCTTCTCGTCGACGAGGTGGTGCAGCTTCAGCATGTACATGATCCCGACGGTGACGTCCTGCTCGAACGCCTGGCCGGAACGGCCGTCGTGGAGCCGGAACTTGCCGGTCGTCGGCAGCCCGGCCTCGCGCAGCGCGTCCTCGATGTCGGACTCGTCCGCACCGTCGAAGGCCGGCGTGTGGAAGCGGCAGCCGAGGACGCGCCCGGCGAAGCCGAGGTGCGTCTCGAGGATCTGGCCGACGTTCATACGGCTCGGCACGCCGAGCGGGTTCAGCACGATGTCGACGGGCGTGCCGTCCTCGAGGTACGGCATGTCCTCGATCGGGAGGATCTTGGAGACGACGCCCTTGTTGCCGTGGCGTCCCGCCATCTTGTCGCCGACCGAGAGGTGGCGCTTCGTGGCGACGTAGACCTTGACCATCTCGAGCACGCCCGTGGGCAGCTCGTCGCCCCGGCTGAGGCGGTTGACGACCTTGTTCTTGTCGCTCTCCTTGTTCTCGATGCGGTTCTGGAAGTCGTTGACCGCGCGGAGGGCCTGTTCCTTCTTGGCCTGGTCGCCCTGCTCCTCCGCCGCGGCGACGCAGAGCAGCTTGACGCGGCGCAGCTCGTCGAACGTGGCGGTGTCGTCGAAGGCGACGGGCTCGCCGGACTGGCTGTCGAGCACCTCGGTCCCGAGGATGCGCTTGACGTCCTTGAGCATCAGCGCGGTGTACTCGCGGAAGGCGCGCAGGAAGTCGGTCTCCGCGTCGCGGATCTGCGTCAGGACCTTGTTGCGCTCCTCCTGGGTGAGGTTCACGCGGCGCGAGAACTTCTGCGAGTCGATCACGACGCCGGTCGTGCCCGGGGGCATCGTCAGCGACGCGTTCTTCACGTCGACGCCCGCACGACCGAAGATCGCGTGGAGCAGCTTCTCCTCGGGGGTGAGCTCGCTCTTGCTCTTCGGCGCGACCTTGCCGACGAGGATGTCGCCGGCCTCGACGTAGGTGCCGGTCTGGACGATCCCGCTCTCGTCGAGGTTGGAGAGAGCCTTCTCGCCGACGTTCGGGATGTCGCGCGTGAACTCCTCCTTGCCGAGCTTGGTCTCGCGGATCTCGACCTCGTACTCCTCGATGTGGATCGAGGTGAAGACGTCGTCGCGCACGAGGCGCTCCGACACGAGGATGGCGTCCTCGTAGTTGAAGCCGTCCCAGGGCATGAAGGCCACGAGCAGGTTCTTGCCGAGGGCCAGTTCGCCCTGGGCGCTCGAGGCGCCGTCGGCGAGCAGCTCGCCCTTCTTCACCGTCTGCCCCTCGGCGACGCGCGGCACGTGGTTCTGGCACGTGCGCTCGTTGAGGCCGCGGTACTTGGTGAGCTGGTACTCCTCGTCGTCGACGATGATCACCTGGCTGTCGGCGTAGCGGACGGTGCCGTCCTTGCGCGCGCGGAGCACCATGTCGGTGTTCTTCGCGACGATCTCCTCCATGCCCGTGCCCACGACCGGGGCCTCGGTGATGAGGAGCGGCACGGCCTGCCGCTGCATGTTCGAGCCCATCAGCGCGCGGTTCGCGTCGTCGTGCTCGAGGAACGGGATCAGCGCGGCCGAGACGCCGACGATCTGGCGCGGCGACACGTCGATGTAGTCGACGTCGGTGGGCGCGACCTCGTAGTTGTCGCCGTCCTTGCGGACGAGGACGCGGGGGCCGGCGAGGGCGCCCTTGTCGTCGATCTCGGCGTCGGCCGGCGCGATGACCTTCCCGTGCTCCTCGTCGGCGCGCAGGTAGACCACGTCGTCGGTGAGCTTGCCCTTGACGATCTTGCGGTAGGGCGCGCACAGGAAGCCGTACTCGTCGAGCTTGCTGTAGAGCGCGAGCGACGAGATCAGACCGATGTTCGAACCTTCCGGGGTCTCGATCGGGCAGAGACGGCCGTAGTGCGAGAGGTGCACGTCGCGCACGTCGAAGCCGGCGCGCTTGCGGTTCAGACCGCCCGGCCCGAGCGCGGAGAGGCGGCGCTCGTGCGTGAGCTGGCTGAGCGGGTTCGTCTGGTCGACGACCTGGCTCAGCTCACCGCGACCGAAGAAGTACTCGACGGCGCTGGAGAAGGTCTTGCTGTTGATCAGGTTCCGCGGCGAGACGGTCTCGGCCGGCTCGAGGTTCATGCGCTCCTGCGCGGTGCGGCGCAGCTTGAGCAGACCCTTGCGGAACTCCTCGCCCGCGAGCTCCGCGATCGTGCGGACGCGGCGGTTGCCGAGGTTGTCGATGTCGTCGAGCTCGCCCGTCCCGTCGCGCAGCGAGAGCAGGTACTTGATCGAGTTGACGATGTCGGTCGGCTCGAGGACCTGGACGTCCTCGCCGATGTCCTGCAGGAACTTCCGGTTGAGGCGGAAGCGACCGACGCGACCCAGGCGGTAGCGCTGCGGGTCGAAGAACTTCTCGTGGAACAGCTCGCGCGCCTTCTCGAGCTGGGCGGGGTTGCCCGGGCGGAGGCGGCTGTAGATCTTGATCAGCGCCTCCTCGTGGGTGGCGCAGGGGTCCTCGGCGAGGCTGTTGATGATGAGCGGATCGAGCTCGTCCGGCTTCTCGTCGATGATCTCGACCTGCGCGAGCTCGCTCGCCGCGATCTCGAGGGCCGCCGACTCGGAGATCTGCGTGCCGGACGGGACCAGGACCTCGCCGGTCTTGAGGACGACCACGTCCCCCACCGCGAAGCGACCCGTGATCGACTTCGCGAAGGCGTTCTCGGTCTGCGACTTCGTGCGCTTGACGACCTTGGTCTTGTAGAAGACGCGCAGGATGTCGGCGTCGGTCGAGAGCTTCTCGTCCATCGCGCGCAGCAGCGTGACGGCCGAGAACTTGCCGGACTGGTCGATGCGGACCGTGAGGACGTCCTTCTTGGTGACGTTCAGCTCGATCCAGGAGCCGCGCTCCGGGATGATCCAGCAGGAGTGCAGCTTCTTGTCCGCGTTCGAGGTGTCGACCGAGAAGTCGACGCCCGGCGAGCGGTGGAGCTGGCTGACGATGACGCGCTCCGAGCCGTTGATGATGAACTCGCCGCCCCCGATCATGATCGGGATCTCGCCGAGGTACACCTCCTCCTCGATCGGCTCCGGCTTCACGAGGCGCAGGCGCACCTTGAAGGGGTAGCCGAAGGTGAGCCGCAGCTTGCGGCACTCGTCGATCGTGTAGCGCGGGCGCCCGAGCTCGTAGCCGACGTACTCGAGGCACATCGTCTTGTCGTACGAGTAGATCGGGAACACCTCGCGCAGGAGGTTCTCGAGGCCCTCTTCGGGACGCGCCGACTGGGGCACGTCGACCATGAGGAACTCCTCGTAGGCCTTGCGCTGGATCTCGACGAGATCCGGCACTTCCACGATGTCGCCGTAGCGGGAGAACTTGCGGACGGGCGGCAGGTTCGTCATGGATCGTGAGCGTCGATCGGCGGAGCGATGGACTGGTGGTCGGCTGCGGCGGGCTGGAGAGAGCGGCGTCGCGCGCGGTCCGTCGCGGAGGACGCCGCGCGGGCGGCGTTCCCCGGTCGGGGCCGGCGTGGTTCGACGCGTCGGGTTGGTCTTTCGGCGAGCGTTCCGTCGGTCGCACGCGCGGACGCGTGCGGCGACGGAGAGGTCAGGTTCGATCGGCGCGGACGTCGATCGATGGAGCGCCCACGCACGAACGCTCCAGCAACGCAACGACCGCGCACGGATCGGACTCGGCCCCTCGGTCGAGTACGGCGGCGCGGACGACGGACGTCACGGAACGCGTGGAGGTGGGACGCAGGTGAGGTCGGCGGGTCGGGACGCTCCTCGCGCACCGTCGTCGCGATGTCCCGCGGCGGACATCGAACGGTGCTCGTGGGGCGAACGGGGACGCGTGTGGTCGGGCGGGGTCGCTACCGTGAGGGCGCGGGACGGCAGCGGAGGACGGCTGAGCGGGTGGGCTGAGCTGTGGCTTCGGAGACCGGGCGGCGGCGGCCCAGTTGCGGAGCCGGACCGAGCGGGGACGGACGTTCGACGTGCTTCGCGCTCGGGAGGGACATCGGTCGTCGCGCCACCTCCGGACGCCGTACGGCGGCACGCGCGCGGCGTGCACGGGCGTACGTTGGGTGCGGCGCTTCGACGGGTGCGACTCGCGAGGAAAGCCGACGCGACGGACGACTCGACCCTCGGGACGACGGACGGACCAGCGAACGGGACGGAACGACGGACGGACGTGCGGGCGGACGACGGACCTTCGGCGCGCGGATCTCGCTCCAGGAGAACCTCGACCGGGGCCGGGGACCCCACATGGTGGGGCCGAAGGCGCGACGGGTCAAGGCCGGTGGACGGCGAGGCCGTGGAAACCTCGAGTCGACCCCGAGCCACGCGCCGACGCGGCGGGCGCGTCCGATGCACTCGGGGAGGGTCCCGACGGCTCCGAACGGTGTTCCCGCCCGGAACGAGCCCGGAACGCCCGGGGGCGTCGAGCCCCGCGGCCGCCCCGGTCGGTGCGACGCGGGGGAGCGCTCGCGCCCTCCCCCGCCGACGTCCCGACGGGATCGCCGTCACCCGCGGGGAGCGGACCCGGGCGTCGCGCACGCGGCGCGGCACTCGGCGACGCTCCCCGACCGCGGCGCCGGGACACGGACGTGCCCCGGGACGCAGCGGTCCGGGCGATCAGTCGATCTTGACCTTGCCGCCGGCCGCTTCGATCTGCTTCGCGATCGCTTCGGCCTCGTCCTTGGAGACGCCTTCCTTGATCGTCTTCGGAGCGCCGTCCACGAGGTCCTTGGCCTCCTTGAGGCCGAGACCCGTGAGTGCACGGACTTCCTTGATGACCTGGATCTTCTTGTCGCCGCCGTCGGTGAGGATGACGTCGAAGGAGGTCTTCTCCTCCGCCGCGGCCTCGCCACCGCCGCCGCCCGCGACCGCCGCGACGGCGACCGGTGCAGCAGCGCTCACGCCCCAGCGCTCTTCCAGGGCTTTGACCAGCTTCGAGGCCTGCAGCAGGGTGAGGCCGTCGAGTTGCTCGGCGATCTTCTGCAGCTCGGGTTCGAGCTCGACGGTGTTGGTTTCTTCGGACATGGTTGGCTCCAGGATCCCCTTCGCGGGGTCCTCGGTTCGGACGCGCGCACCTTGGCGCGCGCCACTTCACGAGTTGCGGGACGAGTTGGGTTTCTGATGTTCGCGGCGAGCGGGAGGTCGAGACCTCGCGCCCCCCTTGCCGCGTGGGTCGGGCCGCCGCACCGGCGACGGACCGTGGTGTTCGACGGCGCGAGCCGTCCCCCGCCGCGGGGCGCGGCGGGTGTGCGGTCACGGGCTCGGCTCAGCCCTCGGCCTTCTCCGAGTGGGCGTTGACGACGCGCGCGAGCGAGGCGCCCGGCGCGGCGATGAGCGAAGCGAGGTTCTGCGCGGGGCCGTTGAGGCAGCCCAGGATCTTGGCGCGCAGGGTGTTCTTGTCGGGAACGTCGGCGAGCGCGAGCGCGTCGGACGTGCCGAGCACGTTGCCCTCGAGGGCGCCGCCGCGGATCACGACCTTGCCCTTCTTGGCGACGTCGGAGGCCTTGACGACCTTGGCCGCGTTGATCGCGTCCTCGGGCGAACCCGTCGCGACGCCGATGCTGGCTCCGCGGAAGGTCTCCTTCGAGAACTCGAGCCCGACGCTCGCGAAGGCGCGCAGCGCGAGCTTGTTCGGGACGACGCGCAGACCGACGCCGTGTTCGGCGAGCTGGTTGCGCAGTCCCTCGTTCTCCTTCATCGAAAGGCCGGTCATCGAGATGATGAACACGCCTTCCTTGCCTTCGTAGGAATCGGTGAGCTCCCGCAGGAGCATCTCGTTCAGGACGCTGGGCATCGTTCGTTCCGGTTCGGACGTCGCGGGGGCGCGAGGTCGTTCAGTTCGTGGGCGTCGGCGCGCCGTAGTTGATCCAGGCGCCCGGCCCCATCGTCGTGGAGACGGAGACCTTGCGCATGAAGACGCCCTTGACCGCCGACGGGCGCATGGCCGCGAGGTGGTCCAGGAAGGCCTGGAGGTTGGCGGCGAGGTCCTGCGACGAGAAGGAGCGCTTGCCGAGCGGAGCGTGGACGTTGCCGCCCGCGTCCGTGCGGAACTCGACCTTGCCCGCCTTGAACTCCGTCACGGCCTGCGCGACGTCGGGCGTCACCGTGCCGCTCTTCGGGCTCGGCATCTTGCCCTGCGGACCGAGCACGCGACCGAGCTTGCCGACGTGCTTCATCATGTCGGGGCTCGCGATCACGACGTCGAAGTCGGTCCAGCCGCCGGCGATCTTGTCGGCGAGCTCACCGCTGCCGACCTCGTCCGCACCCGCGGCCGTCGCGGCCTCGGCGCGGTCGCCCTCGGCGAACACGACGATCTTGATGCTCTTGCCGAGACCCTTCGGGAGCGACACCGCGCCGCGGACCAACTGGTCCGACTTGCGCGGGTCGATCCCGAGCTTGACGACGACGTCCACGGACTCGTCGAACTTCGCGCCGGGGAGCGACTTGAGGAGCTCGAAGGCCTCCACCGGCTCGTAGGTCTTGTTGCGGTCGACGGAGTTGACCGCCTGTTCGAATCGTTTGCTGCGCTTGGGCATCTCGTTCCTCGATCGGCGCGCCGTGCTCGTGGCGGCGCGTGCCAGTCGCGTGTGGGTCGTGGGTCGGCGTTCTCTTGGGGCTCGGTCGACGGCGATCAGCCCTCGACGGCGATGCCGGCGGAGCGGGCGGTGCCTTCGATGATCCTGCAGGCCTGCTCGATGTCGCGGGCGTTGAGGTCGGCCATCTTGATCTTCGCGATCTCCTCGACCTGGGCACGGGTGACCTTGCCCACGATCTCGTGACCGACGTTGCTGGCGGCCCGCTCGAGGCCGGCCGCCTTCTTCAGGAGGACGCCCGCCGGCGGCGACTTCAGGATGAAGTCGAAGCTACGGTCCTTGTAGACCGTGATCTCGACGGGAATGATCATCCCCATCTGGTCGCGCGTGCGGTCGTTGAACTCCTTCACGAACTGCGCGATGTTCACGCCGTGCGAGCCCAGGGCGGGACCGACCGGCGGAGCCGGGGTCGCCTGCCCTGCGGGGCACTGCAGCTTGATCTTGCCTGTGACTTCTTTCGCCATCGCTGTTCTCGTTGGGTCGGGAGCAGGGTGCGCGCTGCGACACCGGTCGCCCCGCTCCGTCGACTCCCGTCGTTCGTTCGTTCGTTGTTCGCTCGGTGTGCGTCGCCGCGTTCCTCGGGTTCGTCGGCGCGCGCCGTGCGTGCCGTCCCGCGGTCGTCGCCGTCAGACCGCCTCGACTTCCCAGTACTCCAGTTCGACGGGGGTGGCACGACCGAAGATGGTCACGATCACCTTGACCGTGCCCTTGTCGGGGTTGACCTCGTCGACCTGACCGTCGAACCCGTCGAACGGGCCCGACTTGACCTTGACCATGTCCCCCTTGGACATGCTGATGCTGACCTGCGGCTTCGTCTCGGAGTCCGACATGCGGGCGAGGATGCCCGTCACCTCGTGGTCGGTGAGGGGCGTGGGTTCGCCGCGCGGACCGAGGAACTCGCCGAAGCCGGGCGTCTCGCGCATCGTCTCGCGCGCTTTCTGGGTGCGTGCTTCCTCGGCCTCGCCGATGTCCGCCTGCACCATGAGGTAGCCCGGGTAGAGCTTGCGCGTCACGACGCGACGCTTGCCGCCCTTGAGATCGGTGACGCGCTCGAAGGGCACGAGCACCTGGGGCACCACGTCCTGCAGGTCCGCCGCGCGCAGGCGCGTCTCGAGCTGCCGGCGCACGGAGTCCTCACGACCCGACTGGCAACGGACGAAGTACCACTTGTATGCCATGGTTCCTTTCCTCAGCCGAGCAGGATGCGTTCGAAGACCTTGCCCAGGAACCAGTCGGTGAGGGCCAGGAAGCCCATCAGGACCAGCACACAGATCACGACGACCATCGAGGAGTTCACGACGTCCTCGTAGGTCGGCCACGTGACCTTCTTGAGCTCGTGCTCGGTGTCGATCAGGAAGTCCGCCACGCGCTCGCGCTGTTGCCAGCGCCAGATCAGGAGGACCAACCCGGCGAACACGATCGCGGAGATGGCGAGCGCACCGTTGAGGTGCACGCGCAGCACCGGGATCTTGCCCTCGACCCAGTTCCGAGCGAGCGCATCGACGTTGTCGAAGAGCATGTCGAACAGGAACGAGCACCCGAACAGCGCCATCAGCACGAGCGACCAGAAGGCGAACATGCGGGCCATGCGGCCCTGGTCGTCCTTGTAGGCGGTCATCGGAATCGGCTCTCTGGAGAGGTTCGGGAGGTGCGGTCCTGCTCGGTCGGGCGGCGCCGTCGCCGCCCGTGGACGCGAGCGGCTCCCCGAGGTGGTCCCCCGGGGAGCCGATCGTGCGTCACTCGATCACGCGAGGATCTTGGTCACGACGCCCGCACCGACGGTGCGGCCGCCCTCGCGGATGGCGAAGCGGAGCTGCTCGTCCATGGCGACCGGGGTGCCGAGCTCGACGCTGAGCTTGACGTTGTCGCCGGGCATGACCATCTCGGCGTCGCCGAGGAGGTTGGCGGAGCCCGTCACGTCCGTCGTGCGGAAGTAGAACTGCGGGCGGTAGCCGTTGAAGAACGGCGTGTGGCGGCCGCCCTCCTCCTTCGTGAGGATGTAGACCTCGCACTCGAACTTGGTGTGCGGGGTGATCGAGCCCGGAGCGGCGAGCACCATGCCGCGGCGCAGGGCGTCCTTCTCGACGCCGCGCAGGAGCACACCGACGTTCTCGCCGGCCTGACCCTCGTCGAGCGTCTTCTGGAACATCTCGACGCCGGTGCAGGTCGTCTTGCCGATCTCGGTCTGCATCCCGACGATGTCGAGGGTGTCGCCGACCTTGACGATGCCGCGCTCGATACGGCCGGTACCGACCGTGCCGCGACCCTTGATCGAGAACACGTCCTCGACCGGCATCAGGAACGGCTTGTCGACGGCGCGCTCCGGCTGCGGGACGAAGCTGTCGACGGCGTCCATGAGCTCGTCGATGCACTTGAAGGCGGGGTCGTCCGCCGGCTTGCCGGCCTCGAGGGCCTGCTGGGCCTGGAGGCCCGAGCCGCGGATGATCGGCGTGTCGTCGCCCGGGAACTCGTACTTGTTGAGGAGTTCGCGGATCTCCATCTCGACGAGGTCCAGGAGCTCCGGATCGTCGACCTGGTCGATCTTGTTCATGAAGACGACGATCGCGGGCACGTTCACCTGGCGGGCCAGGAGGATGTGCTCACGGGTCTGGGGCATCGGGCCGTCGGCGGCCGACACGACCAGGATCGCGCCGTCCATCTGGGCGGCACCCGTGATCATGTTCTTGATGTAGTCGGCGTGACCCGGGCAGTCCACGTGGGCGTAGTGGCGGGTCGGGGTCTCGTACTCGACGTGCGCCGTCGAGATCGTGATGCCCCGCGCCTTCTCCTCGGGCGCCTTGTCGATCTCGTCGAACTTGCGCGCCTGGGCCAGACCCTTCTGGGCCTGGTGCTGGCAGATCACGGAGGTGAGCGTCGTCTTGCCGTGGTCGACGTGCCCGATGGTGCCCACGTTGCAGTGGGGCTTGGTCCGCTGGAAGACTTCCTTGGCCATGGCGATTCGTGCGGTGTGAGCGGGCGGAGCCCAGGGGTTCGAGCGGGCCGGGCCCGCAGATCGGGAAGCGCGGGCTGGGCCCGCGGGTCAGTGAGTCGTGCGTCGTGGCGGTCGGCCGCCCCCGTCCGGGGAGCGGCGCGCCGAAGTTCCGCGGCCCGCCCCGTGGGGCGCGTCGCGGTGTTCGTGTTCGATGGAGATCAGACCGTCCGGGACGGCGACGTGCGCCGCCCCTTCCGAGGGTGCCGCGAGGCGTGGATGGAGCTGCTGATGGGACTTGAACCCATGACCTCTTCCTTACCAAGGAAGTGCTCTACCGCTGAGCTACAGCAGCAGTGTTCATCCCTCGCGCTCCGCGGGCCCGCGTCGCGCGTCCGGTGCGGGAGCACCGCACAGGAGCACCGCGCAGGAACGCCGCGCAGGAACGCCGCGCAGGAACGTGGAGCGGGAGACGGGATTCGAACCCGCGACATTCAGCTTGGAAGGCTGACGCTCTACCACTGAGCTACTCCCGCGCCGTTCGTGTTCGTGCCGCGTCTCGGTCTCGTCCGCGCCGCGTCCTCGCAGCGCCGCGTCCTCGCAGCGCCGCGCGTCCGCGCACCGACCTGGCCGCACGCGGACGGGTACGCCGCGCGCCCTCACGAGACCGACGGGGCGCCGAGCGGCACCGTCGCCGGTCCGCTCTCCGAAACACCGCGCACACGCCTCCACCGCGTCGGTTCCACCGAACCCGTCGGGTCCCATGAGGACCGTCCGGTCCCCGGTGGAGTGCTGCGAAGGAAAGTGGAGTCCTGCGAAGGAAAAACTGGGCGGAGCAGGATTCGAACCTGCGAAGGCATGAGCCAACAGGTTTACAGCCTGTCCCCTTTGGCCGCTTGGGTATCCGCCCGGGGTGTTTCGGACGCCCTGGATGCCGGTGCGAACGCGCCCCTCGAGGAGGCGCTCCCGTCTCGTCCAGACGTCTGATCTCGTTGTCAGGGAGCGTCCGTCGGGCGCGCCGAGCGCACCCGCGGTGATTCGTCGAACCCCGCGGGAAAGGCCGAATTCGGCCGTTCCGGGGCTCTTTGGAGCCTTCCCTTGGAGCCAGCGGTGGGACTCGAACCCACAACCCTCAGATTACAAATCTGATGCTCTGCCAATTGAGCCACGCTGGCTGACCGGGTCCAGGGAGCGGACCGGCATCGGCGGGGCACCTCGGCGGAGCGTCGGGCGGTGTCGAGCCGCGCTGCCGGCGCTTTGGGAGCGAGGATGATAAGGACGGCCCCCGGGGACGCAACGGGGCGGCGTCTTTTTTCGCCGGGATCGGGACGGAGCACGGTGCCGCGGTCGCCGCCGCCCCGCGACGGGGTCGACCGGACGTCGGGGCGCGGACGGCGACGGTCGCGCGCCGAAGGGAACACGGCGCGCACGGATCACGGGGACCGGCGCTGGCGCCCCGCGCGCGGTTCGGCGAGCCTCGTCCCCCACCCGCGCCGATCGGCGGCGCGACCGCGACCACCACCGGAGGACCCCATGACGCTCCAGCTCGGCGACACCGCCCCCGACTTCGAGGCCCCCACCACCGACGGCACGATCCGCTTCCACGAGTGGCTCGGGAACTCGTGGGGCGTGCTCTTCTCGCACCCCAAGGACTTCACGCCGGTCTGCACGACCGAGCTCGGCACGCTCGCCAAGCTCAAGGGCGAGTTCGACCGCCGCGACGTCAAGGTGCTCGGCCTCAGCGTCGACTCCGTCGCCGACCACGATCGTTGGAAGGGCGACATCGAGGAGACCCAGGGCTGTGCGCTCAACTTCCCGCTCGTCGGCGACCCCGACCGCAAGGTCGCGAACCTCTACGGGATGATCCACCCGAAGGCGCTCGACACCTTGACGGTGCGCTCCGTGTTCGTGATCGGACCGGACAAGAAGATCAAGCTCTCGCTCACCTACCCCGCTTCCACGGGTCGCAACTTCGACGAGCTGCTGCGCGTGATCGACTCGCTGCAGCTCACGGCGAAGCACTCCGTCGCGACGCCCGCGAACTGGAAGCGCGGCGAGGACGTGATCATCTCCCCCGCCGTGTCCGACGAGGACGCGAAGAAGCGCTTCCCCGCCGGTTGGAAGGCGCTCAAGCCCTACCTGCGTGTGACGAAGCAGCCGAGCTGACGGACGCGCAGCCCGAACGGCGCCTGCGGCTCCGATGGACGCAGCGCCCTTCGGGCGCGGAAACACGAAGCACACGAAGAAACACGAAGGGCTCGACTCCCGAGTGTTCTTGGTGTGCTTCGTGTGCTT
>JAWKUH010000037.1:0-49087 GCA_041398665.1 Planctomycetota bacterium | reverse complement strand
CGCTGCCGCATCGCGAGCGACTCCTTCGCGTCGAGGAGCGCCGCGACGTCGTCGGCGCGATGGCGTTCGCGGAAGTCAACGATCGCCGACCACAGCTCCACCGCCGCCGGGACGTCGCCGAGACGATCGCGCACGAGCGCGAGGTTCTGGGTCGCGAGCAGGACGAGGTGGTGATCGGCGGGGAGCGTGCGCACCGCGGTGTCGCGGGCGACCTCGAAGAGATCGGCCCCGCGGGCGAAATCGCCCAGGGAACAGAGCGCGGCCCCGAGGATCAGCCGAACCCTGACGAGCTCGGACGCGTCGGGACCCTTCGTCCGTTCCCAGACGGCGATCACGCGCTCGAACAACTCGCGCGCGGCGTCGGGCTCGCCGCGCGCGAAGAGCGCGGCCCCGAGGTCGAGTTTGGCGCCGAGCAGTTCGTCGTCCTCAGGAGGACGCGTGCGCTCGAGCTGCGCGTGGATCGCCGAACGCGCCTCGAGCACGATCGCGTCGAGCCCGAGTCGCTTCGCGAGGTCGTCCACGCGGCGCGCGAGCGCGAGGCGCGCGTCGTCGTCGAGGTCGGCCGCACGAGCGTCGAAGCCCGGCTCGATCCACGCGACGAGTGCGGCGCTCGCACCGTCGCGGTCGCCCGCCGCGAGGAACGCCTCGACCTCGTCGAGGTCGGACGCGCGCTCGTCGACCGCCTGGGACGCGCCGTCCCGGCACCCGGCGTGTGCGATCGGAGTCGCGACCGCGAACAGGGCGGCGAGCACCGCGACGCACCTCACCCGGACTCCGATCTTCGCGAGGACCATCGGCGCGAGGGTAGTCGGTCCGAGCGATGCGTGGGATCTCATTCGGCCGCACCCGTCAGCACCCATCCCGCCCAGTCCCGGACCGGGTGGCCTTCGTCGCGCAGCGCCATCTTCGCGGCCCACAGCGCGTCGGCCTTGCCGAGGTGCTCCTTCCAGAGCTTCGTGTAGAAGACCTCGAACAGCCGCCGCGTCGCCGCGTCGTCGACCTTCCACAGCGAACAGATCGCGGTGCGCGCTCCGGCGGCGTGCAGTGCGGTCTGCAAGCTCTGGATCCCCTGCCCCGCGCGGCGGATGCCGACGTTGGTCTCGCAGGCGCTGAGCACGGCGAGCTCGCAGTGCGTGAGGTCGAGCGAGCCGAGCTCCTCCGCCGTCAAGATGCCCTCGGCGCCTCCGTTCGCGCCGGCGAGCGCGAGGCCGCACAGCGTCTCCGGGAGGTAGCCGACGATCGTGTCCCGTGCGCGATCGATGGAGACTCGCGTGGACTGATCGAGCGGGGAAGCCCCGTCCATGGTTGCGAGTACTCTCGACGCGTCCGCGAACCACCCGTGCGTCGCGAGGTGCAGGTAGCGCGCCGATGCTGCTCGCTCGGCGACAGCCTCCTTCGTCGCATGCTCACTCACCAGAAGAGTGGCAGCACCACCGAGATGTTGTTCGCACAGATCGGCAACCGCGCGGGCCTCGATCTGCGCACCCGGAAGGGATTCGAGAGACGCCCGTGGACTTTGACCGTCGGGCTTTCCGTAGTCGGCGCCGCCGACGACCACGACAACCCCCTCCCTTGGGGCGACGAGTTCGCTGCCGAACGAAGAGAGCGCGATCGTCCTCGTCTGGATCCTGAGCTCACTCCCGATCGGTTCCCCGCTCGGTGCCGGGAGCGCGTCGAATGGAACTAGGTGCAACACATCGTCGGGGACCACGACGAGTTGCTCAACCTCTGGAACAGACGCGAGCACGGGATCCAGGATGAGTTCACGAAGCGCTCGACCTGCCTGCGCTGCACTGTCTAGCGCCGACTCGCCCGACTCGACCTCGAGCCCGAGGCCGCGTGGCGCGTAAGGCCGACCGATGGTTGAACGCCAATGCTCGACGGCAGCGACGACCTCGGAGGAAAGCCCGATCGGGACGAGTCGTGTAGAGCCGTCGTGACCAATGACGTAGGCGGAGAAGACGTCCTCATGGCCGAAACGGCGTGTCGTTCCGGTGGACTCGAACAAACGGTCGTACCTCGAGTAGGTCACCAGGAACGAGCCCGGCGGCAGCGAGTCGACGAACGACTTGAGGCTCGGCGGTGCGGCACCACCGAGCAGTTCCGTCCGGCGACGGGCGAGTGCGCGGAGCGAACGATCTCTCCGCGCGGCCGCCTCCACGGCGGCGCGACGCCACTGCTCAAGTTCCTGCACATCCGTCGGGATGTTCCCGGCCATTCGCGCCAGCTCCTCGCGCGCAAGAGCGACCGCCCTCGAAAGGTCGCGGAACTCGCCGTCAGTAACGAGGGCCCCGGCGGCCCCGCCTTGTAGACTCGCGGCGCGCAGCGACTCGATCGCCTCCACCAACTCGAGTTCCAACGAGGGCTGTTCGTGCGCAGCGAGCTCGTGACTCCAGAACCGACACCACTCGATGTGACGGAGCCCCGACAGCGCAATCCTCCGCGCGACCCGAGGCTCGACGGTGAGCCGATCCTTCTGTTCACGCAACTCGGACAGCAGGTCGTGTTGGATGGAATGCAGTCGCTCCCAGTCGCTACACAGGTACGCCAGCTCCCCGAGCTTGAGTTGCACTTCAACCACCTCGGCGTCGGAGAATGGAAGTGCAGTACTGCGCTCGTCCACGACCTCTCGAAGGATGCGGTAGGCCCGCTCGAACTCTCCGGTCCCTCGCAGCGCAACGGCGATGTTGACCCTGGTGGCGAGCACGTTCGGGTGCCAGGCGGGGAGTTCCTCGAGACGCGCCTCGAGCACGTGTTCGAGATGCTCCAGTGCCTCGGCATAGTGGCCGCAATCCACAAGTGAGGTCGCGAGGCTCTCACGCGATGCGATCAGGTTGGGGTGCTGCGCGGGTAGCCGACTCGAGTAGGCCTCGAACACCTCGCGGTCGAGGGCGAGCGCCTCCAAGGAGTTCCCCGAGCGGGAATGGATCAATGCCAGGTTCTGCAGCGCCTGGACACGCTCTGGATGCCCTGGAGGCAGGGCCTTCGCGCGCTCTTCTACGACGAGTCTCTGCATATCGAGAGCGGCGTCGAAGTCTCCGGCACTGCAACGGGTCAGCGCGAGATTTTCGCGCGCCGCGACTACGGCCGGATCATCGGGCGGCGCGAGGTGCTCTCGGATCTCGAGGAGTCGTTCCTGGAGTTCCAGCGCTTCGGCGGTGTTCCCGCACTCGTACTCGGCGACAGCGAGGTTGGACTGGAGATCCAAGGCGAATGGATGGCTCGGTTCGACCATCCCCAACACCGACTGCACGGCTTCTCGCAAGAGATCGACTGCACCCTGTCGGTCGCCGATGTAGCCCCGCATCAGCGCGAGATTGCTCAATGCCCGGATCATCTCGACATCGTCTGCGGCGAGTGCTCGACGACACGAGGCGACGAGGAGTTCAGACTCCTCAGCAGCACGTGCGTAGTCGCCGAGTCGCGACAATGTCAGGACCAACTCGGATCGCGCCTCACGCACGTCCGGATCGTCGCGGTCGTAGGACGCCTCGTAGAGAGCGAGGATCTCGTCAGCAGACCGCCTGGCCTCGTCGATCCGGCCGAGCTTGCGCAAGGACGTACAACGATCCACCCCGAGCGACAGCAGTTCACGATCATCGGGAGGCCGGACCTTCGACAGTGCGTCGATGACCAGTCCCTCCATCTCTAGAGTCCCTTCGAAGTCCCCGGAGTTCCACCGCATCATCGCAAGGTTCCGACGAGCGACGAGAAGCGCCGGATCGGCTGGGTCGAGGCGTTCCGCCCAGCGCGCGTGTGCACGCTCCAGCTCGGGAAGCCCTTCGCCGAGGCGTCCGGCGCGTGCAAGCGCGATGGCGAGCGAGGATCTCGCACGCAACGCCACATCACTTGATTCGCCGTGGCAGGTCGCGAGGCTCTCGACATTCGCCTTCCTGAATCGAAAGGACTCCTCTTCACACTCGCACGCAATCAAGGCGTCCACGAGTGCGTCGAGTGCGCGAGTGCGCTCGGGATGACCGGCTGGCAACCAAGCGACTCGCTGTTCGTAGACATGTCGCCTCAATTCGAGCTCGAACTCCCTTGTGCCGAGCCGTCCGGCCTCCACAGCTAGCCGGGCCAGCGCATCAGCAATGTCGGTGCTGCGCCCGGCGCCCTCCACCTCCAACGCCCTCGCGAAAGCGTCGGCCAGCAGCGCCGTCGCGATCTCAAGCTCATCCTTCGATCGGTGCCGGCGAATCTCGCGAAGGTCGTCGCGAAGTCGCTCGACGGCGTGATCCAGCGGCGCAGTTACTGGCGAAACGACGGAGCGCAGGGACGCTACTCCGGTCGCACCGACCTCCGCTTCGACGCGGACCTGGAGGCAATCACCTTCGTCGACTTCGAGCTCGACCCAAGGAGTCGATCCACCCCCCGAGTCATCGTCCGACATCGAGCCGCCGGAGCCCGGATCTACATTGATGCGGGTGTCGTGGCCGACCCACTCTACCCAGATCGATAGCCGCCCCGTTGCGGGGACCGTCAGGCCTGTGATTCCGACTCCGCTCTCGATCTCGAGCACGATCGACGATTCCGCCACGGCCCCACGCCCACCTTCGTCCCAGTGCTCCTGTGGGCTCGAGATCCCTGCGAAATTTGCGGCTGTGGCAGTGACCAGGGCAGCGAGGCTGCCGAGCCCCCGCTTGAATGGCATTCGGTACATGGTGCGATGGTGTCGAGATGGACTGTTCCGACGGAGGGAGAGGTGCCTGCCCACCGATCAATCCGGCGCGCCCGTGAGCACCCACCCCGCCCAGTCGCGCAGCGGGTGGCCTTCGGCGCGCAGCGCCATCTTCGCCTGCCACAGCGCGTCCGCAGGTCCGAGGTTCTCCTTCCAGAGCTTGGTGTAGAAGATCTCGAACAGGCGGCGCGTCGCCGCGTCGTCGACCTTCCACAGCGAGCAGATCGCCGTGCGCGCACCAGCGGCGTGCAGCGCGGTCTGGAGCGACTGGATCCCTTGCCCCGCGCGGCGGATGCCGACGTTGGTCTCGCACGCGCTGAGCACGGCGAGCTCGCAGTGCGAGAGGTCGAGCGTCTGCAGCTCCTCCGCCGTCAGAATCCCGTCCGGCCCGTGGTTCGCGCCGGCGAGCGCGATCCCGCACAGCGCCTCCGGCAGGAAACCGACGATCGTCTCCTGCGCGCGCTGCGTCGACGCGGCGAACGGGTCATTGCTCTCGCCGACGCGGTCGAGCATCGACACCGCGCTCTCGTCGAACCACCCGTGCGTCGCGATGTGGACGAAGCGTGCACCGCGGAGCTGCTCTGCGAGAGCAGCCTTCGTCGCGACCGAGCCCTCGATGGCGCTCGCGCCGCTGCCGAACACCTCGTCGAAGATCGCCGCGACGCGCTCTGGCCTCCGCCGCGGCGCCGGGAAGAGCCGGGAACGACGTCCTCGCGCCGCTCCGATCCAGCGGCGGCGTCGCCGTCATGATCGCCGCGTCCTCGATCGGTCGCGCGTCGCCCTCGTAGTCGATGCCGCCGACGACGGCGAGTGACGGTTCGCCGTCGACCGCGTGCTTCGTGCCGAAGAGCTCGCGGGCGTTCGTACCGACGCGGATCGTGTAGGTGTCCCCCACCACGCCGTCGCCCAGCGGCAGCGCGTCGAGCGGCACGAGGAAGAGGACGTCGTCGAGCACGCAACGGAGCTCGTGCGCGTCGGGCATCGCGGCGAAGATCGGATCGAGGACGAGAGCGCGCAGCGCGTCTCCGGCCTCCATCTCCTCGCTGTTCGTCGCCGTCGCACCGACGATCGTGCCGATGTCCGGCGAGCGCGCCCCCAGTGGGCTCCCGACCGCGTCGCGCCAGCGCGAGACGGCATCGTCGACCCCGTCCATGGGCCCCAGTTCGATTCTCCGCACCAACCCGTCGGGTGTCACGACTAGAGCAAGGGCGACTCGGTGGATGTGTACCACGACTCATCGATGGAGTCCTTCGTGAGCCTCGAGTGGCGCCAGAAGCAGACTTCCATCGCATCAGGTGGAAGAGTCGCAGTAGCTGACGCGGCGGTTGGCAAGTCCGTCTCGTATCCCAGGTCGCGCATTAGTCTTCGCGCTTCACCCTCCAAGAGATCTCGCTGACGCGAGAGTTCGAGAAGGCCATGTCGCCAGTTGTCCAACGCCGCGGCCTCCCTCGGCACGGAGAGGCCAAGAGCCGCCAGCTCGCGCCGCGCCTCGGCCAGATCCGTCAGCGTCCGACCGAGCGGAGCGAAAGACGCAGCAGCACGCAAGGCCGGATACGAAGTGATCGAGGCCCCGCGGAGAGACTCCAGGGAGTCAATGAGTTCTTGATCGATAGGAGGGATCTCCATCGACGCGAACTCGTCACTCCACATCGCCAACACGGCGAGACGCTCGTACTCCCGGATCAGGACGGAGCGTGCAAGGCGCGGCGCGAGTGTCAGAGTAGCGCGAGCAATGGCAACCTGACTCGAGCTAATCGAGATCGCGACATCACGCGCGCTCTCGAAGTCGCCGAGCAGCATGAGTGTCTCCGCGAGATTCTGCCTGGAGTCGAGCAGGTCCGGATGGTCGGCAGGAAGTAGTCGTTCGCGCGTCGCAAGCAAGTCCTCCTCAAGGACCCGCGCATCGAACGCATCTCCTAGCGACTTCAGTGTCAGTGCGACGTTCTGCTTCACAAGCAGCAAGGCACGATGGTCCCGCGGAAGTGAGTTCTCGAGCGCAGCCAGCACAGCTTCTTCAAGCATCTTCGCCCCTTCAAGGTCCCCGCAGTTCTTTCGCGCCAACGCAAGGTTGAGCTTCGCGGCAATCAAATCAGGATGGTCGTCGGACAACACTCGCTCGCGCGCGGCAAGAACCTCCTCCGCAATTGCCCGCGCATCTTCGCACTCACCGAGCGCACTCAGCGTCAATGCTAGGTTCTGCTTCGCCGAGAGCAAATCCGGATGATCGTCGGGCAGGACTCGTTCCCGCTCCGAGAGCACCTCTTCCTGAAGTGCTAGTGCGCCCTTGAGGTCCCCGAGCGCCTTTCTAGTCACAGCGAGGTTATGCTTCGCCGACAGGATTGCGGCGTCACGTTCGGGTAGGGTCCGCTCCCGCTCGGACAGCACCTCTTCCTCAAGGATCCTGGCACCCTCCAAGTCGCCGAGTTCCCGTCGAACAACCGCGACGTTCTGTCTCGCTTCGAGGAGGCTCGGGTGCCCTTCGGGCAGAAGCCGTTCCCGAATGGCGAGCACCTCTTCAAACATCGCTGCGGCGCCTGCAAGGTCTCCGACCCCGTGGAGAGTGGCGGCGAGATTCTGCTTCGCTGCCACAACGTCGGGATGGTCGGAGGTCAAGAGTCGTTCGCGAATTGCGAGAATGTCCTGCTCGAGTGCGCGAGCCTCTTCGAACCTGCCCAGGTCGCGAAGCGTGCTCGCCAGATTCTGTTGCGCCGAGAGGACATCGGGGTGCTCGGCCCCCAAGACGAGCTTGCGCGATGCGAGCACCTCCTCCTCAAGTTCACGGGCTCCGTCCAGGTCTCCTAGTTCGCCGCGAGTGACCGCCAAGTTCTGCATCGTGAGCAGGAGATCTGCGTTACCTGCCGGTAGCGACCTCCTCCGCACCGCGAGAACTTCTTCTTCGAGAGCGAGAGCCAGCTCAAGCTCGCCAAGTTCCTTGTGAGTCAAGGCAAAATTGCACTTGGCTCGCAGGAGATCAGGGTGCTCGTCCGGCAATAGTACTTCGAGCGCGGCGAGCACCTTCTCATCGAGTTCACGACACCGCTCGATGTCGCCGGACGCGTATCGAAGTTGAGCCAGGAGCCTCCCATGCCAGTACGAGCTCGGCGTCGGGCTCTCCCCCACGTCGTTCGAGTTTTGCTACCACAAACTCGCACGCCTCAATGTCCACATCGAGCAAGTCGAGATTCCACGCCACAGCGTCGATTCGTCGCGCGACATCGATCCGCTGTTCTTTGGGCAACGTCTCGAGTAGCACCACGACACCTGGCTCGACGAGCGCGGCGAAGAGCGTTTCGGCGCGCTCGAGGTCCCCGCCCGCGATCGAGTTCTCGACCTCGGTCAGAGCGGGCAGCGGATCATCGAGCTCGCTGCTCGGATGTGATGCGGCGTCCGTGAAGTCGACCGTACCCTTGCCGCTGGACTCTTCCCCGATCGCATTCGGTCTGTCTCCGCCTTCGGTCTCACGCTGATCATCGTGGTCGAGTGTCGAAGCGCAACTTGCAAGAGCAGCAAAAACGGTGGTTATGAGCGCGCGAAGCATAGGACTGGAAGAGCGCATCGGTGGCATTGTTCACGAGTCTATTCGGTTGGCCTCCATGGCGACGGTGGGAATCCCACCCGGCCTCCTCACTCCCCACCTCCACCCGCACCGCCTCCCGCTCGAACGCCTCGGCCCGGATCAGCTCTCGCCTCTTCAACCCCGCCAGCGCCGCCACCCACCGCTCCGGCACCGTCTCGAGCCGCGTGTTGAAGTGCGTCGCGATCTCGTTGGAGTACCCGCGCGCCAGCGCGATGCGCTGCTCGGTGTCGACGAGTTGCTCCTGCAGGGCGCGGAAGTTCACGTCGGCGGTCAGCGTGGGATAGCGCTCGGCCAGCACCTGCACCGTGCTCGCGATCGCGTGGTGGTCGGGGCCCGACTCGCCGGGCGGCGTCGCCGCCAACTGCGCGCGCATCGCGGCGAGCGCCTCCTGCACGTCGTGCTCGTGGTCCTTCATCGCCCGGACGACGGCGACGAGGCTCGGGATCAGCGTCGCGCGGCGCTGGAGCTGGATGTCGACCTGGCGCCACGCCGCCTCGACGCGTTGGCTCAGATCGATCAAGGCGTTGTAGGAGAGCAGCATCCACAGCGCCGAGAGGAACAGCCCGACGCACGCCGCCGCGAGCACCCAGTAGGGCCAGCGCTGCTCCGGCGGCAGACGTCGCGACATGTCGGCCACGACCCAGCCGGCGGTCGCCAGCACCCCGCCGAAGACCGTCCACGCCCAGTAGGCGATCCCGTGCGAGCGGCGCACCGCCTTCTGCGAGCGCGTCGAGATCAGGAACAGATCCGCTTCGGGATCCGCAGCGATCTCCGCGGCGACGACGTCCTCGCGCTCGCGCGCGCGACCGATGACGTAGATGTCCGCACCGAGCGGGATCGCGTGCTCGACGAAGTGGCGCCGGTGGTCGGAGTTCGCGACGGAGCCGCGCGGACCCTTGGCGTAGTAGAGGTCGCTGCCGCGGCCGCAGTACTCGGAGAACACCGTCTCCGACTCGATCTTCGCCCCCTCCGGCCGCACGAGGATCTCGCCCTCGTCGTCGACCAGGAAGAACGGTGCGTCGTCGCCGCCGCTCGCGACCGTGGTCCAGCCGCTCTCCGTCCGCGTGCGCGTCTGCGTGCGACCCTTGCTGTCGGTGTAGGTCTCGGTGACCGTGCGCGACCAGCTCTCCTGCACCGACCACGTGTAGAGGACGCACGGTTCCTCGGCGAGGTAGCTCACGAACGGACGGTCCGTCTCCGCCGTGCCCTCGAGCTCGACCATCCCGATGAAGACGCCGGTCGTCCGACAGGTCGGGAGGTTCGCGACGAGCCGCTCGCGCCAGCCCACGACGTACGCGCGCCAGAGACAGGGCAGGGCGAGCATCGCACCGACGAGCGGTGCGAGCCAGACGACGGGATCCTCGTTCGGCATGGGCGGCGGGGCCGGTACCGTAACGGGGCGGGACCATTCGGCGGAACCGCGGCGAAGGACGCGGGACGCACGACATGCAGGGAACGAGCACCGAGGGACGCGGCGCGTACGTGTGGCTCGTGCTCGCGCTCGTGCTG
Organism: Planctomycetota bacterium; assembly: GCA_041398665.1. Taxonomy (GTDB): domain Bacteria; phylum Planctomycetota; class UBA1135; order UBA1135; genus Rohdeia. Next base: position 39,323 of record JAWKUH010000037.1, on the reverse strand, counting down.
TTCGTCGTCGGCGCCGAGCGCCACCTCCGTGCGCTGCCGGTGTGGGAGGGTCCGGACGAGCCGGGGCACTACGACTACGCGTGCCGCCTCGCCGACACGGGCGAGCGACCGTGGATCATGGGCTCGACGGACGGGAGCTCGGCGACGGTCTGGGACCAGACGTCGATGGCGCACCACCCGTGGCTGTACTACCGCGTCCTCGGCGCGCTCGCCGCGACGGTCGGGGACGGGCTCCCGACGGGGTCGTACGCCGCGAACCCGACGGACCCGACCCTCAACGCCGTGCACGGTCACGACGAGGTCGCGCCGCGCTCGCCCGAGGTGTGCCTGTTCGACCGTCTGCGGCGCTTCTCGATCCTGTGCGGAGCGTTGTCGCTCGTGCTGGTGTTCGCGACGGGGCGGGTGCTCGCGCCCGGTTCGCCGGCGATCGCGGCGGGTGGAGCGTTCGGGCTCGCGGCGCTGCCGCAGTGGCAGCACTCGCACGCCGTGCTCGACAACGGCGCGCTCGCGACGACGCTGTGCTTCGGCGCGGTCGCGCTGCTCGCCGTGCTGTGGCGCGACGCGGGGCGACGCTTCGCGCGCGCGGGCACGGACGCCTCGGCCGCGACCTACGGGACGGTCGGGTGGAGCGCCGCGCTCGGCCTCGGAGCGCTCTGCGGACTCGCGATCCTCTGCAAGCTGACCTCGCTCTTCCTGCTGCCGCTGTCCCTGCTCGTCGCGCTGCGCGTCGTCGCCGCGAGCGAACGGCGCGGTGCCGCCCTCCTGCGCTGCCTCGCCGCCGTCGCCGTCGTCGCGGCGATCACGGGCCCGTTCTTCGCGGAGAACGTCGCGCGCTACGGCGACCTCACGGCGAGCGCCGCGCACGAGAAGGCCTACGCGGCGAGTCTCGTGCCGCCGGAGTTCCGCGACCTCTACCTCTTCGGGCTGCACCCCCAGTCGTTCCTGCCGTCGTTCGCGCGCAACCTGGTCGGGAACTTCGGTTGGAACGCGGCGGCGGCGCCGATCGCGACGATGTGGGGCTTCGCGGCGCTCCTCGCGGTCGGACTGCTCGGTTGGGTCGTGGGACGCGAGCGGCGCTGGGCCCTGCTGCCCGTGCTCGCGCCGGTCGTCGTGCTCGTGTTCGTGCAGGTCGCGCTCTACAACCGCACGTTCCACCAGCCGCAGGGGCGCTACTTCTTCCCCGGGGTCGGAGCGCTCGCGCTCGTGCTCGCGGGCGGCTGCGCGGCGCTCGGTTCGCGGCTGCCGCGAACGGTCGCGCGCGGAGCGGGCGCGCTGCTCGCCGCGGTGCTCGCGTTCGACGCGCTGCGCATCGCCTTCGTCGTGGTGCCGCCCGTCTTCGCCTTCGAGCCCACGGACGACCCGTTCCGCTCGGTGCTGACGAGCGGCGTGGGCGAGCCGAGCACGCCGCCGCTCGTGCTGCTCGAGCCCGCGGACGGCGCGGAGCTCGTCGACGCGCCGATCTTCCGTTTCGAGGTCCCGGCGGACGCGCCGAAGGACGCGCTCCACACGCTCGAACTGTGGCGCGGCGACGGGCTCTACCTCGGCGGCACCTTCGAGAAGATGGACGACCGGAGCTTCACCGGCGACGCGACCCCGTTCCCGCCCGCGCTCTGGCCGGGCCTCGCGCCGGGCACCTACCGCTGGCAGATCCGTCGCGTGCCGAACCGCGTCGAGCGGGAGAGCGGGAGGGACGTGGAGTCGAGCGAGGTGCGGACGTTCGTGAAGAAGTGACGGGTGCGGCCTGCGGCCGCGAACACGGATTCACAGGGAGCAGGGGAGAACGGGGAGGAATGCAGGACGTCGCTGCGAGTTGCGGCGCAATTCGCATGTGCGTTGCATCGCGCCTCACGATCGTTCGCGCCGCGAAGCGGCGCCTCCCCGTCCTCCCCGGCTCCCTGTGAACCTGTGTTCACCGGCGCCGCAGGCGCCGTTCAGAGCGCGCGCAGACGTTGCACGTAGTGCTCGTAGCTCGCGCGCACCTGGCTCATCGAGTCGCCGCCGAACTTGTCGAGGAAGGCGCGCGTGAGTTCGAAGGCGACCACCGCCTCCCCCACCACGCTCGCGGCGGGCACGGCCGTCACGTCGCTGCGCTGGTAGGTCGCGCGCACGCTCTCACCCGTCGCGAAGTCGACGGTGTCGAGTCCACGGCGCAGCGTCGAGATCGGCTTCATCGCGACGCGCACGACGAGTTCCTCACCCGTCGTCATGCCGCCCTCGAGCCCTCCCGCTCGGTTCGTACGGCGGCGGAAGCGACCGAACTCGCGTTCGGACTCCGGCGCCGCGTCGATCGCGTCGTGCACCTCGCTGCCGCGGCGCCGCGCGGACTCGAACCCGAGCCCGAACTCGACGCCCTTCATCGCCGGGATCGACATGAGCGCGGCGGCGAGCCTCGACGTGAGGCGCTCCGGCCCCGACGCGTGCGAACCGAGGCCCGGCGGCAGGCCCGTCGCGCGCACCTCGAACACGCCGCCCAACGTGTCGCCGGCCTCCTTCGCCGCGTCGACGAGCGCGCGCAGCTCGGCGTCGCGGGACGGATCGAGCGTGGAGAAGTCGCTCGACGCGCGCAGCGCCTCGCGCTCCTCGGGCGACGGCAGCGCTTCGGGCGCGCAGGCCGTGCCGCCGAGCTCCACGACGTACCCGAACACGCGCACGCCGAACGCCTCGACGATCTGCCTCACCGCGCCTCCGATCGCCGTGCGCATCGCCGTCTCGCGCGCCGACGCGCGCTCGAGCACGGCGCGCGTGTCGAGCTCGCCGAACTTCTGGCTCCCCGCGAGGTCCGCGTGTCCGGGCCGCGCGTTGCCCGGCACCGGCAGCTCCTCGATCGTCGCGTCCGCGTTCTCGATCAGCAGCGCGAGCGGCGCCCCGATCGTGCGCCCTCTCCTCCACCCGCCGAGCACGCGCACGCGGTCGCGCTCGATCGCCATGCGACCGCCGCGACCGTAGCCGCCCTGGCGCCGCGCGAGTTCCGCGTCGATGCGCTCCGTCGAGAGAGGCAGTCCGGCCGGGACGCCTTCGACGATCCCGACGAGCGCGGGCCCGTGGGACTCGCCGGCGGTGGTGCAACGGAGTCGGGACATCAGGGTCGAGGGGTGCGACGCGTCGTCGCGCGACGGGTGGATCCGCTCGTCGCCGGGCGGTGCGGACTCACGGCGCGCCGCCTCCCGCTCCGAACAGCGCGGACCAGTACGCGACCGCGACGGACAGGTCGCCGCCCGGCACCGAGATCGGTACCCAGGTCAGCGCGACGAAGTGGAAGGTGAGGAGCACGGCGACGACGCGCACCGCGCGGGACGCGGCGAGGCGCTTGCGCAGCTTGAAGCGCTTGCGCAACCAGATCGTCCAGACCTGGTGCACCGACAACCCCGCGCCGTGCAGGAAGCCCCACAGCGCCCAGGCCGGCGTCGGTCCGTGCCACAGTCCGCACAGCACCATCGACGCGACGGCGGCGACGTGCGGGCGGAGCTTCGACGACGAGCGACCGCACATCGGGATGAAGAGGTAGTCGCGGATCCAGAAGGAGAGCGAGATGTGCCACCCCTTCCAGAACTCCGAGATGCTCGTCCGCAGGTAGGGATTGTCGAAGTTCTCGGCGAGCTTGATCCCGAAGAGACGCGCCGCGCCGATCGCGAGGTCGCTGTAGCCCGCGAAGTCGAGGTAGGCGTAGAGGCAGATCGCGTAGAGCGAGATCCACGCGTCCCCCGCCGCCAGGTGGTCGCCGAGCCCGAACGTCGAGACGTCGCGCGCCCAGGCCAGGCACAGCGGCGCGAGGACGACGCGCTTCAAGAGCCCCTGGAAGATCCGGACGACGGCGGCGACGAGGTCGTCGAGGTCCGCGCGCCCGAGCTTCGGGTACGTCGCGGCGAAGTGCTCGGAGCGCTCGATCGGGCCCGCGACGACGGTCGGGAAGAACGAGTTCCAGGTGAGGTGGTCGACGAACGACAGCGCGACGCGACCCTTGCGCCGCGAGTCGACGACGAAGTGGATGGCTCGCAGCGTGAAGTACGAGGCGCCGACGAACAGCACGACGCGCGAGCCGAGCACGTTCGAGGCGGTGTCGCCGGCCTGCGAGGCGAACAGGCCGAGCTTCGGCAGGAACAGCGGCAGGAGCAGCGGCGCGCCCGCGGCCCACAGCTTCCACGACGGAGGTCCCGTGACCGACCAGCGCGCCAGCGCGTACGCGAACGACGACGTCGCCAGGAAGATCGCCGGCGCGAGCGGATCGAACGTCGCGAGGAAGCCGAGGTTGAAGACGAAGAGTGCCCAGCGCCGGATCGCGAACGACACGGGCAGGCGCAGCACCGCGAAGACCGCGGCCAGGAACCCGACGGCTTCGAAGCTGATCAGGTCCATCCCGCGCGCCTACCGCCTCGCCTCGACGTAGGCGGCGATCGCGTCGATCGACCCCAGCTTGTCGAAGTTGACGTCGTCGTCGGCGACCTTCACCCCGTACGTCTCCTCGACGAACGTGACGAGTTCGGCGAGACCGAAGGAGTCGAGGATGCCCTCGTCGACGAGCGGCGCGTCGTCGCCGGGCAGCAGGCTGCGGTCGCCGCCGATGACGTTCGTGAAGTAGGCGCGGAGGGGCTCGCGGTCGATCGGGGCGCTCATGCTTCCTGGTCCGTGCGCACCGGGTCGATCTCGTGGATGCGCTCGAGGTTCGGGATCCGCGCGATCTTGCCGCTCGACGTCTTGTAGAGCCACTTGTGCGGCGCGACGACGACGCGGTCGACCTTGACGTTGAGGCGCGCGGACAGCTCGCGGCGGACGTAGCGCTTGATCTCGACGTGCGTCTCCACGGCCTCGCTCTTCGTCTCCGCGATGATGACGAGCTTCTGCGTGCCCGACTCGGCGTCGTCGACACCGATCGCGGCGACGCGCCCGGCGACGACGTCGGGGTGCTCGGCGATGATGTACTCCATGTCCTGCGGGTAGTAATTCTCCCCGCCGAGGATGATCAGGTCGCTCTTGCGGCCCGTGACGTGGAGGATGCCGTCCGCGCGGTAGCCGAGGTCGCCGCTGAAGTACCAGCCGTCCTCGACGCAGGCCTTCGAGGCCGCCTCGTTGTTGTAGTAGCCGTGGAACAGGCACTCCGAACGGATGGCGATCTCGCCGACGTGTCGGTCGGGGAGCTCCTTCCGGTCGTCGTCGACGATCTTGAACGTCGTCCCGACGAATCCGCGACCGACGCCGAGGATGCGTTGGGCGGACGGCGACGACGCGTCGCACGGGACGGCCTCGTGGCGTTCCTGGAGCGCCCGGCGGTCGACGACGTCGACGCGGATCGGCTCGCGGTTGCCCGCGCCGATGACCGAGTTCACGACCTCCGCCATGCCGTAGACGATGCCGAGCGCCTCGCGCCGGAACCCGACCTTCGCGAAGCGCTCCGCGAACATCTCGTGGCTCTCGTACAGGCACGGCTCGGCGCCGTTGCCGCACAGCCGGAGCGACGAGAGGTCGACGCCCTCGAGCTCGCTCTCCTTCACGCGCTTCGTCATGAAGTTGAACGCGAAGTTCGGGTGCCAGTAGACCGTCGCGCGGTACTTCGTGATCGCCTCGAGCACGACGGCGGGCCGACTGACCCACTGGATCGGCGAGATGAGGACGAACGGAGCGCCGAGCACGAGCGGATGGATCGCGTCGCAGACGAGACCCCAGTCGTGGTAGAGCGGCACCCACGTGACGAAGACGTCCTTCTCCGTCATGTCGAAGAACTCGCCGACGCCGCGGCACTCCCGGAGGATCGCGCGGTGGCTCAGCGCGGCGCCCTTCTGGAGACCGGTGCTGCCCGAGGAGTACTGGATGCAGCAGACGTCCTCCGCGTCGGCGGGGTGCGGGTCGCCGTGGAGCGGCGCGTCGTCGGGCACGTCCTCGACCTGCACGATGCGCGGCTGGTGCGTCGCGCCGTCGAGACAGCGGCGCAGCTCGTCGGCGAGCTCGCGGTAGGTCACGATCGCCGTCGGCCGGGTGCGCTCGACGAGCGCGCGCATGTCGCGGAAGTACTTCTCGAGGTGGAGGCGGCCCGTCGGGAACGGCAGGAACGCCGGGATCGCGCCGACCCACATCGCTCCGTAGAAGACGGGCAGCATCACCGCGGAGTGCTGCAGGACGACGAGCACGACGTCGCCGGGTCCGCTGTCCGACGCGTGGACGACGCGCGCCCAACGGCGCGTCTCGCGCTCGAGGTCGCCGTAGGTCTGGACCTCCTCCGGAGCGCCCTGGTGGAGGTAGCGCGCGTGGACGCCGTCGGGTCGCTCCGCCGCGCGCGCGCGCAGGTGTCCGATGATCGTCGAGGGGGCAGCCATGGGGGGCGGAGAGCCTGCGCGCACAGGGTGACGCCCCCACCGACGACCTGCAAGGGTCTCGGGATCCGGCGGAGGCGGTGGTCGCGCACGGGAGCGACGCGAGCCGAGTGCCGCGCGAGGTCCGCGCGGATCGGTCGGAGCCCGCGGGGCTCCCGCCCTCAGAAGATCGCGTACAGGAAGTCGCCGATCGGCGGCCCTTCGACCAGCGCCATCGCGATGGCGACGCAGCCGAACGCGACGAGCGCCGGGAGCACGAGTTCGCTCCACAGCAATCGCAGGCCGCGCGCTCGCCCGGCCGGTTCGTCCTTCGCGGGTCCGTTCACAGGATCGCCATCACGTCGCCCTGGTAGGCGTTGCGGATCAACGCCTCGTCCGTGGACATGTCGAGCAGGTCGCTCGGGTTCGCCTTCGAGTTGCTGACGAGCACGTCGTAGAGCGCCCGCGCCTCGTCCATGCGTCCGGCTCGCGTGAGCGCCCAACCGAAGTAGTACATGTAGACGGGGCTCGCGACGAGCTCGCGCCTCGGGATCGAACGCCCGATCCGGACGGCCTCGTCGAAGTCCCCGCGGCTCATCGCCATCGTGATGAGCACGGACTTCTCCGGCGGGCTCGCGTCGACCAGCGCGTCGATGCGCGTCTCGGCCTGGACGCGACGCGGGTCGTCGGGTTCGAGCGGACGTGCGATCCCGAGCTCCGTCAGCTCGCGCATCAGCGACCGGACGAGGACGCGGTTCGTGGTCGCGAGCGGGTGCACGGAGTCGCGGAACCACGCGTGTCCCGGGAGTCGGCCGCCCGCGGCGGCGACGAGGTCGGGGTACGGTCGGACCAGCGGCACGTCCTCGTCGGCGGCGACCTCGAGCACCGAGCGGATCAGCGTGCGGCGCTCGTAGTTCGCGAGGAGCTCGGCGATCTGCTCGTCGTACCGCCCGAGCGCCGCGTCGCACTCCGCGATGTAGTACGCGAGGATCTCGTCCGCGTCCTCGACGTAGAAGTCGCGCACGGAGCGCAGGACGTCGAGAGCCGCCTCGTACTCGCCGGCCTTCTTCAGCTCGAGCCCGCGCTCGTAGGTCGCGCGCCACTCCGCCTCGGTACCGGGCCGGAGCTCGCCCGGATCGATGTGGAAGCGCAGGTAGAACGACGACTCGAGGTTCTGCATCGGCTCGACGAACACGAGCGGGACCGAGTGCGCCTCGCACAGCTCGACGACCTCGCGCAGGCAGCGCTCGAACCGTCGGTTCGCCCGCTCCACCTCCTCCGCCGGGATGACGTCGGGCATCAGGACCGGCACGCGGTCCTGCTTGAACTCGAAGAGCTTGGTGAACGTCTCCTCGCCGAACGGGTTCGTGATGGCGTACGCGAGCATCGCGCCGAACGGCGAGCGGAACGCCGAACTGCCCATGCCCGGCATCAGCGCGTAGAACGCTTCGCGCGCCGCGACGTACACGCGGAACGGCGCGACGACGCGACGGACGTCGACGCGCAGCGGGTTCAGGTCGTCGCCGCGCGCGAGCACCCCCGCCGGCATCGGCGGGACGAGGTTCTTCTCGCCGCCCTCGGGGTAGAGCACGACGAGGTCCGGCTCGTACTCCACGATCTCGCGCACGACCTCGAGGTTCTGGAGCGACCCCATCGCGCCGCCGCCGGCGTTGACCACGCGCGGCCGGCGGCCGGGCATGCAGGCGCGGAGCGAGATCTCGAGCATGTTCGTGATCGACGCGTCCGGCTTCTGCAGCCGCTCCGCGAAGATCGACGACCCGCCGACGACGAACACGCGGAACTCGTCCTGCGGCTTCCGCTCCGGGAACTCCTGGTCGCGGTAGTTCTTGCTCTTGTTCGGCGACGTGCGGCGGACGACCGTCCCGTCCTCCGCCGTCGTGGCCCGGAACAGCGGCGCCGTGCCGGGCAACCCGAGGTACGGATCGTGGATCTCCGTCGGGTCGAGCACCCCCGCCGCGCGCATGCCGAACTCGGCCGCCGCGAGGGCCAGGGCCCCGACCAGGACGTGACGTGCGATCCGCGCGAGGCGCATGGCGCGGATGCTAGCACGCACGCTGGGACGGGGACGGCGGGCGCACTCGGCGATCCCGACGAGTGCGGGACCGCGCGACGCGCCGGCGGTCGTGGAGCGGAGCTGGGTCGGGGTGCGAGCCGTGGACACGGTCGGCGATCGGCTCGCGCGACGCGCTCGGCTAGGAGCCTGTCCCTTCGGTCTCCGCCGATCGCGCGATCCTCAGCCGTGCGTCGCAGATCCTCTCGTGGAGCCACGCGACTCGAAACGGACAGCAGCGAGCCACGACGTCGAGCGTCGAGAGTTCGGCCTCGATCTCGTCGAGTTGCGCAAGAGCGGCGCGACGGCGGGCGGCACCGCCGGTGGCGTCCCGTTCGGACCCGACGACCTCGCGCCACACTTCGCCCTGCGCACGCTCCAGCCGCACGAGTCGGGCGAACCGGCCCACCCCTTCGAGCGCGAGTTCGCCTCCCTCCCTCGCTTCCGACTCGAAACGGGGGTCCAGTTTCGACTCGGGACCAGGCTGTGCAAAAAGACAGTACGCGCCGAGACCGACGAGTTGCGTGTTGGCCCCCGTCTGCTCGATGACTCGCGCGACGCGATCGACGGCGTCCTCCTCGTCCTTCCGCCCCTCGACGTGGACGAGCAACTCACCGGAGCGAGCGGTCAACTCGTCACCGCGCCGGAGTTCGAGGTGCACCGCGTAGGTCGACCCCGGTCGGCGGAAGATCGACTCGCGCGTCACCGCCTCGAACCCATGGCTCAGATACTCGCGCGACTCACCGAGACCGACGGGGAAGGTGACGCGAAGCGCATCGCCGACTCGCAAGTCGGCCGTCTCGCAGCCTTCTTCCGGAAACCCGAGGAAGAAGCCCTGACCACGCGCTCCGAACGCGGAGTCCCTCGCACCGGAGCTCGAGATCACCCATCCCGTGAGGCACGCACCGAAGATCGACTCTCGGAGTTGCAGGGCCACGCAGCGATCCGCGCGGCCCCCTCGCTCGCTCACGACGAGGTAGAAGCGCTCGTCGGTCTCCAGTCGTGAGTTGAACGGCGTCCCCTCGATCTCGACCGAAGCGACCTCGTCGACTTCACCCTTCGCATCGTCGAACCGGTACCAGATCGTCCCCTCGACGAACCCGAGCGGCGGGACGCGGTCCGACGCCAGCTCGAACGTGTAGTCGCCGATGGTCGTGCGCAGCGGCGCCTCGGTCGACTCCTCGGGAGGTCGAACGCCACTGGAGGAGCAGGAGGTCGATGCGGCGAGGGCGAGAGTGACGAGCGCAGACGATGCGAGTCGGAGCAAGGTCGAGTTCCTGATGTCCGTCCGCCGCGGCCTGGGAACCGGGAGGGACGCGAGCTGCCAGACTCTACGCCCTGTGCGGGTGCTCGCCTACGCGCGCACGTCCTCGTCGCTGCTCACAAACTCTCGAACGGCGTCGCCTCGTCCAGCGCCAGCTCCAGCTCCACCCTGCCGAGCTTCACGCGCAGGATCCCTCGCTCCCGGTCGACCTTGAGCACCTGGCACCGCTTCTTGTGCCGCGGGAGGTAGACGAAGTCGCCCTTCCTCAGCTTGTCGACGAAGGCGCGGCGGCGCTCGCCGAGCGCGGCTCCGGTCGCGGCGGCGTCGAGGGACGCGACGACGCGGTCGAGTTCGGCGCGCGCGGCGCCGCCGACCTGCGGCGCGACGCGGCGCAGCGCGTCGAGCGCGTCGCGCACGCCGAGCAGACGGCGGTTGACCTCGATCTCGGCCTCGTCGAGGACGCGGTCGCTCTTGGCGGCGAGGTCGGCGCGCGCGCGCTCGAGCTCGGCGGACCTCTCGTCGACCTCGGCGAGGCGCGCCGCCGCGTCCTCGCGCTTGCGCTCGGCCTCGAGGCGCGCGTTCTGGATGTCGCCCATGAGGCGCATCGACTCCTCGGCGCTGCGATCGACGAGACCCTCCGCCCGCTCGAGGATCTCGTGCGGCAGACCGAGGCGGCGCGCGATCACGAGCGCACGGCTCTCTCCGGGTGCGCCGACGACGAGCTTGTAGGTCGGGAGCAGCGTCTCGACGTCGAACTCGACGCTCGCGTTCTCCGCACCGGCGTGCGCGAAGCCGAACTCCTTGAGCCTGCCGATGTGCGTGCTCGCGATCGTCGGCGCCTGCCGCTCGAGCAACCACTCGAGCAGCGCCGCGCCGAGCGCCGCGCCGTCCGCGGGATCGGTGCCGCCGCCGAGCTCGTCGAGCAGGTACAGCGTGCGCGGCCCCGCGCGCTCCAGTCCCTTCGCGATGCGCACGAGGCTCGAACTGAACGTCGAGAGGTTCTGCTCGACGGCCTGTGCGTCGCCGATGTCGGCGACGATCGCGCGGTGCAGCGGGACGCGCGACCCCGCTTCGCACGGGAACGGCATGCCGCAGCGCGCCATGAGGACGGCCAGTCCCGCCGTCTTGAGCGCGAGCGTCTTGCCGCCCGTGTTCGGCCCCGTGATGACGAGCACGCGGAAGGGATCGCCGAGACGGAGGTCGATCGGGACGCAGCGCGGGAGCGTGCCCTCCTGCACCTGCCAGGCGAGCAGCGGGTGGCGCGCGCCGCGCAGCACGAGCCCCTCGCTCGTCGTCGCGATCTCGAGCGGGCGCGCGCCGAGGCGCTCGCAGAGTCGCTTGCCGACGAGCGCGAGCTCGACCTCGGCCATGCGCGCGGCGACGCGCTCGATGCGGTCGAGGCGCTCGACCGCGGCGACGGTCCACTCGACGAGGAGACGGTGCACCTCGCGTTCCGCGTCGGCGCGCACCGTCGCGAGCTCGTTGCCGAGTTCGACCACCTCCGCCGGTTCGACGAACGCCGTCTCGCCCGAGCCGGAGTGGTCGTGCACGATGCCCTGGATCCGGCCCAGCGCCTTGGCGCGCACCGCCAGCACCGCGCGCTCGTCGCGCAGGTGCACCGTGCCGGTCTGACCCGGCGCGAGCGCGTTGCGCAGGTCGGGCCGGTTCGCGATGGCGCGCATCTTCTTCTCGATGCGCTGCACGAGTTCGGCCTGCGCGCGGCGCAGGTTCGAGAGGCGCTGCGACGCGTCGTCGCGGACCTCACCGCGGCGGTCGATGCCACGCAGCAGCTTCTGCTCGAGGCTCTCGAGCTTCGGCAGTCCGTCGGCGAGCTTCGCCAGCTCCGGCGCGCGATCCCTGCGCTCCGCGAGCCACGCGGCGAGCCGGTTCGACGCCGTGAGGAACGCGAGCAACTTCACGAGGTCCTCGGCCGACAGCACGCGCGAGTACCGGCTCGCGTCGCGCAGGCGTGCACCGGGTCGGCGAGGTCGCTCGTCGGCGGCTCGGCGCCCTCGAGCGCGAGCAGCTCGACGAGGCGCGCCGCCGCCGCGCGCGCCGTCGTCGTCGCGCGGCGACAGCTCCTCCACCGCGCGCCGACCGAGCGCCGAGGCCGCGAGCGGCGCGAGGTGCGCGACGACCGCCGCGAAGTCGAGCGCGTCCGCCGCGAGGTCCGCGAGCGACGGCGCGTCCGTCAAGCCGTCCGCGCGGACGACGGCGTCGACGTCGCGGTGCTCGCGCTGTTGGCGGAGCTTCCTCTCCCGACGGCTGCCCATGGCGGGCGCAATCTACTCGAAGCCGCCGAGCGCGGTTCACTCCGCGACGCGATCCACGACGCGCGTCCCGAGGAACTGGGTGCGCTCGGAGAAGAGCTGCGAGAGCCGCTTCGTCACGGGGCCGGGCCGACCGTCGCCGATCGTGCGGCCGTCGATCTCGACGACGGGCGCGAGCTCCCCCATCGTGCCGGTGCAGAACACCTCGTCGGCGCGGTGGAACTGCGCGAGCGAGAGGTCCGCGACCTCGTGCGGGACGCCGTGTTCCACGCAGATCGAGAGCACCGCGCGGCGCGTGACGCCTTCGGGGCAGGCCGTGGTGCGCGGCGTGCGCACGATCGAACCCTTGCGGCCCTCGTCGCGGTCGACGAGGAAGAGGTGCGTGGCGTTCGTCTCGGCGACGAAGCCGCTGCCGTCCAGCAGGATCGCGTCGTCTGCGCCCGCGGCGTTGGCCTCGATCTTGGCGAGGATCGACTGGATCAGGTTGTTGTGGTGGATCTTGGGGTCGAGCACGTCGGGGCCGGGGCGGCGCACCGAGCTCGTGATCAGTTTCAGTCCGCTCTTGTCGTAGACCGGAGCCTTCCACTCGGCGAGCACGATCAGCGTGGGACCGCTCCGGTTGAGCCGCGGGTCCATGCCGCTCGTGACCTTGACGCCGCGCGTCAAGGTGAGGCGGATGTGGACGCCGTCGCGCATGCCGTTGGCCTCGAGCGTGCGGCGGATCTCCTCGACGATCACCTTGCGCTCGGGGATCGACGCGAAGCCCAGTGCCTTCGCCGAGTTCACGAGTCGGTCGAGGTGCGCTTCGAGCTCGAAGATCCGCCCGTCGTAGAGGCGCAGTCCCTCCCACACGGCGTCGCCGCCCTGGACCACGGAGTCGAAGGGCGACACGCCGGCCGCGTCGCGGTGGACGAGTTTCCCGCCGACATTGACCACGAGGTCCTTGTTGCGTTCGTCGAAGCGTTGGAGCATGAGAGATGTCTCAGAGGGATCTGCTCGCGAGGCGTGCGCGCGGCCTGCCGGCCGCGCGAGATTCGCTCGACAGAGGAAACGGAGGAACAATGAGGACCACGCCCGGGCGTTCTCCTATTCCTCCTAATCCTCGTGAGCGAAGCTCGCGCGGCCGGCAGGCCGCGCGCACGCCTCGGGCACGGAGGAACTCAGGGCCTGATGCGGTGCTCCCACAGCTGCCGGTAGTGGCGCTCGCACTCCTCGTGGAGCTGCGCGAAGCGACCGGGGAGCTCGACCTTGTCGTCCCTGTGCGGACCGAAGCCGGTCGACTGTTCGACCTTCGCGTACCAGTAGCGCGCCCACACGCCGTCCCAGGGGCGCGGGCCAGGTGACCAGGCGAGCTGACGCTCGTCGAAGGGGATGCCGAGGCGCTCGCACAACCGGGTCAGCACGCCGCGCGGGTCGCGCAGGAGGTCGGCGCTGTCGACGACCGGCGGCACCTCGCCCGTCCGCTCCCACTCCCGCTCGAACAGCACCGCCATCTGCGGCATGCCGAGGTCGGCGGGCGACGCGTCGGGCACGACGCGCACGTAGCTCGCGATGACGTGCGCGGGGTCGCGCAGGAGGAAGGCGCTCCGTACCTCGGTCAGCCACTCGAGCGGCACGCTCGGCAGCAGGTGGTGCGCCATCTGCTTCTGGTACTGCACCGTCCGGCCGCGCGGCAGCGGGAGGAGCAGCTCCTTCACGACGTCGTCGGCCTCGACGGGCTGCGCGGCGAGCACCTCGTCGCGACCCGGGTGCTGCTTGCCCGTCCGGTCGAGGTAGTGCGCGTAGAAGGGTTCGTCGACGCCGACCGTGTCGGCGCGGTTGGCGAAAGAACGCAGGAGCGCGGTCGAGATGGTCCGCGGACCGGACCACATGGCGATGCGCAGCGGGGCCGTCATGGGAGAGCGCGACTCGTCCCCGAGCCGCGAGCGCAGCAGGGTAGCGCCGAACGGGCCGATCGTCAGCCGGGGACGGGCTCCCGCATGGCACACTCCCCCTCCCCACCACGGACGACGAGCCATGAGCACCGACAAGAGCCGATTCGAGACGCGCGCGATCCACGCCGGACAGGAGCCGAACCCCGAGAACGGGGCGCTCATGACGCCGGTCTACTTCAATTCCACGTACGAGCAGACCGCGCCGGGCGAGCCGCGCCAGGGCTACGAGTACTCGCGCACGACCAACCCGACGCGGACGGTGCTCGAGAACGCCCTGGCCGACCTCGAGGGCGCGAAGTGGGGCCTCTGCTTCGCGAGCGGGCTCGCCGGCATCGCCGCGCTCGTCCAGCGCCTGCGCAGCGGCGCGCGCGTGGTCGCGAGCAACGACCTCTACGGCGGGACGCACCGCCTGTTCATGCGCTGCTTCGGGCAGTTCGGCGTCGACTTCGAGTTCGTCGACGCGAGCGACCTCGCGAACGTCGAGAAGGCGCTCGGGAAGAAGAAGGCGGACTACCTCTACCTCGAGACGCCGACGAACCCGCTGCTGAAGCTCGTCGACATCGCGGGCGCGGCGAAGCTCGCGCACCAGCACGGCGCGACGTGCGTGGTCGACAACACCTTCGCGTCGCCCTACCTCCAGCAGCCGCTCGAGCTCGGCGCCGACCTCGTGGTGCACAGCCTCACGAAGTACCTCGGCGGGCACTCCGACGTGGTGGGCGGCGCCGTCGTGGGCAACGACCCGAAGCTGCGCGAGGAGATCGCGTTCCACCAGAACGCGGTCGGCGCGCAGTTCGGTCCGATGGACGCGTTCCTCGTGCTGCGCGGCATCAAGACGCTGCACGTCCGCATGGACCGCCACTGCGAGAACGCGCTCGCGATCGCGAAGCACCTCGAGAACAGTCCGCTCGTCGACCGCGTGATCTACCCGGGGCTCGCGTCGCACCCGCAGCACGAGCTGGCGAAGCGGCAGATGAAGGGCTTCGGCGGGATGGTGAGCTTCGAGCTCGACGGCGGCGTGGACGCGGGCGTCGCGTTCTGCAACGCGACGGAGGTCTTCACGCTCGCCGAGAGCCTGGGCGGCGTCGAGTCGCTGATCGAGGTGCCGCCGATCATGACGCACGCCGCGATCCCGGCCGAGGAGCGCCGCAAGGCCGGCCTCGCCGACGGTCTGGTCCGACTCAGCGTCGGCATCGAGCACGTGGACGACCTCCTCGAGGACGTCGACCGCGGTCTGCGTGCGGCGGCCCCCTTCGCCGCGCGTGCCGCGTCCGTCGTGGAGCGGGCGCAGGCGCGGCCGTGATCGGGTTCACCGCCGCGTGACCCGGACGGCGCCTGCGGCGCCGGAACACACGATTCACAGGGAGCCGGGGAGATCGGGGAGGCGCCTCGACTCCGATGATCGGCGAACGAATGCGGCGCGCGGCTATCGCACGTTGCTGCAATCGTGAGTTGCGATGCAGTTCGCAACAGCTCTCCCCGTCCTCCCCGGCTCCCTGTGAACTTCGTGAGTTCGCGCGGCACGAAGTGGCGCGCTGCGTTCCCCTGCGCGGCCGGCAGGCCGCGCCATGCCTCGCGCGCGTCAGTCCGCCCCGACGAGCAACGGCAGCCCCGCGTCCTTCCGGTCGAGCACCAGCAGGATCGCCCACGACGCGGTGGTCCAGGGCAGGCCCATGGTCGCGTCGCTGTTGCTGCCGAGGTTGGCGGTCTCCTGGAACGGTCGGCTGTGGAACGCACCGCGGTGGTCCTGCGCGAGCACGACCTCGCGCTCCATCGCGTCCCACCACTTCGAACCGTCCTTCGACGACAGCGCGTGCGCCCCGAGGCCGCCGAAGAAGATGTGGTGCATGAGCGAGGCGTGACCCCCGAGGAAGTTCTGCGACTCCTTCCTGGCGTAGCCCTGCATCTGCTTCGCGAAGCCGTCGCGGCCGCGCTCCATCAGCACCATGCCGCGCCAGGCCGGCACCGTGCGACCGATGTTGCCGATGCCCTGCTGGCCCGCTCCCGTCGAGTAGCCGACACCGCCGCCCGACGAGCTCGCATCGAGGTACTCGACGAGCCGGTCCACCGCGTCCTCGTCGACCTCGACGCCCGCACGGTGGCAGGCGCCGTACGCCATCAGCGCGATCGAACCGACGATGTTGAGCTCGACGTAGTCCAAGGCGTTCTTCCCGCCCGGACCGTGCGCGTAGCCGCCGCTCCTCTCCTGCCGCTCGGCGAGCGTCTTCGCGATCCACCCCAGCGTGTCCTTCGCCGCGTCGTTCGGCGTGTGCGCCTGCAACTCGCCGAGGAAGATCCCGGCGTAGACGACGGCCCAGTTCGACTGGTCCCAGTTGGGCTGACCGGGATCGGGCTTCGGCAGCGGGTTCGCGCCGAGCGCTCCCATCCGCCCGTTCACGTAGGTGAACGCGTCCGCGACCTGTTCCTTGTACGGCCCGCTCTCGAGGTCGGAGCCGCCCGCGATCCACGCGAGACCGGCGAGCGACGTCGCGACGACGCGACCGTTCTCGCCGGAGAGCCCGGCGGCGAGTCCGCCGTCGTCCTGCTGCGCCTCGGCGAGCCACGCGGCGGCGCGTTCGTACGCGAGCGAGCGCGCCTCCGTCGAGACGGGGTCCTTCCCCTCGCGACCGAGCACGTCGAGCTTCACGACGACCTTCTCCTTGTCGCCGCCCTTCTTCTCGACGGTGAGTTCGAGCTCGCCGTCGTCCGCACGCGCCTTGGCGATCGCCTTCGCGAGCGCCGCCAGCGACTCGTCCTCCTTGAACTTCTTGCCGCCTGCCGCGACCAGCACGTCGCCGGGCGCGAGCCCCGCGGCTGCCGCAGGTCCGTCGGCCGCGACCTCGGCGAGCACCAACTCCGCCGGACCGCCGTCGAGGAACGGCACGTCGCCGCTGACCGACACCTTGCCCGACGCATCGGCCTGCGGTCGCGACGCGACACCGGTCAGCGCCTTCGCCCCGATCGCACCGAGGTTCCAGTGGTCCTCGCCGCTCGGCCAGTCCTGTGCGCGCACGGACGGGACGAACGACGCGCACAGCACGACGAGTGCGACGGCGGTCGAGCGGACGATCGGTGCGAAGCGGTGGAGCATGGGTCGGAGTGCGAAGTTCGAGCGGGCCGTCGGAGAGTCTAGTGCGCGACGACGGGCGCAGGGCTCGTCGCGCGCACACGAAGTCGCGCTCCGTGAAGGGAACGTCATGTGGCCTCGTCGACGAGAGGAATAGACATGGTCCGGCGCGACGCCCGAGTCGTCGCGCGCCACGCCACCACACGACCGGACCAACGAACGACGACCATGTCGAAACGCCTCCCCTCGTCGCCGCGCTGCTCGCGGCCCTCGTCACCCCCACTGCTTCGCGAACGACGTCGTCGTCGCGCCCGGACAGAGCATCCAGGCGGCCATCGACGCCTCGGTCGCGGGCGACCGCGTGCTGGTCCAGCCCGGCACGTACGTCGAACAACTCCACTTCGACGGCAAGGACCGCCGTGATCGGGCTCGGCGGACCGACGGCGACGATCGTGGACGGCGGCGGCGCCGGACCCGTCGTGCGCTTCGACGCCGGACAGACCGCGAACGCGCGTCTCCAGGGCCTCACGATCCGCAACGGCACGGCGACGATCGGCGCGGGCGGCATCCAGGCGTCGGGCTCGACGCCGACGATCGAGGACTGCATCGTCACGCTGAACCACGGCAAGTTCGGCGGCGGCGTGTCGGGCTCGCCGACGATGCGACGCTGTGCGATCCTCCAGAACGGCGCGTCGCTGGCCCACGGCGGCGGCGTCTACGGCTCGCCGAACATGGAGGACTGCGTCGTCGCGCAGAACACGGTCTCCTCGGCGGACGGCGGCGGTCTCTACCTGACCGGCGGCACCTGCGAGATCAGGAACTGCTTCGTCGTCGCGAACACGATCATCCAGGGCGATCCGGCCCACGGTGCGGGCGTGACCGTCCACTCGAGCGCGACGGTGCACCTCGACCACTGCGTCGTCGCGAACAACCGCGCCTTCGGCAACGTCTTCGGCAGCTACGGCGGCGGCGTCTGGGCGACGCCGACGACGACCATCGAGAGCTGCACGATCGTCGGCAACCTCGCGCAGAACGGCAACGCGACGGGCGGCGGCGTCTACGGCGCCGCGAAGATCGTGAACTCGATCGTGCGCGGGAACACGCCGGACGAGCTCGCCGGCTCGCCCGTCGTCACGTGGTCGAACGTGCTCGGCGGCTACGCGGGCGTCGGCAACGTCGACGGCGTGCCGCGCTTCGTCGACGAGTTCGGCACCGTCGACCTGCACCTCCTTCCGAACTCGCCCTGCATCGACCGCGGCGACCCGGCGAAGTTCGACGCGGACGGCACGCGGTCCGACATCGGCGCGTTCGCCTACCAGCGCCTCTACACGCGCGGGAACGGCATCGCGTGGTCGCTCGACGAAGCGAGCTTCGCGGCGATCTCGACGGCGACCGGCGGCCGCCAGGTGATGCGCCTCGCACTCGGTGCCGACGGGACGGGCGACGTGTACCTGCTGCTCGGCAGCATGTCGGGGACGGCGCCCGGCGTGCCGCTCGGGAGCGTCACGCTGCCGCTCGTGCAGGACGCCTACACCGACGCCACGCTGTTGGCGCCGGGCTCGGTCGGACTCGTCGGCACGCTCGGCGTCCTCGGTGCGAACGGCACCGGCGAGGCGAGCTTCGCTCCCCGAACGTCGCCACGGCGTTCACCGGCCGTTGCACCACGCCGCGCTCACCGTCGACCTCGCGACCTTCGCGGTCGCGACGACGAACGCGCTGCGTCTCGAGCTCGTGCCGTAGACCCGAGCGACGGGCCTCCGCCCGTGATGGAGAAGGCGCGAGGACGCGAAGTCCTCGACCGCGTCCTCGCGCTCGCGTCGGCTCGGTGCGTTCCGAGGAGCTGCCGTGCGTACCCGTCGGGTGGCCTTGATCTCCGCCGCGAGGGGGCGCTCAGAACGGCGAGTTCGAGCTGGGGCGCGGGATCGGCGGTGCGGCCGGCTCGGGCTTGTCGACGGCCTTCGGCGTCGGCTTCTCCGGCGGCGGCGGCGGATCCTCGACGCGCTCGCGCATGAGGCGGCCGACCTTGAACTTCACGACGCGCTTGCTCGGCACCTCGACCTTCGAGGGTCCTCGGGTTCTGGGCGCGACGGGCCGCGCGCTCGCGGACCTCGAAGACGCCGAACTCGCGGAACTCGAGCCGGTTGCCCTTGGCGAGCTCGTCGATGACCTCGTCCAGGAACCGCTGGATCAACGGTCCTCACCACGACCTTGGTCTGACTGGTCTCGTCCGCGATGCGGTTGACCAGGTCCTTCTTCGTGGTGGTCTGGGACTCGAAGTCGCTGGTGTGGGGAGGAGGGAGAGCCTCAACGCGGTCCGGAGGGAGTTCCGGAGCCCCGCGGGGGCGCAGTGCGCGGCGGACCATTCAAACCCCGGTCGGTCCTGGACTTGCGTCCCCCTGTCGGGGAACGACGGAACCCGCGCCCTCGCGGGTTCCCTCCGACCCTGGCCCCATCGACCCCGGCTCCGGACGCCGCCGAGTCTCAGGCGGAAAGGAGTTGGGAACTCAGGCGCCCCCACGCCGGGGCGCCGCGAGGGCCGGTCCGGCCCCTCGACCAGCAGAAAGGTCGCCGGTCCGCGGTTCACCGATTCCACGTCCATCATCGCGCCGAAGACGCCCGTCGAGACGGCGACGCCGGCCCGCGAGGGCGTCCGTGTAGTTGTTGCACAGGGGCTCCGCGAGTTCCCGGCGCTGCCGCCCGGTCGAAGGAGGGCCGGCGCCCGCGGCGGCCGTCGGCGGCGAGCGTGAACTGGCTGACGACCGAGCGCGCCGCCCTGACGTCGAGCAGGGAGCGGTCTATGCGCCCCTCGGCGTCGGGGAAGACGCGGTAGCGCGCGGTGCGCTCGGCCAGTCGCCGCGCCTCGTCCTCGTCCCCGCGCAGGACGCCGAGCAGCAATGAGCAGGCTCCTCTCGACCGCGCTGACCTCGGCGCCGTCGACCGTGACGGCGGCGCGCGACGCGCGCTGGACGACGGCGATCACGGCGCGCGTCGCCGTCCTTCAGCGGCGGCTTCACCCGCGCGCTCGCACCGGAGAGCCTCGAGGCGCGCCTCGAGCCGCTCGATCGTCGCGTTCGCCGCGAGCACCGGCGCGCGCTGCCGACGGATCGGTGCCCGATCGTTCCGACGCGAGTTCCGCCACCGTGCGCCACGCCTCGAGCGCGCCCTCGAGGTCGCCGACCCCGCGCTGGAGCAGGAGCGCCTCCTGCTGCCACGAGAGGTAGTTGGAAGGTGCGTACAGACGCGCGCGACGCGCCGCGTCGAGCGCACTCTCGTAGTCCTCGAGGTCCGCGTGGCAGGTCGACTCGATCAGTGCGAGGCGCGCGTTGCGACCGGGGTCGTCCGTGCGCAGGGCGGAGAGTCGCAGCAGCGCCGCCTCGGGGTCCTTCTCGACGAGCAGCTCGAACGACGCGAGGTCGAGGTGCGCGTCGATCAGCTCGCCGTCCGAGACGCGCGGGTCCGAGGCGACCTCGCGCGTCCACGTCACGAGCAGGTCGTACGCGAGCTCGCCCTGCGCGAGCTTCTCGAGCAGCGTCGCCTCGAGTCGACGCACGCGCGGGTGCCCGGGGTCGAGCGCGATGGCGCGGTCGAGCGACTGCTTGCACGCCGCGAGGTCTCCCTGCTGCAAGAGCACGAACGCGCGTCCGAAGTGCGCCCAGACGCACGCGGGATCGGTCGCGATCGCCTCGTCGAGCAGTCGCAGCGCGGCGACGCCGTCGTCCTCCGCGCGCGCGGCGAGCACGAGTCGGAACGCCGACCGGTCGGACTCCGCGCGCAGTCGGTACCAGCGTCGCAGACGCACGGCGGGCGCCCCCTCGTCGGGGAGCGTCGACGCCGCGAGCGCGCGGTCGAGTTCCGGCAACGACCGTCCCTGGCGCAACCACTCGAGCTCGACGTCCTGTGCGAACGACGCGACGAAGAGGTTCTTCGGGTTCGCGGCGAGGAGCGCGCGGACCCGTGAGAGCGCTTCGTCGAGGTCGCCGCGGTCGAACTCGACGCGCACGTCGTCGAGCTCGGCGAGCGACGCGTCGTCGAGCGCGTCGTACGGCCCCGGCCGCGGGTCCCACGGCTCGAGTCGGGTCGAACCGCACGCCGCGAGGAACGCGACCACGAGTCCGAGCACGGCGAGCGCCGCCCTCCTCGCTCCGGACCTCGTGGTCGACGCGCGACTCACGTCACCGGCCCGCCCGCGCGCGGCGCTCGAAGCTCGGTGCGCGCGTCTCGCCGCCCGGGCCCGCGAACACGACGTCGCCGATCGCGCGCACCACGACCTCGCCGCCGCGCGTCGGCCGCTCGACGATGACGAGCTTCTCGAACGCGAACAGCTCCCAACGGTCGATCCAACCGCGGATCTCCGTCCCGCCGCTGCCCGCGACGAGCGTGAAGGTCTGCACCAGCCCGCGGTCCGTCGTCGAGAGTTCGTAGTCGATCTTCGACTCGTCCTGTTGTCCGGCGCAGTGCCCGCGCAGACCCGCGGGTCCCTCGACGACGATCGTGTTCGCGATCAGCGTGCCCGCCGTCGTGAACTCCTCCGTCCAGGGCGGCGGGACGTCGACGGTCGGATCGGCGGCCTGCTGGTGGGCGCGCGTGCCGCCGCAGGCGGCGAGCGCGCCGAGGACGAGTGCGGTCGAGAGAGAGGCGATGCGGCGCATGTCCGGAGCTCCTTCGTGCTCGTTCTTCGTCGGATCGTGGTTCAGCGGAGTCCGCACGCGAGGAACGCGCGGTCGCGCACGGCGACGGCCCGCGCACGGGCGCGCTCCGCGCCGCGCGCGAGGATCGCGTCGAGCTGGGCCGGGTCGTCGAGGAGCTCGCGGAAGCGCGCGCGCGCCGTCGCGAAGTGGTCCTCGATCGCCTCGACGAGACGCACCTTCAAGTGGCCGTAGCCGGGCGCGCCCTGCCCCCCCGCTCGCACCCGCGCCTTCCACTCGTCGAGCTCGCCCGCGTCGAGGAACAGCGCGAGGAACTCGAAGATCAGCAGCGATTCCGGGGTCATGCGTCTCCTCCGGCGGACGGTATCGGTCACGAGCGATCCGATGCGGCTTCTTGAGCGGCTTGCCGGACTCGAATCCAGACGCCGTTGCCGTAGCTCTTGCTCATCTTCTCGCCGTCAGGCAGGCACCTTCTGCGGGTTCTCGTTCGCGGCGAGCCGCGCCTCCGGCCGGCGGAAGACCTCGCCGTAGCGCGCGTTTTGAAGTGCTGCGCCATGTCCTGCGCCATCTCGACGTGCTGGACCTGGTCCTTGCCGACCGGGACGGCGTCGAGGTCGTAGGCCAGGATGTCGGCGGCCATGAGCACGGGGTACGTGAACAGCCGACCGACAGCTTGATGCCCTTGGCGACCTTGTCTTGGCGGGAGTGCGCGCTCCAGAGGCAGGCCCATGCCGGTCACGCACGAGAGCAGCCAGGTGATCTCCTGGACCTCGGGCACGTCGCTCTGGCGGAAGAGCGCGGCGTTCTCGACGTCGAGCCCGAGCGCGACGGCCGTAGGTCGCGGCGAGCTCGCGGACCCACGTCCTCAGCACCTGCGGGTCCTCGCTGGTCGTGAGCGAGTGGTAGTCGGCGATGAAATAGAGGTGCTCCCCGGGCTGCTTCGACGCCTCCACGTGCTGGAGCATGGCGCCGAAGTAGTTGCCGAGGTGCGGACGGCCGCTGGGCTGGATGCCGCTCAGGAAGGTCGTCATCGACATGGGTCTCGATCGGCGTCGGGACGGTCCCGCGACGGACCGACGACGCGGTCGCTGCGGAGAGCGGGACATCGGACCCGACGAGCGCGCGGGATCGTAGCGCGCCGGCGGGTAGGATCCCCGCGCCGGAACACGGTTCGCTCCCGCTCGCGCCGCGATCGAGGTCGGCCCGACGCTCCTCCCCGGTCCTCCTCCTCGGTGGTCCGCACGGTCCTCCTCAGGGAGCGCACGACCGCTCGTCCCGCCGCACTCGTCCCCCGCACGATGCGTTCGTTCCTCGCCGCGATCCTCTCGCTCGTCGCCGCGCTCCTCCAGGGGTGCGCGGCGCTCGACGCGGACGTGCACCTCGCTCCGTTCTGGACGCAGATGGCGACGTCGAACGGCGCGGTCGAGCGCGAGGCCGCGGGCGGGATGTACTTCGAGCGCTTCGACGCCGTCACGAACGAGCTCCAGGTGCGCGCGCTCAAGCCGATCTGGGGCTGGCGCCGCGTCGGCGTCGACGAGGAGAAGGCGGACTTCCTCGTGCCGCTCGGCTACTGGCGCAAGAAGGGCGACAGCACGTGGGCCGTGCTGGTCCCGCTCTTCTACTGGCGCTCGGCGCCGGCGGACTGGGCGGCGCGCGCGAAGGGCGAGACGCTGCCGGAGGGCGCGCCCGAGCGCGAGTTCGACCTGCTCGTCCTCCCCGGCCTGATCTGGTCGCGCAACGCGCGCGGCGCGAACAAGGTCGGCCTGTTCCCGATCTACGGCGAGCTCGACAAGTTCCTCACCTGGGACCGCGTCCGCTTCTTCCTGTTCCCGCTCTACGTGAGCGCACGGCGCGGGAACTCGGTCATGCACAACGTGCTCTTCCCCGTTTTCGGGTGGGAGTACGGCGGCGCGGGCTCGCACTGGCGCGTGTGGCCGCTCGTCGGTCGCAACGCCGAGCCGGGCAAGTTCGACCGGTGGTTCGTGCTGTGGCCGATCGGACACTGGTCGGTCGAAGGCCTGTGGAAGGAGCGTGCGAACCGGAAGCGCTCCTTCGCGATCCTCCCGCTCTACGGTCGCACCGCGGTCGGCACGTACCGCTCGCACAGCTTCCTCTGGCCCTTCTTCGGGTTCGCGTACGACCCGCGCGGCGCGACGGAGGAGGGCGGCAAGGGCGCGTTCTGGGCCTGGGACGGTCCGTGGCCGTTCGTGCGTCTGCAGGGCGGCGGGCTCGACCCGAACGCGGAGGAGCGCTTCCGCATCTGGCCCTTCTACGGCTACTTCAGGGGCGACGGCATGACGTCGCGGACCTACGCCTGGCCGATCGTCCACGACATCGACGAGGACACGCCGGGCTACCGTCGCGCGAGCTTCTACGTGCTGCCCTTCTACCAGCAGTGGGACCTGCGCCGCCCTCCCGGTTCGGCCGCGCCGCAGCTCGAGGCCTGGCGACGCGTGTGGCCGCTGTGGCGCTACGAACAGAAGGAGGAGTGGCGCCGGACGGCGGTGTTCTCGCTCGACCCGCTCATGCGCTCGAGCGTGATCGACTTCCACTTCGGCTGGCTGTGGGAGGTCATGGCCTGGGAGACCGACGGTCCGATCGAGCGCGAGCGCGCCTGGCTCGGCCTCTACCGCCGCGAGTCGAGCGGCGTCGAGACGCGCTGGTCCGTCACCGGCCTGTGGTCGGAGCGGACGATCGAGCGACCCGACGGACTCGTCAGCGAGACGTCGTTCCTGTTCGGCCTGCTGCGCTGGCGCAGCGGTCCGCCGTCCTGCGACCCTGGGATCCTGATGCCCGCGCTGCCCGGACCCGGCTGGCCGCGCGAGTTCGAACGTCCGGCGGTGCCGTGAACTCGGCCTCACCGGAGGACCCCACGCGATGATCAAGGCGTTCCGCGAGACCTGCGACCTCCTCGGCTACGAGCTGCTCCTGCTCGCCCAGGCCGTCGTGCGACTGCCGCACCTGTGGCGGCGCCGCGTCGCGGCGCTCGACCAGCTCTTCTCGGCGGGCGTCGGCGTCGTGCACGTCATCCTGTTCGTCGGCCTGTTCGCGGGGATGATCCTCACGCTGCAGACCGGCGTCGAACTCGCGCGGTTCGGCCAGCAGGACCAGATCGGGACGATCGTCTCGCTCTCCATGGCGCGCGAGATGGGTCCGTTCATCACGGGCATCATCCTCGCGGCGACGTCGGGCAGCGCGCTCGCGGCCGAGCTCGGGACCATGAAGGTCTCGGACGAGCTCGCGGCGCTCGAGATCCTCTCCGTGGACCGCGTCGACTTCCTCGTGATGCCGCGCGTCGTCGCGCTGGCGATCGCCTGCCCGCTGCTCACGGTGCTGTGCGACGCCGTCGGGATCTGCGGCGGAGCCCTGGTCTCCTCGTCGCAGCTCGGCGTCGAGACGCAGCTCTACTTCGACTCGGCCGTGGAGGCGCTGAAGACGCCCGACTCGTTCCTCACGCTGCCCAAGGACGTCTACACGGGCCTGTTCAAGTCGTTCGTCTTCGGCCTGATCATCGCCTCGGTCGCCTGCTCGTGCGGCATCCGCACCTCGGGCGGCGCCGTCGGGGTCGGCGGTTCGACGCGCCGCGCCGTCCGCGACTCGATCGTGCTGATCATCGTGTCGAACTACTTCCTGACGTACTTCTTCTACTCCTTCCTCCCCGACCTCGGATGACGACGGCGAGCGCGAAGAAGGGAGCCGAGGGACGCGCGACGCGCAGCGACGTCCTCATCCGCTTCTCGAAGGTCGTGAAGGTCCTGGGCGGCAGACGCGTGCTCGACGGACTCGACCTCGAGGTCCGGCGCGGCGAGGCCCTCGTCGTCATGGGGCCGTCGGGCACCGGCAAGTCCGTGACCCTGCGCCACGTCGTCGGGCTCATGCAGGCGGACTCGGGGACGGTCGAGGTCGACGGCCACGACATGGCGACGATCGGCGGGCGCGAGCTCTCCGAGCTGCGGCGGCGCATCGGCTACCTCTTCCAGGACGGCGCGCTGATCAACTGGCTCGACGTCGGCGAGAACGTCGCGCTCCCCCTGCGCGAGAACACGAAGCTCTCGGACTCGGAGATCCGCGAGCGCGTCGCCCAGCGCCTCGAGCTCGTGCGGCTCCCCGGGATCGAGTCGAAGATGCCGTCCGAGCTCTCGGGCGGCATGCGCAAGCGGGTGGGACTCGCGCGCGCACTCGTCACCGACCCCGAGATCATCCTCTACGACGAGCCCAACGCCGGGCTCGACCCGCAGACGTCGCAGGCCATCAACACCATCATCCGCGACCTCCAGGACCGACTCGACATCACGTCGGTCGTGGTGACGCACCTGCTCTCGTGCGTGCGCACCGTCGCGGACCGCTGCGTCCTCCTCGACAAGGGCAGCATCGTCGTCGACCTCCCGAAGGACGAGTTCCTGCGGAGCGACGACGCGCGCCTGCGCGAGTTCCTCGGCAAGGACCCCGACTGACCCCGACCACACGGCGCGACACGCCGCCGAGACCAAAGAGAGCCGAACCCCGCGAGCCCCGAGCCATGCGTCATTTCTACGTCGGACTGTTCGTCATCCTGACGCTCTTCGTGCTGGGCTACTACACGCTCTTCATGGCGGACGTCGCACTGTTCAGCAGCCGCAGCGAGGTCCAGGTGCTCTTCCCCGACGCCGGCGGTCTGCGCGAGGGCGACTCCGTGCTGCTCGCCGGGAGGCGCACCGGGCGTGTGCTGCGCCTCGTGTACGACCCGAACGCCCCGGAGGAACAGCGCATCGTCGCGACGCTCTCGATCGAGGAGGACGTCCGCCTGCGCAAGGACTACTCGATCGTCATCAAGGAGGCCACGGCGCTCGGCGGACACCGCGTGGACGTCGAGCCCGGCACGCCGGGCTCACCGGAGATCGGGCTCGACCAGCCGCTCCGCGGAACCGTCGCGCCCGGCCTGTTCTCGGCCTTCCAGGGCCTCGGCGACGCGCTCGGCGGCGACGAGGGCGTGAGCGAACTCGTGGCGAAGCTCAACGCGATCGTGGACGAACTCCAGGAGGGCGGCGCCGCCGGGAACCTCAGCAAGACGTTGAGCAACTTCGAAGCGGCGTCGGGCGACGTCGCCGAGCTCACGCGCAAGCTCTCCGCCGGCGAGGGCACGCTGGGCGCGATGTTCGCGACGCGCGAGTTCTACGACGCCTGGCTCGGGACGGGGAAGGACGTCGACGCCGCCGCGACCGAGCTCCAGGGACTCGTCAGCGACGCGCGAACGGGTGACGGGATCGTCGCCGCCGCGCTCAACGACGCCGAGCTCAAGGACCAGGCGAAGTCCCTCGTCAGCGATGCGAGCGCGACCTTCTCCGACATCTCGGAGATCACGTCGGGCGTGCGCGAGGGCAAGGGTCTCGTCGGCAAGATCTTCACCGACGAAGCGACCGCGGAGAGCGGCGGCAACCTCGTCGCGAACCTCGAGAAGGTGTCGAAGGACCTCGTCGACGGCAAGGGCACGATGGGCCGCCTCTTCCAGTCCGACGAGCTCTACGTCAACGCGAACAACACCTTCGCCGACCTCTCGAAGGTCACGAAGGGCCTCGCCGACGGCGAGGGCACGCTCGGCATGCTGCTCGTCGACGACGAGATCGGGAAGGAGCTGAAGCTCGCGGTGAAGACGCTGACGAGGAGCCTCGAGGACTACCGCGAGGCGGCGCCGATCTCGACGCTGACGAGTGTGTTGTTCAGTGCGTTCTGATCGGGACTGATCGAACGCCCCGGCGCACCCCGAACGGCGCCTCCGGCGCCGGGACCACACGATTCACAGGGAGCCGGGGAGGACGGGGAGGAACGAATGCGCGTCGCCCCGCAACTCGACGACTCCAACGACCCGATGTCGCCGCGTGCCGCAACGGCTCATCGATCGTCGGAACCCTCCGACCTCCCCGTTCTCCCCGGCTCCCTGTGAATCTGCGCGTCGCGAAGCGGCGCGCTGCGTGGTGTGCGCGGCCGGCGGGCCGCGCAGCACGGGCTCGATTCCTAACGAAGTCCTGAGGCGTCGGACCCGGGGAAGAGTCGCTCGATCCACTTCCCGACCTGGTCGGCCTCGAGGTGCACGCGGTCGCCGGGGCGCGCGGTGCCGAGGTTCGTGTGGTCGAACGTCGCGGGGATCACGGCGACCTCGAACTCGCGCGCGCTCGGCGCGACGACGGTCAGGCTGATGCCGTCGATCGTGACGCTGCCCTTCTCGATCAGGTAGCGCTCGAAACCGGCCGGCACCTCGAAGCGGTAGGTCCAACCGCCCTCGCGGTCGCCGTCGATCGAGACGACGCGACCGATGCCGTCGACGTGCCCGCTCACGAGGTGGCCGCCGAGGCGGTCGCCGAGGCGCAGCGCGCGCTCGAGGTTGAGCGGCGCGCCCTCGGCGAGTCCACCGAAGCGCGTGAGTCGCAGCGTCTCGGCGGAGAGGTCGAAGGTCAGCGCGCCGGGCTCGCCCTCGACGACGGTCAGGCAGCAGCCGCAGACCGCGACGCTGTCGCCGAGCGACGGCTCCTCGGAGCCGGACCACGGCGACGGCACGACGAGGCGCGCGCCGTCGCCCCGACGTTCGAACGCGCGCACGCGCGCGACGGCTTCGACGATCCCGGTGAACACGCGCGGATGGTAACCGGCGGGCTCAGCCGCCGGTCGCGGCGCGCAGCCCGAGGAGGCGCCAGTACTCGCGACCGTCGCGCTCCTCGCGCTCGAACTCGAAGGATCGCTCGATCAGGCGCTCGAGCGGTTCGACGAAGCGGGCGAGCTCGGGGTGCTCCGCGCGCTCGCCGCGCCACCCGCGGTCCCACAGGAGTCGCGGTGCGTGCGCGGCGACGAGCGCGGCGATCGCCGGGAGACGCGCGGGCACGACCGCCTCGGGGTCGAGACCCGATCGGTCGGCGGTCCAGACCTCGCGGTAGACGTCGAGCTCGATCACGGCGGGGTGTCGCGCGCTCACGAGCTGGTACGACGGCGACGCGGAGAGCAGGTAGCCGCCGTCGGGGAGCAGCACCGCGGCGTCGCCCGCGCGCGCGACACCGATCGCACCCTCGCGCACCCGCTCGTCGTCGTGCACCGCGCGGTACCCGAGGACGGCGTGCAGCGCGATCGCCGCGAAGAGCGTGACGGTCGCGACGCGCGGTCGACCGGTGAGCTCCGCGAGCGACCTCGCCCCCGCCGCCGCGCCGATCGCGAGGAACGGTGCGACGGAGAGGAAGTAGCCGCCGAGCGACACCTCGCGCATGCCGCTCCAGGAGACGAGCGCGGGCACGCTGCCCGCGAGGGCGACGAGCGCGAGCGCGCGGGTGCTGGTCCGGAACAGGGCGAGGAGCGCGAGCACCCACAGCGCCGGCGCCACGAGGAACCAGTCGTGCCAGACGTAGGCGAGTGCCGAGTCGTTCGCCCGCACCTCGGCGACGAACTCGCGGAAGCCCGCGGCGTCGCGCAGTCCGCCGAGGGGGACGTAGCCTCCTTGCGCGATCGCGTACGACACGTCGAGCGCGAGGACCGAGCACACGAGGTGGACGGGTCCGACGACGAACAGCCACACGGCGAGCGGGCGTCGCGTGCCGGCGCGCGCCGCGACGCACATCGCGAGCGCGACGACTCCGAGCCCCACCCACACCGTCCCGAGGTGCACGAGGTGCACCGCGCCGAACGCGAGCGCCGACGCGGCGACGCACCGCGCGAACGTGCTGCGCCGCGGCGACCCCCAGGGCAGCGCTGCGACCACCGCGACGAGCAGCGCGACCGCCGCGGCGTGGATCGCGTGGAGCTCGACCGTCGTCGCGTGGAACCACAGCGCCGGCGACAGACCGAGGAGGATCGCCACGAGCACGGCCGTCGCCCGCCCCGTCCCGAGGCGGGCCAGGCCCCACGCGGTCGCCGCGACCGCGACGGCTCCGCTCGCCGCCGCGACGAGCAACCACGGCTCGACGCCGTCCCGTGTTCCGAGCCCCACCTGGACGAGCCGCACCAGCCACGGCCCGAGGACGTGCCGCCAGTTGGGCACCCCCCCGAGCGCCGCCCCCGACGCGAGGACCGGACCGTCGTTGAAGAGGTAGTCCTGGGCCGTCAGCCGGTAGAGCGCGAAGGCCCCGAGGGCGAGCAGGAGGGCCTGGAGGGGAGGGAGGCGGGGGGGCGTCACGGGAGGGCGGCACGTCACCCTACCCCGGTCCTGGCCCCGTTCGCTGGTGACGGTCCGCGCGCCCCGCACCACCGTCCCGGGGTCCCCGGTGCGGGTCGCGGGCTCCGGGGAGCGGTCGAGGGTCCGCGATGCGCCGACCTCGGCGTCCGCCGCGCGAGGCGAACGGCCCCCCGAACCCCCGCGCCGGCCGATCGCCCGGGTCCGCCCGTCACCAGCGAACGGGGCCAGTACCGGAGCTTGACCCGGTTCGAGGCGCTGCCTAGCCTGTTCGCCCCCAACCCGGAGCCCGACCCCCTCGGTGCACTTCAGCGTCCTCTCCCTCTTCCCCGAGGCCCTCGAGCCCTACACGCGCTCGAGCATCCTCGGGATCGCCCAGGCGAAAGGACTCGCGCGCATCGATCTGGTCGACTTCCGGGACTTCACTCGCGACCGACATCGCACCGTCGACGACCGTCCCTTCGGGGGAGGTCCGGGCATGGTCCTCAAACCGGAGCCGATCCACGACTGCGTGGAGTGGCTCGAGGATCGGCACGGCGCCTTCCACAAGGTGATGCTCTCGCCGTGCGGCAGGCCGTTCCGGCAGAGCGACGCCACGCGTCTGCTCGCGAAGGAGCGCGTCCTGCTGCTCTGCGGGCGCTACGAGGGCTTCGACGAACGCATCCGGGAGGAGTGGGAGTGGGATGAAATCTCGATCGGCGATTTCGTGCTCGCGGGCGGCGAGCTCGCCGCGCTGTGCGTGACCGAGGCGGTCGTGCGACTCCTTCCCGGCGTGCTCGGGTGCGAGTCGAGCGCCGTCGAGGAGAGCTTCACGGCGCGCGGCGACGGCGCGCCCCTGCGACTCGACCATCCCCACTACACGCGTCCCCGCGTGTGGCGCGGGAGGAGCGTGCCCGACGCGCTCCTCTCCGGCGACCACGCGGCGATCGCGGCCTGGCGGGCGAAGCGTGCGGACGAACGCACGCGCGCGCGCCGGCCCGACCTCGACGGCGCGCGCTGAAGGGGACGCGCCGAACAACAAAACATTCACGGCGACGCCACGGCGCGCCGCGAACGACACCACCCATGCTCCGGACCGCGGAGCGGCGCGCGTGCGCCGCACACCGCCCCGAAGCCTCTGGGGGCAGGTCCGCCCGGCACCCCCGGGCCGTCCAGCGACGGAAGCACCGTCCAGAGACCCCAATGAACGTCATCGACGCCGTCGAACGCGAGTTCGGCAAGAAGATCGTCCCCCCCATCTCGATCGGCGACACCGTGGAGGTGCACTACCTGATCAAGGAGGGCGACAAGGAGCGCATCCAGCTCTTCATCGGAACCGTCATCGCGGCGAAGGGCCGCGGGATCCGCAAGAGCATCACCGTCCGCCGCATCGTCCAGGGCGAGGGCGTGGAGCGCATCTTCCCCCTGCACAGCCCGCGCGTGCAGGACGTGACGATCACCCGTCGCGGTGACGTGCGACGCTCGAAGCTGTACTACCTGCGCGACCGCGTCGGCAAGCAGACGCGCGTCGACGAGCTGCTCGGCGAGAAGGCTCGCAGCAGCAAGGAACAGGAGAAGGCCGTGCGCGCCGAGATGGCGAGTGCGGAGGCCGATTCGGGAGCCACCGAGACCGAGGAGTGATCGGGACTCCGCGCGCGGCTCGACCTCGGTCGGGCCGCGTTCGTGAACCGTTCACCCGAAGCCGCCGCCCGCTCCCCCGCGGGGAGCATTCGCCATGATCGAGAACGTCAAGGGCAAGGTCCTCCTCATCTTCGTCGTGCTGGCCGTGTCGGCCGCCTTCCTGGTGCTCGGTCGGGTGCGTCCCGACCTCGGCATCCAGCTCGGCCTCGACCTCCAGGGCGGACAACGCTTCGTCTACCGCCTCGAGTTCGACGAGGCGCAGGTCCGCGACGAGGACCCCGGACAGCTCCAGCGCCAGACGCTCGAGATCATCCGGGACCGCATCGACCCGGACGGCGTCAAGGAGCCCGTGCTCGTCCCGCTCGGTTCGAACCGCATCGCGATCGAGATCCCGGGCGTCGACGAACTCCAGGGCGCGGAGGCGAACGCGACGCTCGCCGAGAGCTTCCCCGAGGGCGGCGACGGATCCGAAGCGCTCGTCCTGACCGGAGTCGCGGGCGTGTTCCCGGCGGCCGGCGGCGAGATCGCGGTCGGCACCGAGACGGTCCGCTACTCGGAGGCCATCGCGACGAAGGCGACCGTCGACGGCGCGACCGCCGACGCCGTCCGCCTCGTCGTCGCGGCGAACGGGCGCGGCTACCAGGGGACTCCGCGCGCCGCGCACGAGCCCGGCGAGTCGGTGCGCCTCGTCAGCACGAACTACGTGCAGAACAAGATCGAGAACCTCGGGCAACTGAGCTTCGAGATCATGGTGCGGAACGAGGTCGACCTGCAGGGTTCGGGAACGGACCTCGCGGCGGAGCGCGCGAAGCTCGACGCCTGGCTGGCCGTGCACTCCCAGGCCGTCTCGCTGCGCGAGTTCAACGAGCTGCCGCCCACGGTCGACCCGAGCGACCCGAGCGACCCGAACGCACTCGCCGGTCCGAGCCCCTGGATCCGCTGGGTCCCCGAGAAGAAGCGCCTCGACGAGTCGGGTCGCGTCGCCGACACGCGCACGCTCGCCGACCGCGCGCAGCCGCTCCTGCGGCTCGAGAACATCCCGGAGTACTCCGCCAAGAACTGGAACTGGACCGGTCGGCGGCTCCTGCGCGCGTTCCCGTCGCGCGACCAGCGCGGCCTCCCGGCCATCGGCTTCGAGTGGCAGAGCCGCTACGCGAGCGCGTTCGGCGCGTTCACGAAGGCGTTCAAGGGCTACCAGATGGCGATCGTGCTCAACGAGCAGATCGAGTCGGCGCCCAGCCTCGACGAGCCGATCTACGCGAGCGGCATCATCCGCTCCGGGTCGGTCCCGTACCGCCCGGAAGAGGTCGACGAGATGGTGACCGTGCTGCGCACGGGTTCGCTCGTCGTGCGCCCGGTCCTCGAGAGCAAGGAGTCCGTCGGCCCGACGCTCGGCACGGAGTACGTGCGCCTCGGCTGGATCTCGGGCCTCGTCGGCCTGCTGCTCGTGCTGGCGTACATGTGGTGGTACTACCGCCGCCTGGGCTTCTTCTCGGTGATCAGCCTCGTCGCGAACATGTTCATCGTGATGGGCGCGCTGTCGTTCCTGAACGCGACGCTCACCCTGCCCGGCATCGCGGGTCTGGTCCTCACGATCGGTATGGCGGTCGACGCCAACATCCTGATCTTCGACAGGATCAGGGAGGAGCGCGACAACGGCCGCAACATCAAGCAGGCCGCGAAGAACGGCTTCGAGAAGGCCGCGGTCGCGATCGTCGACTCGAACCTGACGACGCTCATCACGGCGCTCGTGCTCTACAACTTCGGGACGGGTCCTGTGAAGGGCTTCGCCGTCACGCTGGCCATCGGCATCCTCGCCTCGATGTTCGCCGCCCTCGTGCTCACGCGCGTGCTCGTGCACTTCGCGCTCGAGCGCGGGGTGAAGGAGTTCAAGATGGGCACGTGGCTCGTCGAGGCGAACTACAAGTGGATGAAGAACCGTCGAGCCGCGTACGCCGGTTCGGCCACCGCGATCGTCGCGGGCCTCGCTCTCTTCGTCTTCGTCTTCCTGTCCGACCCCGGGCGCATCATCGGCATCGACTTCCTGAGCGGTGCCGAGACCCAGGTCCGGACCGAGCAGGCGACGACCAAGGAGGCGATGGAGGAGCTCACGGCGAAGTCGAGCAACCCGATCGTCCAGGGAACGGTCTTCCGCGCCGTCGCCTCGTCGGCGCGCAGCGGCGGCTACACCGAGTTCCGCGCGACGGCGAAGATCTCGAGCACCGACTCCGAGGAGCAGGACTCCCTCGTCCGCAACTTCTCGGACGCTCTCGTGCGCACTCTCGCACCGGTCCTGCAGAAGGGCCCGGTCGACATCGATCCGCGTCGGCCCGACGGCAGCGTCTCGCTGCGCATCTACTTCGAGGCGGCCCACCCCGTCGACGAGGTGACGTCGCGCCTCGCCGACCGGACGCCGCTCACCGACATCGCCTGCGAGCAGGACCCGAACCGCCCCAACGTCTTCGCCGTCACCGGCCGCGTGCCGGAGAACATCGACGCGGGCACGCTCCAGCAGAAGATCGACACGGCCTTCGGCTCGGGCAACGACAGCGCGGGGCAGAGCTTCAAGCTGACCTCCGCCATCGCGAACACGAGCGTGCGCGGCGCCGCGGCCTCGGCCGAACTCGCCGACGCCGCCCTCCTCGCGATCCTCATCAGTCTGTTCGCGGTCGTCATGTACATCCGCGTGCGTTTCGCGGAGTACTCGTTCGGCCTCGCCGCCGTGCTGGCGCTCGTGCACGACGTGTGCATCACGCTCGGCGCGATCGCGCTCGTCAACCGGATCGGCCTGCTCGACATCGAGATCGACCTGACGATGATCGCGGCCTTCCTGACGATCATCGGCTACTCGCTCAACGACACGATCATCATCTTCGACCGCGTCCGGGAGAACCGTCCGCGCATGGAGGGCACGCTCGAGGAGATCCTCGACGTGTCGATCAACCAGACGTTGAGCCGGACGATCATGACGTCGGGCACCACCGCGATGGCGGTGGCCTCGCTGTTCTTCTTCAACTTCGGCACCGGCAACGCGCTCGAGAGCTTCTCGTTCGCGATGCTCGTCGGCATCGTCACGGGTACCTACTCGACGATCTTCATCGCGAACCCCGCGCTGATGTTCTTCGAGCAGCGCGCGGAGAAGAAGCGCGCCAAGGCCCGCGGCACGGCGCCGAAGACGGCGACCGCGACGAGCTGACCTCACGGCCGGACCTCGGAGCGGAGCGGGCGCCGTCGACCGTGGTGTCGACGGCGCCCGCTCCCGTTCGGCGTCCGTTCTCCACGGCGGCACGCGACGACGCCGCCGCCGACGCATCATCGTCGCGTCCGGCCCGAGCCTTCCGCGCGCGGGCAGGTCCGAGGGCGGACGAGCACGTCGCTTGGACGCGGACCTCGCTCCCGCCACACTCGGCCCTCGTGATCGGGGGATCGACGAGGGCGGCGGCGGACGAGGTCCGACCGGTCGGCGTCGGGGCGTTCGTCGGAACGCTCCTGCGCATCCTCGTCGTCGGCGTCGCGATCGCGCCGGTCCCGGCGCGCGTGCTCCTGACCACCGCGACGCGCTCCGCTTCGACGGGCCCATCGACGCCGCACGCGACGAGCGACCGGGCTGGGCCGAGGTCGTGCTCGGCGCGCCCTCCGGCGCCGAGCCGCGCGAGCGCCCGGCCGTGCTCCACGCGCTCTCCGCGCGGACGCTCGGAGCGCCGACTCCGGCCGAGGACTCGGCCGCGGAGGAGTGGGACGAGATCGACGACCCGCAGGGTGGTTGGATCGACGCGCGTCCCGTCGACCCGAGGAACCCGCCGCGCGTCGACGAGGACGTCGCGCCCCCCGCCCCCCGCCGGTCGCCATCCGAACTCGTCGTCGAACCGAACATCACGCTCGGGGAGATCTGCAGCGTCTACTACGGCACGGCGCGCCCCAAGGTCGTGAAGGCGGTGGCGACCTACAACGGTCTCGACGACCCGAACAAGCTGCGCGCGGGTCGCACGCTGCTCCTCCCCGACCGTTCGGAAGCTCGGGCTCGAGTGAGCACTCGCGGGCGGTGCGCCTGTGCCACGCCGACGCGTCGCTCGGTGCGCGCTCACTCCACGCGCAGGAACGGCTCGAGCGGCGGCTCGAGGATCTCGACCTCGAGTTCCTCGCCGCCCTCCCGCCTCAGGTTGCCGAGGTCGCGGTCCGGGACGCGTGCGACGAGCTCGACGTAGGTCGGTTCCCAGTGCTCGGCCTCGACGAGCACGGTGCGACGGATGCGCGCGACCAGTCCGCCGCGCGAGTTCGGGATGCGCAGACGAACGCGCGCGCAACGACGGTCGAAAAGAGGCGACGACGCGCTCGAGGTCGTCGATGCCGCGCCCCGAACGCGCCGAGACGAGCACCGCCTCCTCCTCGCCGTCGAGGTCGAACGCCGGGACGAGGACCTCGTCCGTCATGCGGTCCGCCTTGTTGAGCACGAGCACCTGTGGACAGCGCACGCGTACCTCCTCGGCGAGGACGCGGCGCACCGCGTGCATCTGACCCTAGCGTCGGGGTGCGAGGCGTCGACGACGTGCAGCAACAGATCGACGTTGACGGTCTTCCTCGAGCGTCGCATGGAACGAGGCGACGAGGTGGTGCGGCAGCCGTTTCCAGGAATCCGACGGTGTCGGAGAGGAGCACCACCCGGCCGTCCGCGAGCCGCCACTGGCGCGTGCGCGTGTCGAGCGTGGCGAACAGCATGTCCGCGGCGAGCTCCTCCGCGCCGGTGAGACGGTTGAGCAGGGTCGACTTGCCGGCGTTGGTGTAGCCGACGAGGCCGACCGTGAAGTTCTCGACCGGCTCATCACCTGACGCTGACGACGCTCCTCGATGTCGCGGAGCTCGCGGCGCAGGTCGACGCATGCGCTTCTTGATGAGGCGGCGGTCGGTCTCGAGCTGCGTCTCGCCCGGACCGCGCGTGCCGATGGCTTCCTCGAGTCGCTCGAGGTGTCCATGCGCGACGCAGCCGCGGCATGAGGTACTCCGTCTGCGCGAGCTCGACCTGCAGCTTGGCCTGACGCGTTCGCGCGCGGCGCGCGAAGATGTCGAGGATCAGCTCGGAGCGGTCGACGACGCGCACCTTCCAGGCCTTCTCGAGGTTGCGGACCTGCGCGGGCGTGAGGTCGTTGTCGACGACGATCGCGTCGGGCTCGAACTCCGTGATGGCGTCCGCGACCTCCTCGACCTTGCCGCGGCCCATGAGGGTCGCCGGGTCGGGCTTCGCGCGGTTCTGCACGATGCCGTGCCCGACGACGTCGCTCCCCGCCGCGACGACGAGGCCTGCGGCCTCGGTCAGCGGTCCGGCGTCCTCGACCTCCTGATCAGGGAACACGACGCCGCAGAGCAGCACGCGTTCCTTGGGTCGCTTGGTCGGCTCGGGTGCTCGACTCACGACGCGTGCTGCGCGCTCGGTACCGGCACGCGCGTGACGGAGACGCTCTCGATCCGACCGTTGCGTCCGGGACCGGGCAGCAGGCGGCAGTGCGCGTGCCACTCCTCGGTCGACTCCGGGTGGTCGGTGCGGTGGTGCACGCCGCGACTCTCCTCGCGGGCGAGCGCACCGATGGTCGCGAGACGGGCGACGGTGAGCATGTTGAGCAACTCGAACGCGCGCGGGTTCGACGGTCCGAGCTCGAGGGTCGCGCGCGTCCAGAGCTCGAGGGCCGGAAGGGCCTCCATGAGCTTCTCGCGCGAGCGGATCACGCCCATCTGGCGCCACATGAGCGCCTTGAGCGAGTAGGTGATGTCGGGGAGGTTGATCGGGATCGTGTCGCGCGAGGGGTGCGGACGGTCGGCGGCGAGTTCGAGCTCGCCGCGCGTGACGGGCATGCTCGCCTCGGCGGCGCTCGCTCCGACCATCTCGCCGAGCACGAGGCCTTCGAGCAACGAGTTCGACCCCATGCGGTTCGCACCGTGGAGTCCGCTGCTCGCGCACTCCCCGACCGCCCACAGTCCGGGCACGGTCGTGCGACCCTCGTGGTCGACCTCGAGTCCGCCGATCATGTAGTGCAGACCGGGTCGCACGGGGATCGGATCGGCGGCGATGTCGATGCCGAAGAACCGGCAGACCTCGCTGATGCTCGGGAACAGAGCGTGCGGGTCGCCCTTCACGCGCGAGAGGTCGAGGAACACGTTCGTGTCCTCGGTCTCCGCCATGCGTTGCGCGACGGCTCGGCTCACGACGTCGCGCGGAGCGAGGTCGGCGTCCGGGTGGAAGGCCGACATGAAGGCGTTGCCCGAGCGATCGCGGAGGACGCCGCCGGCTCCGCGCACGATCTCGCTGATGAGCACGCGCGCCGCACCGGCGATGTACAGACACGTCGGGTGGAACTGGAAGAACTCGGTGTCGCGCAGTGCGGCTCCCGCTCGGAACCCCATCGCGACCCCGTCGCCCGTCGCGATGA
Source organism: Planctomycetota bacterium (assembly GCA_041398665.1). Lineage (GTDB taxonomy): Bacteria > Planctomycetota > UBA1135 > UBA1135 > Rohdeia. The sequence goes on along the minus strand of JAWKUH010000037.1, from coordinate 1,626 downwards.
CGGGGTTCGTGGTCTCGCGGTAGATCTGGCCGGCGCCGCCCGTCGCGAGCACGACCTGACCCGCGGTGAAGCCGACGCGTTCGCCGCGCTCCGTCTCCGCGAGCACGCCTCGGACCGCGCCGTCGCGACTGCGCAGGAGGTCGATGGAGAACGTGCGCGGGAAGGTCGAGATGCGATCGTGGTCGGAGAGCGCTTCCGAGAGCGCGTGCTGGATCTCCTTCCCCGTCGCGTCGCCGCCGGCGTGGAGCACGCGAGCGCGCGAGTGACCGGCTTCTCGACTCAGCACGAGTTCACCGCGAGGACCGCGGTCGAACGCGGCGCCGAGCGCAGCGAGTTCGCGCACCGCCGCCGGTCCGCCGCGTACGACCTGCTCGACGACGTCCGGGTCGCACAGTCCGCAGCCGACGTTGAGCGTGTCCTCCGCGTGCAGGCGCCAGTCGTCGTCGGGACCGACGACCGCGGCGATCCCCCCCTTCGCCCACTGCGTGTTCGAGTGCTCGAGGTCCGACTTCGCGAGAACCGCGACGTCCGCCCCCCGTCTCGCCGCCGCGAGTGCGGCGCACGCGCCGGCGACCCCGCCGCCGACGACGACGACGTCGAAGCGGTAGAGCGGCACGCGGCGCAGGTCGAACCCCGCGAGCTGGCGCGGGAAGTGGAAGGGGTGCTCGCTCAGCACGTCGATGACGGACCGCTTCGGGGCGGCGATCGAGGATGGTACCCCGTCGGAGCTGTCCCCGCTCGCTGGTGACGACGCGCGCGGCGCGCGCGTCGACGCGCCACGCCGCGACACCGATCCGCCTACGGCCACGGCGCGATCAGGCGCAGGTCGGCTCGGCCGAGAACCTGGCACGGAGCACCACCGACATCGTGCTGGGGGGCTCCGACGCGCAGCGTGCGTGCGCGGAAGCGCCGCCGCCTGGACGCCGGCGACCCCGGCTGCACCGGCCGAGCCGCCACCCCCTCCAGGGACGCCGTGATGAGGCCCAGATCGAGGGTTCCCACTCGGTTCCGGTCACCAGCGAGCGGGGACAGTACCGGAGGGGAGCCGAACACACCACGAACCCCATTCGGGACTTGTTCGCCTCACAGAACCCGCATAGCATTCGGGACCCGTTCGGGTTTCCGAGCGGACCACCCACGGAGACGACCATGACCCGATTCACCGGCCAAGCCTCGCGCGACCTCCTGTCCCTGGCGTTCTTCACTCTCCTGGTCCTCACGCCGTTCGTCGTTTGAGGACCGGCGTCGTTCCGAGCGCGAGGGCGCGGTCCGCGGCACCGCCGTCGGTCGGGTCGAACGCCCGATCGGTGGTGTCCCCGCGACCCGGGGTGCCTCGGGGACCGGGCGTGGCGCGCGCGTTCTCGCGAGCGACGGACGCTCGGCGCGCACCGGCTCCGACGGCTCGAACCGGACACGGAGGATGTGTCGCCGAAGCCTCGCTGGGACGGCGCGCCGGCTCGAGAGGAACGTCCTTGGAGCAGCACCACCGCATGCCTCACCTTGGCAGCGGGGTCGAGGGGGTGCGCTGGATCGAACGACCGGGGTCCACGGGTCGGTCGATCGGGCGCGCGAACGAGTTCGTCGGAACGTCGCACCGAGCGCCGGTTCCCTCGTGCGCTCGGATCG
>JAWKUH010000036.1:0-50006 GCA_041398665.1 Planctomycetota bacterium | reverse complement strand
GCTGCGGGTGGTAGAGGCGGTTCGCCAAGCCCCGAATCCCCTCGGTCAGCTCCTCGCGCGTCATCCGCTGCGGCACCACGTTGCTGTTCCACGGGTGGCCCGGCACCTCGTACGCGTCGACCAAGCGCCCCGCGGCTTCGAGCCGCGCGTGGAGCGGCGTCGCGTGCGGCGCGGCTAAGGCTGACAGCGTGCAGATCGGCACCGCGCTCTCCATCGCGAACTCGAACTGGTTGTCGAAGATGTCCGGACCGTCCTCGTCGAAGCCGCAGATCATCCCCGCCGTCACGCCGATGCCGTGCGCGTAGAAGCGCTTCACCTGGTCGACGACGGACGGGTTCTCCTGGTGCGGGTTCGTGAGCTTGAGGTTCTGCACCTTCTTCGCACCGACCAGGCTCTCGCGGTTCGTCGTCTCGATACCGATGAAGCAGTGCGTCATGCCGGCGCGCGCGGCGAGCTCGAGCAGCTCGTCGTCGCGGGCCGCGTCGATCGAGAGCTGCGTCGAGAGGCTCATGCGCCCCTCCGTCCGCGCGGCGTTCCAGTCGACGATGGCGGCGAAGATCTCCTTCGCGCGCTTGCGGTTGGCCGTGGTGTTGTCGTCGGCGAGCAGGACACTCCGGTAGCCCTGCGCGTAGACCGCGTCGAGCTCCGCGAGGATGCTGCCGACGGGCTTGTGCCGCTGCTGCCGACCGACGTACTGGATGACGTCGCAGAACTCGCAGGTGAACGGACAGCCGCGCGAGGTCTGCACCGTGACCGTCAGCACGCGCGGGTTGTACTTGCCGTAGAGGTCCCAGCGCGGGACCGGCGTCAGCGCGAGGTCGGGCTTGCCGCCGACGTACTCGTCCTTCGGCCGCCCTTCGCGCAGGTCGGCGAAGAGCTCGTCCACGATGCCCTCGATCTCGTCGCGGATCAGCACGTCGCAGTGCTCGCGCACGACCTCGGGACACAGGCTCGCGTGCGGTCCGCCGATCAGCACCGTCTTCCCGCGCCGACGGAACTCCGCGGCGATCGCCATGGTGCGGCCCCACTGGCTGATCTTGCCGGTGATGCCGACGTAGTCGACGTCGAGGTCGAAGTTCACGGGCTCGAGGTGCTCGTCGCAGATCTCGACGTGGAAGTCGTCGGGCACCATGGCGGCCAAGGTCGGCACGACGAGGTCCGCGAGGAACACGGCGGGCGCGTACCCGCGACCCGCGTACACCTCCGCGCCGTAGTAGGTCGGGAAGTCGGCGGCGGGATTGATCAGGTAGATCGAGCGGGTCATGACGTCTCCTTCGGGACGAGCCCGCGGCGTTCGAAGGCCGCGACGGCGCGCACGACGGCTTCGGTGTCGACGGGCGGGAGCGCGACACCGGCACGGGCGAGCGCGGCGCGCGCGTTCGTGTCGTCGAGCCGCGGGAGGTCCTGGTCCGGCGCAAAACGCCCGTCGTCGGGCCCATCCTCCGCCGGCTCGTCGAGCAGCGCCAGGATCGGCGCGAGCGGGTGCTCGCGATCGGCGCGGACCGCCTCGCGGGCGCGCTCGTACCAGCGCCGGTAGGTCGTCGTCGCGACGGGCCGACCCGCCGCGCGCAGGCGCTCGACCAGGCCCTCGAAGCGCGCGGGCTCCGCGCGCACCAGGTGGAACGTGCGACCGTCCGCGACCTCGGCGAGCGCGACCGCGGCGATCGCGTCGGCGACGGCGTCGACCGCCGTCATCTCGACCTCGAAGCTCTCGCCCGGCGCGAGCCCGAGCGCGACGACGCCGCGCAGGGAGCGCGCTGCGAAGTCGTCGGCGCTCCACGCTCCCGTCGACGAGTCGCCGGCGAGACGTCCGACGCGCCAGATCGCGGCGGGCAGGCCGCGCGACGACGCGTTGCGGACGAGCTGTTCGGCGACCCACTTGCTGCGTTCGTAGCCGCCCTCGAGCGTCGCGAAGCGCGCAAGGTCCTCGTCCTCGAGCACGACGTCGTCCGGCGCGATGCCGGGAGCCGCGGGCACGCCGATCGACGAGACGAGGTGCAGCGGCGCGCCGCCGGCCTCGCAGCACCGCTCGACGAGCGCGCGCGTGCCGCCGACGTTCGCGGCGCGCAGCGCGTCGTAGTCGCGCGCGAAGTCGACGCGCGCGCCGGCGTGGACGACGAGGTCGAGTTCGGCGGCGAGTTGCGCACGCTGCTTCGGTTCGAGCGCGAGGCCGTCGGCCTCGAGGTCGCCGCGCACGATCTCGAGTCCGCCATGCTCGAAGTCGGGGGCGTCGAGCTCGAGCCGCGCGAAGTTCGCCGCGAGCCGTGCGCGCGCCGACGCGTCGTCGTCCGCGCGCACGAGGCACAGCACGCGCGGGACGCCGCGTTCCCGCAGCTTCGCCGCGACGTGCGCGCCGAGGAAGCCCGTCGCGCCGGTGACGAGCGCGACCTGCGGCGGGCGGCGCGGCATGTGCGCGTCGAGTTCGGGCGCACGCCGCCCGCGAGCGCGGCCTCGCGCGCGAGGTCGAGCGGCGCGCTCCGCTCCGCTCCCGCGGCGATCGCGGCGGCGAGCTCGCGCACCGTCGGTCCGGCGAAGAGCGCGCGCAGCGGCAGCTCGAACCCGCGCACCTCGCGCGCGAGCGAGACGAGCCGCAGCGCGAGCAGCGACGTGCCGCCGAGCTCGAAGAAGTCGTCGTCGCGACCGATCCGCGGCGCGTCGAGCACGCTCGCGAACAGCGCGGCGAGGTCGCTCTCGAGGCCGGCGCGCGGCGCCTCGTCGGAGCGCCGCGGCGCGCGCGCCGCCGTCGACGTGACCGGACGACGCGGCGCGACGGCGGCGAGGTCGTCGACCCGGCGCCAGGGCTCCGCGACGAGCGCCTCGAACTCGCGCCGCAGCATCTCGAGCCAGCGCTCGACCGTCGGCCGGTCGAACAGCGCCGTCGCGTACTCCGCGCGCAGCACCGCGCCGTCGCGCTCCCCATCTCCGCCATCTCGGGCGACGCCGTCCTCGAGCGCGAGCGACAGGTCGAGCCGCGAGCGCCCGGGATCGACCTCGATCGCCTCGGCGCGGACGCCCTCCAGCTCGAACGCGTCGTCGCGCACGTCGACGAGGTCGAAGCCGACCTGGAAGATCGGCGCGCGGTCCGTCGCGCGCGGCGGCGCGAGTTCGGCGACGAGGCGCTCGAAGGGCACGTCGGCGTGCGCGACGGCGGCGGCGGTCGCGCGGTGCGCGCGCTCCACGAGGTCGTCGTAGGTCGGACCGTCGGCGAAGCCGAGCCGGAGCGGGAGCAGGTTCACGAACGGTCCGACGACGCCGTCGAACTCGCGCCGTGCGCGCACACCGACCGCGGTGCCGACGACGACGTCGGGCGAACCGGTCAGGCGGTGGAGCAGCGCGGCGAAGGCGGCGAGCGCCGTCGCGAACAGCGTCGTGCCGCGTTCGCGCGCGCGTTCGCGCAGGGCGCGCGCGAGCTCGACCGGCAGCTCGACGGCGAACGTCGCTCCCGCGTCGTCGAAGAACGCGGGCCGCGGCCGGTCGGTCGGGAGGTCGAGCGCGCAAGGCGCGCCGCGCAACGCCTCGCGCCAGTGCGCGATCCCGCCCGCGAGCGCCTCGTCCGTGCAGCGCGCGCGCTCCCACGCGGCGGCGTCGGCGAAGGTGACGGCGAGCTTCGGCAGGTGCGCGTCGCTCCCCGCGAGCTCCGCCGCGTAGCACGCCGCCGTTTCGCGGCCGAGGATCGCGAGGGACGCGCCGTCGCACACCGCGTGGTGCAGCACGACGACGAGTGCGTGGTCGTCGTCGGCGAGGCGGAAGAGCGTGGCGCGCGCGAGCGGACCGCGCTCGAGGTCGAAGGGCCGGCGGCACTCTGCGACGACGGCTTCCGACAGCTCGCGTTCGTCCGCGACGTCGCGACGCTCGAGACCGACATCGCGAGCGTCGAGCGTCGCCTGCCGCAGCGCGCCGCCCGACTCGCGGAACACCGTGCGCAGCGCCGCGTGCCGCTCGACGACGGCGTGCCACGCGCGTTCGAGCGCGGCTGTGTCGAGCGCTCCGCGCAGCCGCGCCGCGACCGGGATCGTGTAGACGTTCGAGCCGGGTTCGAGGCGGTCGAGGAAGACGAGCCGCTCCTGGAGGAACGAAAGGGGCCGCGTATCGCCCGGACCGAGTCGCACGAGCGGCGGTGCGTCGGCGAGCGGCGACTCGCGGACGCTCCGCGCGAGCGCCGCGACGTTCGGCGACTCGAAGAACGCGACGAGCGGGACGTCGACGCCGAAGCGCTCGCGCACGCGCGCGGCGAGGCGCGCCGCGAGCAGCGAGTGCCCGCCGAGCGCGAAGAAGTCGTCGTCCGGAGCGACGCGCGGGACGCCGAGTAGCTCGGCCGCGAGGCGCGCGAGTTCGGCCTCGACCGGGTCGGTCGGCGCGTGGCGCGACGTCGCCACCGACTCGAGACGATCGAGCGGGAGGCGCTTGCGGTCGACCTTCTCGCTCGTCGTCAGCGGCAGCGCGTCGACGACGGCGAAGGCGCTCGGGACGAGCGTCGCGGGCAGGAGGCGCGCGGCGTGCGCGCGCAGCTCGGCGGCGCTCGGCCGCGCGTCGCCACGCGCCACGACGAAGCACGCGAGTCGCGGTGCCGCGCCGCTCGCGTCGACGACCGCTGCGGCCGCGCGGACGCCCGGGTGCGACGCGACCGCCGCCTCGATCTCGCCGAGCTCGACGCGCCGCCCCGCGAACTTGACCTGGTCGTCGCCGCGGCCCGCGAACTCGAGCGAGCCGTCGGCGAGCCGGCGCACGAGGTCGCCGGTGCGGTAGAAGCGCTCGCCGCGGAGTTCGACGAAGCGCGCCGACGTGAGCGCGTCGTCGCCGAGGTAGCCGCGCGCGAGCGGCGCGCCGCCGATCAGGAGTTCGCCGGGGACGCCGATGGGCACGCGTTCGCCGCGTTCGTCGACGACGCGCGCGACCGCGCCGTCGATCGGTCGGCCGATCGGCGCGGAGTCGCGCGCGCATCCGAGCGGGTCGTCGCGCTCGACCTCGTGCCAGGTCGAGTCGATCGCGGCCTCGGTGGGGCCGTAGAGGTTGAAGAGGCGCGCTCCGATCCCCGCGCGACCGCAGCGCGCGAAGAAGCGTTCGGCGAGCGAGCGTCCGAGCGGTTCGCCCGCGCAGATCACGGCGCGCAGCGCGTCGCAGCGCTCGAACGCCGGCTCGTCGATCCACGACGTCAGCATCGTCGGCACGCTCTGGATCACCGTGACGTCGCGCTCCGCGACGAACTCGAGCAGCTCGCGCGGATCGCGTTCGAGTCCGGGCGGTGCGACGACGAGCGTCGCGCCGGCGGCGAGCGGGTGCACGAGTTCCCACAGGGAGGCGTCGAAGCCGGCGGGCGTGCGCAGGAGGAAGCGGTCGCGTTCGTCGACGTCGAAGGCGCGCCGCGACCAGTTCATGTGGTTGGCGAGCGTGGCGTGCCGACCAGCACGCCCTTCGGTCGACCGGTCGAGCCCGAGGTGAAGATGGCGTAGGCGAGGTCGCGCACGCCGCCGCGCGGCGCGAGCGGAGCGTCGAGCGACGCCGCGAGTTCGTCGGCGATCGACTCCAGCGACAGCGCGCGACCGCCCGCGGCCTCGACCTCGTCCGCGTCGGACTCGCGACAGAGCACGAGCGGACCGCCGAGGTCGCCGAGCTGCTGCGCGAGCCGCTCGCCCGGCTCCGACGGGTCGAGCGGCACGTAGGCGCCGCCCGCCTCCCAGACCGCGAACGCGCCGACGACGGCGTCGATCGAGCGCGCGATGCGCACGCCGACCGTGTGCTCGGGACCGACGCCGCGCGTCCGCAGCACGCGGGCGAGTCGCCGCACGCGCGCGAGGAGTTCGCGGTACGTCACGCGCTCGTCGCCCTGTTCGAGCGCGACGTTCTCCGGGTACGACTCGCCGCGTCGGCGAGGCGTTCTGTGCACGCGGCGCGCGTCGGGCTCGGCCGCGCGACCCCGTTCGAACGACGCGATGCGTTCGAGCTGTTCGTCGTCCGCGAGAGGCAGCTCGCCGTGCGCGCGATCGGGCTCGGCGAGCGCCGCCGCGAGGTACGCCTCGAACCCCGACCACAGCCGCTCGATCGTGTCGCGGTCGAACAGCGCGACGTCGTACTCGAGCTCGGCCATGAAGCCCGCGTCGTCGCCGAGGTCGCGCACGCCGATCGACAGGTCGAAGCGCGCGACGCCGGGGTCGAGTTCTCGATCGCCTCGGTGCGCAGGCCGCTCTCGGGCGCGGGCCCCGTGTCGAGCGGCATGTCGAGGTACACGTCGAACAGCGGCGTGCGGCTGGGGTCGCGCGGCGGCGCGAGTTCGGCGACGAGCTTCTCGAACGGGAGTTCGGCGTGCTCGAGCGCGCGGCGCACCGTCTCCTTCGCGCGCGCGACGAGCTCGCGGAAGGGAGCGCCGCGCTCGCAACGACCGCGCAGCGCGAGCGTGTTCACGAACGGGCTGACGAGCTCGCGCAGCTCGCGCGCCCGCGCCCCCGACCACGAGGTGCCGACGACCACGTCGTCGGAGCCGGCGATCCGCCCGAGCCAGCCCTGCACCGCGGCGACGAGCAGCGTGAACACCGTCGTCCCGGCCTCCTTCGCGCCGGCTCGGATCGCGCGCGCAGGTCGCGCGGCAGTTCGCGTCGCAGGAGCTCGCCGTCGTGCTGCTTCAGCGCGGGGCGCGGGCGGTCCGTCGGCAGGTCGAGTCCGCTCGGCGCGCCGGCGAGCATCGCGCGCCACGCCTCGACGTGCTCCGTCGCGCGATCGCCGTCGAAACGTTCGCGCTGCCACGCCGCGAAGTCCGCGAACCCGAAGGGCAGCGTCGGGAGCGCTTCTGCCTCGAGTCCGAGCTCGTCCTGGTACAGCGCGAGCAGGTCGCGCAGCAGGATCGTCTGCGAGATGCCGTCCGACACGACGTGGTGCACGGCGACGAGGAACACGAACGCCTCGTCGTCCGCGCGCAGCAGCGCGGCGCGCAGCAGCGGTCCGCGTTCGAGGTCGAACGGCACGCGCGCGAGGAGTCGCACGTGGCGCTCGGCCTCGGCCGTGCGCTCGGCGTGCGTCGCGCCGACGAGCTCGTGCACCGGGACCTCGAGGTCGCGCGCGGGCCGCACGACCTGCACCGGCGCGTCGCCGTCGAGCGGGAAGACGGTGCGCAGGATCGCGTGGCGCTCGGTGAGGCGACGCAGCGCGCGCGACATGACGGCGGCGTCGATCGATGCGAAGATCCAGCCGCCGTCGAGCAGCACGTACTCCGTCGTCGTCGGCTCGAGCCGCTGCAGGAACCAGAAGCGCTCCTGCGCGAACGACAGCGGCGCCGGCTCGCCCTCGGCGACGCGCGCGATCGGGCCCGCGGACCTCGCGGCGCGTCGCGCGCGTTCCCGTTCGAACAGCGCGCGACGCGCGGCCGACAGCCGGGCCGCGCGATCGTCAGTCGCCATCCTTCTCCGCGGCCTCGAGGCGCCGGAGGACCTCCTCGTCGGAGAGGTTCTCGATCTCGTCGAGCAGCGCCTCGTCGTCGTCCTTCGTCGCGAGTTCCGACGCGAGCGACGCGGTCAGCGCCGCGACGTCGGGGTTGTCGAAGACGAACGTCACGGGCAGCTCGACCTCGAACGCGATCTCGAGCCGGTTGCGCAGGTCGACCGCGAGCAGCGAGTCGATGCCCATGTCGACGAAGGGTTGGTTCGGGTCGACGTCGGCGCCGGACGCGAAGCCCATGACGCCGGCGAGCTGTTCGCGCAACCACTCCTCGAGGCGCGCGGGTCGCTCGGACTCGTCGAGCGCGGGCAGCTCGGCGCGGATGCGGTCCTCGGAGACGTGCTTCGTGCTGGCGCGCGCGACGCCGCTCGCGAGGTTCTCGAGGAACGGCGGAACCAGCGGCAGTCGACCGAGGAAGCGCGGCCAGCGCACGGGCAGGACGCCGACGTGCGCGGGTACGTCGCGGTTCGCGACGAGGCGCTCGAACACGTCGAGTCCGACCTCGGGAACGATCGGCGACAGACCCTGTTCGGCGATGCGCGCCCGTTCGCGGTCGCCGAGCCGCGCGGCCATGCCGCCCTCGGCCCACGGACCCCAACCGATCGACAGCGCGGGCAGTCCGAGCGCGCGGCGGTGGTGCGCGAGCGCGTCGAGGAAGGCGTTCGCGGCGGCGTACGACGTCTGTCCCGCGTTGCCCGTGATCGCGGACATCGACGAGAACAGCACGAACATGTCGAGCTGGAGGTCGCGCGTCGCCGCGTCGAGGTTGAGCGCGCCGGCGACCTTGGGCGCGAGGACGCGGGCGAAACGCGCCTCGTCCTGACCGCCGATCAGGCCGTCGTCGAGGACGCCCGCCGCGTGGACGACGCCCGCGAGCGGCGGCTCGATCGATCGCACGAGCGTGCGCACGGAGTCGGCGTCGGTGACGTCGAGCTGCGCCGCGACGACGCGCGCGCCGAGCTGCTCCAGCTCCGCGATCGCGCGCAACGCGTCCTCGTCCGGGGCGCGTCGGCCGCACAGCACGAGCGTGCCCGCGCCGCGCTCGGCGAGCCGGCGCGCGGTGAGGAGTCCGAGCGCGCCGAGGCCGCCCGTCACGAGGTAGCTCGCGTCCCTCCGCAGCTCCAGCGTGTCGCTCCCGCGGCGAGCGGCGGCGACGTCGACGACGACCTTGCCGACGTGCTCGGCCTTCGCGAGGAGTCGGAAGGCCGGGATCGCGTCGGCGAGCGCGAAGCGCCGCACGGGCAGCGCACGCAGCTCGCCGCGCTCGAAGCGGTCCGCCAGGTCGCGCAGCATCTCGGCGTGCAGCGCGTGGTCGGCGGTGAACACGTCCGCCATGTCGAAGACGGTGTACGCGACGTCGGGGCGCACCGCCGCGACCTGTTCGCGCGTCCACACGCCGATCTTGCCGATCTCGACGAAGCGACCGTTCGGCGCGAGGCAGCGCAGGCTCGCCGGGATCGCGTCGCCGGTCAGGCAGTTGAGCACGACGTCGACGCCGCGACCGCCGGTCGCGTCGAGCACCTGGCGCTCGAAGGCCGTGCTGCGCGAGTCGAACACGTGCTCCACGCCGAGCGCTCGCACCGCGCCCTGCTTGCGCGAACTCGCCGTCGCGATCACGTTCGCGCCGAGTCGCCGCGCGAGCTGGATCGCCGCGTGTCCGACGCCGCCCGACGCGGCGTGCACGAGCACGGTCTCGCCGGCGGACAGGCCGCGACGCGCTCGAGTCCGTACATCGCCGTGAGGAAGACGGTGGGGAGCGCGGCGGCGTCGAGCGAGGACAGCGCGGCCGGCGTGCGCACCGCCATATGCGCGGGGACGACGACGTGGCTCGCGAGCGCACCGGGCGCCGATGCGAGGACTCGGTCGCCGACGGCAACGTGCTCGACGCCCGTCCGACCGCGACGACGCGGCCCGCGCACTCCAGCCCGAGCGGCTGATCGACGGCGGACGCGGCCGCGCCGTGCCCCTCGAGCATGCCGAGCGCGAACAGCACGTCCTTGAAGTTGAGCGGCGCGGCCTCGACCTCGATCGCGACCTCGCCGGCGCGCGGTTCGCGTCGTTCGAGCGGCACGAGTGCGAGCGCGTCGAGCGTGCCGTAGCGCGTGGCGCGCAGCGCGAAGCGCTCGGCCTCGGCGGGCGGTGCGAGCCGTTTCGCGCCGCGACGGTGCGCGCGCAGCGGCACGAGGCGCTGCACGCGGCGTTCGCCGCCGCGGTACGCCGTACGGCCCTCGAGGTGGTCGCTCGCGAGCTCGGCGACGACGGCGCTCGCCGCCGCGCGCGGGTCGTCGACGTCGACGACGAGCGGGCGCCACTCCTCGTGCTCGTGTGCGAGCGACGTGGCGAAGCCCTGCAGTGTCGACGCCGCGAGGTCGTCGATCCGTTCGCCCGAGCCGTCGGTCGACGCGTCCTGCGCGCCGCGCGTGACGGCGACGAAGCGTGCGCGCCTCACGCCCTGTTCCTCGAGCGCGCGCGCGAACGCGAGCGCACTCGCGAGCGGGTCGACGGCGCGCACGTCGTCGAGCGCGACGGCGTGCACCGCCGCCGCGACGTCCGCGAGTCCGGCGAGGTCCGTCGCGTCGGAGCGCAGGCGCAGCGCCCGAGCGCCGCGCGCCTCGAGCTCCGCGGCGATCGCGTCGGCGACCGCACCGCTGCCGAGCACGGCGACGCGCCCCGAGAGCTCGGCGGACCGCGCGGCCTCGTCGAGCGGCTTCGCGATCCACGTCGTCGCGTGCCCGAGCGCGCGCAGCGGATCGCCCTGCGCGAGCAGCGCGTCGCGGCTCGTGGCGACGAGCCGCAGGCCGGTGACGCGCGCGACGACGGCGCCGTCGCGGTCGAGGAAGTCGACGTCGAGCACGGCACCGCGCCGCGCGCCGGTCGAGAGCTCGCGCGTGCGCGCGACGACCGTGGCGCGCGTGCCGGGCCGCGCGAACAGCTCGAAGCGTTCGATCGCGACCGGCAGGAACATGTCGTCCGGCCACTCCGCGGACGGCAGCGAACCGGCCGTCTGGAACGCGGTGTCGAGCAGCGCGGGGTGGAAGACGTAGCCGCGCGCGTCGACGTCGTCGGGCAGCGCGGTGTCCGCGATCGCGAAGCCGTCGCCGTGCGCGAGGCTGCGCAGCCCGAGGAAGATCGGTCCGAAGTCGAGGCCGACGTTCGTGCAGTGCTCGTAGAAGCCCTGCGGCGAGAGCTGTTTCGTCACCGACTCGCGGAGCGCGTCGAGGTCGACGCGCTGCGGCGCGGGACCGCGTCGGGCGTGCGCGCGACCGCCGGCGTGTGCGGTGAAGTCGCCGCTCGCGGGGTCCTCGCTGGAATGCACGCGCCAGCGGAACACGCGCTCCGCGCCGCCCTCCGGCGCGACGTGCACCTGCACGAGCCGCTGCGTCTCGGACAGCGGCATCGCCGCCTCGAACGTCACGCCCTCGAGCTCGACCGCGTCCGTGCCGAGCGTCTCCGTCGCGACGGCGAGCGCCTGTTCGACGAAACCGGCGCCGGGGAAGATCGCGTCGTCGAACGCGCGGTGCTGCGCGAGGAACGCGGGGCGCGTCGCCGAGACGTCGGTCTCGAAGATCGCCTCGCCCTGCGCGAGCGTCGCGAGCGGCACGCGCTCGCCCGCGAGCGGGTGGCCGCCGCGGAACAGGCGGTTCGACTCGTTGCGCGGCGGCAGCCAGTAGCGGTCGCGGCGCAGTCGCAGCGGCGGGAGGTCGACCTTGCGCCACGCGCGACCCGCGGCGAGCCCGCGACCGTCGAGCGCCGCGCCGCGCACGAACAGCTCGCCCGCGCTCTTGCCGATCCGCGACCAGTCGCCCTCGCCCTCGCGCAGGCTCGGCAGCCACGCGACGGCGTCGTCCTCGACGAAGCGACGCGCCATGCCGAGCAGGATCGGCGTCGGACCGATCTCGAGCCAGGCCTCGCACTTCTGTTCGGCGAGCGCCGCCATGCCGTCGCGGAAGCGCACGGGCTCGCGCACGTGCCGCACCCAGTACGCGGGGTCGGTGAGTTCGCTCGACACCGCGCGCGGCTCGAGGCACGACACGTAGCCGACGACGGGCTCGCGGTACGTCACGCTGCGCGCGACCTCCTCGAACGCCTCGAGCATCGGCTCCATCAGCGGCGAGTGGAAGGCGTGGCTGACGGTGAGCGGTTGGCAGCGCACGCCGCGCGACTCGAGGTCGGCGCGCGCCGCGTCGACGGCTTCGGACGTGCCGGACAGCACGATGCGCGCGTCGCAGTTGAGCGCGGCGACGGCGAGGTCCTGCGGGTGCGCGTCGACGTGGCTCGCGACCTCGTCGGGCTCGGCGTAGACCGCGAGCATGCCGCCGGGTCGCGTGCGCTCGACCATCAGCCGTCCGCGCGCGGCGACGAGTCGGCAGGCGTCGTCGAGCGAGAACACGCCCGCGACGTACGCGGCGGCGTACTCGCCGATGCTGTGGCCGGCGACCCAGGTCGGCTCGACGCCGAGGCTCTTCCAGAACGCCGCGAGCGCGACCTCGACGGCGAAGATCGCGGGCTGCGTGAAGTCGGTGCGGTCGAGCAGCGCCGCGTCGTCGCCGTAGAGCACGGGCAGGAGCGAGCGACCGAGCAACGGCGCGAGGCGTTCGTCGCACGCGACGAGCGCCTCGCGGAAGGCCGGCGCGGTGTCGAACAGTTCGCGCGCCATGCCGGCGTACTGACTGCCCTGACCGGTGAAGAGGAACGCGACGCGCGGCGGTCGCGAGGTCGCGCGACCCTTCGCGTCGGGCGAGCCGGCGAGCTTGCGCAGGAGCTCGTCGCGGTCCGCCGCGGTGATCGCGAGCCGTTCGGCGTGCCGCGCGCGACCGACGGCGGCGGTCGAGCACAGGTCGGCGAGGTCGATCGTCGCGTCCGCGGCGAGGCGCGCGCGCACGTCGTCGGCGAGCGCGTCGAGCTGTTCGGCGGACGGTGCGGAGAGGAACAGCGTCTCGCCGGAGCGCGGCGCGCGGCGCGCCGGCTCGTCGCGGTGCGGCGCTTCCTCGAGCACGGCGTGTCCGTTCGTGCCGCTGAAGCCGAAGCTGCTGACGCCGCAGCGCCGCGGGCCGTCGCCCTGCGGCCAGGGCGTCGTCTCGCGCGGGAGCGCGACGCAGCTCCGCTGCCAGTCGACGTGCGGGTTCGGTTCGCCGAGGTGCAGCAGCGGCGGGAGTTCGCCGCGCCGCAGCGCCGCGACCATCTTCACGAGCCCGACCATGCCCGCCGCCGGCTCGGTGTGGCCGACGTTCGTCTTCGCGGAGCCGATCAGCAGCGGTCGCGTGCGACCCTCCGCGAACACGTCGTCGAGGGCACCGACCTCGATCGGGTCGCCGAGCGACGTGCCCGTGCCGTGCGCCTCGACGACGTCGACGTCGTGCGGCGAGAGCCCGGCGTCGCGCAGCGCCGCGCGGATGACGTCGGCCTGCGCCGCGCGGCTCGGCACGGTGAGTCCGCTGCTCGCGCCGTCCTGGTTGATCGCCGTGCCGCGCACGAGCGCGTGCACGCGGTCGCCGTCGCGCAGCGCGTCGGACAGACGCTTCAGCAGCACGACGCCCGCGCCCTCCGAGCGCACGGAGCCGTTCGCGCGCGCGTCGAAGCTCTTGCAGCGCCCGTCGGCCGCGAGCATCTGCGCCGTGCACACCGCGACGGTGCCGAGCGGGTCGAGCAGGAGGTTGATGCCCGCGGCGAACGCGGCGTCGCACTCGCCGGTGCGCAGGCTCTGCACCGCTTCGTGCAGCGCGACGAGCGACGACGAGCACGCCGTGTCGAGCGCGAAGCACGGACCGCGCAGCCCGAGCCAGAACGAGATGCGGCCCGCCATCGTCGAGACGGCGTTGCCCGTCGCGTAGTAGATGTCCGCCTCGTCCGCGGTCCAGCTCGACTGGCCCTGGAAGTACTCGGCGCCGCGCGACCCGACGTACACGCCGGTCGATCCCGTGCGCAGTTCGGCCGGCGCGATGTTCGCGTCCTCGATCGCGCGCCACACGAGCTCGAGCAGCAACCGCTGCTGCGGGTCGAGCTGCGTCGCCTCGCGCGGCGAGATGTTGAAGAAGCGCGCGTCGAACCTGTCGACCTCGTCGACGAAGCCGCCGTCGCGGATGTACATCTTCCCGGGCGCGCCCGGGTCGGGGTCGTAGAAGCGCTCGAGCTTCCAACGGCTCTCCGGGACCTCGGTGACGGCGTCGACGCCGCGCAGTTGGAGGTCGAGGAACGTGTCGGGGTCGTTTGCGCCGCCGGGGAAGCGGCACGAGACGCCGACGATCGCGATCGGTTCGTGGAGCCTCTCGAGCTTCGCACCGCGGCGACGCGCGACCTCGAGCAGTTCCTCGTGCGACCGCGCCGCGAGGTCGACCGCGAGTTCGTCGTCCTCGCGCACCTCGATCCGCGGAGCGCGGACGCCCGAGAGTTCGCGCTCGACGAGGTCGACGAGGTCGTTCGGCGTCGGGCACTCGTAGAGAGCGGTGGTCGCGAGGGCGACGCCCGTCTCCTCCTCGAGCAACAACTTGAAGTCGACGGCGCGCAGCGAGTCGAAGCCGAGGTCGACGAAGCCCTCGTCGGGCCGGATCTCCTCACCCTCGTCGAAGCCCAGGAACTCGACCACCATCGCGAGCAGTCGCTGGGTGAGCGCGGCGCGTCGTTCGCTCGGCGGGAGCGCGGCGAGCCGTTCCTCGAGTCGGGTGGGGCGCTCGTCGGTCGTCATGGTGGCGAGTCCCTACTCGGCGCCGCTCTCGCGCGACTCGTTCCCGGCCGCCGCACGTGCGGCGCCGCCGTCGACGATCGCGAGCGTCACGTGCCCGTCGCACGAGCCGCCGCCGTCGTCCTCGAACGCGGCGCGCGTCTGGAGCATGAGGAAGCGTCCGCGCTCGCTCGCCTTCGTGATCGCGACGACGCCGCGGTAGTCGCGCGGGTCCATGGGGCGCTTGAACTTGCTCTGGAAGTCGTGGATCAGCACGTCCGGGAGCTGTCGCGCGAGGTACTCCTCGAGCGTCATCCGCGCGAAGCACGGCAGCAGGTCGTCGGCGACGCACTGCGCCATCAGCGTGTAGACGAGCTGGTTGTAGGAGAGGTTGAACTCGACCGAGTTGAAGTGGCCGGTGTCGTCGATGTAGCAGGACTCCGGGATCGACATCTCCGCACGGATCCGCACGAGGTCGTCGCTCGGGTCGCCGACGGCGGGGATCTCGACCTGCGCGGAGCGCACGTAGCGACA
Source organism: Planctomycetota bacterium (assembly GCA_041398665.1). GTDB lineage: Bacteria > Planctomycetota > UBA1135 > UBA1135 > Rohdeia. The sequence goes on along the minus strand of JAWKUH010000036.1, from coordinate 35,389 downwards.
GCCGTCGCGGTAGGGCGCGAGCACGCGCGCGAGCAGCGCCTTCGGGACCGGGATCGAGCGCGCGGGGTTCATGCGAGCAGTCGGCCCTCGGGCTCGTCCGCGCAGAACGGCACGCCGTCGTACACGCCGACGCGGTGGCTGACGCTCGGTTCGCCCGGCGCGCCGCCCTTCGCCATGTGGACGAGTTGGCGGTTGTCCCACACGAGCAGGTCGCCCTCGCTCCAGGGGTGCGCGTGCGCGCGTTCCGGACGCTCGGTGTGCGCGAACAGGCGTTGGAGCGCCGCGCGCGACGCGGCGGGGTCGAGCCCCTCGAGCCCGACGGTGAAGCCGCGGCTGACGTACAGGCACTTCCTGCCCGTGACGGGGTGCGTCATCACCGCGGGGTGCGTCACGGTCGGCGTCTCCGCGCCGAATTCCTCGAGGATCTCGGTGATCGAGCGGTCGACGTCGCTCGGCTGGATCTTGTAGCGCCACTTCGCCTCGTGGATCGCGCGGCGACCGTCGACGAGCGCGCGCAGGTCCTGCGGCAGCTCCTCGTACGCGCGCTGCATGTCGACGAAGTAGGTGCCGCGCCCCGACGTCGGGATCCCGATGGGCCGCACCGTCGTGAGCGGCAGCGGCTGCGGGAAGAACTGGTAGTCGGTGTGCCAGTAGGCGCCGGTGTTCGCCACGCCGACCTTCTTGCCGTTCATCGGCACGTTCGACGAGACGAAGATCTCGGGGTGGTCGGGGTGGTGGTAGTTCTTCTGGAAGTAGATCTGCGGCTCGCCGAGCACGCGCGCGAAGGCGATGTGCGCGCGTTCGTCGATCGCCTGGCCGCGCAGGACGACGAGCTTGCGCTCGTACACGACGTCGCGCAGTTCGGCTCCGTCCGCGGGCCCGAGTTCGCGCACGTCGACGCCGCGGATCTCGACCGCGAAGTCGCCGACGGGGCGCGCGAGCGCTCGCAGTCGTCCACCCGCTGCGCGGGGCTCTCCTCGAAGGGGACTCGTCGTGTCCATGGGGGCGGCCGAGTCGGGGCCGGGCAGGGGGGGCCGACCAGTGTGCCACGGTTCTCGCGGGAGCGCCGGTTGGTATCGTCGGTCCGATGTCCGGGAACCTGCGAGGCGCGCGCGGGACGGGTGCGGAGTGCGCGGGAACGCTCGGCGCGTTGCTGCGCCGCCAGTCCTGCGAGCGCGGGGACGTGACCGCGTTCGTCTGCGCCGAACGTCGTACGAGTTACGCGGAACTCGACGCGCGGACCGACCGCGTCGCGGCGGCGCTCGCCCGCGACGGGATCGGCCCCGGCGACCGCATCGCCTTCCTCGGGCGCGACTCGGAGCACGCCTACGAGGTCGTCCTCGGCGCGGCCAAGCTCGGTGCCGTCACACTCGGCGTGAACTGGCGCCTCGCGCCGCCCGAGATCGAGTTCGTGCTGCGCGACGCCGGTGCGAAACTCCTGTTGGCGGACGATGAATTCGCGGGGCGCGCGGCGGGAGCGGAGGTGCGCACGCTCTCGACCGAGCGCGAGTACGCGGGCTGGCGCGACGCCGCGAACCCCGCGGCGCCCCGGGTCGACGCGACGGAGGACGACGTGGTCGTCCAGATGTACACGAGCGGGACGACGGGCCGGCCGAAGGGCGTGATGCTCGCGCACCGCAGCTTCTTCGCCGTGATGCGCGCGCTGCGCCGCGCCGGCGATCCCTGGGTGGGCTGGAGCGGCGACGACGTGAGTCTCCTCGTCATCCCGTCGTTCCACATCGGCGGGCTGTGGTGGGCGATGACCGGGCTCGTCGCCGGTGCGACGAACGTCGTGCTCCCCGCGTTCGACGCGCGCGCGACCGTCGCGGCCATCGAGCGGCACCGCGTCACGAAGGTGTGCCTCGTGCCCGCGATGATCCGCATGGTGCTGTCGGAGCCGTCGCTCGCGACCGCCGACGTGTCGTCGCTGGGCTGCGTCGTGTACGGCGGCTCGCCGATCCCGCGCACGACGCTCGTCGAGGCGCAGGAGCGGCTGCGCTGCGACTTCGCGCAGATCTACGGCCTCACCGAGACCGGGAACACGGCGGTGTGCCTGCGTCCGGAGGAGCACGCGGACCCCGAGAGCGAGCTCCTGCTCGCCGCCGGACGGCCGTACCCCGAGGTGGAGGTGAAGATCGTCGACGACGACGGGGCGACGCTGCCGCCGCGCGCCGTCGGCGAGATCTGGATCCGCTCGCCGGCGAACATGACCGGCTACTGGAACCGCCCCGAGGCGACGGCCGAGACGCTCCGGGACGGCTGGGTCGTGACGGGCGACGCGGGCTACCTCGACGAGACGGGGCACGTGTACGTGTGCGACCGCAAGAAGGACATGATCCTGTACGCGGGCGAGAACGTGTACCCCGCCGAGATCGAGGCCGTGCTCGTGGCGCACGACGGTGTGGCCGAAGCCGCGGTGATCGGGGTGCCGGACGAGCGCTGGGGCGAACTGGTGAAGGCGCTCGTCGTGCTCGAGCCCGGTGCGCGTCCGACGAAGCGCGAGTTGCTCGCGCACTGCCGTGAGGGGCTCGCGGACTTCAAGGTGCCGAAGTCGATCGACTTCGTGGACACGCTCCCGCGCACGCCGAGCGGAAAGCTCAAGAAGGCCGAGTTGCGTGCGCCGTACTGGGAGGGGCGGGAGAGGAAGGTGAATTGACCGTGTCCCGGGCGCTGCGCTCGGCGCCTTCGGCGCCGATGACCACACAATTTCGACACGAAGGGAACGACAGGAAAGGACACGAAGAACACGAAGGCGCCGCTTCGCGGCGCGGAGCGGGACCCGCGGGGCGCGACGCGCCCGCGGTCTGCGTTCTTCCGTGTGGTCCGCCGCCGGAGGCGCGCCTTCCGGTTCTTCGCGTTCTTCGTGTTTCGATTCGCGTGGGTCGCGCGGCCGGTAGGCCGCGCCGATGCCTCGAGGAAAGGGTCGAGGGTGCGCGCGGCTCGAAGCGGCGCGGGGTCCTTCCGAGTGGTCCGCCGCCGCAGGCGGCGCTCCGTGTGCTCCGTGGTTTCGTTCGCGCGGCCGGTACGCCGCGCCGCGCCGCCGTATCCTCGGTCGCGGACCACGGCACGGGTCGGGTGCACCTTCACGTCGTCGAGCCCGTCGCTCTCCGAAGTCCCGTGGAACGCATGCGCTACGCCCCGTCGACCCTCCTGCTCCTCGTCGCCGTTCTCCTCGCGGCGTGCAGCTCGAGTACGACGGACGTCCGGCGCGAGGGGCTGCCCGAGCGCCCCAACATCGTGCTCGTCCTCGCCGACGACATGGGCTTCGGCGACGCGCGCTGCTACGACGCGTCGTCGCGCATCCCGACGCCGAACGTCGACCGACTCGCGCGCGAGGGCGTGCGACTCACCGACGCGCACTCGCCGTCGGCAGTGTGTTCGCCGACGCGCTACGGACTGCTGACGGGACGCTACGCCTGGCGCACGTCGTTGCAGCGCGGCGTGCTGTGGGGCGACTCGCCGAGCCTGATCGAGGCGGGGCGTCCGACGGTCGCGAGCGTGCTGCGCTCCGCGGGCTACCGCACCGGCGCGTTCGGCAAGTGGCACCTCGGCCTCGGCAGCGACCCGCGCGGGCCCGACTACACCGAGCCGATCGACCTCGGTCCGGTGCAACTCGGCTTCGAGACGTTCTTCGGCATCTCGGCGACGCTCGACATGTGGCCGTACGCGTACCTCGCGGACGACCGGCTCGAGTCGCCGCTCGACTCGTACACGCCCGGCTCGAACCTGCGCCGCGTCGGCGGCGAGGGCTTCTGGCGACCCGGTCCGATGTCGAGCGGTTTCCGCCACGAGGAGGTGCTGCCGCGCACCGTCGACCGCGCGATCGCGACGATGGAGCGCTTCCACGAGGAGACGCCGGACCGACCGTTCTTCGTCTACCTCGCGCTCACCGCGCCGCACACGCCGTGGGTGCCGACGAAGGAGTACCAGGGTCGCAGCGCCGCGGGCTGGTACGGTGACTTCGTCGCGCAGGTCGACGGTGAACTCGGTCGCGTCATGGACGCGCTCCAGCGGCTCGGCGTTGCCGACGACACGCTGCTCGTCTTCACGAGCGACAACGGCGCGCACTGGGAGGAGAGCGACATCGCGGCGACCGGTCACCGCTCGAACGCGTCGTGGCGCGGACAGAAGGCCGACGCCTGGGAGGGCGGGCACCGCGTGCCGTTCGTCGCGCGCTGGCCGGGGCACGTCGAGGCGGGGAAGGCGCGCGACGGTCTTCTCGTCCTGACCGATCTCTTCGCGACCTTCGCGTCGATCGGCGGCGCGGAGGTGCCGGAGGGAGCGGGCGAGGACGCGCTCGACCAGACGGACCTGCTCGTCGGCGCGGAGCCGGCGACTCCGATCCGCACGACCGCGGTGCTGCACTCGTTCGAGGGGATGTTCGTGATGCGCAGCGACCGTTGGAAGTTGATCGAGGGGCTCGGCTCCGGCGGCTCCACCTTCCCGGCCTGGCGCGACCCCGAGCCGGGCGAGCCGCCGGGCCAGCTCTACGACCTCGAGCGCGACCGCGCGAGAGCGAGAACGTCTGGGACCTGCACCTCGACGTCGTCGCGGAGCTGCGCGCCGAGCTCGCGCGCGAACGCGGGCGCTGATCAGAGCGCGACGTCGACCTCGGCGAGCGCGCGGCGCAGCGCGTCGATCGTCTCCGACGCGTGCGTGATGGCGGCGAGGTGCCCGCGTCCCGGGAGGTTCGTCGCGGAAGTCGTGCAACGCAGCACGGCGTCGCGGTCGCCGTGCACGCGCACGACGCGACCGGTGTAGGCCGGAGGCTCCCAGTCGAGCACCGCTCGGATCGTCGCGCGCACGAAGGGCGGGTCGGCGCCGCGCAGCGTGCCGCGCAGGCGCCCCGGCGCGTGTCGGACGAGCCGCCGCGCGAGTCCGATCGGAGCGACGGGTGCGAGCACCGAGAGTGCGCGCCACAGGTTGCGCACCTCGCGCGGGTGCACCGCGCTGCTGACGAGCGCGGCGTGCGGCGCACCGACGAGGTCCGCGACCTCGAGCGCCACCATGCCGCCGAGCGACACGCCGCACGGGAGGTCGTCGGCGGTGACGGCGTTCTCGTCCACGACCCGTCGCGCGAGCTCGCGCAGCGTCCGTTCGCCGCGGTACGCCGGCCAGTCCGGGAACGCCGCGTGTTCGAGCGCGCGCCACGCTCCGCCGTACATCGAGGAGTCCGCGCCCATGCCGGGGAGGACGATCAGGCGGGGACGAACGCGCGCCGATGCCGGCGCATCTTCGGCGTGCCGCGTCACTCCACGGGCTGCGGCACGTCGTACACGTAGAAGTCGATCACGCCGTAGTTCTGCGCGAGCGCCGTCGCGTCGATCGCATAGGTCCTCGTGACGTCGAGTTGGTCGAGCGGCAGCGGCGACCAGACGAAGCGCACCCACACGCGCGTGCCCGCGACGTGCCACATGCGCGTGCCCGGGAGTCCTTCGACCTCGCGGTTGGTGATGCGCCAGACGCGGCGCACCGGCTCGGCGAAGTTCGTGCGGAGCGAGGCCTCCATCACGCCGGCCTGGGCGCTCAGCGCGTTCGCCTCGACGCGCTCCGGTGCGTTCGAACGGCACGCGGCGAGCGCGAGGAGCAGGGGGAGTGCGAGGAGCGCGACGGTCGAGCGAGGCATGCCGTGACTGTACGCGGCTCGCGCGGGAGCGGTGGGGTAGGGTCCGAGGCTCCGACCGATCGATCCCGCCATGACCACGCTCCGACCGACCGCGCTCGTCCCGATCCTCACCGTCGTGCTCGCCGCCTGTTCCGGCGGTGAACCCGCGGAACCGACGGCGAAGGGCGCCGACGCCGCGCCGCAGCCCGGGGCCGCCGCTTCGCCGACTTCGGCGCGCGAGGAGGCGCCCGCCGCGCCCGCCGCATCGGGCGCCGACGCCGTCCTGCTCGAGGAGCGCGTCGTCACCGACCCCGGTCGCCGCGACATGCCGGCGTACCGGTTCCTCGTGCCGGAGGGGTGGGAGCTCGAGGGCGGCGTGACGCGCGTCGGCTCCGCGCTGCACATGATCCCGACGATGAGCGACGTGTCGGTGCGCGCGCCGGACGGGCGCGGCGTGCGCTTCTGGAGCCTGCTCGAGTACGGCTGGGCCGACGGCCTCTTCGGTGCGACGCTCGGCATGCCGTACGAGGGTCGACCGCTCGTGCCGATCCCGAGCACGCTCGGCGAGCACTGGCAGCGCATGTTCGAGCACTTCCCGGCGGAGGGCGTGACGCGGCTCGAGATCGTCGAGGAGGAGCTGCTGCCGGAGGCGACGGAGCTCCTGCGCGAGCAACTCGCACCGCTCTACGAGAGCACGCGGCGCGACGACGCGCAGTTGCGCGCGACCGGCGAGTCCAAGGTGTTCGAGGCCGAGGCACGTCGGCTCGTGATCCGCTACCGCGAGGGCGGGAAGAAGATCGAGGCGACGATCTTCGCGACGCTGCAGAAGTCGATCTACCTGTGGCCCGACGGCTCGATCCGCGCCGCGATGTGGAACCTCGACCACGCCTACGCGGTGTTCGGTCCCGTCGGCTCGGACTACGCGAACGACCCGGTGCTCGCCGCCGTCGTGCGCTCGCGGCGCGTCGAGCCCGCGTGGCAGGAGGCGATCCAGCGCTGGTACATCGAGCGCGGCCGACAGGTCGTCGCGCAGGCGCAGGCGAACATCGCCGCCGCCGCGCGCGCCGCGGCGACGACGCGCTCGAGCCAGTCGCAGGACGTGCTCGACATCTCCTTCCAGGGCTGGAAGGACCGCAACGCCGCGAGCGACGCCGGCCAGTCCGCGCTCGTGAACGCGATCCACGAGCGCACGACCTACCAGGAGCCCGGCGGCACGACCGTCGACCTGCCGAGCTCGTACCGCAACGTCTTCACCGACGGGCAGGGCCGTTACGTCCTGCACGACGACGCGAACTGGCAGATCAACGCGGACCCCGTCTGGAACGACCGGGAGTGGACGCGGATCGAGCCGGTGCGGTGAGCGCCGAGAGCCTCCCCGCGGCGGGGGGCGGAAACTCCTTCCACCCGGAGGAGTGACGTAACCAGATGCCGGGCAAGGGCTTCCGGGCCGACCGGAAGCCGTTTCCGGGGCGGCGGCGGGGCGGGACTCAAGGGGACCGTCGGAGATTCCGACAGGGCGTGTGGCCGAAGTCCACACCCGCGGCGCCTCACGGGCGCGGCGGACGGCTTCCCGACCCGTCCCTGTCCAGATGTTCGACACCGCTCCCCTTGGCTCCGTCGCGCTCGCCGCCGCCGACGGACCGCCGTCGCTCGACGTGACCCGCTACCTCACGGCGTGTCTCGTCGTGATCGGACTCCTGTGCGTCGGGGCGTGGTTCCTGTCGCGCATGAGTCGCTCCGCCGTCGTCTCGAAGGCGAAGAAGCGCTCGCTGCGCGTCGTCGACGTCCTACCGCTCGGGCGCAAGCAGAAGCTGTGCGTCGTGCGCGCCTACGACCGCACCTTCGTGCTCGGCGTCGGCGAACGCGAGGTCGCGCTCGTCGGCGAGATCGACCAGGAGGCCGACCTCGCCGTCGAGGCGCTCGTCGAGGCGAAGCCGCGCGCCGGCGCGTTCGCCGACCTCGTGCGCGGGATCGGCGACGCCGCCCGCAGCGCGATGCGGCCCGCGGCGAAGACGCGTGACGACGGCGGCGAGCCGCAGCGCGAGGTCGCCGCCGCGAGGCCCGCACCGGTCGCGGCCGCGAAGTCCGGGGCGAAGTCCGCGCCGAAGAGCGCGACGCGCCGCTCGAACGAGGAACACCTGCTCGAGATGATCGAGGAGCGCCGCGCGGCCGCGAAGTCCGCGACGCGCGGATCGAACGCCGCCGCGAAGGCGCCCGCGAAGCCGGTGGCCAAGGGCTCCGCGAGCCAAGTCGCCGCGCGCGCCGCCCGCACGGCGGACGGCGAGGCGCGCCCTGTGCGTCGCCGCGCCGTCGCGAAGTCCGAGCCCGCGCGCGCCGAACGCCGCGCCCCCGCTCCCGCACAGAACACCGAGACCGAGGGGTCGCAGCGGAGTTCGTGGGTCGGATGAGACGCGTCGTCGTCATCCTCCTCGCGCTCGCCGCCGTCGCGGCGCTCGCGAGCCCCACCTTCGCGCAGGGGACGTCGGGCGTCCTCGACCCGATGCTCGACGCCGCGAAGGCGGCGGCACAGGGTGCGGGCGAGGAGGCGCCGGAGGGTCGCCTCAGCTCCGCGCTCGAGATCGTCCTCCTGCTCACGGCGCTGTCGCTGTTGCCGGCGGCGCTGATCTCGGTCACGAGCTTCACGCGCATCGTGATCGTGCTCTCGTTCGTGCGCCGCTCGCTCTCGACGAACGAGCTGCCGCCGAACCCCGTGCTGATCGGACTCGCGCTGTTCCTCACGACCTTCGTGATGCGGCCGGTCTTCACCGCGATGTACGAGCAGGCGTACGTGCCCTACGACGCCGGCGAGATGTCGTTCGAGGAGGCCACCGACGTCGCCTGGGGCCAGCTCTCCGGCTTCCTCGTCGCGAACACGCGCGAGGCCGAGATCTCGCTCTTCCGCGACCTCTCCGGCGACACGAGCCCCGAGGGCGACGCGATCCCGTTCACCGTCATCGTGCCGGCGTTCGTGCTGAGCGAGCTCAAGACGGCGTTCCAGATGGGCTTCCTGCTCTTCCTGCCGTTCCTCGTCATCGACCTCGTCGTGTCGAGCGTGCTGCTCTCGATGGGCATGTTCATGCTCCCGCCCGTCACGATCTCGACGCCGTTCAAGATCCTCCTGTTCGTGCTCGTCGACGGCTGGAGCCTCGTCTGCGAGTCCCTCGTCTCCTCCTTCGTCTCGACCTGAAGCACGCCATGGAGACACTCGACCTCCGCATCGTCGACCTCGCGCGCGAGATGATGGTGACCGTCGTCATCCTCGCGGGACCGATCCTCGTCGGCGGACTGCTCGTCGGTCTGCTCGTCTCGGTCTTCCAGGCGCTCACGTCCGTCCAGGAACAGACGTTGAGCCTGGTCCCGAAGATGTTCGCCGTCATCGGGATGACGCTGATCGTGCTCGCCCCGGGTCTCTCGATCCTCGGCGACTACACGAAGCGCATCCTCGAACAACTCGTCACGTTCGGACTGAGCTGACCGTGACGAACGAGGCCTACATCGGCGACTCGACGCTCGTCGCGCTCGGACTGTACCTCGTACGGTCGAGCGCGCTCGTCGTCGCGTCGCCGACGTTCACGCGCCTCGGTTTCGCGAGCTTCAAGATCGCCCTGATCGTCGTCCTCGCCGGGGTGATGTACTCGATCGGCGACGTCCAGCAGGTCGAGGTCGCGAACGGCGGACGCTTCGCGCTGCTCGCGCTGCGCGAGGCGATGATCGGCCTCTCGATGGCCTTCCTCGTGCAGGTCGCGCTGCTCGCGGCGCGCATCGGCGGCGAGCTCGTGGGCCTCGAGATGGGCATCCAGATGGGGGCGCAGGTCGACCCCGTCACGGGCGTGTCGACGCCGCTCGTCGCGCGCTACTTCGAGGAGGTCATGCTCGTCGGGCTGTTCGCGATGAACGGCCACCACTGGCTCGTCCGCGCGCTCGCCGAGTCGTACGAGCGCGCGCCGATCGGTCACCTGACGTTCGCGAACGGCATGGTCGACCTCCTGCTCTCGTTCTTCCACGAGATGTTCGCCGCCGGGATCGCGTTCATCGCGCCGATCCTCGTGCTGATGGCGCTCGTCTCGCTCGTCGTCGGTCTGCTCGCGCGCACCGTGCCGCAGATCAACGTGCTGGAGCTCAGCTTCACGCTGCGCATCGGCGTCGCCCTGGTGGGGCTCCTGTTCTTCGCTCCCGCGCTCGAGGTCCTCGCCGGCACGGTCATGACCGCGCTCGACGAGTGGCTGCGAGCCTTCCTCGATCTCCTGGAGGCCTGAACCGTGGCCGACGAGTCCCCGAAGGACGAGAAGACCGAGGAAGCGACCCCAAGGCGCCGCGAGGAGGCCCGTGAGAAGGGCCAGGTCGCGCAGTCGCAGGACCTCACCGCCGCGCTGATGCTCGGCGGTGCGCTCGTCGCGTTCTTCGTCGGCGGCATCCAGGTCGTGCTCGCCCTCGCGCAGGAGACGTCGGCGTTCACCGGTCGCCTCGCGGCGGTGAGCCTGACCGACCTCGGCGCGAAGGACGCGGCGGCGCTCGTGTCGAGCGCGTGGACCGACGTCCTCCCCGCGCTCGCGTTCATGCTCGCGCCGATGATCCTGCTCGGATTCCTCACGGCGTACGGCCAGGTCGGCTTCCGGATCACGCCGAAGGCGCTCGAGCTCGAGTGGAACAAGCTGAACCCCGTCTCGGGGGCGAAGCGCATCGTCGGCCCGCGCGGTTTCGTGCGCGTCGGTCAGTCCGCGTTGAAGCTCGTCCTCATCGCGAGCATCACGATCGCCGTCGCCGTCCTGCAGCTCCCCGAGATCGCGTCGCTCGCGCACATGGAGCTCGAGCAGTCTCTCTACGTCGGCTCGCGCATCATCGGCGTCACGGCGGCGAGCGCGGTCTTCGCGATCGCGCTGCTCTCGATCGTCGACCTCCTCTTCCAGCGCTTCCAGCACGAGAAGGACCTGCGCATGACCAAGCAGGAGGTCAAGCAGGACTGGAAGAACACGCAGGGCGACCCCGAGATCAAGCGCCGCATCCGTCAGGTGCAGCGCGAGATGAGCGCGCGGCGCATGATGGACGACGTCCCGAAGTCGACGGTCGTCGTCACCAACCCGACGCACTACGCGGTCGCGCTCTGGTACGAGAAGGGACCGGACGGCGAGCCGCTGAGCGCCGCCCCCAAGGTCGTCGCCAAGGGCGTCGACGCACTCGCGCAGCGCATCAAGGAGGTCGCGCGCGAGAGCGAGGTGCCGCTGTACGAGGACGTCCCGCTCGCGCGCGCCCTGCACGCGCGCTGCGAGATCGGCGACCTCGTCCCCGTCGAACTGTTCGAAGCCGTCGCGACCGTGATCCGTCACGTCTACGGCCTGCGCACCGCCGCGAGCGGTAGGGCGAGGTGACCCCCATGGCCGGTGCGACCAGGAACGCGGGTTTCGCGACGACGTTCGGCGAGCGGGTGATCCGCCACGCCGACTGGGTGATGGGCGTGGCCGTGCTCGGCCTGATGGTGACGCTCATCACGCCGATCCCGCCGCAGATGCTGGACGTCCTCCTGACGTTCAACATCACGTTCTCGCTGTTGATGCTGCTCGTCACGCTCAACGTGCGGAACACGGCGGAGCTCTCGACGTTCCCCACGATCCTGCTGTTCGGGACGCTGTTCCGACTGGGGCTCAACGTCGCGTCGACGCGGCTCATCCTCTCGGGCGGCGAGGCCGGAGCGATCATCACGGCCTTCGGGCGCTTCGTCGTCGGCAGCAATCTCGCCGTCGGCCTGATCGTCTTCCTGATCCTGGTCGTGATCCAGTTCGTCGTGATCACGAAGGGCGCGGGCCGCATCAGCGAGGTGTCCGCACGCTTCGTGCTCGACGCGATGCCCGGCAAGCAGATGGCGATCGACGCCGACCTCAACGCGGGTCTGATCGACTCCGAGGAGGCGAAGAAGCGCCGCGCGAGCATCGCGTCGGAGGCCGAGTTCTACGGGGCCATGGACGGTGCCAGCAAGTTCGTCCGCGGCGACGCGATCGCCGGCCTCATCATCACCGCACTCAACCTCCTCGGCGGCATCGCGATCGGCATGGCCGGCTCGATGACGCTCGCCGAGGCCGGTCAGCGCTACTCGCTGCTCACGGTCGGCGACGGCCTCGTCAGCCAGGTCCCCGCGCTGCTCGTCTCGACGGCGGCGGCCGTCCTCACGACGCGCGCTTCCGGCAAGCAGAGTCTCGGCCAGAACCTCATCGCGCAGGTCGGCGGTCGTCCGAAGGCGACGATCATCGCGGCCGCCGTACTGCTCGTGCTCGGCCTCCTTCCGGGCATGCCGATCGTGCCCTTCTGGGGCCTCGGCGCCGCCCTCCTCGTCGCGTGGCGTTTCACGCGGAACGCGGAGGGAGCGGACGACCTGCTCGAGGGTCTCGAGGAGAAGCCCGCGGCGGCGGCGACTCCCGTCGCGGACGCGGAGAAGCGCGACACCGAGGCCGACGCGGAGGAGGTGCGCCAGTTGCTCGGCGTCGACCGACTCGCGCTCGAGATCGGCTACCGCCTGATCCCGCTCGTCCAGGACAAGTCGGGCACCGGCATCCTCGACCACATCGCGCAGCTGCGGAAGTCGATCGCGGCCAAGCACGGCCTCGTGCTGCCCGCGGTGCGCATCAAGGACAACGTCAGGCTCGAGCCGAGCGCGTACCGCGTGCTCGTCGGCGGCGTCGAGATCGCGCGCGGCAACGTCGAGCCAAACCACTGGCTCGCGATGGACGGCGGTTCGGCCGTCGGCAAGATCCAGGGTCGCGAGACGACGGATCCGGCGTTCGGTCTGCCCGCGTGGTGGGTCGACGAGTCCGGTCGCGACGAGGCCGAGATCATGGGCTACACCGTGATCGACGCCACGAGCGTGCTCGTCACGCACCTCAGCGAGACGATCAAGCGCAGCTTCGGCGAGGTGCTGACGCGCGACGACGTGAAGGAGCTCGTCGAGAACGTCGAGCGCGAGTCGCCGGCGGTCGTGAAGGAGCTCGTGCCGGAGCGGCTGAGCTACGGCGAGATCCAGCACGTGCTGCGGAACCTCCTGCGCGAGGAGGTGCCGATCCGCAACATGCCGCTGATCCTCGAGGCGCTCGCGGACAACGTCTCGAAGACGAAGGATCCGGAGCAGCTCACCGAACTCGTGCGCCAGCGCCTCGGTCGCACGCTTTGCGAGCTCTACGCCGACAAGTCCGGCGTGATCCACGCCGTCACGCTCGACCCGACGCTCGAGTCGCGCATCGCCGCGTCCGTCGACCCGAAGGACCGCAGCGAGTCGCGCCCCGTCGACCCCGCCTACCTGCAGCGCCTCGTCGAGCGGATCGAGTCGAAGCTCTCCGGCGCGGCGAAGAGCGGTCGCGACGTCGTCCTGCTCGTGCGTTCGAACGTGCGACGCCTCGTGGGTGAACTGGTCCGCGCCTCGCTGCCGAAGGTCGCGGTCGTCTCCTACAACGAGGTCGTCCCGGCCAAGTCGATCGAGACGGTCGACATCGTGAGGATGGAGGAAGCCTGATGCAGATCCACAGAGTCACCGGCAAGGGACTGCGCGACGCGCTGGAGCGCGCGGCCAAGCTGCACGGCAGCTCGGCGCTCGTGCTCGCCCAGGAGAAGTCCGAGGACGGCGACGTCGTCGTGTCGGTGCTGCCGCGCGCGGAGTCCGCGGTCGAGCGCTTCGCGCGCTTCGGCTTCGCGGGCGACGACGAGCGCGACCGGCTCGCCGAGCGCACGGAACGCGACCGCGATCCCGCGCTGTTCGACCTGCGCCAACGCCTGCGCCGCAGCGGTTGCAGCAAGGCCTTCACCGACGCCGTCGCGGCCCGCGCCGACGCGCTGCGCGCGAAGGGGCTGCACCCGATCGACGGCGCCGCCGCCGTCATCGGGCGCAGCGTCCCGATCGCCGAGGGCCCGCGTTCGCACGGCCGTTCCGCCACGATCGGACTCGTCGGGCCCGAGCCGGAACTGATCCGCACGACCGCGATCGCGCTCGGACGCAAGCTCACGCTGGCGGGCCGCCGCACCGCGCTCGTGTCGTTCGAGCCGCACCCGACGCCGGAGGGCGACGCGCTCGAGGACGAGGCGCTCGCGGCGGGACTCCACGTCCTGCGCGGCGACGACGGCGCGCGCATCGGCGGCCGACTGGTCGAGGACGGCGACTTCGACGTCGTGCTCGTGTGCACGACGGGGCGCACGTCGTTCGACGGTCGCCAGCTCCTGCGGCTCGGCGGTTCGCTGCGCGACGCCGACCGACTCGGGTCGATCTCCAACTACCTCGTCGTGCCCGCGCAGCGCCAACGCTCGGCGCTCGACCAGGCCTGGCGCACCTGCGCGCGGTTCAAGCCCAAGGGCATCGTCGCCGCGGCGTGCGACCGCACGCGCGAGTACGGACCGGTGTGCGAACTGGCGCGCGAACGCGCGTGCGGACTCGTGTTCCTCGCGGGGCGCTCGGCCGACCCTGCGCAACTCGTGCGCCCGACCAAGCGCCTCGTCGCCGACCTGTTGCTCGGGGGAACGCTGCCGTGGAACTGACCGAGCAGCGCGGACTGCGACGGCTCGGCTCCGCGCCGCTGGTCGTCGTCACCGGCGGCAAGGGCGGCGTCGGCAAGAGCACGATCGCGATCAACCTCGCGCGGGCGCTCGCCCTCGCGGGCAAGCGCGTCCTGCTCGTCGACCTCGACCTCGGGCTCGGCAACCTCGACGTCATGCTCGGCGTCGAGCCCTCGGCGACGATCGAGGACTTCGCGCGCGGAGCCGTCGCCGTCGAGCAGTGCGTCGTGGCCGCGCGCGAGAACCTCGACCTGCTGCCGTCGAGCAGCGGCACGCGCGCGATGGCGGCGCCGAACGCGTCGCGCCGCGAGGCGCTGCGCGACGGGCTCGCCCAACTCGCGGGTGCGTACGACGTCGTCGTCGCCGACACGGCGGCCGGCATCGGTCCCGACGTGCTCGAGTTCGCGGCGGCCGCCGACTACGTCCTCGCCGTCACCACGCTCGAGGCGACGGCGCAGGCCGACGCCTACGGCCTCGTGAAGGCGCTCGACCACCTCGCGCGCGAGCGCGGCGTCGCGTTCCCGACGCCCGAGCTCGTCGTCAACCGCGCGTCCGACGTCGGTCGCGCGCGCAAGGCCGCGTCGCACCTGCGCGCCGTCGCGGAGCGTTTCCTCGGGCGGCGTCCGGCGCTCGCCGGGTGGCTCCCCGACTCGAACGACGTGCTGCGCGCCGGAGCCGGCCGCGAGACGTTCGTGACGAGCGCGAAGGAGTCGCTCGCCGCCGACCAGGTGCGCGCGCTCGCGCGCCGCGTCGGCAGCATCGCCGTCCCGGCGGGAGGTGCGCGGTGAGCAAGGCCGACGCGAAGAAGAAGAGCGGCCGCGCCGCGGTGCCGGCGACGCCCGCCGCGATCCTCGAGTGGCGCATCGTCGTGCGACGGCTCGCGGCCGGGGTGGGGGCGCTGTGCGGGCTCGTCTCGCTGCTCTACCACGCGCCGGCCTGGGTGGCCTGCGTGCGGGCGGGCGGCGCTTCTTTCCTGATCGCGGCACTCGGCCGACTCGGCGAGAGGGCCGTCGGTTCGAGCCTCCTCGCGCGGAAGGTCGAAGAGAGGACGGACCGTACCCCCGAGGACCAGGAGGAGGGCTCCGCCGCGATCGCGACGGAGGCGCACTCCTGATCGACAGGGGCACCCGAACCACCGTGAACGCCTACTCGCCGAGTCCGATGCTGAGTGAGGAGGAACGCGAACGGCTCATCCTCGAGCACGTTCCGCTCCTGCACCACATCGTGGGCCGCATGGCCCTCGACCTGCCGTCGCGTGTCGATCGCGACGACCTGGTCGGCTACGGCATGCTCGGACTGATCGGCGCGGCGGACGCGTTCGACCCGAGCCGCGGGCTGCAGTTCTCGACGTTCGCGTTCCCGCGCATCCGCGGTGCGATCCTCGACGAGCTGCGCCGGCAGGACTTCCTGCCGCGCGGCCGCCGCGAGCGCGTGCGCGACCTCGACCGCGTGGTCCGTGAGCTCGAGCAGGACGGCGGTGCGCCGCCGTCGCCCGAGCAGATCGCCGAGGCGCTCGGCACGACGCTCGACGAGGTCGACGAGATCCTCGCCAGTGCGCGCTCCGCCGCCGTCGCCTCGCTCGACGAGGGGCCGTCGGAACAGCTCGCCATGCTCGTGCGCGACCCGCGCTGCGAGGACCCGATGGGCAGCGTCGAGTGGGAGGAGACCAAGGAGCTCCTCGTCGAGGCCATCGCGTCGCTGCCCGAGGTCGAGAAGAACGTCATCACCCTCTACTACGCCGAGGGCCTGCTCCTGCGCGAGATCGGGGAGCTGCTCGAGGTGACGGAGTCGCGCGTCAGTCAGCTGCACAGCCGCGCGCTCTACAGGCTCAACCAGAAACTGTCGTCGGCCGTCGAGCCGAGTTGACCGCGATGGGATCCGTCCTCAAACGAAATTCGGTCGAGTACGCGACGGAGGACTCTCCGGAGCCGCGGCGGGAGGGTGCGCGCTGTCGCGCCAAGTCCGCCGAACTCGTCCGCATCGACGGCGTCCCGGTCGCGATCGAGTTCACCTGCTCGTGCGGCGAGCGCTCGCTCATCGAGCTCGACCTCGACGACGCCGCGAAGACCACCACTCCTTCCTAGGAACGCGATGCGCCACCACGCACTCCTCTTGGCCGCGCTGCTCACGGGCTGCGCGAACCCCATGTACGCCACCGTCGACGACTCGAAGGGCCCGCAGCCCGTCGCCGCGAGCAGCGTGAGCAACGCCTGGTCCGACGGCGCGCAGAACTGGTCCGCCGGTTCCGAGCAGAACGCGCCGCAGGCCGGACCCCTCGCGAGCGGGAACGGCGCCGGCGCGTTCCCCTCCGGCGGTGCCACGGACCCGCGCTCGCTCGGGTGGGGCCAGGTCGCTCCCGGCGATCGCGGCAAACCGGCCGGCGGCAGCGCGCGCACCGTTCCGCCCGGTTCGTCCGGCGCGGGCTTCGACCCGGGCACGCCGACCATCGACGTCCAGCGCGGCGCGACCGGTCCGGTCGTCGGCCAGGACCTCGGCACCGTGTCGGTCCGCGACGCGGCGCCCCACGCCGTCGACGTCGCGACGAGCCGCACGCAGTTGCTCGAGCAGTTCCAGCAGCTCGAGGAGGATCGCGACTCGCTGCGCGACCAGCTCGGCTACATGCAGAAGGAGTTCCAACGCATGCAGCAGCAGGTGCAGACCTACGAGAGTCTGCACGACCGCGGCGAGCAGACCTCGGTCGCGATGCAGGCGCGCATCGATCAGCTCGAGGCGCACGTGCGCGACCTCCAGGCCGAGAACGAGGAACTCGCGGGGCGACTGCTCACCGCGCAGATCCGTCGGCTCGAGGCCGAGAAGGCGCTGCTCGAGAACCTGATCTCGTCGGAGGGCGCGCGTTCGCGTCCGTCGTCCGGCTTCCCGCCGGTCGGGTCGGGCGGAGCGGGCTCGGGAGCCGGATCGCAGCCCTCGACGGGCGGCGCGAGCTCCGGTGCGAACGCGAACGGAGGCACGCAGCCGTGAGACGCGGACTCGTTCTCCTCGCCTCGGCGGCGCTCCTCGCGTCGAGCTGCGCCGTCCCGCCGCGCGACGTGCCGCTGTTCGCGCGCGCGCAGGTCGTGTCGGACTTCTCGACGTACGTCGTGCGACGCGTCGGCGTGCTGCCGGTCCTCGTGCCGTCGTCGCGCGGCCAGGCGCACCCCGGCGAGGCGTCGTTCCTCCAGGACTGGTTCGTCACGCAGGTGTCGCTCGGCACGCCGTACGAGGTCGTCGGACTGCCGCCCGAGTCGTTGGCGGAGATCGACCGCGACGACCCGCGTCTGCGCGGGAGCCACGACGTCGCCGCGATCGTCGAACTCGCGAAGCGCTTCAAGCTCGACGGCGTCCTGCTCGTGCAGGTCGTCGACCAGAACCCGTACCCGCCGCAGAACGTGTTCATCACGGCCGAGCTGGTCGCGACCGAGACGGGCGCGACGATCTGGTCGTCGGACGTGCACCTCGATGCGCGCGACCCGCGCGTCCGGGCCGGGCTCGAGGCCTTCGCGTCGCGCGACGAGGGCTCGACCGACGGTGCCGACGACTGGAGCGTCGTGATGCTGTCGCCGCGCCGCTTCGCCGAGTACGGGCTGTGGCAGATCGCGCAGATGCTCTGAGTGGAGCGCGGCGTGCTTCCTTCGAGGGCTGCGCGGCCTTCCGGCCGCGCGAACCACACGGGGGAACCACAGAGCACACGGAGCACACGAAGCGCCGCCGTCGGCGGCGGACCCCACGGAAGAACGCAGGGACCCCCGGGGCGCGAAGCGCCCTGCGGGTCCATGCGTTCCAGCGCCGCGGAGCGGCGCCTTCGTGCTCTTCGTGTCCTCCTGCCGTTCCCTTCGTGTTTCCTGCGTGGTCCTCGGCGCCGAAGGCGCCGCGGACTACTCCTTCTGCAGGTACCCCATGGCCTCGAGGTCCTTGCGCAGGTCGGCACCGATGGACTTGGTCGGGTCACCGACGAGGCGGTACCGCAGGATCTCGTCGCGGTCCGCCTCGAACGCGTCCGCGAGTCGCCGCGGCGCGTCGAGCCGATGGAGCTCGTCCGGGTCGCGCACGAGGTCGTAGGCGTAGCGGTTCGCGATTCGCGGCTCGTCCACCAGCTTCGTCGAGCCGTCCGTGACGGCGTGCTGCTCGCCGATCTTCGTCCCCTCGATGTGGTTCGACATCCAGGCGAGCGCGTCGTTCGCTTCCCTTCGCAGCGACCTCCCGCGCCAGGCGTCGGGCGCGCGCGCCCCGGCAGCGGCGACGAGCGTCGGCGCGAGGTCGACGAGGGACGCCACGTCCGACCGTCGCTCTCCCGCTCCCCACCCGTCGCCCACGAGGACGAGCGGCACGCGGACGAGCGACTCCACGAGCATCCCTCCGTGGAAGAACTGCGCGTGGTCGCCGAAGGCCTCGCCGTGGTCCGACGTGAAGGCGAGGGCCACGTTCGTGTCCCAACCGAAGTGTTCGAAGCGCTCGAACCAGTCGCCGAAGGCCGTGTCGAGATCGGCGACGGCGCCCCAGTAGAAGCGCCGCAGCCCGTCGATCCCCGGTGCGTCGCGATAATCGTCGGCACCCGGGTTCGCCAGGACCGCCGCGTCCACGGCGGCGTACGCGTCCTCGAAGCGCGTTCCCATGTCCAGCCCCACACGCTCGCGCGCGGCGTCCGTCGGGAGGTAGGGCGTGTGCGCGGCGTAGGTGTGCACGAAGAGGAAGGTCGGTCGTCCGTCGTGGTCGGCGAGCACGTCGTTCGCACGCTCGAGGACGCCGTGCGCTCCGGGCGGCGCCTCGTCGAACTGCTCGAACCCCTGGTCGAGCCCGTACTCGATCGAGAGGTAGACGCCGTCCGTCACCGCGACGGTGCGGTAGCCCGCCGCGCGCAGGACCTCGGCGAGGGTCGTCGCGTTCGCGACGAGCCTTCGGTCGACGTCGTCCGCCCCGTGCTGACGCGGCAGCAGGCTCGTGAACATCGACGCGTGCGACGGGAGCGTCCACGTCGTCGTCGACCACGTGCGTTCGAACGTCGTCCCGCGCGCGGCGAGCGCCTCGAGGTGGGGGAAGTCGACCTCGGGCGAGTCCGCGAGGCGACGGTAGGTGGTGAGCGCGTCGGCGCGCAGCGTGTCGGCGACGAACAGCACGAGGTTCGGCCGCCCGTCGAGCGTCTCGTGCGCCTCTCGACCTCCCGGCACGAGTCGCGGCGCGAGCACTCCGTAGAGTCCGACCGGCCCCTCCACGGCGAAGCGCGCACGGCGTGCACCGGCGGGAAGCTCGATCTCGGCGGTGCGCAGCACACCGACGGCCGCCGACGCCGAGTTCTCGACCTCGCTGCTCCAGGTCGCGCGACCGTCGACCTCGACCGAGAAGCGGGGCGTCCCCTCGCGGTCGCCGTAGTTCGTGGTCGCGAAGTACGAGAAGCGCAGACGACGAGGCCCGTCCTCCGGGATCGTCACGGTCTGCGGGACGCCGGGGAGCAGCGCGAAGCCCTCGCCCGACCAACGGTGCGTCGTGACGCGCCACCCCTCGCCGTCGGGCTCGCCGATGGGGAACGGAACGCGCACGACGACGTTCTCCGGCGCCGCGGCTCCCGGACCGGGATGCACGCACAGCACGTGTCCGATCTCGCGGTACGAGTCGGGCGGAGGAACCTCGACGGCGACGGGGTTCTCGACGCGTCGGGCTTCGACGCCGTCGACGATCGTGGTGCGCGTCGAATCGGCCGCGCCCGTGACGGTGCTCGGCGGCTCGTGTCGGTCGGCGAGCCAGGAACCGTCGAACGGACCGGGCGTCCACGCACCGCGTCCGTACTCGACCTCGACCCACGGGCGGCCGTCGACCGACACGAGGCGGACGACGTGGTTCTCGCCGCGACCGACCTCGACGGGCAGCGGCGGCAACGTCGGCTCGAAGCCGCGCGTCAGGAGCACGACGCCGTCCGTCGTGGACGCTGCGCCAGGTTCGTCGCCGCATCCCGCGAGGATCGACCCGATCGCCGCCGCCGCGACCAGCGCGAGCGCACGCCCTCGGACCGTGCGGGCGCGCCGCCTCTCGCTCTTCACCTGCACGACGTCGCCGATTCTACCTGTCGTCGACGCGGCTCGGCGCGGCGCCGCACGCCTCACCGCTCGACGCGGTAGCCGAGCATTTCCATCACCTCGCGCAGGGTCTCGCTGCTGCGGTCGAACTCCCTGCGCCGGAGTCGTTCCGTCAGCGCGCCGCCGATGCCGGCCCCGAGCTCGCGCAGCGCGTCCTCGGCCGCGCGGAGCTCCGCGTCGCCGAGGGGGGACAGTTCCGCCACGTCCGTCGCGAGGTCGAACACCGGACCGCGTTCGCCCTGCGCGTCGAAGAACGCCTTGAGCGACCCGACGTGTCCCGCCGTGACGATGTTCTCGTCGAACACCTGTTGCGACCAGATCGGCGCCTCCGGGCTCGGCGAGAGGAGCGAGCGACCGCGCCACGCCGGGGGCGCGGACGCGCCGATGATCTCGCACACGGTCGGCGCGAGGTCGACCGACGAGACACCCTCGTCGGAGAGACCCGGCTCGACGCCGGGACCGCGCAGCACGAAGGGGACGCGCGTCTCGTGCTCGAACGGCTCGAAGCTGTGGAGCAACTTGCCGTGCTCGCCGAACGACTCGCCGTGGTCGCTGGTGAAGATCCAGTACGCGTCGTCCCACAGATCCGCGGCGCGTGCCGTGTCGAAGAGCGCGCCGAGTTCCACGTCGAGCTCGCCCACCTGGGCCCGGTAGAGGTCGCCGACGGCGGCGATCTCGTCGCGCTGCTCCGCGGTCCAGCCCGAAGGGTCCGTGTCGACGAGGGGGCCGAGGCGCTCGAGGAGGTCGTCGAAGTTCGCGCCGTTCGGATCACCGCCGACCCGTTCGATCGACGCGGCGTCCGGTCGGTAGGGCGTGTGCGCGAAGTAGGTGTGCAGGAAGAGCAGGACGGGGCGTCCGTCGCGTCGACGCAGCACGGCGCGCAGTCGGTCGAGCGCGACCGGGCCGCGCGGGCTCCACTCGTCGAACAACTCGAACCCTCGGTCGACCGCGAACGACGCCGAGACGTACCCGCTCTCGGTGACCGCTTCCGTGCGGTAGCCCGCGTCGCGCGCGACCTCGGCCAACGTCGCGATGCCCTCGGGCATGCGTCGGAAGGTCTCGACGGCCGTGTGCTCGATCGGCGTCAGGCTCGTGAACATCGAGGAGTGCGACGGGAGCGTCCACGTCGACGAGGACCACGACCGCAGGTGCACTCGACCGGACGCGGCGAACGCGTCGAGGTTCGGCGCGAGTCCCTCGATCGTCGAGCCCGGGAGTCCGCGGTACGCGCCGAGGTTGTCCGCGCGGAAGGTGTCGGCGACGAGGATCACGACGTCGGGACGCGGGTCGCGTGCGCGCGCCGCGCTCCCCGGACCGACCACGGGGTCGAGGATGCCCGTGACACCGAACGGTCCCTCGAACTCGAAGCGGAGCGTCGACGCCGTCTCCGAGTCGGGCAGCGGGACCTCGACGTCGACGCGCGCACCGAGTTCGCCGAAGGTCATCTCGTCGCTCCAGATCTCGTCGCCGTCGAAGGTCACCCGACAGCGCTGCGTCGTCGTCCCGTCACTCAGGGCGAAAACCCCCTGCGCGACCGCGACGAACGACAGGGTTCGGCCGCTCCCCGCTCCGACCGTCCGATCGACGCCCTCACCGGGGAGGACGAGGAAGCCGTCGCCGGTGAAGCGCGCGCCGCTCACGCGCCAGCGCTCGCCGTCGAGGCGGCCGAGCTCGAAGTCGACGCGGTGGATCGACTTCTCGGGCGGAGGTGCTCCGTCGTCGTCGAACATCACGAGGACGTCCGCGGACGTGCCCCACGAGTGCGGTGCGACTGCGTCGAGGTCGGCGCGCGCCTCGGCCTCGGAGATCCGTGCGCAGGGGATCCGGCGCCGGGTGTCGGCCGCCGCGTGCACGTGCTCGAACTCGAAGGTCTCGTTCAGCGTGATCGCGCCCCGCTCCATCGGTCGCGGAACGGGACGGTGGGCGAAGTAGGCGCCCGACTTGGGCGTCGCGTGCCAGGCCTCCGGCCGGTACTCCGTCTCGAGCCACGCCGACGTACCGCGTCGACAGAAGGACATCGTCCAGCCCTCGCCCTCGCGCACCACGCGCCGCTCCTCCGCGAAGCGGGGCTCGTAGCCGTCGGCGAGGTGGATCGTCTCGGCGGTCGTCGGCGGCTCGGGTCCCGAACACGACGCCGAGGTGAACGCGAGGAGTGCGACCACGAGACACGCGACCCCCGAGGTCTTCGGTCGGTCGCTCCCCATGGCGGCCATGGTAGTCGCTGCGTGTCGGATCGGCCTGCAAAGGGAACGAGCTCCGCAGCCAGGCTGCGGAGCTCGTTCGGCGGGAAGGGAAGGGTTGGTCGGTGGGCTCGCCCGAGGCGCGATCAGCGGCCGCCCTCGAGGATGCGGCGCGCGGCGAGCTCGATGGACTCGCGGTTCGAGAGGCTGCCGTCGACGAGGCGCTGCTTGAGTTCGGCCATGCGCTCGGTCGAGGCGCTCGCTCCGCCCTCGGGCTGCATGAGGCGGCCCGTGGTCGAGATCTCGAGGCGGTCGCCGCGCTCGCCCGTCGCCTCCGACCCTCGGCCGGGGCGAGCCGTGGGCAGAGCGGCGCCGGTGGTGTCGACGCGCGTGCTCTCGGTCTCGAAGTTCGATCCGGAGCCGGCGTCCGTCTGGCCCTTGCCCTTGTCGGGGCGGGGGGCCGGTGAGGGAAGGCCTTTGATCTCCATGGTGTTCGTCGGGGCTGTCGGGTGGACGCCGTTGGTATCGGCGGATCCGTCGGCGGCTTGAGTCCCGAGCCGTCCGGAACCGCTGTCGCAACCCGCGGATCCACCGGGGTTTGTGCCGGCGGCTCCGATCGGGGCCGCCGCGGACCCGGTTCCCCGTGCTCCTCCATCGACCGCGGCGCGCCCGGTCCGCACCCCGAGCCCGACCGCGGTCCCGTGCGCGGAACCCGGCGCCGCGCCCCTACACTCGATCGCCCCCGCGTTCGATCGGGGAATTCGGTCAGCCGGCCGGGCCGCGCGGTGCCCCCGGGACTCGGCGCCGCAGCCCGCCATGCCGTCGACCCGTCTCCGAACCCTCCGGGGCCCGCTCCGAGCGCCCTTCCGCCCGGCCCCCGCCGCCGCGCGGGTGCTCGCCGCCCTCGCCGCCGCCGCCCTCCTCGCCGGGCCCGCGGCAGCCCAGGAGGAGGGGGGCGCGGCGCGCAGTCCCGGGGCGCTGCGGCCCTTCAACCTCGTGCGCGAGCCGCTCGGACCGGACACGCCGGGGGGCACGCTCGAACGCGGCGGACGCTGCCGCACGGACTACGTCATCCGCGCGCGGGTCGAGCGCTTCCCGGGCGGCGAGGGCGACGACGTCGCCGGTCCGCTGCCGTACATGGAGCTCGACGGCTCCGAGACGATCACCTGGACCAACGCGAGCGACGACGCCGTCGACGAGCTGTGGTTCCACGTCTACCTCAACGCGTTCGCGAACAACCGCACGACGCACCTCGAGGAGGCGGACGGGCGGTTGCGCGGCACGAAGGTCACGGAGGGTTTCGGCTACACCGAGATCCGCGGCGTGCGCGTCGCGGGCGAGGGCGGGGCCGACCTCGCACCGAGCCTGACGTTCGAGAGCCCCGACGACGGCAACGAGTACGACCGCACCGTCTTCCGCGTCGAACTGCCCGAGCCCGTCGCGCCCGGCGCGACCCTCTCGGTCGAGGTCGACTGGCACAGCCGCCTGCCGCGCGTGCGCCGACGCACCGGCACGAAGGACGACTTCATGCTCGTCGCACAGTGGTTCCCGAAGCTCGGCGTGTACGAGTCGGGGCGCGGCTGGAACTGCCACCAGTTCCACGCGTGGAGCGAGTTCTACGCGGACTTCGGGACGTACGACGTCGAGCTCGACCTGCCCGGTCAGTACTGGTCCGAGCAGGGGGCGAAGGTGTTCGGGACCGGCGTGCGCGTGAACTCGCGCGACCGCGGCGACCGCGTGGTCGTCAGCTTCCTCGCTCCGTCGGAGGAGGACCGCGCGCGCACCGAGGCGAGCGGACGGTCGCCGCTCGTGCACGACTTCATGTGGACCGCCGACACGCGGTACGTCTCCTACATCCCGACGGACGAGAACGACCGGCCGGTCCCGTTCCACTTCGCCGACTGGGCCGAGCGGTACCCCGACGAGGTCGAGCGCGTGCGCGCGGCCCTCGGACCGGACGTGAAGCTCGACCTCCGCGACGTGACGGTCGAGGTGCTGATCCACCCGGAGCGCCTCGTCCAGGCGAAGCGCCACTACGACGCGACCTGCGCGACGCTGTTCTTCTACGGGCTGTGGTTCGGCGAGTACCCGTTCGAGCGCATCACCGTCGTCGACCCGGCCTGGGGCGCGGGCGAGGCCGGCGGGATGGAGTACCCGACGATCTTCACGGCGGGCACGTCGCTGTTCACCGAGCCCGAGATGCACTCGCCCGAGAGCGTCGTCGTGCACGAGTGCGGCCACCAGTGGTTCTACCTGCTCGCCGCGAACAACGAGTTCGAGGCGGCCTGGATGGACGAGGGCTTCAACTCGTACGCCGACAGCGAGGTGCTGCACCGCGTGTACGGCGACAGCCGCTCCGTCACGCGCTACTCGCGCATCCCGATCTACGGGGTGCAGCTCGTCCCGACGGGCAACGCGCGGACGGGTCGCACGCTCTCGCTGCGCGACATCGACCTGTTCTCGCTCGACTTCGTCGGCATCCACTCCGACGTGTCGCTCCAGCCCGTCGTCGACGGCGGCTTCGTCGACTGGTGGCGCGACCAGCCGCTGTTCACCAACTCGCCGGAGTACACCGACCCGCGGTGGGGCGACCGCGCCCGCTACCGCAACGTCCCCGACGTCGACCCGATCGACACGTGGCCGTGGATGGCCGCGTTCCGCGAGAGCCACTACTCGAACACCCACTCGCGGACGGCCTGCGTGCTGCGCTCGATGCCGGCACTGATCGCCGCGGCGCGCCCCGGCGTCGACGGCGAGAAGGCGTTCCTGCGCGGCATGCGCACGTACACCGAGCTGTGGCGCTACCGCCACCCGTACCCCGACGACTTCATCCAGGCGTTCCAGGAGGGCGACGGCGTCGACCTCGACCTCGAGCCGTACTTCGACGACCTCCTGCGCAACACCCTGACCGTCGACTGGTACGTCCAGGACGTCGAGGTCGCCCGCCCCGACCGCGCGCGCGGCGTGTTCATGGACGACGGCGGCTCGTTCGTGCCGTGGACCGACTTCATCGCGTCGGCGCGCCCCGTCGACACGGAGCCGACCGACGCCGCCGACGGCGGGACGGGGACGACCGAGTCGACCGACGCGACGACCGCCGCGGAGCCGCGCGTCGTCGAGCCCGACTCGCGCGGCGAGGCCGAACCCGACCCGTACCGGATCGAGGTCGTGCTCGGTCGGCGGCTCGATCTCGCCCTGCCCGTCCCCGTGCGGCTGACGTTCGCGGACGGGACGACGCGCGAGCTCGTCTGGTCGCGCGAGGAACAGCTCGCGAAGCGGACGCTGACGCTCCGCTTCGAGTCGCCGCAGCAGCTGCGCTCGGTCGAGATCGATCCGTCGAAGGGCTACTTCCTCGACCTCGACATGTCGAACAACCAGTGGTTCGCGGACGCCGACAAGCGCGTCCCGATGCGCTGGACCGAGCGGGTGTTCAGCCAGCTCTCGCAGCAGTTCCAGTGGCAGAAGGGCATCGGAGGTTGATCGTGAGCCAGCCCAAGAAACGATCGTCCTCCCCGGTCTTCGTCGCCGCGCTGAACGCAGCGCTGCGCCGACCCATCGCGTGGATGTTCGGCTTCGCCGGCGTCACCGGGATGGCGCTCGTCGCGAGCCTCCCGGTCTACCGCTGGTTCGCCGACACCACCGCGAACCACTACGCGCCCGGCGACCAGCTCCACCACCTCGACCGCAACTTCCGGACGGACCACGCGGAGGGACTCGCCCAGCTCCTGCGCACGGTCGGCACGTCGGCGGACTGGATGATGGTGCTGGCGGTGCTGCTCGGGATCTTCAGCGCGGGCGGCTGGCTCCGCACGCTCGTCGATCCCCGCACGCACGCGGCGCGGCGGCTCTTCTTCGCGGGCGGCGCGCGCTACTACTGGCGCTTCGCGCGGCTCGCGGTGCTCGTGATCCTCGTGCTCGGCGTGCTCGGCACGCTGCTCCGGCACCCCGACTCGCTGAGCTGGCAGAACGAGGTGCTGGCCGGTTGGCCGCAGGGCCGGACGGAGCGCGCCACGTCGGAGTTGTCGGTCGTGTGGATGGACTGGATCCGCAACGGCGTGCACCTCCTGCTGTTCTCGCTGGTCACGGTGTGGGCGACCTACACGCGTACGCGCATCGTGCTGCAGAACTCGGGCTCCGTCGTCGTGTCGGGTTTCTCGAGCCTGTGGCTGCTCCTCCGTCACCCGATCGCCACGCTGCGGCCGTTCCTGATCCTGACGATGCTCGAACTCGTGCTGCTCCAGGCCGGCGGCGGCATCGGCCGTCTCGTCCAGGGCGGGCTCGAGAGCGGGGGCATGTGGCGTGTGACGTTGCTGTTCGCGATCGGCGGAGTGCTGATCGTCGCGCGCGAGATCTTCGACGGTGCGCGCTACGCCGCGTCCGTCGCCGTCAGCCGCAGCTTCGTGCGCCCCATCGCGATCGACCCCTGGAGCGACCGTATCGGCGGCCCCGGTGGGCCGCAGTATCCGGTCGGTCCCGACGACGACTATTCGATCGCGGTCTGAGCGCTGCGCTCGGCGCCGAAGGCGCCGAACCCACGCAGGAAACACGAAGGGGACGGCAGAAGGACACGAAGAGCACGAAGGCGCCGCCTCCGGCGGCGCAGAACGAGGACCTGCGGCGCTTCGCGCCCCGCGGGTCCCTGCGTCCTTCCGTGTGTTCCGCCGCCGCAGGCGCTCTTCCGGTTCTTCGCGTTCTTCGTGTTTCGATTCGTGTGGGCCGCGCGGCCTGGGCCGCGCCGTGCCTGGAGATGTGCACGAGGCGCTGCGCTCGGCGCCTTCGGCGCCGGAGATTCAACACTAAGAACAGAAGAACGGAAGAAGGTGATCCAGGGTCACTCCAAACTTCCTTCCGTTCTTCCGTTCTTGGTGTTGATCATGGTGGTAGCGCGGCCGGCAGGCCGCGCCGCGCCTCGAAGGAAGAATCGAGGCGCTGCGCTCGGCGCTTCGGCGCCGAACCCACGCAGGGAACACGAAGGGAACGGCAGAAGGACACGAAGAGCACGAAGGCGCCGCTTCGCGGCGCTGGAACGCAGGGACCCGCGGGGCGCGTCGCCGCGGGTCCCTGTGTTCTCTGTATTGTCCGCCGCCGGAGGCGGCGCTTCGTGTGCTTCGTGTGCTCTGTGGTTTCACCCGTGTGGGTCGCGCGGCCGTTGGGCCGCGCCCGGCACCATCAGAAACCGCTCACCGCGATCACCTGCCCCAACTCCGCGTCGAAACGCTCCCCCAGCATCGTGACGAACAACCGACCGTCCGGCGCGAACGCGCACGACACCGGGCCCGGCACCGCATCCGCGATCACCTCGACCTTCGCCGCACCGCCGCCGCTCGGCAGCGTGACCTTCGCGACCTTGCCCTTCAGCACCTCGGTCAGCGCCCAGTTGTTGTCGACGACGACGTAGCCCTCGCCCTTCGGCAGCTTCGCGATCCCCATCGGGTCGACGAGGCCGGGCAGCGTCCACTGGTGCACCGGCTCGCGCCGCGTCACGTCCCACTCGACGATCCGCCCGTCCTCGGCGCCGCCCGTGCCCTCGTACAGCACGAGCAACCTCTCGTTCGACAGCGGCAGCGTCTGCATCGGCGAGTTCTCGACGATCCCGTGGTCGTCGGCGGACAGCCACGGCTCGAGCTGCTGCGAGCGCACGTCGTAGCGCAGCACCCACGTCTTCGCGTCGGCGCCCTGACCGCAGACCCACAGGTAGCGCTGGTCGGGCGACATGCTGAGACCGCACAGGTTGCCCTCGCCCTTGTCGGCGGGGTCCTCGGTCGTCGGCGGGACGGTGTTCGACGACTCGTCGAGCTCGCCCTTGTCATAGACGAGCACCGCTTCCTCGCCGTCCTTCTTGCCGCCGTCGGTGACGGCGAGGCGACCGTCCGGGAGCCACAGCGCCGCGAGCGGCCCGAGCAGGAAGCGCTTCGTCCCCTTCTCGGCGTCGACCTTCCAGTACTCCGTGTCGAAGCCGGTCGCCCAGTCCTCGAGCTCGCCCTTCGCGTCCGCAACGAGCACCTTGCCGTGCCCGCTGTCGCACACCGTCGCGCGTCCCTCGGCGTCGAACGAGACGAACGAGGGGTTCATCAGTCCCGTCGCGATCGTGCTCACGCTGTAGGGCGCGGCGAAGCCGAAGGGGCCGGCGGCGCCGCTCGTCGACGATGCGGTCCCGCTCGTCCCCGAGCTCGAGGGCGGCGGCGTCTTCGCCTCGCACGAGGCGACGGCGAGCGATGCCGCGGTCGCCGCGACGGACAGGAGGACGGTGCGAGTGGCGTGGTTCTTCATGGGAGTTGGTCCGCGAACTGGGTTCTCACGATGTAGACGGAGACGACGGCGAGCAGGGAGAGCCACACGATCATCGCGACGCGGGTCGACCGGGCGGAGCGCTCGAGACGCCACCAACCCTTGGGACGCACGCCCCGGACGATGAAAGTGGTCATGCTCGCGATGTTGACGCAGATGACGTTCGTGGCGAGGAGGACCCCGGCGCCCGCCGCCGCATCGCCCTTCCCGCTCGCCAGCAGCATCCCGAACGTGACGAGCGGCGGGAGCAGCGCGACGGCGACCATCACGCCGACGAGGCTCATGCCGGAGCCCGTGACGAGCGCGAGCGAGCCGGCGGCGCCCGACGCGAGCGCGAGTGCGATGTCGCCGAGGCCGACGACGGTGCGCGAGTGGAGTTCCCGCTGGAGCTCGCCGCCGACGGGCGCGAGCCAACCCACCGCGTACGAGAACAGGAACGCCGCAACCACGCCGACGGCGGAGACGCGAGCGGAGCGCGCGAACAGCTCCTCGTCACCGGTCGTCGTCGCGAACGCGAGCGCCATGTTCGGTCCGAGCAGCGGAGCGATCACCATCGCTCCGACGATGACGGCGACGTTGTCGCGCTGCAGACCGATCGCCGCGACCACCGCGGACAGGAGCACCATCGCGAGGTAGGTCACGTCGAGCGCGGCGCCCTGCGCGAGCTGCGCGCGGATCTCGTCGCGGCTGATGCGTGTCGCGGGGTCGAGCCACCGCAGGAGGAGCGGGCGCTGCGGCTCCGGCTCCTCGGGCTTCGACGCCTCCGACTCCTCGGTCGACGGGATCGACGACTCGACCTTCATCACCGCGACGCGGAGCTGGTCCTTGCCGGGGAACGCGTCGACGAGTTCGTCGACGATCGGCTCGACCTCGTCGATGCCGACCAGGATCTCGATCACCGCGTACTCGTCGGAGCGGTGCGTCCAGAGCGCGTCGTGCTCGTGCTCCTCGAGGATCGCGAGTGCACGTTCGTGGTCCTCGGGCGGGACCAGGATCTCGATGAGCCGCTCCGCCATGCGCGGGCAGCATAGCCGCGCGGCGACCCGCGATCAGCCGCAACGACCCGTTCGCAGCACGCGCCAGCCCCGGCGCTCCGCCTCCTCGGCGAGGCGCGGGTGCGGATCGACGGCGAAGCGGTCCGTCGCGACCTCGAACAGCGGCAGGTCGTTGACCGAGTCGGCCCAGCACGCGCAGCGCTCGAGATCGCGCCACGCGAGTCCGCGCTCCGCGAGCCAGGCGGCGACGCGGCGCACCTTCGCCGGTCCGAGGTTGAGCTCGCCCGCGAGCGTGCCCGTGAAGCGACCGTTCGCGAGCTCGTACTCGCTCGCGAGCACCGCGTCGAAGCCGAGCGCCTCGCCGATCGGCCGCACGAGGAACGCGTTCGTGGCGCTGACGAGCGCGACCGCGTCGCTCGAAGAGCGCTCGTCCGCGATCCAGCGCCGCGGCTCGTCGCCGATCGACGCGAGTACGCGTTCGACCGTCGCGTCGCGCGCGGCGCGCCGCCGCGGGATCGAGGCTCGCGAGCGCCGCGAGGTACCACTCGAGATACTCGTCGAGGTCGAGCACGCCCGCGACGTACTCGTCGTGGACCCGCGCGTGCGGCCGACCGTCGAGGACGCCCGCGCGGTCGAGCGCGCGGACCCACTCGTCCTCGGAGTCGAGCGGGGTCAGCGTGCCGTCGAGGTCGAACAGGGAGAGACGCATCGCGCGTTCAGCGTCGACGCACGGCCTTCGCGCGCGCCGGCGCGGCCTCGCGCAGCACGATCTCGAGCGGGCGGTCGAGCGCGAGCCGGTCGGGCTCGACGACGGTGCTCCAGGCCGCGAGCTCGACGCCGCGCGAACGCGCGCGCGCGAGCCCCGCCGCGTACTCCGGGTCGATGTCGGCCGCCGGTTCGAACGCCTCGACGTCGCCGCGGCTGACGAAGAAGAACTGCACGGCGCGCGCGCCTTCCTCGACGGCGGTGCCGAGCTCGTCGAGGTGCTTGAGTCCCCGCGACGTGACGGCGTCGGGGAAGCGCGCCACACCGTCCGCGGCGAGCGTCGTGTTCTTGACCTCGACGTAGCAGGGCGGGAGCTTCCCGGCGGAGTCCTCGAGCAGCACGTCGACGCGGCTGTTCGCTCCGTACTTCACCTCGGTCCGGACCGTGTCGTAGTCCGCGAGTCCGGGCACGAGGCGCCGGCGCAGCGCGTCCGCCACGACCTTGTTCGGCAGGCCCGTGTCGACGTTGACCCAGTGCTCGCCGACCCGGATCGCCTGCCAGGTGCAGCGCAGCTTCCGCTTCGGGTCGCCGCTGTCGCGCAGCCACACCGGCGCGCCGGGCTCGAGGCAGCCCAGCAGGCTGCCGGTGTTCGGACAGTGGGCGACGACGACGCCGTCCGTGCCGAGCTCGGGGACGTCGCACGCGACGTCGACGAAGAAGCGCTTGTAGCGCCGGACGAAGCGGCCCTCGACGAGGGGGGTCTCGATGTGCATCTGGAGCGGGGTCGCGCGGATCGGATCGCGGGCGGGCCGTGCTATTCTGCCGCCGATCATGGCGAACCTCACGGACTTCAGGGACCAGGCCAAGGCTTCCCTCGACCGGCTGCTGCAGCTGAAGGAGGGTCTTTGACTACCCTCGACGCAGCCAACGTTTCGACGAGCTGAACCGTCTCCAGGAGTCGCCCGAGTTCTGGGCCGACTCCGACAAGGCGCAGGAGATCGTGGGTGAGCTGAAGGTGCTGCGGCCCTTCGTCGAACCCGTGCGCCGCGTGGAGACCGGGCTCGAGGAGATCCAACTCCTGCTCGAGATGGGCGAGGAGGACTCCGACGCCGTCGTGTCCGACCTCGAGTCGACCGGCGCGGCGATCGAGAAGGACCTCGAGAAGCTCGAGTTCCAGGTCATGCTCGGCGGCACCCACGACGCCGCGGGCGCGTTCGTCGCGATCAGCGCGGGAGCCGGCGGCATCGACGCCTGCGACTGGGCCGAGATGCTCATGCGCATGTACACGCGCTGGGCCGAGAAGCACGGCTACGACGTCGACGTCGTCGACGTCATGCCCGAGGACGAGGCCGGCATCCGCTCGGCGCAGCTCCACGTGAAGGGCGAGTTCGCGTTCGGCTACCTCAAGGCCGAGGCCGGTGTGCACCGTCTCGTGCGCATCTCGCCGTTCGACGCGCAGGCGCGCCGCCAGACCTCCTTCGCGAGCGTCGACGTCACGCCCGAGGTCGCGCCCGACGACGCCAAGCTCGAGATCCCCGAGTCCGACCTCCGCATCGACACGATGCGCGCGGGCGGCGCCGGCGGTCAGCACGTCAACCGGACGGAGTCCGCGGTGCGCATGACGCACCTCCCGACCGGCATCGTCGTGCGCTGCCAGGACCAGCGCAGCCAGCACAAGAACCGCGCGATGGCGCTCCTGCTCCTCAAGGGCAAGATCCTCGCGATGCGCGAGGCGGAGCGCGACGCCGAGATGGCGAAGATCTACGGCGAGAAGGGCGAGATCGCGTGGGGCAGCCAGATCCGCTCCTACGTCGTGCACCCCTACCAGATGGTCAAGGACCACCGCACGGGGGTGGAGAAGGGCAACGTGCAGGCCGTGCTCGACGGCGACCTCGACGACTTCATGACGGGGTATCTGCGCGGGCAGCGGGTTTGACGCGCACCCGGGCCACGTAGCGGGAGGGAACGGCTACCCTGTCGGGACCGGACGGTCGTCGTCCGGAAGGGAGGTGCTCGCCTTGTCCTCGCTCGCTCGCCACGCGGCTCTCGTGCCGTTCGTCCTCGCCGTCCTCCTCGTCCTCGCGCCGTCGCTCCGCGCCGCGGCACCGCAGTCCGACACGGACGAGGACGACGGGCCGTCCCACTACTACGAGGGGATCGGCGTCCTCGTCGATCTCCGCGGCGTGGAGATCCTGCCCTACGACGGGCCGAACGAGTCGGTGTGGTGCACGACGATCGCCGGGACCGTCGTCGAACTCAACGCGATCCAGCAGCTCATCGACCCGAGGAGCGCGCAGGAAGTGCTCCGCATCGCGACCAGCGGCGTCAAGAGCGAGGTGGGCGACGTCGAGGTGCTCGAACAGGAGGTCGTGAAGGGCGCCTACGGTCGATCGGGCGACGGCGCGCTGGTGCACCTCCGGCGCTACGTCGAGGGTGCGCGGGACGAGGTCGAGGCCGACGTGTTCCTGCTCGCCGGGCTGGGCGCCGAGAACAACTGGCTGTTCCGGGCGGAGTCGCGCGGTCCGCTGTCGAAGGGCGGCATCGCCCTCACGAAGAAGTTCCTCACGACGCGCATCACGTGCGACGCGCCGCCGCGCGACACCGAGTGGACCGAGGAGGAGCTCGCGGCACGCATCGAGCGCGACGTCCCCGCGAGCGTGTCGCGTCAGAGGATCCGGACGACGCGGGGCAAGCACTTCGTCGTCGTCGGGGACGGCGCGGCCGTCCAGCGCGTTCTCGGCATGCTCGAGGACAGCTACGACACGTTCGTGAAGACGCTCGACGTCGAGGTCGAGGGCAGTCGCATGCTGCTGCCCGCCTACTTCTTCGAGTCGCGCTCGGACTTCGACGAGTTCTGTCGCCTCCAGGGCGTCTTCGGCGCCCCGTCGACCCAGTTCGGCCTGACGTGTGCGCACGACTGGATCGCACTCCACGCCGGCGTCGAGAAGGGCAGCCAGTTCGAATTCTTCGCCGCGAGCAACCTGGTCCGGAACGTGGCGTTCTACGACGGAGCCGGCGACTGGCTCTACTTCGGGATCGCCTCGCACATCAGCGCCGTCACCGACCCCGCCGTCCGCCGGATGCACCTGGACCTCGGCGAGCGGGCGCGTCGCGACGGACGCTTCGTGCCGTTCTCCGACCTCTTCCGACGCGACCGCATCGGCGAGCAGGCGGGCGGGGACGCGGCGTCCGGCATGACGGCCGGCGACGTCGTCGTGCAGGCCGGCACCGTGGTCGAGGCCGTGCTCCACTCGAAGAGCACGAAGAAGGACGCGAGCCTCTTCTTCCTCAAGATGGGCATGTGTCCGCTGCACGCGCCCGAGCGCGTCGAGTCCGAGCTCCGCCGCCTGTGGGGCGTCGACGTCGAGGGCTTCGAGGCGCTGTGGCTCCAGTACCTCGACAAGCCGGCGAAGAAGATCTGACGCCGTGCCGCGCGCGTCGCGCCGCCGCGGCGAGCATCGACGGCCCGAACGCCGTCTTCACCGAGTTTCGACCAATGGAGCGCGACTTCGCGGCGTATTCCGAAGCATGTCCCGCCACGTCCCGAGCCCCTTCGTGTCCATGTCCGCCGTGCCTCTTCTCGCCGTGCCGCTTCTCGCCGTGCCTCTTCTCGCCGTGAGCCTCTTCGCCGCGCCTCTCCTTGCCGCGACCGCTTTCGCCGCCGAGCCCGCCGCAGAGCCTGCCACCGCTCCTGTCTCGACCGCCGCGGTCGACGCGCACGCGACGGAGCCCGACCCGCTGCGCCTCGACCCGTACCACCTCACGCTCGACCTCGCGTTCCTCACGGACCGCCAGGACATCTCGGCGGAGTTCCCCGGGCCCTACGACGTCGCGATGGCGGGCAAGGTCGACGGCGCGGACGTGCTCCTGCTCGTGTGGGGCTACGGCGCGGAGGAGCGCGAGATCCACGAGCCCGAGGAGGTCACGTCGGTCGCGCGGCGCTTCATCGAGGACTTCGGGACGCAGGACTACCGCTACGAGGGGCGCCGCGTGCTCGAGGGCGCGTACGGCGCGATGCCCTACGCGTCGCTGATCCACCTCGAACGCTACGAGTCGACGCGCGTGGTCGGCGAGACCTGGGTGCTCGGCGGGCTCACGACCACCCACGGGTACGCCGTGCAGATCATCACCCAGGACGAGATCGGCCAGGACGTGCGGGCGAAGATCACGGACTTCTACGAGAAGGGGATCGCCTACGACGGCGACCTGCGCGACCCGGAGTGGACCGACGAGGAGATCGAGGAGCGCTGGAAGCGCGACTTCCCGAAGCGACTCGTCGACGAGGACGCGCGCATCCGCGCGATCCGCTCGAAGCACTACGTGATCATCGGCGACTCGTCCGGCGCGAAGAAGTTCGCCAAGATCATGGACGAGCACTACGAGCGCATCCGCGAGAAGTTCCCCTTCGAGGAGATCGAGGGGCGGCGCTTGCTCCCGATCTTCCTCTTCCGCGACCGCGAGTCGTACCTGCAGTTCTGCGTGGAGTACACGGGTCAGACGCGCGAGCAGGCGGAGCGCTCCGGCGGACACGCCTGGAAGGACTACTACGCGACGAGCTACGACGCGCCGGGCGACACCGTCCACATCCACGAGGCGACGCACCAGATCTTCGGCAACCGTTTGTTCCTCGACGGCGGCGGTTCGTGGTTCCAGGAGGGCAGCGCCGTCTTCATGGAGGCGGTCTACGACAAGTCGACGCGCCGTCAGGCCATCAACTTCGCGGACGACGCGGTGGAGGACGGGCGCTACGAGCGCTTCCGGCCCTTCATGCTGAAGCGCAACCTCCTCCAGGACAGCGTCGGCAGCGACGCGAAGGGCGACGACCTGGCGGGGCGCGCCTACACGCAGGCCGGCACGATGATGGAGTTCGTGCTGATGAGCGACGCGACGAAGGAGAAGGCGATGGAGTACGTCCACGCCGTCGGCGCGCTCGCACCGAACGACGTCACCGGGGTCGAGCGCGTGATCAAGCGCCTCTGGAACCTCGACCTCGACGGCTTCGAGAAGCTCTACCTCGAGTACTGG
>JAWKUH010000035.1:0-50523 GCA_041398665.1 Planctomycetota bacterium | reverse complement strand
GAGTCGTGGCGCGGTTCCGAAGGCGCTGATCGACGCCCGCTCCGTCGCCGCCGACGACGGTGCGAGGCGCTCGCGGAGGATTCGCGCGCCCGCAGCCTTGCAGTGTGATCGTCCGCACGGTGCTCCCGTCGTGCGCGGCGTTCGCCCAGGTTCGTAGCGCGCGGCGACGCGGGTCGTCGAAGTGCGTGCATCCGGGCGCGGAACGTCCCCCAGCGCACCGTCGACGCCGTCCCGCACCAATAAGGGTGAACGGAAGATCATCGCTTGACCGGGTGGGTGCCGGTCCAAGAATGGATCGGACCGACGAGCGCGCGAGGGCGTCGAACGGACGCGATGCGCTCGAAGGTCGCCGTGTGTGCGCGCACCACCGGAGTGCTCCGGCGCGCGCACCGAGAAGAACCACCCGCCACGAGACTCGCTCGACCGGAACTCGCAGCCGGCGGCGACGAGGCCTGACCCAGGAGCTCCAAGGAACGACCATGACCTCGACGAACAAACTCCCCCGCGTGGCAGCCGGCATCGCCGTGGTGTCCGCCGTCGTCGCGGGCTGTGCCCACAACGTGCGCGGTACCGAGATGCACGCCGCACACGCGGAAGCCGGCGGGACGTGCCCCGTCACCGGCATGACCTACGACCAGTCGGGTGAACCCATGCAGGTGAAGAGCGACGCGCCCCAGTCGATGAGCGACTGGTGGCCGAACAGGTTGGATCTGTCCGTCCTCCGTCAGAACTCGTCGAAGAGCGACCCCATGGGCGCCGGCTTCGACTACGCCGCCGAGTTCGCGAAGCTCGACCTCGCGGCGCTCAAGAAGGACATCGACGCGGTGCTCACCGACTCGCAGGACTGGTGGCCCGCGGACTGGGGCAACTACGGCCCGCTCTTCATCCGCATGGCCTGGCACAGCGCCGGCACGTACCGCGTGATGGACGGACGCGGCGGCTCGTCCGACGGCACGCAGCGCTTCGCGCCGCTCAACAGCTGGCCGGACAACGCCAACCTCGACAAGGCGCGGCGCCTGCTGTGGCCGATCAAGCAGAAGTACGGGCGCAGCATCTCCTGGGCGGACCTGATGGTGCTCGCCGGCAACTGCGCGCTCGAGAACATGGGCTTCGACACGTTCGGCTTCGCCGGCGGTCGCGAGGACGTCTGGGAACCGCAGTTGGACGTGTTCTGGGGCCCGGAGAACACGTGGCTCGCGGACGAGCGCTACACCGGTGACCGCGAGCTCGACAACCCGCTCGCCGCGGTGCAGATGGGCCTGATCTACGTCAACCCCGAGGGCCCGAACGGCAACCCCGACCCGCTGCTCGCCGCCCGCGACATCCGCGAGACGTTCAAGCGGATGGCGATGGACGACGAGGAGACCGTCGCACTCATCGCCGGAGGCCACAGCTTCGGCAAGACGCACGGCGCCGCTCCGGCGAGCCACGTGGGTCCGGAGCCCGAGGCCGCGACGATCCAGGAACAGGGCCTCGGCTGGTCGAACGGCTACGGCAGCGGCAAGGGCGCCGACACCATCACGAGCGGTCTCGAAGGCGCGTGGTCGACGACGCCGACGCTGTGGGGCAACGGCTTCTTCGACAACCTCTTCAAGTACGAGTGGGTCCTGTCGAAGAGCCCGGCCGGCGCGCACCAGTGGGTGCCGAAGGGCGAACCGAAGACCGTCCGCGACGCGCACGTCGAGGGCAAGTTCAACTCGCCGGTGATGCTGACGACGGACATCGCGCTCAAGGAGGACCCGATCTACGGGCCGATCTCGAAGCGCTTCCACGAGCACCCCGAGCAGTTCGCCGACGCGTTCGCGCGCGCCTGGTACAAGCTCACGCACCGCGACATGGGTCCGGTGTCGCGTCTGCTCGGTCCCGAGGTCCCGCCGGCGCAGCTCTGGCAGGACCCGGTCCCGGCGGTCGACCACCCGCTGATCGACGCGAGGGACGCGGCGGCACTGAAGGGCCGGATCATGGCGTCGGGGCTCACGGTCCCGCAGCTCGCCCGCACGGCCTGGGCCGCGGCGGCCTCCTACCGCGACAGCGACAAGCGCGGCGGCGTCAACGGCGCGCGCGTGCGCCTCGCTCCGCAGAAGGACTGGGCGGCGAACGACCCGAAGGAACTCGCGAAGGTCCTGGCGAAGCTCGACGAGGTCCGCGGCGCGTTCAACGGATCGCTCACGGGCGGCAAGAAGGTGTCGCTGGCCGACACGATCGTCCTCGCGGGCAACGCCGCCGTCGAGGAAGCCGCGAAGCAGGCCGGCTTCGACGTCGTCGTGCCCTTCAGCCCGGGTCGCACCGACGCGACGGCCGAGACGACCGACGTCGAGTCGTTCGGCTACCTCGAGCCCGTCGCCGACGGCTTCCGCAACTACGTCGGTGAGAAGTGCCGCCGCCGTCCGGAGGAGGCGCTCGTCGACCGCGCCAACCAGCTCGCGCTCACCGCACCCGAGATGACGGTCCTCGTCGGCGGGATGCGCGCACTCGGCGCGAACCAGGGCGGCTCGAAGCACGGCGTGTTCACCGATCGCCCCGGTGCGTTGACGAACGACTTCTTCGTCAACCTGCTCGACATGGGCACGGTCTGGGCGCCGGTCGGCGGCGACTCGCTGCACTTCGAGGGCCGCGACCGCGAGACGGGCGAGCTGCGCTGGACCGCGAGCTCGGTCGACCTCGTGTTCGGCTCGAACTCCGAGCTGCGCGCCGTGGCCGAGGTCTACGCCGGTGACGACGCGAAGGAGAAGTTCGTGCGCGACTTCGTCGCGGCCTGGGCCAAGGTCATGAACCTCGACCGGTTCGACCTCGACCGTGCGCAGCGCACGCCGGCGGCGCCGGCGGTGGAGCGGCGCTGACCCGGACCGCTCCCACCGAGCGCCAGGACGAGCGGCCGTCGGTCCCCGGACCGGCGGCCGCTCGCGTTCCACGCCGCCAGGATCCGGGAGTCTTCCGGATCCCGGAGCGCTGCGGTCCGAGACGGCCTCCGCGGGCCGAGGGCGCCGGGCACCGGACTTGCCCGGTGCCCTTCGATCGCGTCGACGTCGACGCGAACCGCTCGACCACGATCGAAGGAAACGACCCGTCATGTCCGCTCCCACCACCCTCCGCACCCTCGCTCTCGCCTCCACCGTCGCGGTCTCCCTGCTCGGCACCCCGACACCTGCGCCCACCGCGGCGGCGCTCCCCGCGGGCGACCTCGCCTGCACCGCGCGCATCCGCTACACACCGCAGAGCGGCACGCCCGAGACGTACGCGAAGTCGTTCGTCCTGACGCCCGGCACCACCTACGTCGACGACTTCTCGACGCCGACCAAGCAGCACGTCTTCACGGTCTCGGCGGTCCAGCTCGCCGGCGAGGCGCGCGTCTCGTTCGACTACTTCAGCGACGTGAGCGTGTTCAACGCGATCGAGCTCGACACGGACGTCACGCTCTCGAACACGCAGAAGAAGGAGGAGGCGCACGGCGTCCACCGGTTCTTCAGCTCGCAGGCCGGGACCTACAAGGTCGAGTACGACCTGACGGTGCGCCGGCTCTGACGCCGCGCGGGCGCGTCGCGGACGGTCCCTGCCGCCCCTCACTCCGGCGGGGCCGACTCGACCCCCGGCGGCGTTCGCGCACCCGCTCGGCCGATCGCCGGGAGGGTCGCCGCGGGGCTCCCGCCGCCGAGAAGGCCGAGAGCGGGAGAGGGATCCGATCGAACTCGGGGCGGAGCCGACGGATGCCGATACCCTGCGTCGGTCCCGCCCATGTCCCCGACCCGTCTCGTCGTCCTCCTCGTGCTCGCGCTCGAGGTCCTGATGGTCCCGCTCGGGACCCGCATGACGGTGTGCCTCGACGGCGCACACGGGAACGGTGACGCGCACGGTGCGGCCCACGCCTGCGTCGCCGACGTCGGGTGGTGCAGCTCGCGGTGCGCGCACGGGCACGACGACCACGACCACGTCGACGGAGCCGGCTCGGCTCGCGCCGACGCGCGCATCCCGGCCCGCGGCGACGAGGGTCCGCAGGTCGACCTGCCGCCGTGCACGGGCTGCACGCTCGTCGCGTTCAACGACGACAGCTTCGCCCCCAGCGACCACGGCGCACCGCTCGTCGCACCGTCCGCGCTCCTCGCGAGCGTCGTCGTCGTCGACGCACCGCGACGCGGTCGCACCTTCGACGAACGCACGACGCGCGCACGCGCTCCCTGCCCCGGTCGGCGCCCCGGCGAATTGCCCATGAGGATCTAGGTCGACGCACGTTCCACGTGCGTCCCCAGGTCCTCGAAGTGCAATTCGCCCCATGAACACGCCCTCGGGCGCGCCGCCGCGCGCCTCCCGCGGTCCCGCCGGCCCTCGCGCCGCGGTCCGCACCTCCGCCCTCGTCGCGACGCTGCTCGTCGCGAGCGGGTGCCGCAGCTACGAACCGCGTCCGCTCGGACTCGCGGCGCACCTCGCGCGCTACGAGTCGAGCGCGCCGCTGTCCGACGAGTTCCTCGAACGTCTCGAGGGACTCGGCCCGCGCACGCCGCGGACCTTCGACCTCGCGGACGGACTGACGTCGGCCGAGGCCGAGGTGCTCGCGCTGTTCCGTTCGCCGGAGTTGCGCGTCGCGCGACTCGAAGCGGGCGTCGCGCGCGCCGACGCCGAGAACGCGGGCCGCTGGCAGGACCCCGTCTTCGGTTTCGACGGGGCGCGCATCACGTCGCCCACGACGTCGACCGACCTCGGAGCGACGCTCGGACTCACGCTGCCCGTGTCGGGACGACTCTCGGCGCTCGAGGAGCGCGCCGACGCCGAACACGTCGCCGCGCTCCGGCGCGTCGCACTCGCGGAGTGGGAGGCGCGCGCGACCGTGCGTCGCGCGTGGACCGAGTGGAGCTTCGAGCTCGAGCGACTCTCGGTCGCCGAGGGTGCGGTCGACGAACTCGCGGAACTCGTCGGCGACGCGGAGGCGCTCGCCGACGCGGGCGAACTGTCGAGCGCCGAGTCGGGGCTGCTCGCGCTCGAGCTCGCCGAACGCCGCGCCGCCGTCGTCGGCGCACGAGCGAGCGTCGAACGCGCACGGCTCGCGGTGCTGCGCGCGATCGGACTCGCTCCGACGGCGCGGATCGACCTCGTCCCCGAGCTCGCCCGCTCCGCCGAGGACGGCGACGTCGGCGACGCGGCGGACGTGCTCGCGACCAGTCCCTCGATCGCCGTCGCGCGCGCGGAGTACGAGGTGGCGGAGCGCGCGACGCGGCTCGCCGTCCGATCGCAGTACCCCGACGTCGAGATCCTCGGCGGTCTGGGGTCCGAGTCGGACGACGACCGCGTCCTCTTCGGACTCAGCCTGCCGATCCCGCTGTGGAACCGCGGCGCGTCCGAGGTCGAGCACGCGCTCGCCGTCCGCGAGGTCGCCGGCGCACGCCGAACTCGCGACGGAGTCGCTCGTCCACGCGCTCGCCGCGGCGCGCGCCGAACTCGCGGCGGCGCGCGAACGCCGCGTCGCCTACGAACGCGCGCTCGCGAGCGCCGAGACGGAACTCGACGCGGTCCGCCGGCTCGCCGACTCCGGCGAGTACCCGACCCTCGTCGTGCTCGACGGCGTCGGGCGCGTGCTCGACGGCCGCCTGC
The DNA here is from genome assembly GCA_041398665.1 of Planctomycetota bacterium. Lineage (GTDB taxonomy): Bacteria > Planctomycetota > UBA1135 > UBA1135 > Rohdeia. The sequence goes on along the minus strand of JAWKUH010000035.1, from coordinate 44,943 downwards.
GCCTCCTCGAACTCCTGCGCGACGAGAACGTCGCGCGCATCGAACTCGAACGCCTCGCCGGACCCAGCCCCATCGCTCCGAACGAACCGGAGGAACTGCCGTGAAGACGAGAAGGAACCCCACGGGGACGCGCGCGCTCGCCGCCCTCGCCCTGGCCGCCGCGCTGCTCCCCGCGGGCTGCGGCGACGGACACGGCGCCGGCGACGACCACGCCGACGCCGCCGAGCACACCGAGGGAGCGCCGGCGATCACGAACCGCGTCGCGATCCCCCCGACGGTGCGCCGCAACCTCGGCATCACCTTCGCGAACGTCGAGTCGCGTCGCGTCGCGCAGACGCTGCGCGTGCCGGGACGCTTCGAGTACCTGCCGACCGCGCGGTCGGAGTACCGCGCGCCCGTGCCGGGCCGCGTCGACCTGCTCGTGGAGCAGTTCGCCGAGGTCGAGCCGGGGGCTGCGCTCTACTCCGTCGACTCGCCGACGTGGCGCGAGATGCAGAGCGAGATCGCGGACGCCGCCGCGGAGATCCGCCGCCTCGAGGCGCTCTCCGCGACGTACCCCGACGTGCTCGACGCACTCGCGGAGGACCGACGCGCGCACGAGCGCGCGGTCGCGACCTGGCGCGAACGCATCGGGCAGTTGGAGCAGGTGCAGAGCCTCGGGGGCGGCAAGAACGAGGAGCTCGCGTCGGCGCGCGGGTCGCTCGCGGACGCCGAGGCGTCGCTCGCCTCGACGCGGACGGAGGCGACGCGCACGGAGGCCGAGCGGCGCGTGACGGGGTCCGGCCTCGAGGCCGCGCGCACGCGACTCCGGATCGCGATCGAACACGCGGCCGTCGTGACCGGCGAGAGCCCCGAGGCGCTCGCGGAGGACGACGGATCGACCGGCGTCCCGCGCTGGTCGACGATCCGCACCGTCGTCGTCCGCGCGGAGCACGGCGGGATCGTCGACACGCTCGCCGCGAACGACGGAGCGTGGGTCGGCGAGCACGACGCGGTCGTCTCGGTGGTGCGTCCCGACCGGATCCGTTTCCGCGCGTCCGCGCTGCCGAGCGACCTCGGTGCGCTGCGCGCCGGACTCGTCGCGCGCGTCGTCGCGCCGGCGCCGACGACGACGGGCCGCGCGATCCCGATGGGCGAGGCGAGGGCCGGCGCGCTGCGCCTCGACGTCGAGGCCGACCCGCACGACCGCACGATCGACGCGTTGCTCGTCCCGGAGCACCTCGCGGCGTGGGCGCGCGCGGGTGTCGCCGCCCACCTCGAGGTCGAACTCGACTCGACGGCCGAAGGCCGGTCCTCGCGGTCCCGCTCGCGACGGTGCAGCGCGACGGGCTCGTGCCTCGTCATCTTCCGCCGCGACCCGAAGGACCCCGACTCGGTGATCCGCGTCGAGGCCGACCTCGGCATCGACGACGGTCGTTGGATCGAGATCCAGAGCGGGGTCCGCGCGGGCGACGAGGTCGTGCTCGACGGCTCGTTCCAGCTCCTGCTCGCGACGGCCGGAACGATCCCGAAGGGCGGGCACTTCCACGCCGACGGGACCTACCACGAGGGCGAGGACTGATCGATGTTGCGCGCACTCATCCGCTTCTCGCTCCAGTACTCGTCGATCGTCGTGATCGCGGCGCTGCTCGTGGTCGGCTTCGCGCTGTACCGCCTGCCGCGCACGAGCATCGACGTGTTCCCCGCGCTCAACGCTCCGACCGTCACGATCATGACCGAGGCGGGCGGACTCGCCGCCGACGAGGTCGAGCAGTACATCAGCTTCCCGATCGAGACGTCGGTCAACGGCATGACCGGCGTCCGTCGCGTGCGCAGCGCCAGCGCGATCGGTCTCTCGATCGTGTGGGTCGACCTCGACTGGGGCGCGGACCTCTACGACGCTCGACAACTCGTGTCCGAACGCCTCGTCGCCGCGCGCGAGTCGCTGCCCGAGGACGTCACGCCGTTCATCACGCCGATCACGTCCATCGCCGGCGAGATCATGCTCGTGTCGCTGTCGTCGCCCGACGGGAGCACGAGCCCGATGGAGCTGCGCTCGCTCGCCGAGTTCGAGCTGCGCAGCCGGATCCTCGCGGTCCCGGGCGTCGCGCAGGTCGTCGCCATCGGCGGCGAGCTCCCCGAGTACCAGGTCGACGTCGACCAGGACCGCCTGCGACTGCACGGTCTCACGATCCGCGACGTCGCGGCGGCGGCCGGCGACGCGCACAGCACGGCGAGCGGCGGCTACCTCGTCGACGTCGACGACTTCGAGATCCCGCTGCGGCAGCAGAGCCGCGTGCGCCGCGCCTCCGACATCGCGGAGACCGTGGTCAAGCTCGACGAGGGCCTCCCGATCACGATCGGTCAGGTCGCGGACGTGCACGTCGGACCCGCGCTGCGGCGCGGGACGGCGTCGGAGGGCGGCCACGAGGCCGTGATCCTCTCGATCCAGAAGTCGCCGGGCACGAACACGCTGGCGCTCACGGAGAAGCTCGTCGCGCTGTTCGACCAGTTGGAGGGGATCCTGCCGACAGGCGTCCTCCTCAACCGCGACGTCGTGCGGCAGTCGCACTTCATCCAGCGCTCGATCACAAACGTCACCGAGGTCCTGACCGAGGCCGTCGTGATCGTGCTCGTGATCCTCGTGCTGTTCCTGATGAACCTCAGGACGACGGTCATCACGCTCACCGCGCTGCCGATCTCGCTCGCCGTCGGGCTGCTCCCATGGACGGCCTCGACCTCGGCCTCAACGTCATGACCCTCGGCGGGCTCGCCGTCGCGATCGGCGTGCTCGTGGACGACGCCATCATCGACGTCGAGAACGTGTTCCGCAGGCTCAGGCAGAACCGCGCACTGCCGGAGGCGGAGCGGCGCTCGACCGGCGACGTCGTCTTCGACGCCAGCAACGAGATCCGCCCCGCGATGGTGTTCGCGACGTTCATCATCGTGATCGTCTTCGTCCCGCTGCTGTTCCTGCAGGGTCTCGAGGGGCGCTTCTTCCAGCCGCTGGCGCTGACGTACATGGTGTCGATCCTGGCGTCGCTCGTCGTCGCACTGACGGTGACGCCGGCGCTGTGCAAACTGCTCCTGCGCGGTCGCCTCGGCGGCGGAGACGAGCGCGAGGGGTTCCTCGTGCGACTGCTGAAGCGCGCCTACGAGCCGTCGCTCCGCGTCGCGATCCGCTTCCGCGGCGCGGTGCTCGGGCTCGCGGCGCTCGCGACGGCGGCGGCCGTGTGGCTCGCCTCCACCTTCGGCACGTCGTTCCTGCCGTCGTTCAACGAGGGCACGTTCACCGTCTTCCTCTTCGCGCCGCCCGGTACGTCGATCGTCGAGAGCGACCGACTCGCGACCCAGGTCGAGCGACGCCTCGTCGAGATCGAGGGCGTTCGGTCCGTCTCGCGGCGCACGGGTCGCGCGGAACGCGACGAGCACGCCGAGCCCGTGAGCAACTCCGAGATCGAGGTGTCGGTGCTCGACGGGCACGACCGCGAGGAGGTCCGGCGCGAGATCGACCGCGTGCTCGCCGCGGTGCCCGGCATCACGACGATGATCGGCCAGCCGATCGAGCACCGGCTCAGTCACGTGCTCTCCGGCACGCCCGCCGCCATCGCGATCAACGTGTTCGGCGACGACCTCGCGGGCTCCGCGCGGTCGCGAAGCGATCGAGGGCGTGCTGCGGAGCGTGCCCGGCGCGCGCGACGTGAACGCGAACCGCGAGGTGCTCATCACGACGCTGCCGATCCGCTACCGGCACGCGGACCTCGCCGCGGCCGGGCTCTCCCCCGCCGACGCGGCCGAGCAGGTGCGCGCGGCGATCCACGGCGACGTCGTCGACACCGTGAACGAGGGCGTGCGGCGCTACGACGTCGTCGTGCGCCTCGCTCCCGAGGAGCGCGCGACGATCGAACAGGTCATGGACCTCCAGCTCCGCGGTCGCGGCGGAGCGACGGTGCGCCTGCGCGACGTGGCCGACATCGGTCCGGAGCGCTCGAGCAACCTGATCGCGCGCGAGAACGCGCGCCGCAAGGCCGTGGTCTCGCTCAACGTGGCGGAGGGGTCGAACCTCGGCGACCTGGTCGGACTCGTGCGCGAGAAGGTCGACCCGATCGTCCGCGACGCCGGGTTCACGGTGGAGTACGGCGGCCAGTTCGAGGCGCAGCGCTCGGCGTCGCGCACGATCTTGGTCGCGGGCGCCGTCGTGTCGATCCTGATGCTGCTCCTGCTGCAGATCTCGACCGGGACGCTCCGCGCCGCGCTGCTCGTCATGCTGAACATGCCGCTCGCGCTGATCGGCGGGATCGTGGCGGTGTTCCTCGCCGAGGGAGCCGGTCCGCTCGCCGCGGTGCGCGCGCTCCTCGGCGACGGGACGTACATCGCGCCGGTCGTCTCGATCGCGAGCCTCGTCGGCTTCGTGACGCTGTTCGGAATCGCCGTCCGCAACGGCATCCTGCTCGTCAACCACTACGACCACCTCGTACGGCACGAGGGCGCGTCGCTCGGGACGGCGGTCGTGCAGGGGTCGATGGAGCGGCTCGTGCCGATCCTCATGACGGCGATCTCGGCGGCGCTCGGCCTGTTGCCGCTCGCGCTCGCCGCGGGCGAACCGGGCAGCGAACTCCTCGCTCCGCTCGCGATCGTCACGCTCGGCGGGCTCGTGACGTCGACGCTGCTGAACCTCGTCGTCGTCCCCGCGGGCTACTCGCTCGTGTTCGACCGGGGAGGCGCGGACTCGCGGAACTCGTAGCCGAGCGCCGTGAGGTCGTGGTTCCACTCGATCGGCGAGTCCTCGCCGTACCAGGCGGCGTGGTCGGGCAGCAGCTGGCGCCCGTCGAACACGCCGTCGTTGTCGGCGTCCCACAGGAACAGCGCGAGCTCGTCGGTGAACTCGCCGCCGCGTCCGACGTAGAGCCCGCGACCCTGGTCGGGATCCGCGAAGGCGAGCACCGTGTCGCACGTCGCGAGGAACGGGTCGTGCCCCGCGTCGGCGAGGACGTGCACGACGGGCGGGTCCGACGCGACGACCTGCACGACCGACGCGTCCACGGAACCGAGGAGCGCGACCCAGCGCCCGTGCAGGTCGACCGTGAGGTCGACGACGTCGCCGAAGTCGTCGGTCCGCAGGAGCACGCGGCGGTGCACGCGCGGCGGCGAGCGCTCGCCGGGCGGTCGGTACGGCACGTCGCCGACCGTCCCCGTCGCGATCCAGAGTTCGTCGGCGAGAGGCGTGCCGACCGACGCCGCGTCCTCGAGCCTCACCCCGACCGACGGCGCGCCGAGCGGCCACTCGAGGATCCAGCGCTCGACGACCGCGTCGCCGCGCTCGTCCGTGCCGACCACGTAGAACTCGTTCGGGCCGCGCGTGCGGACGAGTTCGACCTCGAAGTCCGCGCGCACGAGGATCGGCGTCGACGCCCAGCCCTCGTCGGTGCGCTCGGACGTCACGACGAACAGGTCGCGCGGGTGGTCGACGGCGTGGAACGCGTCGTCGCGCCACTCGCCCTCCTCGATCCAGCGCCCGTAGGAGAACGCCTGTCGGAAGTCGGGGCCCGCGCCGGAGTGGTCCTCGGGGAGCACGAAGCGCCGCAGCGCCTGCGGGTCGAGCACCTCCGCGAACGAGATCGACTCGCTCGGCGCCCGTTCGGGGGTCGAGGCGCACGACGCGACGGCCGATGCCGCCGTCGCGAACGCGAACGCGCTCCGGATCGCTCCGCGGGTCGCGCTTCGCCTTCGCCCTCGACCCGAGTTCTCCGATCCGCCGTCCATCGCCGCGAGCCGCGGTCGCCCGCGAGCGTCGCTCAGCATAGAACCTACGCGCCCCGTAGGTGCGCGGTCTCGGTCCGGAACGGCGCGTCGCCGCGCGGGACGTCGGTGCGTCCCCGCGCGCTACCATCGCCCGGTGCGGACCGACGACCGAGCGACTGGACGCGAACCGCGCGCGGGCTCCTCCCAGGGACTGCCCCCCGGACTGCCGTTCGCGCACTTCCGCCTCGCGGTGTTCTTCCTCGCGGTCGCGTCGGTCGTGGCGTCGATCGGCGCGTGGTCCCTGCGCGACCGTCCCGGCGACGCGACGGTGCTCGCCGTGTGCGTGTTCACGGCCTGCACCGCGGGCTTCCTCGGGGTGCTGTTCCACCGGCGGCGCGTGATCCCGCTGCGCTGGAAGGAGACCGAGGAGTACCTCGAGGCCATCGAGCGCGAGTCGCGCAAGTACCGCGCGTTGATGGAGGGAGCGGCGGACATGCTGCTCCTCGTCGAGCCCTCGACCGGAGCGATCCGCGAGTGGAACGCCAGCGCGCGCGTCGGTTTCGACTGGCCGGTCGACCGGCCGCCGCCCTCGGTCGAGGCGCTGCTCGCCGGCGACGCGCTGGCGCTCGTGCGCTCCGCGCTCGACGACGTGCGTTCGGAGGCGGGGAGCGTGCACGAGCTCGGCGAGCTCCGCGCGCGCACCCACCGCGGTCGAGAACTCGTGCTCGACGCGCGCCAGTCGAGCGTCGAGGTCGAGGACGGCCGCGTCGCGCTGCTCGCACTGCGCGACGTGACGCGCCAGAAGACGATCGAGCGCGAGCTCCAGGTGCGCGACCGGCTCTCCTCCATCGGTCTCCTGACCGCGGGCGTGACGCACGAGATCAACAACCCGCTCGAGGGCATCGGCAACTACCTGATGCTCGCCGAGCGGACGGCGGACGACGCCGAGCGCCGATCGCACCTCGAGCAGGTGCGCCACGGCTTCGACCGCATCCGCGACCTCGTGCGCGACCTGCTGCGTTTCGCGCGTCCGGATCCCGGCGAGTCGCGCGCCGACCTCACCGTGGTCGTCGAACGCGCGTTGGCGCTGACCGCCTACTCCGGTCGCTTCGGCGACGTCGCCGTCGAGCGCGCGGGGCTCGACGACCCGATCCAGGTCGTGGGCGACGCCAACCGGCTCGAACAGGTCGTCCTCAACCTCCTGATCAACGCCGCGAACGCGATGGGCGGGAAGGGCCGCGTCACGGTGCGCGCGACGATCGCGCGCGACGGCGACGCGCCGCCCGCCGTCGACCTCGCGATCGAGGACACCGGTCCGGGGATCCCGGCGGACGCGCTCGACCGGCTGTTCGACCCCTTCTACTCCACCACCGGCGGGACCGGACTCGGACTCGCCGTGTCGTACGGCATCGTGAGCGCGCACGGCGGCTCGCTGCGCGCCGCGAACCTCCCCGGCGGCGGTGCGCGCTTCACCATCCATCTGCCCCTCCTCGAAGAGAGATGAGCAAGTCCTTTGGTGCCCTCGTCGTCGACGACGAAGCCTACGTCCGCGACTCGATCTCCCGCGTCCTCGCCTCCGAGGGCTGGCGGGCGGACACGGCGGCCGACGTCGACGAGGCGCTCGCGCGCCTCGGCTCCGTGCGCTTCGACGTCGTCGTCAGCGACCTCAGCATGCCGGGCGGCGACGTCTTCGCGCTGCTCGACGGGATGCGCGCCGCGGGCGACCGCACGCCGGTCGTCGTCATCACCGGCGTCGGCACGGTCAAGCAGGCCGTCGCCGCGATGAAGAGCGGCGCGCACGACTTCCTGCAGAAGCCGGTCGACCCGGAGGAGCTGCTCGTCGTCGCGCGGCGCGCCGCCGAGCACCGACGCATGGTGTCGGAGTTCGAGGACCTGCGCGCGGCGGATCGCCGACGCCGGAGTCGGCGCGTGCTGGTCGGCTCGTCCGAGTCCATGCAGCGCGTGCGACGCCAGATCGAGCACTGCGCGGAAACCTCGTCGAACGTGCTCGTCACGGGCGAGAGCGGGACGGGCAAGAGCCTCGTCGCGGAGGCGCTGCTCGCGGCGGCGGGCGGGAACCGCTCGCTCGTGCGCGTGCGCTGCGCCAACGCGACGCCCGAGCTGCTCGAGGAGGAGCTCGGTCCGCGCGGAGTCCGCGGTGCGCGGCTCGCGGAGGCCGGCGGCGTCGTCGCGCTCGACGACGTGGGACTCGCGCGGCCCGAGGTGCAGGAGCGCCTGCTCGCACTCGTCGAGTCCGACCGCGGCGACGCTCCGGTGCGCTTCGTCGCGACGACCAACGCGAACCTGGAGGAGGCGGTCGCGGCGGGGAACTTCCGAGGCGACCTGTTCTACCGGCTCGCCGTCCTGCGCGTGACGATGCCGCCGCTGCGCGGCACCGCGAGGACCTCGCCGAGATCGCGGCGCACTTCCTCGCGGCCGGGGACGACGTCGCGATCGATGCCGACGCGTTCGACGTGCTGACGAGCCACTCCTGGCCGGGCAACGTGCGCGAGCTCGAGAACGTGCTGGAGCGCGCGCGACTCGTGTCCGCGGGCGCAGCATCGGCGCCGAGGTCGTGCGCTCCGTCTCGAACCGTCGTTCACCGCCGCGGCGCCCGCGTCGCCGCGCGGCGACCTCCACCTCCGCAGCAACCTCGATGCCGTCGAGCGCCAGCTCCTCCTGCGCGCGCTCGAACAGTCGGAGGGCCTCAAGAAGCAGGCCGCCTACATGCTCGGCATCGACCCGAGGAACCTCGGCTACTACCTGCGCAAGCACCGCATCACCGACGCATGACGCGTGCCCTCGGCGGCCGGCGCCGACACGGAACGTTTATGCGCATCGAGCGCGCACGGACGCGCGCGAGTCCGCATGATCGGGGCTGGAAGGGACCTTGTCCCGATTCTCCGTCGGCGAGACGCGCCCTGTGCGCCGTCCGCCGCCGCTCGTTCCACCCTTCCGACGGGCCCGGCCGACATGCCTCGGTCGGGCCCGTGTTGCGTTCGGGCGGAATCGCGGACTTTCGTGTTACGACGGAGCCTCCCCGGGGAGAGTCGGGGCATGAAGGACGCCGCACTCACACGTCTCTTCGTCCGGTTCCGCGATCGCGCCGACGGGCGCGCCCTCGCCAAGGTCTTCGACGCGACGGCACGCGACCTCCTCGCGATCGCCGCCCATCTCGTCCGCGACCTCGACGAGGCGGAGGACCTCGTGCAGTCGACCTTCCGCGTGGCGATCGAGCGTGCCGCCACGTTCGATCGCGATCGCAGCCTGCAGGGTTGGCTGTACGGGATCCTCTGCAAGGAGGCCGCCCGAGCGCGACGTCGAGCCGCTCGTCGGGTCGAGCACGACGGCGTCGAGATCTCGGTCGACGGTGATCCGCTCGACGCGGCGATCGCGGCCGAGGTACCGCAGATCCTCGTTGCCGCGATCGAGAGACTCGATCCGCCCTACCGCGAGGTCGTGCGGGGCGTCGTCGTCGAGGAGCGCTCGTCGCGCGACGTCGCGAGGAGCCTCGGTCGCGCCCCGGGAACGGTGCGTGTGCAGCTCCAACGCGGGCTCGAACGACTGCGCGCGAAGCTCCCGAGGGAGTTCGGGACCGGCGGGCTCCCGGCGCTGCTACCGGGCGTCGCTCTCGAACGGTTGCGGGCGAACGTCCTGCGCGACGCCGGGGCCCACGTGGCCCGGAGATCGGTGCCGCTGGTCGCCGCCGCGGGCGCGGGATCGCTCGCGACGCTCGGCGCGCTGGCCGTCGCCGGAGTGGTTCTCGGCGCGACGGTGCTGGTCGCGGTGGAACTCGCCGGCCCGAGCGTCGAGACGTCCGCCGACGCCACGGAATCGCGCGGCACACTCGGTGAGAGCGTGGCCCTCGCGACCGTCGAGCCGGCCGTCACGCGCGAGACCGGTTCGAACGTGATCGCCGTCGCGCCTACCGGCTCCGGCAGTGGACGTGAAGCGGTCCCGCTCCGCCCGTCCATCTTCCCCGACGACCCGCAGGTCGTCGGTCGGGTCGTCGACGAGAGCGGCGCGCCGGTCGGGCGCGTCGTCGTCGTCGTGCACCCCGCGAACGTGGATCTCCCCGACCGCGAGATCGCGACCTTCGTCACGGACGACGACGGGCGCTTCGCGTTCGCCGAGCTGGAACCGGGGCACATCGCCTTCACCGTCGACGACCGCCGCTTCGCGCGCGTGACGAGGAGTCGATACACGCAGGGCGTCGAAGCGGCGCCGGAGGAACCGGCGCAGGTCGAGCTGCGGCTCTTCGCACCGCGCAGCCTGGACTGCGTCGTCGTCGACGGAGACGGTCGAGCGGTCGGCGGTGCGCGCGTCACGCTCGCGCGCGAGTTCATCGAGGACGGCCGGCCCGTCCAGGGACACCTCACGCAGGTGCTCGAGGAGCGCACCGAGCGACGCCGAGGGCTGCGTCCGGTTCGACCGCCTCTGCCCAGGAGAGGTGTCGCTCGTACTCGACCACCGGGACTTCGCGCGCACCGTCCTGCGCGTCCCCGTCGCACCGGGGCCGACGTCGCTCGTGATCGATAGGGGCGCCACGCTCGAGGGAACGGTGCGCTCGCGGGGCGAACCGGTCGAGGGTGTGCGTGTGGTCGCGCGCAGCTACTGCCTCTCGTCCCTGTCGATGGGAACGCGCGAGGGCGTGACGGACGAGTCGGGCTCCTTCCGCATCGAGCACGTCCATGTCCATCGTGGGTCGCTGCCGCCGTCGAGCGCGTCGGGCACGCTCGCGGTCGAGGACCCGTCGTGGAGCGGTGCGACCTACACCTACTACGAGGACGAGGAAGGCGCGCTCCCGAGGGTCGACATCGCACTCCTGGCTCCCGGCGCGACGCCGGAGCCCACGAAGATCGACGTCGGTCGCGACGAGGAACGGATCGCCAGAGCGAAGGGCGATCTCTGGGGCGAAGCGACACTTCGCATCCGCTTCCCGGAAGATGCGCCGGTGGTGACGCTGGTGGTCTCGAAGATCGACGAGCAGCCCGCGCACCCCGCTCGCCGGGACGTGATGCGCGAACAGAACTACTGGGAGTATCGCAACCACCCCGCCGGACGCTATCGCGTCGTTCCCTTCCGGCGGAGTTCGCCGTTCCTCCCACCGGTCGAGTTCGACGTCGCACCCACCGGGATCACCGATGTCGTCCTCGCTCCCGGGGCGATCGAGCTCGTGGGTACGCTCGTGTGCGACGGACGCGCCGTCGACGATGCTCCTGTGACGATCAACGGGCCGATGCAGGTCTCGGCGCGGACGGATGCGAGTGGGGTGTTCGACATCGTCGGACTCGCTCCCGGTCGCTACGTCGCGGCGATCGGTATGGAGAGCCACCTCCAGAACGAGTTCGACTTCGACGTGACGGCGAACGAGAACGGCGAGTGTCGCGTCGCGTTCGCACTCCCCCGGACCGTCGTACGCGGTGAACTCCGAGGTTTCGCGACGCTCGAAGGTGTCGTGGTCCAGCTCACGCCGAGGGACGGCCATCCTGTCGGCGGCAACGGCGTCGGCCGTGCAAGGGTCGACGAGCACGGTGCGTTCGCCTTCGGCTCCGTCCCGGACGGGACGTACCAGCTCACGCTCTCCGGAGCCCCGGCGCGCATCGCGCCGACCTTCGTCCGCGTGGAGTCCGGTCGCGACCCGGAGCTCGTCGTGCTGCGCCCCCTCGAGAACGGGTGCACCGTCCGGGGCCGGGTCGATGGGATCGAAGTCCCCGAGGACGAGACGGATCCGAGGCGCGAAGCGATGGCATCGACGCTCCGACTCGCGTTGAATCCGCTCTTCGGACCGGAGAGGCTCGTCGGCAGCGCGGGCGCATCGGCGAGGATCGCCGCCGACGGCGCGTTCGAGATCGCGAACGTCGCACCCGGTGACTACTGCGTCGTCGTCGCACTGCAAGGCATGGTCGACCACTCGCTCCACGACCTCGGCGACCTCCGCGTCGGCGACGGGGACATCGACGACCTGCGTCTCGTCGCGCTCCCCGGCCGCCAGGTCCACTTAGCCGTCGACCCCGGCGATCCGCCGTCCGTCCGCGCCGTCTGGTGGCTGAACGTCCCCTCGGGCCTCCGCATCCCCTATTCGCTCCTCGCCGGCAGCAACCCGTCGGGGCTGCGAGCACCGCCCTGGCGCGGCGAACTCGGTGCGGGCGACTACACGCTCGAAGCCGACTTCGGTGACGGCCGCGTCGTCACGCGCCGCTTCACCGTCGAACCCGGCCTCGAACCACTCGAGATCGTCGTCGCGCGGGAGTGACGCGCGGATCCTCGACGCGCATCCGCCGTTGCCCGACTCGCTCCCGCCGCGGTACACCGTCGGTGCGGATCGCACGACGCGGGAGGCGAACATGGCGGTGACGGGGCGACACGGATTCGGGATGGGCGCGGCGGCGCCGCTGCTCGCGGCGGCGGCCCGCGTGCAGCGGGTGCAGGAGCCGGGAGCGGACCCGGGACGCCCGCGGCGGGCGACGCGCCGCTCGCGCTCGTCGCGACCATCCCGCTCCCCGACGTGTCGGGGCGCATCGACCACCTCGCGGTGGACCTCGCGCGGCAGCACCTGTTCGTCGCGGCGCTCGGCAACGACAGCGTCGAGGTGTGCGACCTCGCGAAGGGCGTCCACCTCGCGCACCTCGAGGGCACGCGCGAACCGCAGGGCATCGTGTACCTCCCTGCGCAGGACCGCGTCGTCGTCGCGAGCGGCGAGGACGGGAACTGCGACGCGTACGACGGCGCGACGTTCGAACGCGTGGGGCGCGTCCACGTCGGCGGCGACGTCGACAACCTGCGCGTCGACGCGGCGCACGGCAATGTCGTGGCGGCCTACGGGAGCGGCGCGCTCGCCGTGATCGATGCGACGACGTTCGAGGTGACGGCGCGGGTGGAGCTCCCCGCGCACCCCGAGGGCTTCCAGCTCGCGACCGACGGTGCGCGCGCGTTCGTGAACGTGCCCGGCGCTCGCGCCGTGGTCGCCGTCGACCTCGAGCACCGTCGCGTCGAGGCGACCTTCGCGCTCGACGAGGCCCGCTCGAACTTCCCGATGGCGCTGGTGCCGCCCGCGAAGGACGGCGCGCCGACGCTGCTCGCCGTGGGCTGCCGCGCGCCGGCCGCGCTGTTGCTGCGCGACGCGTCGAACGGCGGCGCGGTGCAGCGACTCGAGCTCTCCGGCGACGCCGACGACCTCTTCTTCGACGCCGCGCGCGGGGCGGTCTACGCGGCCTGCGGCGGCGGCTCGATCGACGTGTTCGAGCGCGGCGACGACCGGTTTCTCGCGCAGCGCGACGATCGACAACGATTGCACCGGGCGCACGTGCCTGTTCGTGCCAGCTCGACCGCGTGTTCCTCGCCGCACCGGCGCGCGGCGGACGGCGCCGAGGTGCGCGTCTACGCCTGTCGCGACACGCACGCCCGTCGCCAGTAACGCACTCGACGAACGAGCGGGCCCGACCGTCCCCGGCCGGGCCCGCTCCTCGCGCGTCGCGATCCGCGCCGTTCAGCCGTCGTGACGGCGCTCGTGCTTCTTCGCGCCGTCGCCGCCCGCGCGGCGCCGCTCCTCCGCCTTCGGACCGCCGCGCTCGCGCTCCGGCACGCCGTACCAGCGGCACGCCGCGGCGAGGTTCGCGGGATCGACGAGCGTGCCCTCGCGTTCGGGCACGACGTAGAGCGGCGCGCCGGCGAGCTCCTCCGCGCTCTTGTCGACGCACAGGACGAGCGAGCCCTCGGTTCCCCCGCTCTCGCTCTCGTCCTCGCTCTCGTCCTCCTTCGCCTCGCGACAGACCGAGACGGCCTGGTACGGAACGAGGTGGCGCGTCATCGGTCGGCCCTCGACCTCGCGGTCGACGACGACGGCCTCGACGCGTTCGTCGGCGAGATCGAGGAAGGCGCGTTCGACGTCGCCGAAGGGCTTCTCGTTGCCGTGCATCTCGAGCGCGCCCACGCGGCTGCCCAGCAGGAGGCAGGCGTCGTCGTAGGTGTTCGAAGTCCGACCGAAGCGGCGCGCGGGACTCCCCGCCGACGCCTCGCGCGCGCGTCGACGCGGATCGACGCCCCAGGCACGTTCGACCCGCTCGACGGCGGCGCACAGGTCCGCCTCGATCGCCTCGCGCAGGTCGAAGTCGGGCTTGCTCTCGAGTTCGTCCTCGGTCGTCGCGAGGTCGAGTCGCGCCGCCTCCGCGTTCCACGCGACGGCGCGCACCGGGACGAGCTTCGCGCGATCGCCGCTCGTCACGTAGTACCACTCGATCGAGCCGTCGGGCGCGAGCAGGAGCTCGTCGATCTCCCACGCGAGCGGCTCCTCGGTGGGTGCGGCGTCCGTCGCCGCGACGCGCGGCGCCTTCGGGTGCACCACCATGCCGAGCACGGTGTCGATCGCGAACAGCGTCGGAGCCTTCTCGTCCTGACGGAGCGCGCGGACCTTCGCGGTCGCAGGCCTCACGGACGGCGCGGGATCCTCGCGGTCCTGCGTGCGAGCGGTCGCGGCGAACGGGAACGCCGACGCGAGCGCGGCGGCGACGAGCAGGGCATGTGGAGTCGTCATGTTCTCACCTCGTGGAGCGGTTCGGGCCGCGACCGCGACGAACCGATCGTGCGAGCGCCGGCCCAGGTGGCGCGTCGGCGTCACAGGTGGCGACGCCCTGCGCGCAGTCGAGTGAGCTAGTCCCGTCGCGCGACAGGTCCACCCCACTTCTCGTGGGACTCGCTACGAGTGCGCCTCAGGCGCCGTGAGCGGTGATCGCGAAACGGTCCCGCAACGATCACGCGCGGGAACGCGCGTGTTCCGCGGACCGCGGGTATTCTCGGTGCGGGACGCTGGTCGTCGCTCCGATGGAACGCGTGGCCCCGAGCGAAGCATCTGCGCGGAGGAGGACGATCGCCCTCGTCGGAGTGCTCGTCGTCGCGACCGTGCTGCGCGCGTACGGGATCGGTGCACGCAGCCTGTGGGCCGACGAGGCGAACACGCTCGAGATCGCGCGACTCGGCGCCGCGGGCGCGGTGGAGCGCCTGCGCGTCGACGCGAGTCCGCCGCTCTACTACGCGCTGCTGCACGTCTGGAGCGCGCTCGTCGGGACGAGCGAGGCCGCCACGCGCGCCCTCTCCGCGCTGTTCGGCGTCGCGCTCGTCGCCGCGGTCCACCGCGTCGGCGCGCGACGCGTGTCGACGGCGGCGGGGCTGTGGGCCGCGGCCTACGTCGCGGTCCTCCCCTCGCAGGTCTTCCACTCGCAGCAGCTGCGCATGTACACGCTGCTGCCGCTGCTCGCGCTGCTCTCGACCGAGGCGCTCGCGCGCCTGCGCGAGCGGCCGCGCGCCGCCGCGGCGGCGAGCTACGCCGTGCTCACCGCGCTCGCGTTGCTGACGCACAACGCCGCCTTCTTCCTGCTGCCGCTGCACGCCGCGATGGCGTTGCGACCCGGTGCGCGCACCGTGCCGACGCGCCACCTGGTCGGTGCAGCGCTCGGCGTCGCCTTCCTCTACGCGCCGTGGGCGCCCAGCCTGTGGGAGCAGCTCTCGAGCCCCGACACCTACTCGTGGTACCGACCGAACTGGGGCCGGCTCGGGACGTTCGAGCCGCTCACGCAGACGCTCGGCGCCCTGTCGCCGGAGGCGCGCGACGTCGTGCGCCGCGGCTTCGACCCGACGCCGCTCGGCGGTGCGAGCGCGCTCGCTGCAGCGCTCGTCGTCGGCGCGGGCCTCGTCTCGCTCGTGCGTTCCGGACGGTTCTGGACGGCCGGGCTGTTCGTCGTGCCGCTCGTCGTCGGTCTCGCCTTCTCGAAGTTCGTGCTCCCCGTGTGGGTCCCGGGTCGGATCGGTCAGCTCGTCGTGCCGGGCTTCGCGCTCGCGTTCGGAGCGGGCCTCGCGGCCGTGCGCGGACGCGCGCTCCCGGTCGCGATCGGAGCGTCGCTCCTGCTGGTCTCGCTCGCGACCGACGTGCGCAACGCACCCTCGCGCGACGACGCGCGCGACGAGCGCGCGTTGGCCGAGGCGGTCCTCGCGAACGCGCGCGCCGGCGACGTCGTGATCGTCACGTCGATCGCACGTCCGTCGCTCGCGTACTACCTCGCCGGGCTCGACGACGACGTTCCGGTGATCACGTTCCCGAGGTACAACGAGCGGCACATGGGTTGGCTCGCGGGTCCCGAGCCGCCCGTCCCCGACGCGGTGATGCGGAGCGAGGCCGACGCCGTCGTGCGACGCGCCGCCGCGCACGCGGCCCCCGACGGTCGCATCTTCTGCGCCCTGCTCGACGTCGCCGTCGTCCGACACCTCGAACGCGCGCTCGAGAACGGTCGGGTCGAGGCGCTCGGTCCGCGGATCGAGTACGAGCAGACCGCGACGGGGATCCGACTGTGGCTCGTCGTCGCGCGACCGGCGGCGGGCGCGGCCGGCGTGGAGCACGGCGGTCAGTCGCCGCCGAGGTAGCCCAGGCGCTCGAGTTCGGCGCGCACCGCCTCGGGCGGCGCCATGACCGTGGGCTCGAGCGCATTCTCCTGCGCGCGGCGGAAGTCGCGGCGCACGTCGGCGAAGCGCGGGACGTCGAGGTCGCCGATCGCGCGACCGTCGTGCTCCCCCGGGTCGGCGACGAGGTCGTAGACGCGGCCCTGCGACCGCGCGAGGTCCCAGACGACCTTCGTGCGCTCGTCGCGCCAAGCGCGCAGCACGGCGTCGAAGTCCGAGGCCTTGAGGTCGAGCACGAGCGCCGTCGCGACGGCGCAGCCCGCGCTCCCAGGCGCCGCGTGCGCTCGTACCCGTGGTCCGCTCGTTCGGCTCCAGACCGGCGAGGTCGAGCAGCGTCGGCGCGACGTCGACGAGGCCGACCTGCGACGCGACGCGGCGCCCGCTCGGTGCGAGACCCTTCGCGCGCAGCACCATCGGCACGCGCACGACCTCCTCGAAGAGCGAGCGGTTGTGGCCGCGCCGACCGTGCTCGCCGAACTCGTCGCCGTGGTCGCCGACGACGAGCAGGATCGCGTCGTCCGCGAGGCCGCGCTCGCCGAGCGCCTCGAAGAAGCGTGCGAGCTGGTCGTCGGTGTAGCGGATCTCCGCGTCGTAGAGCGCCTTCCAGTGCGCGAGGTCGCGCCCCTCGAAGGGCCGGGCGGGATCGAGGAAGCCGCTGCCGTCGACGTCGCCCGCGTAGTCCGGGTCGAACGCGCGCGCGAGGTCCTCGGGCGGCGCGTAGTCGTAGTGCGGGTCCCACAGGTGCATGAAGAGGAAGAACGGAGCGTCGTCCTCGCGCTCGTCGAGCCACTCGAGCGCGGCGTCGACGACGCGCTCGGC
This sequence comes from Planctomycetota bacterium, assembly GCA_041398665.1. Classification (GTDB taxonomy): domain Bacteria; phylum Planctomycetota; class UBA1135; order UBA1135; genus Rohdeia. The sequence goes on along the minus strand of JAWKUH010000035.1, from coordinate 27,954 downwards.
ACACAGCGCGTCGTGGTGCGAGCGCTCGTAGAGCTCGTCGATGCCGTCGCCGCGCGAAGCCACGGCCTCGACCGGCAGGTCGTAGTCGACGACGCCGCGGTAGCGGTCGAATCCGCGACCGAAGCCGAACGCGGGGTGCAGCAGCGGTCCCGAGAAGAAGCCGGCCGTCGCGTAGCCCGCCTCGCCGAAGCGCTCGGCGAGCGTCGGCGCGCCCGCGGGCAACGCGCGGCGTCGGCCGACGACGCCGTGCTCGACGGCACCGAGCCCCGTCATGATCGAGGCGTGCGCCGGGAGCGTCCACGAGCTCGACGACACCGCCTGGTCGAACGCCACGCCCTCCGCGGCGACGCGCTCGAGGAACGGCGTCGTCGCGAGTTCCGGCGCGAACGGCGCGACGTAGCCGTTCACCGAGCAGTGGTCGGCGCGGAGGCTGTCGATCGTGACGAGGACGACGTCGCGGCGCCCGGCCGGCTCGGGCGTCGACGTCGACGTGTCGCCGCAGCTCGCGACGAGCGCCGCGACGACGAGCGCGGGCCAGTGCACCGCGCGCGATCCTCCGGCTTCAGCGCCCACCGTCGAGGTACCCCAACCGTTCGAGCCGCCGACGCTCCTCCTCGCTGCGCGCACGCCGGTCCGCGTCGCGGACGCTCGGGGCGTCGAGGCCCGCGACGGTGCGCTGCAGCTCGCGGGCGAGCTCCTTCGCGCGCTCCCCGCGTTCGCCCGCGACGTCGTGTTCCTCGCGCGGGTCGCGCGCGAGGTCGTAGAGTCCGCCGCGACCGTCGGACCGCCACACGAGTTTCTCGTCGCCCGACCACAGCGCGCGGATCCGGCTGCGGAACGGCTCCGGGTCGAAGTCCGGGTGGTCGCGCGACACGCTCCGGAACGGCTCCTCGAAGCGCACGAGGTACTCCGCGACGCGCGCGCGCCCCGTGTCGGCGAGGAGCAGGTCGCGCGCGCGCGAACCCGCGTCGTCGACGCGGAGCCCGGCGAGCCGCAGGAGCGTCGGACCGACGTCCAGGTTCTGCACGGGCGTCGCGTCGCGCCCCGCTGCGACACGACCCGGCGCGCGCAGCACGAGCGGAACGCGCACGACGCCTTCCGCCAGCGAGTAGTGGTGCCCGAGCACGTGTCCGTCGCCGAGCAGCTCGCCGTGGTCCGACGTCAGGACGACGATCGTGTCGTCGAGCACGCCGCGACGGCGCAGCTCGTCGACGAGTCCCTCGAACAGCGCGTCGAGCTCGTACAGCGCCGCGTCGTAGGTGCGGCGGACGACCTCGAGGTCCGCGTCGTCGAGCTCCTCGAGCCCGAACGTGTAGGCCCACACGCGCGGCCACGAGAGGTCGAGCTCGTGCGAGCGCCGCACCTGCTCCGGCGTCATGAAGCGCTCGCGCGCCGCGTCCGACGGAAGCAACGGACGGTGCGCCTCCATGTAGTTGAGGAAGGCGAACCACGGGCGGCCCGGCTCGCGGGCGTCGAGCCACTGCGAGCGCGACGGCGGCGAGCTCGCCCGACGCCTTGACGTCCCAGTCCACGGCAGCGCCCGAACGCACGCGCTCCGAGAGTTCGCTCGCTCGCGTCGTCGGTCCCGACCTTCGCGCGCACGATCGCCTCGGCCGCGCCGCGACGCTCGTCGTCCCAGGGGTGCTCGATGACGTCGAACCCGCGACCGAAGCCGGTCTCGCGCGCGATGTGCGGGTTCGCCGAGTACATGAACGTCGCGTAGCCGCTCGCGGCGAAGCGCTCGGCGAGCGTCGCGTGCTCGGCGGGCAGTCGGTCGCCGACGAGGTGCGTCGCGGACTCCGTCGGCATCCGGCCCGTGAAGAGCGCGGCGTGCGACGGCACCGTCCAGCTCGCCGTCGACACGCAGTCGTCGAAGACCCGCGCGTCGCGCGCGAACTCCGCGAGGAACGGCGTCGTCGCCGCGTCGTGTCCGTACAGCGAGAGTCGGTCGGCGCGCACGGTGTCCCACACGACGAACAGCACGTTCGGCGGCACGGGCGCGCGCTCGGCGCAGCCCGCGAGCAGCGCGGCCGTCGCCAGCAGCACAGCGACCGTGGACCTCGGACACCTCGCCATCGCCGTCGATCCTACGGAGGAGCCCCGCCCCCGCACGCCGACGCCCCTGCGCCAGGTCCTCGAGTTCGGACGCGAAGCGCTCCCCGATCGCGGCCCAGTCGTACCGCTCGGCCACGTGGCTCGAGCCGAGGAGTTCGCGGCCGTCGTCGGTCGCGAGGGCGCGCTCGACGGCCTCGGCGAAGTCCTCGACGCCGGGACCGGCGAGGTGCACGAAGGGCGCGAACTCGCCGAGCTCCCCCACCGCGTTGCACACGACCTTGCGACCCACCGCGAGGTACTCGCGCAGCTTCATCGACGAGCGCGCGCGGTCGGCCTCGGTGTCCGCGAGGCGCAGGAGGCAGACCTCCGCGCGTCGATCCACGGGGCGACGTCCTCGACCCGGACGGCGCCGGTGAACTCGACGTCGAGCCCGAGCGCGTCGGCCAGGCGTCGCGTCCGCGCGAGGAGCGGGCCGCCGCCGACGACGGTGAGCGGCGCGCGTCGGCGCGACTGCACGACGCGCACCGCCTCGAACAGCGGCTCCATCGCGGCCGCGACGTTGAGGTGTCCGACCCACAGGAGTCGGCCGCGCTCCGGCGGCCCTCGGCGCGGGGGAAGAGCGCGAGATCGACGCCCTGGGGCAGTCGCGCGATCCGCTCGCGCGGGACGCGAAGGTCCTGCTCGAGGAAGGCGCGGATCGCGTCGGTGTGGTGCGTCACGAGGTCGAACCGGCGCGGCGCGCGGCGCAGGAGCGCGGCGACGACGCGGCGGCGCACGCCGCGGAACCACAGGTGGTCGAGGTCGTCGACGTCGACGACGATCCGGCGGCCCCGGAGCGCGCGCGCGAGGAGCAGCGGCACGGTCGCGTTCGGGAAGGGTTTGATCGCGACGAGCACGTCGGCGTCGCTGCGCAGGACCGCCGTGAGGTGGCGCGGGAACGAAAGCGCGACCTCGGCCAGCAGCGAGCGAGCGCCGCGGGGCGCCACGAGTTCGACGTCGACGTGGCGGGCGAGCGCGGCGGCGAGGTGCCGCGCACGCAGGGCGCAGCCGGTGTCGGCGGCGAGCGAGGAGAGCACGAGCACCTTCACGCCGCTCGCTCCGCGCCACACGCCGCGCCGCACCGCCTACCATGGGGACGTCGCTCCCAGCCATGAAGTCGCTCACGCCGCTCCACTTCGCGCGCCACTTCGCGCGCTACGCGCTCCGGGGCGGTGTGCAGCACCTCGTGGTGCACGTGACGAACCACTGCAACCTCAGGTGCGAACACTGCTTCGTCGACTTCACGCCGAAGCGCGACCTGCCGCTCGAGAGCTACCGCCGGCTCGCGCGCGAGGTCGGACCGCTCTTCCACCTCGACGTCGGCGGCGGCGAACCGTTCCTGCGCAAGGACCTGCCCGAGATCGTGGCGAGCTTCGACGCGCGCGTCGTGCACGTGCCGACGAACGGCTCGCTCGGCGCGCGGATGGTGCCGATCGTCGAGCGCATGCGCGACCTCTCGAGCGCCGAGATCGGGATCGCGCTGAGCCTCGACGGCCGCCGCGAGACGCACGACCGCATCCGCGCGCGCCCCGGCAGCTTCGACGAGGTCTGGACGGCGTTCGACCTCTTGCGCGGGATCGAAGGGATCGCGGTGTACGTGAACACCGTGCTCACGCTCGAGAACGCGGACGAGATGCTCGACCTCATGGACGAGGTCTTCGAGCGCCGCCCGGACTTCCACGCCGTGACCCTGTTGCGCGGCGGACCGGTGGAGCCGCGGACGCGCTACGTGCCGCTCGAACGGCTCGAACGACTCGGTCCCGAGATCCTGCGGCGCGCCGCGCGCTACGACGAGGGCGGCGTGCCGGTGCTGCGTCGACTCGGTCGCAACTACCATCGCTACCTCTGGGACCTCTCGCTGCGCACGATCGCCGAGCAGCGCCAGGTCGTGCCGTGTCTCGGCGGACGCGCGCACGCCGTGGTGTGGGGCGACGGCGGTGTCTCGTCGTGCGAGATGCTGCCCGTCGTCGGCAACGTCGAGGAGGCGTCGTTCGGGGAGATCGTGGGGAGCGACGCGATGCGCGCGCAGGTCGCCGGCGTGCGGCGCGGCGACTGCCACTGCACCCACAACTGCGCGCTGTACGACAGCATCATGTTCCGGCCGGCGTCGCTCGCGCGGCTCCTGCACCAGCCGTTGCGTCGACCGACGACGGGGTGAGCCCGACGACGGGTCGCACCTTGCCGGTCGGACCGCGCTCGAGGTCGTCCTCCGTCGCGCGCACGACGTCGAGTCGCACGCCGTCGCCGAGGCGGCGGTGTCCCGCGGCGCGGAGCTCCTCGGCCGCGGCATCGGCGAACCGCGGACCCGGGACGACGAGCAGCAGCACCCGGTCCGGCGCGAGCTGCCGGAACTGGAAGGCGCGCACGCCGTGGCGCTCCTCGACGAGCGTGTAGAGCGTGCCGACGGCGCGACCGTCGGGCGTGCGCACGACGTCGGCGACGCGACCGCGCACGGCGCCGACGAGCGGCAGCGTGCGGCCGCACGGACAGTTCGCTCCTTCCGGCGCGAGCTCGATCTCGTCGCCGACGTCGTAGCGCACGAGCGGCATCGCGAGGCCGTGCAACCCGGTGCCGACGACGCGCCCGACGCGCGTGCCGCCCGGCTCCGCGCGCACGTCGATCGTCTCGAGCAGTCCGTAGTCCTGTGCGGCGTGGCGACCGCCCCGCTCGCACTCGACGACGGCGACCGTGCGCTCCATGTGACCGTACGAGTCGAGGACCGGACCTCCGAGCACGCGCTCGATCCGCGCGCGGACGGACGGCACGAGCAGCTCACCCGTCGAGAACACCGCGTCGAAGCGGTGGCGCGCCTCGCCGGCGTCGGCGACGGAGTCGGCGAGCTGCGCGAGTGCGGAGGGGCACGCCCTTGAGGAATCGCATGCGGCGCTCGAACTCGCGCAGCAGTGTCGCGACGCCGTCCGCGCGCACGCGCGAGGCGTGCACCAGGAGGCGGCGCGTCGCGCGCTGCCACTCGAACCGCGCGGTCCGTGAGGCCCGCGCCGCGCGAAGTGGTGGTCGCCGAGCTCCGCGAAGGCGTCGCCGAGTCGGTAGCCGGCCCAGGACCAGTGGCGCCAGTAGTGGCAGAACTCGAGGACGCGCGAGCGACGATCGAGGAGGAAGCGCGTGGGCCGTCCCTCGGAACCGCTCGTCGACTCCTCGCGCGCGCCGAGCCGACGCGCGTCCTCGGCGTGGAGCGCGTCGCCGAGCTCGCGCACGCGCTCCTTCGCGAGCACGTCGAGCACCGCGAGCTCGCTCGGGTCCTCGATCCTCCGCGGGTCGAGGCCGACGCTCGCGAACGTCGCGCGCCAGTGCGGGACGGTCCGCGCGGCGTGCCCGAGCACGCTGCGCAGGCGCTGCGCCTGGTACGCGCGCAGCTCGTCCCGCGTCATCCACTGCGTGCGCTCGAGCGTGCGGCGCAGCCGCAGGACGGCGACCGGGTGCAGGTGGTCGCGGAGCCGGAAGTCGATCGGCACGGACCGTCCTCAGGCCTCGCCGCCGTACTGGTAGATCGCGTTGCACTTCGCGCAGATCGGGAGGTTCTCGCCCGACACGAAGCGCTGGAACTCGCGGTTGCGCTCGCCCTGCCAGACCTCCTCGACGGACTGTTCGCGCAGGTCGCCGACGGTGAGGTCGGGGAACTGCACGCAGGGCGTGACGCGGCCGTCGGGGAGCACGTCGAGCCGCAGCCACTGCTTGTGGCAGAGCGGGTCGCCGAGGATCTTGTCGGGGCTGCGCACGAAGTCCTCGACCCAGTCGGAGTCCTTGATGTGCGAGGCGATCTGGATCGGCCAGCGGCGCGACCACACGCGCTCGAGCTGACGCGCGAACTCGCGCGTGTCGTAGTCGTAGCTCCGCATGTAGCCCTTGTGCGTCGTCGGCGTCACGCCGAAGCGGTCCTCGAGGAGCCGCTCGTAGCCCGTGGCCTGCTCCTGCGTGAGGAACCAACCGGGGTTGAGCAGGATCCAGTCGACGCCGAGCTCGACCATCGCCTCGCAGAACTCCTCGACGTGCGCGACGTTCTCGGGCATCACCGTGAACTGGATGCCGAGGAACGGCGGGCGGCGCAGCTCGCGGAGGCGCTCCAGGTTCGCGAGCACGCGGCGGTGGACGCCGTTGCCGCGCAGCGGGTCGTTGACCTCCTTCGCGCCGTCGAGCGACACGAGCAGCGTCGCGTAGGGGTTGCCGTCGAGGACGTCGAGGTGCTTCTCGAGCAGCGTCCCGTTCGTGCACGTGATCGAGAAGCGCCGGCGCTCGCGCACGAGCCGCAGGAGGTCGCCGTAGCGCGGGTGCGCCGTCGGCTCGCCGCCCGAGAAGATGAACGACGCGTCGCGCGGAAGGTCGCGGCCGAAGACCTTCTCGACGACCGCCCAGTCGAGCTGCTGGCCCTTCGCGTCGTCGGACTCCTTCACCCAGCCGACGTCGCCCCAGAGCATGCACATGGGACAGCGCAGGTTGCAGTCCCAGTTGAGCATCAACTTGTAGACGAGCGGCGGCGGCAGCGGTCCCGCGTCGGTCCCGTGCTCGCGCGCGAACGTGCGGCGCGCGGCGAACGCGCGCTTCCGCAGCGCGAGGTGCACGAAGTAGCGGGGGTGCTTCCGGAGCAGCCGGAGCATCGGGCCGGTTCGCAGGCGTGCTCTCACGGCGCACCCGCCCCCACCGGCTCGCGGACCGAGGCGTGCCACGCCCGGAAGGCCTCGCGCGTGAACGGCGTCGCGCCGAACGCTCGCAGCGCGTGGCGCAGGTTGTTGTCCTCGGCGACGGGCATGCCGCGCACGACGAAGAGTCGGCGGCCCGAGGCGTGCGCCTCGAGGAGCGTCGAGATGCCGGGCTTCGTCACGACGGACCCGCAGCGTTCGAGGAACGGTGCGAGCGACGCGACGACGCCGTGGACCGCGACGCGCTCGCGCTGGTCCGCGTCGGCCGCGAGTTCGCGTCGCGCCGCCTCGTTCTCGCCGCACACCACGTCGACGCGGACCTCCGGCGACGCCGCGAGCACCTCGCCGACGAGTCGGCGCAGGTCGCCCTGCCCCCACAGCCCGCACACGACGAGCACGCGGTCGGGGTCGCCTGAAGTCGCGGCGAGCGCCGCGTACTCCGCGCGCGCGGGGAGGTCGACCCGGGCGAACCGCACGTGCGCCGGGAGCTCGAACCCGATCGCGTCCGCCGGGACCGGCGAGAGGAACGTACGGATCGCGCGCCATGGCACGTAGCGCCACCCGAGGTTGCGCCCGTACTCGCCGAGGAGTCCGACGATCGTGACGTCGAGCTCGGAGCGCAGCTTGGCGAACGCGCTCCAGAACGCGGGCCGGTGGCTGACGCACAGCACGGTGCGCGCGCCGCGCTCGCGGAACACGCGCTCCAGTCCGCGCACGTCGGTCGTCGCGAGGCGCGACTCGCGCCAGAGCTTGCGCCAGTAGAGGAACGGGAAGCGGTAGACGAGGTTGAGCAGCACCGGGAAGCGGCACGAGATGGCGCGGTAGCGCTCCTTGTCCTCGCGCACGCCCTCCGGCGCGAGCGCGTCCTCCACCGCGAGGTGATGCACGTCGGGGCCGCCGCCGAGTCGCTCGACGAGCGCCTCGCCGATCGAGTACATGCCGCGACCGACGGACGTGCTCACGACGACGACGGGTCGCGCGAGTCCGGCGAGTTCGCGGTCGAGCGCGTCCGGGCTCACGGAGCGACCTCCACCGGGGCGCGTCGGATCGCGAGCACGTGCTCCGTCGACTCGCGCACGAGGTCGTGCACGTGGACGTAGCGGAAGGTCGCCGCGCGCCCGAGCAGGGCGAGGTTCTCGAACCCGGCGAGCCACTCCAGGGCGGCGCCGACGTCCTCCTCCACGCCCAGTTCGAGCACGGGGTAGGCGTGCGACATCCGCCGCGTGGTCGTCGAGCACCTCCTCCGGGCGGAACCAGCCGAGCGGCGCGAGGGCTCGCAACACGCGCTCCGTGTTCGCTTCCGCCGACGCGCGCCAGACTTCGTCGCCGGGGTCGCAGGGGATCTCGGCGACGAGCGAGGTGCGACCCGGCGGGGACATCGCCGCGCTGCGACAGCGCGGTTCGTGGACACGCGTGAACGGAAGGCGGGCTCCGGGAAGTACGTCGACGCGAAGCGCGACACGCTCGGCCGGTCGAGCACCAGCGCGACGAGGACGACGTTGCGGACAGCGCAGCGACGCCAGCCGCCGCACGAGGTCCGGCGGCGGCGCGGGGTCGAGCACCGCGAGCAGCGTCGAGCGGGAGCGTGCTCACGAGGTGCTGCACGCCGCGCACCGCGCCGCCGGCCTCGACCGCGCGCACGCGACCGCCGCCGTGGACGACGCGCGTGACCGCGGTCGACGTCTCGAGCGACCCCGCCGGACAGTCCGCCGCGAGGGCGCTCGCGAATTGACCGATGCCGCGGCGCGGGTAGTGGAAGACGCCCTCGAGGTGTCTCGCAGCGCCGCGGCGGAACGCGCCGCGCACGTCGAGACCGCGCAACCGGTCGCCCGCGACGCGCGGCGAGAGTCGGTCGCAGGGAAGGCCCCACAGCTTCCGCGAGTAGTCGAGGAGGAACGTGCGGGCCAGGGTCGGGCCGTAGCGCGAGGTCGCGAGCTCCGCGAAGCTCCCCTCGTCCCCGCCGCCCGGCGCGCGCCGCGTCGCGAGTTCGAACGCGCCGCGCACGAGCGTCCGCAGCGGGAGCTGTCGGACGAGCGACGCCGGCCGCAGCGGGAAGTCGACGTGGCGACCGCCGACGTGGATGCGACTCGGCGCCGTCACCTCGTGCACGTCGTCGCCGAGGCTCGCGGTAGGTGCGCGTGACCTCGGGGTCCTTCGCGTGCAGCCGGTGTGCGCCCGAGTCGAACAGGTGCCCCATGTGCTCGAACGTCGTCGCGTTCCCGCCGAGGTGCGGCGCGCGCTCGAGCAGCGAGACGGAGAGGCCGCGCCGCGACGCGCAGCGCGCGACCACGAGGCCCGCGACCCCTCCGCCGAGGACGGTGACGTCGGGCGCGCGACGGCTCCGCTCCGTTCGAGCGGTCGGCGCGTCGACGTCCGCCCGTGCGTCGGCGTCGAGGCCCTCGCGGTGCGGAACGGCGGCGTCCATCGTGGGCCCTCGCGGGCCGGACCGATGGTAACGGTCGTGGGCGCGCGGTGTGGGGCGCGCCGCGGCGAAGGGCGGCGAACGCTATCCTCGGGCGCGAGCCGCGTACGCGGCACCACACACGGAGGGAACGACGATGCACACGCGACGGAACGTCTTGCAGGGAGCCCTGGCCGCCGGTGCGGCCGTCGGACTGGCGGGAGCGGCGTCGGCCGCGCGGCGCGACGGGGAGGACGACGCCTGCGCCGCCGTCGCGCGTCGACGCATCCCGAGCACCGGGGAACTCGTGCCCTGCATCGGGCTCGGGACGTCGCGCACGCTCGACGTCGACCCGAACGGCGACCTCGGCGAACTCGTCGAGGTGATGCGCTCCTTCCTGGCGCACGGCGGCTCGCTCGTCGACTCGTCGCCGATGTACGGGAAGGCGGAAGCCGTGGTCGGACGGCTCGTGGAACGGCTCGGCCGCGACGACCTGTTCTTCGCGACCAAGGTCTGGACCGACGAGGGACGCGAGAAGGGCATCGCGCAGATGGAGGACTCCGCGCGCCTCATGGGAGCGCAGCGCATCGACCTGATGCAGATCCACAACCTCGTGGGCTACGCGACGCACCTCGAGACGCTGCGGAGGTGGAAGGCCGAGGGCAAGGTGCGCTACGTCGGAGCGACCGAGATGCGCAACTGGAAGGAGGTCGAGCGCATCATCACCGAGGACGGGCTCGACTTCGTGCAGGTCCCCTACTCGATGGTCGAGCGCGAGGTGGAGCAGCGCATCCTCCCGGCGGCGAAGGACCACGGCGTCGCGGTGCTCGTCATGCGACCGTTCCAGCGGGCCGGTCTGTTCGACAAGGTCGAGGGAAGGCGCTGCCGAGTGGGCCGCCGAGATCGACTGCACGAGCTGGGCGCAGTTCTTCCTCAAGTGGGTGCTCGGCACCCGCCGTCACGTGTCCGATCCCGGCGACGTCGAAGGTGAGCCACCTCGTGGACAACATGCGGGCGGGGACGGGGCGGATGCCGGACGAGAAGATGCGGGCGAGGATGCTGGAGCACCTCGGGTCGCTCTGAGTCGGTTCCGGCGCGAGGTGCTGCGCGCGGCGCCTGCGGCGCCGATGATTCAACACGAAGATCGGAAGAACGGAAGAACCTGGATCGGGGACACGCAAAGCTTCCTTCCGATCTTCCGTTCTTCGCGTTGACTTGCGTTGTCCTGCGCGGCCGGCAGGCCGCAGCGCCTCGAAGGAAGCTCGAGGGCTGCGCTCGGCGCCTTCGGCGCCGAAGCACAAGTTCACAGGGAACGGCACAGAGGACACGAGAGACCGTCGCGCGGACGCCGCGGGGCGGCGCGAGGGGATTGTTCGTCGCGTTCTCCTGATCGCCGGCAGGGCGCGGTCCATCGTGGTCTCTGTGTCCTCGTGGCTCCCGTGATTCCACGCGGCGCGAAGTCGGCGCGGGCGTTCATCCGCGACCGAAGGTCGCGTGCTACGTCTCCCCGCGCGGCCGTTGGGCTGCGCCGCGCCTCGACAGGAACACGCAGGCACCCCACGACCCGAACGGACTCAGCTTCGGAGCACCCGCTCCGCTGCAGCGATCGCCTCGGCCGCGTTCGGCGCGAAGGCGTCGGCCCCGACCGCGCGCCACAGGCCGTCGACGGCCGAGAAGACGGCTCCCCACGAGCAGCGGCACGCGAGCGTGCTCGCGGTGCAGGGCGTCCGCGAAGTCCGCGACGGCGCGCGTGTCGACGGCCATCCCGGCGGACAGCGCCACGAGGTGCGCACCGAAGTGACCGACGGCGGCGACGAGGTCGTCGTTCGGCGTGTCCGCACCGAGGAAGAGGGCGCGCCAGCCCGCCGACTCGAACCGGTCGGCCACGACGCGCGCGCCGAGCTGGTGCGCGTTGCCGCTGACCGCCGCGACGAGCACCGTGCGCCCGTTCCACGGCTCGCGCGGGAGGTACGTGCGCAGGTGGACGAGCGCCTCCTCGACGACGCGCGTGCCGAGGTGCTCCTCCGCGACGTTGACCTCGCCGATCTGCCACATGCGCCCCATCTCGGCCTGGACGCGACCGAGCACGTGGCGCTGCACGTCGAGCGCGCTCGCTCCGGACTCGACCGCGTCGAGCACGATCCGGATGGCGTCGTCGCGACGACCCTCGAGCACCGCGACGAGGAAGCCGCGCGCCGCCTCGACCATGGGCAGCCCGTCGACGAGGATCGTCGCCTCGGGGACCTCGGGCGCCGCGACGGCACGGGCCGCGGCGGCGAGGTGCTCGCGCACGAGCGGAGTCGTCTCGCTCGGCAGCCGCTCGACGAGCTCGGCCCGCAGGAACTCGTACTCGGCCCGCAGGAGGTCGAGGTCCGCGCCGCGCGCGCTCCAGGCCGCGGCCGCCCAGCTCGCCTCGTGCGCGAGGAGCGCCGGCAGGCCGACCGCAAGCGAACTCGCGAGGCTCTCGATGCGACCCTGCACGTCGGCGACGAGGCCGCGGAAGCCGTGACCCGCGCCGGCTCCGCTCTCGACGAGTCGCGTCACCGCGCCCGACGCGTACGCGCGCGACGACGCGTCGAGCAGGGAGGCGACGAAGAGTCCGAGACGGTCCATGCGGGAGCGGGGCGGCGGGCGGACGCCATCATCGGCGTGGGCCGAGCTGCGATCAACGTTCGGCGCCGAGCCGAGGGGCGGATGCGCGCAGACCGCTCCCGTCCGACGCGAGCCGCTCGAGCCGGGCCGCCATCCCCGCCGCGCGATCGGGCTCCAGCGCGGCGAGGTCCGTCCCCTCGCCGGGGTCCGTCGCGAGGTCGTAGAGCTCGCCGCTCCCCTCCCCGCGCGGCGCGACGAACTTCCACGTCCCCTCGCGCAGCGCGAGCCGTCCCGACTCCTCGACGAGGAACGTCGCGCCGCGCGGATCGTCGCCGAGCAGGGCGGCGAGCGCGTCGCGGCTGTCGATCGCCTCGTCCGGCCGCAGTTCGCGACCGAGGAGCGACGCGAACGACGCGACCAGGTCGATCTGCGACACGAGGGCTCCGGAGACGCCGGGCTCGACGCGCCCCGGCCAGCTCACGACGAAGGGCACGCGCGTCCCGCCCTCGTAGATCTGGTACTTGCCGCCGCGCCACGGCCCCGACGCGTCGTGACCGCGGTCGACCTCGCGCGTCGACGTCGGCACGGTGGTGCCGTCGTCGTAGCCGTCGTCGTACACCGGACCGTTGTCGCTGGTGAAGATCACGAGCGTGTCCTCGGCGATCCCCTCCTCCTCGAGCGTGCGCACGAGTTCGCCGACGACCCAGTCGAGCGCGACCATCGCGTCGCCGCGGTAGCCGAGCGTCGTCGCGCCGCGGAAGCGCGCGTTCGGCGTGCGCGGCACGTGGATGTCCTGTGCGGAGTACCACAGGAAGAACGGTCGCTCGCGGTCGCGCCCGCGGATCCACGACGCCGCGCGCTCGACGAACACGTCGGCCATCTCCTCGTCGTCCCACAGTGCGTCGCTGCCGCCCCACATCGTGCCGATGCGACCGATGCCGTTGATCACCGAGTCGGCGTGGCCGACGGTGCTGCGGTAGTAGGTCATGGCTTCGGGGTGGAGCTTCCCGTTCGGGTACTCCGTGCACGCGAGGTCCTGCGGACGCGCGCCGACGAAGAGCGGGTCCGAGGCGTCGAGCCCGACGACATCGTGCCCGTCCACGAAGACGCACGGAACGCGGTCGTTCGTCGAGGGCAGGAGGAAGCAGCGGTCGAAGCCGAGTTCGAGCGGACCGGGCGCGACCTCGCCGTTCCAGTCGACGCGCTCCCCTGCAGCACCGAGACCGAGGTGCCACTTGCCGACGATCGACGTCGTGTAGCCCGCGTCGCGGAACACGTCGGCGAGCGTCGTCGCGTCCGTCGGCACGACGAGCGGCGCGTCGGGCGGCAGGACGCGCACGCCGCTCCGGAAACCGTGCACGCCGGTGAGGAGCGAGAAGCGCGACGGCGTGCAGGTCGAGGCCGAGCAGTGCGCGTCCGTGAAGCGCACTCCGCGCGCGGCGAGTCGATCGATGTTCGGTGTCGGGATCAGCGCGCTGCCGTAGGCCCCGACGTCGCCCCAGCCCACGTCGTCGCCGTAGATCAGCAGCACGTTCGGGCGACGCGGCGTCCCGTCCGGGCGCGGCGCCTCGCCCGGCGCGCCGCACGACGCGAGCAGGAGGAGGCCGAGGGCGAGGGTTCGGCGCGCGACGCGGCGCGGTGCGGCGATCGGGGCTCCGTCCATCGGCGCAGTATGCCCCTCCGCGACGAGCGAGGGCCCGCCCACCTCGCGGTGGCCGGGCCCTCCGTGGTCGTCCGGTCCCGACGCCGCGCGCGAAGGAGTGCGCGCGCACGCGACGGCGGCGAACGGACCGTCGGTCGCCGATCCCTCGAGCGACGACCACGGCGGTGCGACCCCTACGTCGACCGCCGACCCCATCCGATGGAGTTCAGAACTCCCAGCCGACGACGAGGAAGATGTCGGCGGCGCGCGAGTCCCCGCCGATGCCGATCAGCGGAGCGAAGTCGATGTGCATCTGCGGCGTCGGACGGAACTGGATCGTCGGGCCGATCTCGAGCTCCTTCGTGTACTCGCCGCGGTCCGCGTGGACGTCGACGAGCGCGGACTTCACCTCGATGCCGATGGACAGCTTCTCGTCGATGATCGTCTTCGCGATGCCGAGCGAGAGGCCGTACTCGTTCTCGAGGTCGCCGCTGACCTCGTGCTCGAGCACGAGGTTGGCGCCGAAGTGCCAGCTGGGCGCGAGTTCCTCCGCGAGGAGCAACTTGGTCTCGAGCTTGTCGGCCTTGCCGGAGCGCTCCACCCACTCCACGTAGATCGTGGGGTTGAGCAGGATCTCGCCCCAGTCGGCGAGCGCGTAGCGGACCTCGAACTTGTTCTCGCTCGTGTCGATCTCGCCCTCGCTGCCCGACTTCTCGGTCACGAAGTAGATGTCGAGCTGGAGACGGTGCCCAAGGCCCATCTCGACCTCGTACTGGTGCTCGACCGTCGACTTGCCGCCGTCGCGCGGGACCTTGGCGCGCGTCCAGTGCTCGAACTCGACCTGCCCGGCGGGTCGCACGTAGACGCGCGTCGTCGGGAAGAGGCGGCGCGCGGTCCAGCGGGGCTGGCCGTAGTCGCCGATGCGGTCCTCCTCGCGCAGGTGCTCGCCGCGACCCGGCACGACGACGGTCTCGGGGACCTCCCAGGAGTGGCCCGACTTGGGCTCCTGGGTACCGCCGGTGCGCGGGTGCTGGTTGGCGGGGTTGATGATCGTGACGTCGTCCTGGGGCAGGACCGCGGCCTCGGCGGCGGCCGCGAAGGACAGCTCCGCGTGGTACGCGACCGAGGCGCCGATCATCGAAGGCGCGGGCTCGGTCGCAGCGGACGCGAGGGACGACAGGGCGGCGGAGGCGGCGACGACGGTCAGCGCTCCCCGCAGGGTGTGGTGGGACATGTGGGACCTCCTCAGGGGTTGGCGGTGCCCAACGACCGGAACACACATGGGTTCAGCGACGTTCGCGATTCACTCGGAAGTCGTGCCGAGAACTCGATCGTGCGGCGTTCGCACGACGCAGGACCGCACGAGGGATCGTGCGTAGATCCTACGGATCGCTTGACTCCGCGGAGCCCCCTCGTTCTCCGACGACGCGCCCGTTCGCGGGGTCGACCCGCAGTCCCAGCCGTTCGTCGTCGTGCGTGAAGAACAGGAAGCCGTACATCATCTCCTGGTACGTCTGTTCACCGTTTCGCACGGTCGCGGTCGGGTCGGGGTTGTAGGGGTTGAAGGGCGAGTTGTCGAAGTGAGCGACCACGTCGACGCGCGTCCCTGCGGGGAAGCGCATGGTCCCCGGCGCCCAGCGGTAGGACTGCTGCCAGTCGAAGTCGTAGTTGGGCACGACGAGCAGCGGCTCCTGCGAGCCGTCGGGCCGCGTCGCCCGGAACGCCATGTCGCGGCCGCGCAGGTGCATGTGGCAGAACATGCCGATCCCCGTCGCGTCCCCCCGGAAGGTGCGCGCCGCGCGCACCTCGTGCGCGGGAGCGCCGGGCGGGATGGCGAAGCGCGTGTCGTGGATCTGGAAGTGGTGCAGCTCGCGGTCGACGACGCCGCGGGCGAAGCGCAGGCCGACCGAGATGCGCACGTCGCGCGGCTCCCCCACCGTCACGAGGTGGACCTGGAGCCCGAGCACCGACCCCGCGGGGATGCGCAGCGCCGTGCCCGGGTCGCACACCAGCGGGTCGCCGCCCGGGACGTAGCCCGTCATGAAGTTCGACTCGCGGAACTTCTCGGTGAGCTTCACGTGCGCGAGGTTCGCGTGGTGGACGACGCGGCGATCGTCGGGCCGGATCTCGACGGCCTCGACCCACGTGTCCTCGAAGAAGACGCGCGGCAGCATCACGTACTGGTACGGCACGTAGCCGTCGGCGGGCACCTGCGTCGCGACGGCCTGGACGACGACCTCGTCGGGCTCGCCGATGCGCCAGCCCGTGTCGTCGAACACCGGCGCCGGCGGTTCGTCCGCCGCGTCGCCGCGCGGCGCACCGGCGAGGGCCCAGGCCACGAGCGTGTCGCGCTCCTCCGCCGACAGCCGCCGCGAGTTCACGAACTCGCCGTGCTCCGGGCTCGCGAACCAAGGCGGCATGCGTCCGTCGCGCACGACCTCCGCGACCATCGCCGCCCGTCGCGCCACGTCGCGGTACTCGACCAGCGGGAACGGCGCGACGGTCCCGTCGTGGTGGCAGTCCTGGCAGGCGCGCCGCACGATCGGAGCGACGTCCTTCGCCCACGTGAGCGCGGTGCGCGGCGGCACCGAGGCGAGGTCCGCGTACGCGGCGTAGCGCGCGGCCGGCGCGAGGTCCTCGATCAGGCAACCGTCGACCGACGTCGACGGCACCTCGACGGGTCGCCCCTCGAGCAGGTCGAGCAACGCGCGCTCGAGATCGGCGCGCCCCGCGTCGGGTCGCGCGCCGCCGAAGCGGTACTGCGAGTCGACGCGACCGCGGTAGACCAGGCGGCGCTCCGCGTCGAGCACGCACACCTCGGGCGTGCGCGTCGCACCGAGGGCGCGCACCACGTCGCCGTCCTGGTCCTTGCCGAACGGGAAGGAGCAGCCCGAGTCGAGCCGCTGCTGCGCGATCTCGACGATCTCGTCGCCGCGGCCGACGTCGAGCGCGAGGAAGCGCACGCCGCGGTCGCGGTAGCGCGCTTCGAGCTCCGAGAGTCGCGGCAGGTAGCGCGCGACGATCGGACAGTCGACCGTGGTGAACACCACGACCGTGGCCGTGCTCGCCCCGAGTTCCGACAGCCGGCGCGGCAGGCGTCGCTCGTCCGTGAACCCGAGGTCCGGGACGACGCTGCCGATCGCGACGTCGGCCTGCGCGAGGGGTGCCGAAGCGGGATCCGGTGCGCGCGCGACGATCGCGGCGGCGGCGACGAGGACGGGGACGAGGAGCAGACGCAGGGCGAGCGACATGGCCCGCCGATCATGACGCGCGGCGCACGAACGCGCACCCGCGGCCCGCGTATCGCGCTCCTCCCGGCCCTCTCGCGATCAGATCCCGCGCAGGAACCAGGTCGCCGCCATCACGGCTGCACCCGAGCCGACGAGCGGCAGCGCGTCGGTCACGAACAGCGGCAGCACCGAGAGCAGGATGCCGGCGAGCAGCGGCACGGGCCGACCGTTCTTCTTGCCGTAGATGAAGTAGCCCAGCCCGATCGACCCGAAGACCATCCCCCACATGATCGTCGCGGTGTCGAGCGCTCCGGCGTCGGTCGTGGGTAGCTGCATGGTGGGTCCCGCGCGTCGCGCGGCGTTGGTGCCTCGTTCAGCGGTCCGAGTCGTCGACCCGTGTCCAGGTCAGTCCGTCGACGGAGACGGCGAGCGGTCCGGGCAGGGCTCCCGAGAGGTCGTGCCGGAAGCGCGCGTCGAGCGCGGACTCCGCGCGCGGAGCCGACGCGTCGCCGCTGTAGCGCCGCTGGAGCGGGTCCGTCGCGAGCACCACGCCGTCGTGGTCGACGAAGAACGCACGGTCGCCGGTGCTGCCCGCCGCGATCGGCCAGGCGTACGCGCACCAGTACCGTTCCGCGAGATCCGCGTCGGGGAAAGGCGCGATCGTCGGCGCGCCGCCGCCCACCGCCTCGGGGACGCCGCGAGCCTCGTCGTCGGGGAGCTGCACCGCGAAGAGGTAGCCCTGGTGGCGCGCGTTGCCCGACGACGTCGGGACGCACGCGTAGGGATCGAGCAGGGGTTCGCCGAGCGCCGCGCCGCGCGCCCCGTCGCTGCCGCGCAGACCGATCGTGCCGCACAGCTCGCCGAGGTAGCCGAACTCACCGTTGCCGTCGCCGTCGAGGTCGACGGCCGCCGAGGCCTGGAAGTCCGCCTGGGCCGCCGCGATGCGGCGCAGCACGGCGATCGCCTCCGCCTCGTTCGCGCGTCGCGCCGCCGCCTCCTCGGACGGCGTCGGCACCGCGGCGGGTGCGCCGTCGACCGAGATCGAGACGCGCCGCGAGCCGGTCGGTCCGAGTGCGCTCGACGCCGCGGTGGACGGATCGAGGTCCGGCGCCTGGTAGGGATGGCCGCCGCTCGAGACGACGCCGACGACGGCGGCGCACACGACGACGGCTCCTGCGATGACGTACTGCTCCATGGTGGCGGGGCGGCGGACCCTCGGTCTCGCCCCCGAGTGTCGTACCTCGACCGCGCGTGGAGCGATCTGGAGCCCCGATGGCGGACCTGTCCCCGCTCGCTGGTGATGGCCGTCCGCGGGGCCGCGAGCGGGGGGAGCGCCGAGCGCCGCCGGCCTTCCCGGGCCCGCCGAGGCCGGTCGGACGGCGATCACCAGCGAGCGGGGCCAGGACCCGCGAGGGGGAGGGAGAGGGCGAAGGCGGCCCCCACGCCCTCGGCCTCGCGCAGCTCCAGGTCCCCCCCGAGCTCCCGCGCCCACTCGCGCGCCAGGGTCAGCCCGAGACCGATGCCCGGCACCGCGTCGCCGCGCCCCGGCGCCGCGCGCTCGAAGGCGCGGAACACGTCGCGCGCGCGCTCCTTCGGGACGCCGTCGCCGTGGTCGCGGACGACGAGGTGGACGCGCCCGCGCTCCGCACCCACCCGCAGCTCGACGCGCGCGGGTTCCTCGGTCGAGCGCGTGCCGTACTTGCAGGCGTTGTCGACGAGGTTCTGGAGGATCTGCTCGACGACGCCGCGATCGACGGCGACGAGGAGGGCGGGGTCGAGCTCGCCGAGGTCGACGGTGAGGAGCGCACCGCTCTCCTCGGCGCGACGCTCGAGCAGCGGGACGACCGAGTTCACGAGTTCGACGACGGACACGCGCTCGCGCTCCGTGCGTCCGCGCGAACGCTCGACGCGCGCGTACTGCAGCACGTTCTCCACGATGCGGCGGAGCCGCGCCGACTCGCTCACGAGCGTCCGCAGGTACTCCCGGCGCGTCTCCTCGTCGCGCACGACGTCGTCGGCGAGCATCTCGGAGTACATGCAGAAGGTGGTGAGCGGCGTGCGCAGCTCGTGCGTCACCGCCTGGACGAAGCGGTCGCGCCGCTCGCTCGTCCGGATCGAGATCGAGAGGAGCACGGCGACGGCGATCGCCGCGGCGACGACCGACGTCCAGCCCGCGAGCAGCGTCACGCGCGTCGTCGACCAGACGGGGAAGGACGGCGGCGCGAGGCCGCGCACGACGAGGACCGCGGGCAGGCTCGCGAGGCGGCCGCCGAGCGCGTGGTCGCCGCGCGAGGCGGACGGCACGATGTCGACGACGGCACCCTCGAAGAGGTCGCTCGCGACGGCGTCGACCAGTTCGCCGCGCAACGTGCGCCACTCGAGCCACACGCACTGCACGCGCGGGCTCCGCCGTCGGTGACGCGGCGCAGGAGCAGGAGCTCGGGCGCGCGCGAGCCGTTCGGCACGACGAGGAACGGGCGGAACGGTCCGCGCGCGCTCGGATCGACCTCCTGCAGCGCGAGCAGTCGCGAGCGGCGCCAGTCCTCGTCGCTCTCGGTACCGCCGCGCTCCGACGGTCGCGCCGCCGCCTCGAAGTCGAGACCAGCCGACGGTAGGTGACGATCGAGGCGAGCTCGGCGAGCAGGCGGCGCGAGGCGTCGACGTCGCCGCGCTCGAGGAGTCCCGCGCGCTCCGCCGCGTCGACCTCCTCCTCGGACGGGACCTGGGGCGACACGATCGAACCGTCGGGCGCGAACTCGGCGTAGAGCTTGGCGTGCCGCACGGCGGCGCCGGGAGCCACGCCGAGCAGCGGCGACGGCGCGAGCACGACGCGACCCGAGGTCGCGGAGAGCCCGCGGTCGAGCACGTCGGGGACCTCGTGGAACGGTCGGAAGTCCTCGACGGGTCGCGTCGACTCGACGGCGACGAGTCCCGAGACGATCGCGTCGACGCGCCAGAGCGCGAGGTCGAGCTGGTCGTCGCGCTGGACCTCGAGACGGTAGCGGTTGCGCCGGTACTCGCCGTCGAGCGCCGCGAACGTCGACCACAGGAGCGCGGCGACGACCACTCCCGTGCAGACGCCGAAGGCGAGCCAGGTGCGCCGGGCGGAGGTCACGCGTCCTCGCCCCGACCCGCGAGCATGTAGCCGCGTCCGCGGACCGTCACGAGGACCTCGGGTCGCTCCGCGTGGTCGCGGAGGTGGTCGCGCAGTCGCGCGACGTGCATGTCGACGGTGCGCGTGCGGACGCCGCGCGGGTCGAGTCCCCAGACCGTGCGGAGCAGCTCCTCGCGCGAGATCGTGCGGCCGGGGTTGCGCGCGAGGTACTGGAGCAACGCGCATTCCTTCTCCGTCAGTCGGACGACGGAGCCGTCCGCGTGGTGCACCTCGCTGCGCTCGAAGTCGACGCGCCGACCCGCGACGTCGACGCCGTCGAGCGCGAGCGGCCTCGCGGCGGAACGGCGCAGCACCGCCTCGACGCGCGCGATCAGCTCCTTCGAGCTGAACGGCTTGACCACGTAGTCGTCCGCGCCGCCCGCGAGCCCGCGCACGCGTTCGTCCTCGCTGCCGCGCGCGGTCAGCATGATGACGGGCAGCGTCGGCTGCGCCCGGCGGAGCTCCTTCAGCACGGCGAAGCCGTCGCGCTCCGGCAGCATGACGTCGAGCAGGACGAGGTCGACCGTGCCGCGCAACGCGAGCCCGAGGCCCTCGCGCCCGTTCGACGCCTCGATCGTGTGGTAGCCGGCGTGTCGCAACGAGTCGACGATACCGCGGCGCACCGGCGCACTGTCCTCGATCGTGAGGACGGTGCGCCGGTTCGGCGATCGGACGGGTCGGTCGTCCCCGGTGCTCATGCTTCGGCTTGCGTTCGTTCGGTTCAGCCCGGTGCGCTCGTCCCGTCCTCGTCGCGCGGCGCGCGCTTCGGGACGGTGATCAGGACGACCAGGCCGTCGACGTCGACGATCACCTTGCCGCGGATCGAGAAGACCCCGGTCCGTCCCTCGTCGACGAGACGCTTCACGAGTTCGCGGTGCATCTTCGAACCGAAGCGTACGACGTGGTCGACCCGGATCGGAGCGGGCATCCCCACGAGTCTCGAGTCGATCCACAGCTCGCCCCGCCGGAAGAACGTCCGGTCCCCGGCCTGGCGCACGGCCCCGCTCTGGACGAGTCGCCCCGTCTCGTCGCGGTAGGCGTTGAAGCGGTTCGAGGCGACCTGCGCGATGCGGGCGCGCTGGTTCGTCGAGCGGGTCTGCGCGTCGCGCCCGACCCGCTGGCGGACGGCCTTCACGAGGAGGTTGTCGCGGAGTTCGTCGACGACCGGTCCGAGGTCGCTGAGGTCCGTGCCCTCGAGCGCGAGGAACGAGGTGTACTCCGTCAGCACGCCGTGCTGCAGCGAGAGCTCGAGGATCTCGCGCGTGTACTCGCGCAGTGCGGCGTCCTCCGCGAGGCGCGTCGCGTCGGACGCGACCGCCGGATCGGCGCCGGCCTGGCGGACGAGGTCGACGAGCTCGCCGATCCGGCGGCTCGCCCAGATGCGCGCGACGAAGCCGTTGCGCGTGTCCTCGGCCGCGGCGACGTCGAACGGGAAGGTGAACGTGCGCTGCTCGCCGAGGAAGTTGCCCGAGACCTCGAAGGTGAGCGGAGCGTGGCCGCGGTACGCGCCGAGGAGCACGACCTGGTCGTCCTCGAAGAGGTCCGGAAGTTCGCGCGGCACGAGATCGTTGACGCGGTGGCGAGCCTCCGCGCCGTCCTCGTCGAGCACGCGCAGCGTGACGTCGGACATGATCGGACCGCGCAGGCGCGCGTCGACCTCGGAGACGGCGACCTCGACGTCCTCGCCCGGCGACACGTACGTCGCGAATCCGCGCGTCGCGTTCGCCAGCGCGTCGAGCAACGGGAAGTTGAGGTCGTGGCCGACGCCGAAGGAGTAGATGCGGCGTCCGTGCACGTTGACCCGCTGCGCATTCTCGCGGATGACGGCCTCACGCCGCTCCCCCGCCGTCGGGACGCCGTCGGTGAGGAAGAACACGACGGGGACCGTGCCGGGCTCGTGGTCGAGCGACAGCGCGACCGCGAGGGCGTCGTCGATCGCGGTGCCGCCGCGCGGTCGCAGGGTGTCGAGATAGCGCCGCACCTCCGCGACGGACTCGCGCGTGCGCGCGACGGGCCGCGGCTCGAACATCGAGACCTGGTCCGAGTAGTCGACGACCGCGAAGAACTCCCCGTCGCGGAGGCCCTCGACGACCTGCAGCGCGGCCGCGCGCGCCTGGTCGAACTTCTCGCCGTTCATCGACCCCGACCGGTCGAGGACGAGCACGACCTCGCGCTTCATCGCCTCCCGCTGCGAACGGTCGATCTCGACCGGCAGTCCCGCGAGGAACAGGAAGCGACCGCCGCCGATGCGCGCGTCGGGATGCGCCCACAGCGAGGCGGCGACGCCCGCTCCCGCGAGGAGGTACGAGATGCGGATCGAGCCCGGCTCGCGCGCCGCCGCGTCGGTCAGGCGCGCGACGACGTGCGTCGGCGCGTCGCGGGTGAGTTCGATCTCGTGCGTCGGCGAGTAGATCGTGGAGATCGGCACGTCCGCGCGGAAGTCGACCTCGACGTGCCACGGGACCCAGCCGCCGACGAGCGACTCGCTCTTCGGCACGGTCCACTCGATGCGGTCGCCGGTGATCCTCAGCACCGTCTCGTAGACGAGGCGCACGCGCTGTTCGCCCTTGGGCGGGACGGGGAACACGCTCGTGCGCACCAGGCGGTGCCCCGCGAACTCGAGCAGCGCGGGGTCCTCGAGCTCCGCCACGATGCTGTCGTACGTGAAGCGCGCCTCGTGCATCGGGAGCAGGCGCGCGGAGGACTCGGCGCCCACACCCTGGAAGTCGAATCCGCGGACCACGGCTCCGTCCGGCACCGGCACGAGCAGTTCGGCCTCCTGCGCCCGGTCGTCCGTGTTGACGAGGACGATGTCCATCGTCGTCGTCGCGACCTGTCGGACGACCTGCGCCGTCACGTACACACGCTGGATGGCGATGCCGCGCACGTCGTCGCGGAGGCGAGCGGCACGCACCTGCGGGACGACGACGTTCGCCGCGGGTCTCGGGATCGACGCCGCGTCGAAGGTGCGCTCGAGGTCCGTCGTCGATCGCGAGCCCTGGGGACGCGCGAACGGGGCGAGGCTTGCGAGGAGGACGAGCGTCAGGACGGTCCGGACGAGTGCGCGCATGGAGCTTCCGAGGTCGGGTCCGCACCGTCGCGGACGTCGCTGGAAGCTATCGGTGCCCGGGAGCACCCCCGGTCACGCGTAGGTAACGCGGGCTCCCGCCAGGATCGCCATAGGAGTTATGCGTCGCCCCGAGGCTCCGTCCGATCGGGATACGATCCATCGAGCGACGGTCCCGCCGTCGCCTCACAGGACTCCTGCCCGAACCGAGCCGTGAACCTGATCCGAAGCCTGATCTCCATCCTCATCGTCGCCATCGTCGTCGTCAGCGGCTACGGCATCGCCTGGTGGTCGAGCCCCCCCGCTCCCCTCGCCGACAGTGCCGACGGCGGTCGCCTGATCCTCGGGCTCCTCATGGCGGCGAGCCTCCTCGGGCTCGTGCGTCTGTGGATGCCGCCGAAGGAGAAGGCGAACAGCGCGCACTGATCCGGGTCGCGCGCCGCTCCGCGCCGCGCGGATGTCACCAGGAGCTACAGGCACAGGCCACGATCGGCCGCGCGGCGGAGGACCAGGCGAGCTGCTTCGCGGTCGCGTCGCGCCGCGAAGCGGCGCCTTCGGTCGCGTGGTCTGTTCCTTGAACTCGTGGTCCTCGGCGCCAGGCGCGAACACGACGACCTCGCGAGGCGTCCAGCCGGCCGCGCGGGAACCAGGCGCCGCTTCGCGCCGCGCGGATGATTCACCGGGAGCACAGGGGACACGGAGCCACGATCGGCGGCGACACGGTCGGAGGACGCAGACCGCGAGGCGCGTGCCTCGCGGTCCGCTGCGTTCAGCGCCGCGCAGCGGCGCCTTCGTGCTCTTCGTGTCCTTTCTGTCTTCCCTTCGTGTTAACCTGCGTGGTCTTCGGCGCCGAAGGCGCCGAGCGCAGCCGACGTGATCCTCGCGAGGCGTGGCGCGGCCAGCCGGCCGCGCGGGAACGCAGCGCGCCGCTTCGCGCCGCGCGGGAACACGCAGCAGGCGCCGCTTGCGGCGGCGGAATTCACACCACGGGGACGCAGGGACCCGCGGGGCGCACGGCCTCGCAGGTCCTACGACTTCCCGCGCCGCGAAGCGGCGCCTTCGTGTTCTTCGTGTCCTTTCCTGTCGTTCCCTTCGTGTTGAAACTGCGTGGGTCTTCGGCGCCGAAGGCGCCGGGCGCAGCACCTCGCGGCTCGACTCGCGCCTCAGGCCTTCGCGCGCTCGTCCCCGTCACCGACCGACGCCGCCTCACGGTCGTAGGCCCGCTGCAGCGCGAGCCTGCGGAACCAGATGAACCCGATCGCGACGAAGGGGATCGCGTACCAGAGGAAGTAGAAGAACCCGAGGCCCGGCGGCGTCACGTCGAGGTCGATCTCGAGCGTGCGGAGCTCCGCCCCGTCGTGGACCGCGTCGCGCACGACGAACGTCGCGTGCCAGATGCCGCGGTACGGGTAGTCGACGAGACCCACCTGCTGGAACGGCTCGCCCGGCTCCGCCGCGACGCTCGTGCAGGCCACGGGGTTCGCACCACCGTCCTGCGGCTCCGACTGGAGCTCGATACGCACGTCCTGCGGCGAGAGTCCTTCGCCGCACTCCACGTAGTAGTAGAAGGTCGCCGTCCCGACGTCCGGGTCCGCCCAGATCGAGACGGTGTACGCGCCGACCTCCTCGTCGACGAAGATCGGGTACGGCGGGCCTTCGTGCGCGTGCGCGCGCGGCGCACCGAGCAGGAGGACGAGCAGGGCGCCGAGCGCCTTCGCGATCCGACGGGTACTCACAGGTAGGTCCCCCGCATCTCCATGGGTTGCGCGAGCAGCCACAGCGCGGCGCCGAGGATCGACGCGTGGACCAGGAACCATGGCACGAACGCGCGCGCGGGCGCGTCCGCGAAGTCGCGCTGCGCGAGGCGCCACGTCAACGCGATCGAGCCGAGCGTGCCGAGCGCGAGGAAACCGATCTCGATCGGCCACACCGCCGCCTCGGAGAGGCCGCCCATGCCCCAGTCGGGCTTTCCGAGGAAGGTGAGGCCGGAATCACGCGCGGCGAGCTGCGCGACCGGCACGAACGTCCACAGCCCGGTCAGGAAGTGGAAGCTGTAGTGCGCGAGCCACACGCCGAAACCGATCGGCGCGAGCGAGTACGCGAAGCGCACGACGTGCCGGAAGGGCGCGGCACCGGTCGTCCGCGCGACGGCGAGCGACGCGGCACCGAGGACGATCGCCGGCACGACGACGAGCGCCGCGACGAACAGGATCGCGAGCACGACCCCCTCGCTCCGGGTCCCGAGCTGCTCCGCCATCCAGCGCTGGAGGTCGAACACGGGCCCGACCATGCCGAAGGCGTTGAGCAGGGCGCCGAACGCGAAGACGACGACGAGCGCCGCGAGGTCGACGCGCTTCGTGATCCGGCCGACCCCCGAGCGCACGGGGTCGAGCGCGAGTTCGTCGGCGGGCACGCGCGACCCGACCTCGACGTTGTCGTGCGGACACGCGTGCACGCAGTCCATGCAGAACGTGCAGTCGAGGTTCCCGACCTTGGAGGGGACGTACAGCGCGAGTTCGCACCCGCGCTGCACGATCCGCTCCTCTCCTCCGGCAGCGGGTTCCCGCCGCCCCTTGATGCAGTCCTTCGTCGCACAGCCCTCGCACGTCGAGCGGTCCTTCGCCCGCACCTCGAAGGGCGAGAACGTCGACGCCACGAAGTTGAACTGCCCGACCGGGCAGATCCACTTGCAGAAGGGTGCACCGGCGAAGAACGCGTCGACGAGCAGGGCGACCGCGAAGTAGGCGAGGATCGCGATCGCCGTCGCACGCGGGCTCGCCCACAGGTCGAGCCACTCGTAGGTGAACAGGACGCCGACGAGCAGCGCGATCCCCGTCCACTTGTTGCGCAGCGCGCCGGGCAGGCGGCGCACCGGCGAGGTGAGGCGTCGAGCGATCTCGCGCGGCAGGAGCAGCGGACACCCGAAGCAGAAGACGTTGCCGAGCAGCAGCAGTCCGAAGACGAGCGCGCCGCGCCAGTGCACCCACACGAGGAGCGTGGCGAGGTTCTTCGGCGCGAGCTCCGGTCCGAGGAGCCCGTGCAGCACGAGCAGCAGCGCGAGCAGCCCCATCGCCGTCTGGGCGACGAGCCGCGCGCGACGCAGGCGCAGGAAGCGACCGAGCAGCGGCACGCGCAGGAGGTCGACGCCCCGCGACCCACGGGGGTCGCGGAGCGCGCTGCGTGCCGCGTCGGTCGTCACGAGCCGGACTCGTCCCGCTTCACGCCGCGGACGTCGACGCTGTGCTTCACCGGACTCCCGTCCGCGAGCTTCCCGTCGACCTCGACGATCCAGTCGCCGCCCATCGTGAAGGTGAACGGCGCGCTGTAGGTGCCGGGCTCACCCTCCTCGAGGTCGGCGAGGACCGGCTTCATGCCGGCGTGGTTCATGTCGCCGCGGACCGAGACGTCGGCGCCCGCGAGCGGGGCGCCGCCGTCGTCGGAGAGCTTCACCGTGCACGTCGTCGCGCCCACGTGCGGCGCCGGGTCGAAGGAGATCGCGACCGAGGCGGCCGAGGTCGCCTCGGTGCTCTTCGTCGTGCACGCGGCGAGCCCGAGCAGCGCGACGAGCGCCAACGCGCTCGCGCCGCGGAGTCCTCGTTGCGTCGTCATCGGATCAGCTCCTGACGACGGGCTTCATCTTCGGCTTCCACGCGCAGTTGCACCCGCGTCCGTGGGCCTCCTCGCCGGCCGGCGGGAACATGTGGTAGTACATGCCGATCGCCATCGGGATGAAGACGATCGTGTTGTAGAAGAGGTGGAGCTCGACGCGCGGGATCCACAGTTGGAGCACGCTCCAGGGCTTCGGCTTGTCCCAGAAGTTCGTGCCGACGATGGCCTGGTACTGCAGGAGCGCGTGCTCGATGTGGTGCCAGAACTGGATCCAGAACGCGATCATCCACCACGTCTTCGAGCGGCCGACGAAGCCCTTCCTGAGGACCCACAGGAGGACGAGCATCACGATCGCGTAGCCGTAGTGCAGCGTCTCGCTCGACACGAGCCACGGGAACCACAGCCCGAGGACGCCGCGCGACTCGGGAACGGGCCAACCCAGCACGAAGATCTGGATGGTCTGCGTGAGGTGCTCGGCCCAGTGCGCGAGCACGATGACCATGAAGAGTTGGAGGGCGGGCTTGTGCCACTCCTCGTTCAACTTGTCGATGAGCGGGCGGTGCTCACCGGCGGTCGTGTCGACCGCTGCGGACGTACGAGTCGTCATTCGTTTCGTGGGCGAGTCGTGCTCGCCCCAGGGGGGCCTTCGGATCGCGCGTCCGCCCCGCGATCCTCGCGGAGCCGGCGCACGGGAGACTGGTGGACCCGCTCCGGCGAGCTGCGCGGAGCGAGTGTTCGGCGAGGGATCCCGTCAGGTCGACGGGAAGGACCCTGCACACACGTCATGAGCGTCCGTGCAGGGTCCACCGAGGGAGCCTCCCTGCCGTTCGCAACGACGCACGGAACACGATCGGACGATTGCGCTCGTCCGTGTCGTGGGTCCGGCGGCGATGCGCGCGGCGCGCCGTCCGGACCCCGTGAAGGGTGGGATCGCTGAGAACGATCGAGAGCTGTAGACCTCGAGCTTCCACATGGCGTTCGGTTCCTGCGCGAGCTCGTCGCGCGCGCGACGGGGGCAGCCGTCGTCGCGCGTTCACGGAGCGTTGGTTCCGCTCCTCATCCGAACGCTATCCGCCGTGCGCGGTCCACGCCACCGACGACGTGCGAGGCGTAACTTCTACGCGCCCGACTCGGAGGATCGATGCGTCGCCGAGCGGCGCTCGACGCTGCGCACGACGCGCCGGGTCACGCCGCGCGGCGACGGCGGCGGCGCGCACCGGGACGCGGCGCACCGCCCTCCGGACGGCCGTCCGGCGGTTCCGGCTCCAGGGTCGCCGCCTCCGCCGCGAGGCCGTGGAGCTGCGCCGCCAGCGCTTCGCGCTCGATCGCCGCGCGCAGCGCCGCGTTGATCGGGAGCTGCGCGCCGCCCTCGCCCGGGAGCTCCGCCGCGACGCCTCGCGCGTGCTCGTCGAAGCGCGGCATCGGCGCCCCGGCGGCCGCCTCGGCGCGCGCGCGTTCGACGGCTTCCGGAGCCGTCGTGCGGAGGACGCCGCAGCTCCGGAACACGTCG
>JAWKUH010000034.1:0-53282 GCA_041398665.1 Planctomycetota bacterium | reverse complement strand
TTCGCCGAGGCGGAGACCCTCCTCCTCGAGGCGCTCGAGAACCGACGCGCCGCACTCCCCGCGACCCATCCGGAGATCGCGAGGAGTCTCAACAACCTCGGCCGGTTCGTGCAGATGCAGGGCAGGTTCGACGAGGCCGAGCCGCTCCTTCGCGAAGCGGTCGAGACCTACCGCGCCGGACTTCCCGCCGGGCACCCCGAGATCGCGAGCGGTCTCTGCAACCTCGCCGAGCTTCTGGTGGCGCGACACGAACTCGACGAGGCGGAGCCGCTCCTGCGCGAGGCGCTGGGGATCAAGCGCGCAGCGCTTCCCCCCGGGCACCCGGAGATCGCGGTCGTCCACATCAAACTTGCGCAACTCTTGCAGGCAACCGGCGAGGTCGCCGAGGCCGAGGCGCACTACCGCGACGCGCTCGAGATCTGCCGTGCGATCCTCCCCGCGGGTCACCCGACGTTGGTCGTCGTCGTCGGCAGCCTCGCCGACATCTGCGTGAGCGAGGGCCGGTCCGACGAGGCGATGCCCCTGCTCCGCGAGCTGCTCGAGGCGAATCGCGCCGCGCTGCCGAAGGGCGGCCCCGAACTCGCAGGTCGACTCGCGTTCTTCGGACAGAAGTACCTCGCGCTCGAGGCGTGGAGCGAGGCCGAGACGCTGTTGCGCGAATGCCTGACGATTCGCGAGAAGACGCAGCCCGACGCGTGGACCACGTTCAACACGACGTCGATGCTGGGAGAGGCGCGCCTCGGGCAGGACGATCTCGCCGAAGCCGAACCACTCCTGCTCGACGGCTTCCGCGGCATGGAGGAGCGCGAGGCGACCATGCCGGAGGGATCCGAGGTCCGCATCGTCGAAGCCCTCGAACGCCTGGTGCGGCTGTACGAGGCGAAGGGCGACGAGACGGAGGCCGCGTCGTGGCGGAGCGCGCTCGAAGCGGCGCGCCTCGTTCCCGCCGGCTCCGACGGGAAGTGACGGGCGCCGCGCGACCCGCTCGCGCACCGCGCGTGTTTCGGTCCGCACCCCTAGAATCGAAGGATGCGCTCCGACGTCACACGGATCCTCTCGGCCATCGACGCCGGCGACCCGCGCGCGTCGGAGGAACTCCTGCCGCTCGTCTACGCCGAGCTGCGCAAGCTCGCGGACTCGCGGCTCGCACGCGAACGACCGGGACAGACGTTGCAGGCGACGGCGCTCGTGCACGAGGCGTACCTGCGCCTCGTCGGACCGACGCCCGAGGGTGCGGAAGGAACGAACGGCGCGCCGCGCTGGGACGGCAAGGGCCACTTCTTCGCGGCGGCGTCGGAAGCGATGCGCCGCATCCTCGTCGACCGTGCGCGTGCGCGCGCGACGGCGAAGCGCGGCGGCGACTGGCGCCGCGTCGACCTCGACGTGACGCGGCTCGCGGAGGAGCGACCGGGCGAACTGCTCGCGCTCGACGAGGCGCTCTCCGCCCTGCGGCGCGAGGACCCCGAGAAGGCGCGGCTCGTCGAGCTGCGCTTCTTCGCGGGACTCACGATCGAGCAAGCGGCGGACGCGCTCGGCATCTCGACCGCGACGGCCGGCCGCCACTGGGCGTACGCGCGGGCCTGGCTCTTCGACGCGCTCGGGGGCGAGAGTCGAAGAGCAGAGGACGTGTAGCGCGTCGACGAACGGGGCAGATCTCGAACTCGGTCGCTCGAGGGGGTCGATGCTCGCATACGGTGAGCACCACGGGAGTGATGCGCTTCTTCGACGTGTCGTGGCGGAGGAGCGCGGCACGACGTCGAACGAGGCTTCACGTGCGCGCGTGCGTCCTTCCCCTCGGGATCTTCGGTCCATGCCGGACGCGACGAGCTTCTCCGAGCAGTGCCATCGGGCCCGATCGAGCATCGAGCCCGCTCCGCATCGCGCGCGACGTCGGTGTCCCGACGGAAATTCGAGGATCGAGGTACGCTCTCACCCGCCCGAACGCGTTCGAACACTTCCACGTCCCCCCCAATCGATGCTGCACCCTCGACTTCGACGCGCCGCCCTCGCGTGCACGTTCTTCTCACTCGCGCCCTGCTTCGCGCAGAACTCCTCGCCGACGAAGCTCTCCGACTCCGAGTGGAAGAGCCTGCACGCCGCCTACCAGGACGCGCGGCACCGTCTGTTCGCGGTGGATGGCGGATTCGAAGCGCGCAGCTTCGGGCAGCACTACCTCGCTCGCTTCGACGGACGCGGCGTGCGCGTCGTTCCCGACCGGGGCGACTGGGAGCTGGGACTCGAACTCGCGAGCTTCGGGCGTGACGGCACGCGCACCGACGCGCTCGCACCGCACCTCGTCCGCTCGCAGCACCGCACGCTCGAGCACGTCTGGAGCGACCGGGTCACCGAGTGGTACATGAACGGCGACGACGGGCTCGAGCACGGTTTCGACGTGCGGACGCGACCGCAAGGGCGACGGAGCGCTGTCCTTCGAGCTGCGCGTGCTCGCGACCTCGGCGTGCGCGTCCAAGACGACAGGCTCGGCGCGCGGCGTTCGACGGCGCGGGCGAACTCGCCGTGACCTACGCCGGCCTCGCGGCCTTCGACCGGAACGGGAAGGAGGCTCACGGCGTGGATGACGTCCGATCCGGGCGCGCTCGTCCTGCACGTCGACGACAGCGACGCCCGTGTACCCGCTCACGGTCGACCCGATCGTCCAGACGGCCTACCTGAAGGCCTCCAGGACTTCGGTTCGGCCGGGAACGAGTTCGGTCCAGCGTCGCCGTCTCGGGCGACACGGTCGTCGTCGGCGCCCCGAGCGAGAGCAGCAGCGCCACCGGCGTGGACGGGAACCAGGCCGACGACAGCGTCCCAATCGGGCGCCTACGTCTTCGTGCGCTCCCGGTGCGACCTGGACACAACAGGCCTACCTCAAGGCCTCCAACACGGACGCGTTCGACCAGGTTCGGCTGGAGCGTGGCCGTCTCGAATGACACCGTGGTCGTCGGGTCCCCCTTGAGAGCAGCAACGCCACCGGCGGACGGGAACCAGGCCGACAACAGCTCGTCCCGGTCGGGCGCCGCCTACGTCTTCGTGCGCTCCGGCACGACCTGGAGTCAACAGGCCTACCTCAAGGCCTCGAGGAACACGGACGCATTCGACCAGATCGGCGCGAGCGTAGCGATCTCGGCCGACTCGGTCGTGGTCCCTACGAGGACAGCAACGACGGCCGTCAACGGGAATCCAGTCGACAACAGCGCCTTCGGCCTGGAAGTGCCGCCTACGTCTTCGTGCGCTCGGGTCGACCTGGACCCAACGAGCCTACCTCAAGGCCCCTCCAACACGGGGTCCGGTGACTGGTTCGGTCGGAGGGTGGCCGTCTCGGGAGACACGGTCGTCGTCGGGCCGAAGCTCGAGGCAGCAACGCGACCGGCATCAACGGGAATCCCGCCGACAACAGCGCCTCCGGTGCCGGAGCCGCCGCCTACGTCTTCGTGCGATTCGGCACGAGCTGGTTCAACAGGCCTACCTCGGGCATCCAGCACGGAGGTGTTCGACTCCTTCGGATCGAGAGTGGCGATCTCAGCGACACGGTCGTCGTCGGGGCGACCGGCGAGCGCAGCAGCTCTGCGGGTGTCGACGGGAACCAGGCCGACAACGGTGCGAACTTCGCCGGCGCCGCCTACGTCTTCGTGCGCTGGGTCGACCTGGAGTCAACAGGCCTACCTCAAGGCCTCGAACACGGACGCATTCGACCAGTTCGGCACGAGCGTGGCGGTCTCCGGCGACACGGTCGTCGTCGGGGCGATCACGCAGCAGCGCAGCAGCTCCACGGTTGTCGACGGGAACCAGGCCGACAGCGGTGCGGACCTCGCCGGCGCCGCCTACGTCTTCGTGCGCTCCGGCTCGACCTGGAGCCAACAGGCCTACCTCAAGGCCTCGAACACGGACGCATTCGACCGGTTCGGCACGAGCGTCGCGGTCTCGGGCGACACGATCGTCGTGGGAGCCACCGACGAGGACAGCGGCGCCACCGGCATCGACGGGAACCAGGCCGACAACAGCGCACCAGGATCCGGCGCCGCCTACGTCTTCGTGCGCTCCGGCTCGACCTGGAGCCAACAGGCCTACCAAGGCGACCTTCAAGGGAGCGGGCGACAGGTTCGGCAGGAGCGTAGCCGTCTCGGGAAACACGGTCGTCGTCGGGGCGCTAACGAGGTTAGCAACGCCCGCGGGTGTCGACGGGAACCAGGCCGACAACAGCACCCACCCCAATCCGGCGCCGTCTACGTCTTCGTGCGCTCCGGCTCGACCTGGAGTCAACGAGCCTACATCAAGGCCTCCAACACGGAAGCCGGCGACGGATTCGGCACGAGCGTGGCGGTCGGGCGACACGGTCGTCGTGGGCGCCCGGCGGAACAGCAACGCGACCGGCGTGAACAGGATCCAGTCCGACAACGGCGTACCGGGAGCCGGCGCCGCCTACGTCTTCGTACGCTCCGGCGCGACCTGGACCCAACAGGCCTATCTCCAAGGCCTCCAACCCAGCGAACGATCTCTTTGGTAGCGGCGTCGCGATCTCGGGCGACACGATCGTCGTGGGCGCCCTTCCAGGAGGGCAACGCCACCGGCATCGACGGGAACCAGGCCGACAACAGTGCCCTTTTGGCCGGCGCCGCCTACGTCTTCGTGCGCTCCGGGACGGCCTGGTCCCAACAGGCCTACCTCAAGGGCTCCAACACGGAAGCCGGCGACGGTCGGTACGAGCGTGGCGGTCTCAAGGGCGACACGGTCGTCGTCGGGGCACCGGCCGAGGGCAGCAGCGCGACCGGCGTGAACGGGATCCAGTCCGACAACAGCGTACCGGGGGCGGGCGCCGCCTGCGATGTTCGTGCGCTCCGGAGCGACCTGGACCCAACAGGCCTATCTCCAAGGCCTCCAACTCGGGGATGTTCGATAACTTCGGTTGGAGCGTAGCGATCTCGGGCGACACGCTTGTCGTAGGGGCTCTCCTGGAAGAGCAACGCCACCGGTATCGACGGGAACCAGGCCGACGACAGCGCCTCCTCCTCAGGAGCCGCCTACGTCTTCGTGCGATTCGGATCGAGTTGGTTCCAGCAGGCCTACCTCAAGGCCTCCAACACGGGGGCCGGTGACTATTTCGGTTGGAGCGTGGCCCGTCTCGGGCGACACGGTCGTCGTCAGGGCACCGGCCGAGAGCAGCAACGCCACCGGCGTGGACGGGAACCAGGCGGACGACAGTGTCGCCCTGGCCGGCGCTGCCTGCGCCTTCGTGCGCTCAGGAGCGACCTGGACCCAACAGGCCTATCTCAAGGCCTCCAACTCCGGGGATAGAACGACTCCTTCGGTGCGGGCGTCGCGATCTCGGGCGACACGATCGTCGTGGGCGCCACCGGCGGAGACAGCAACGCCACCGGCGTCGGCGGGAGCCAGACCGACGACAGCGCCGGCAATTCGGTGCCGCCTACGTCTTCGACCTCGGCCTGTGGACGGTGATCCCCGGCTGCTACGGCAACACGGCCCACTACGTCCGCCCACCGTCCCCGCGCGCATCGGGACGACCGTCCCCATCGACCTGTACGGGTCGGTCGTGAACAACGGCGTCGTCGCCACCTACTACGGCGCGCACGGGCATCGACGCCTTCGGCTGCGGCCTCCAACTCTCGCCGACCGCGGAAGTCCTCCTCGCGCTCACCCGATTTCCCGACCCTGTACGCCTACCCCGTCATGTTCGGCGGCCTGGCGACCATGCCCTGTCCGTACCCAACAACCCCGGCATCGTCGGGATCCGCGTCACGCTGCAGTCGTTCGCCATCGACACCACGACGTTCCTCGGCGAGCACTCCGACGGGCTCGAGTTCCAGATCAGGCCCTAGGCGCATGCGTCGCGGCGAGCCACCCGAGCGAGCCGCAGGCTCGGCGCCCGGACGCCGAGAGGCGACAGCGCCGGAATCCTCGGACGAGGCGGCCACGTCGACGGCGGCGTCTGCCCGCGTCCGAAGCGCCTCGCACGATTTCGCGCGCTCGCCGATCGAACCGCGCGTCGGTTCTCGCATGGAGGACGATTGGGGTGCTCCGCGCCCGTGCCCGGCCCGAGACGGAGATGACGACCCTCGACGTCGAACGCCTGTTCCACCGCGCGCGCGGACTCGCTCCGCGCGAACGGACGGCGTTCCTCGACGACGCCTGCGGCGGCGACGCCTCGGTGCGCTCGCGCGTCGAGGCCCTGCTCACCGCGGACGCCGGCTCGTCGGGATTCCTCGCGGACGGCGAGGGACCGGCGAGCCCGGCGACGCCCGCCTCGCCGAGCGCTCCGGCGACGTGATCGACCGCTACAAGCTGCTCGAGAACATCGGCGAGGGCGGTTTCGGCACGGTCTGGATGGCCGAGCAGCGCGAGCCGGTGAGGCGGCGCGTCGCGCTCAAGGTCGTCAAGCTCGGGATGGACACGAAGCAGGTCGTCGCCCGCTTCGAGGCCGAGCGCCAGGCGCTCGCGCTGATGGACCATCCGAACATCGCTCGGGTCTTCGACGCGCAAGGCGACGTCCTCCGGTCGCCCGTACTTCGTGATGGAGTACATCCGCGGCGTGCCGATCCTCGAGTACTGCGACACGGAGCGGCTCGACACGCGCGCGCGACTCGAGCTGTTCGTCCAGGTCTGCAACGCGATCCAGCACGCGCACCAGAAGGGCATCGTGCACCGCGACGTGAAGCCGTCGAACGTGCTCGTCACCCTGCGACGGCGTGCCGGTCCGAAGGTGATCGACTTCGGCATCGCGAAGGCGACGTCGGCGGAGCTGACGACGCGCACGCTCTTCACCGAGCACCGCCAGATGATCGGCACGCCGGCGTACATGTCGCCGGAACAGGCCGAGATGAGCGGCCTGGACGTCGACACGCGGACCGACATCTACTCGCTCGGCGTCCTGCTCTACGAACTGCTCACGGGTACGACACCGTTCGATCCGGCGCGCGTCCTGCAGGAAGGCCTCGCCGAGATGCTCCGCTACATCCGCGAGGTCGAGCCGAGGAAGCCGAGCACGCGCATCTCCGAACTCGGAGTCACGAGCACGCGCACCGCTGCACTGCGCCGCAGCGACCCGCGCCTCCTCGGCTCGCTGCTGCGCGGCGACCTCGACTGGATCGTGATGAAGTGTCTCGAGAAGGACCGATCGAGGCGCTACGACACCGCAAGTGCTCTCGCCACGGACGTGCGCCGCCACCTCGCGCACGAACCCGTCGCCGCGGGACCGCCGAGCACGATCTACCGCCTGCGCAAGCTCGCGCGGCGCAATCGACTTCAGGTCGCGGCGGGCCTCGCGGTCGCGATCGCCCTCGTCGCAGGCGTCGTCGGAACGAGCTTCGGGCTCGTGCGCGCACTCGACGAGAAGGAGCGAGCGGACGGCGAGGCGTCGCGCGCATTGGCTGCGTTCGCTTCCGAGTCCGAAGCGCGCCGCGACGCCGAGGACGCGGCAACACGCGCGGAGCGCGAGCTCGGGCGCGCCACCGAGGTCGGCCGCGTGCTGCGCGAGACGCTGATCGGCGTCACACCGGAGATTGCGCAGACCGCGGACACGGAGCTGCTCGTTCGCATCCTCGACGCGACGTCGGAACGGCTCGCGAGCGGTGAGATCGCGGACGAGACGATCGCGGCCGAGCTGCACCACATCGTCGGACGCGTGTACCTGAACCTCGGCCGCTACGAACGAGCCGAACGCCACCTGCCGGTGGCGGCCGCACTGCACGAACGACTCTACGGACCGGACGACGAGCGGACGCTCGCCGCGGTCCACGACCACCTCGGGCTCCTCGTCCTGCAGGGCCGGAGCACCGACGTCGAAGCGCGCCTGCGCGACCTGATCGAGCGCCACGTGCGCGTCCTCGGTGCGGACCATCCCGCGACGCTCGCCGCGCAGGTGAACCTCGCGTCCGTGCTCTCCGAGGCGGGCCGCCACGCCGAGGCGGCGGAGCTCCTCGAACGCACGAACGCGTCGCAAGCGATCGTGCTCGGACCGGAGAGCAGCAACACGCTGCGCTCCGCGGCGAACCGTGCACTCGAACTGCTCGAGCTCGGCGACCTGCGCGCAGCCGAGGCGCTGGCTCGCAGAACTCTCGCGACGCAGAGACGCGTCCTCGGCGAGGGGCACCCCGACACGCTGGCGACGTGGCGGACGCTCGCAGTGCTGTGTCGCGACCTCGGTCGCTACGAGGAGTGCGAACGGATCCACGACGACACGCTCGAGATGCGGCGCGAGGTGCTCGGGGACGAGCACCCGAACATGCTCGCGTGGAACGACGACCTCGCCCAGCTCTACGCCATGACGGGCCGCGCGGACGAGGCCATCGCGCTCGACGAGTCGAACCTGGCGATCCGCGAGAGGATCCTCGGGGCCGACAACGACGACACGTTGCTCACGAAGGAGAACCTCGCCCACGTTCTCGCACGGATCGGGAAAGGTGAACGCGCTGTCGAACTCGTCGAGGAAGTGGTCGCGACGACGCGTGCGCTCCACGGTGAGTCCGACCGCCGGACGCTCGACGCGCTCTCGACCCGCGCCCACCTGTACGGAGCGATCGGCGACCACGCACGCTCGGAGGAACTCCAACGCGAGGTGTACGAGCGCCGCAAGGAGACGTTCGGGGCCGAGGATCCGGCGACGCTCGCCACGCTCTCCGAACTCGCGATGGTGTGTGCGGCGCGTGGGCGGGTCGACGAAGCCGTGGCCAAGCTCGAGGAGGCGCTCGAGGCCGAGCGGCGCACGCTCGGCGAGGACCACGAGTACACGCTCGGGACGAGCAGCAACCTCGCACTGCTCTACTCGCAGTCCGGCAGGCTCCGCGAGGGACGCGAACTCTCCGCTTCGGTCCTCGACGCCCGCCGTCGCGTCCTCGGAGACGAACACCCCGCCACGATCGACGCGATGATCAACGCCGCTGGAGCGATGTGGGACCTCGCGGAGTTCGACGAAGCACGCGAACTGTGCGAGCGCGTCGTCGAGCTGCGTGTGCGGACGCTGGGTCAGGACGCAGCGGCCACGCTCCTCGCTCGCAACAACCTCGCGCTGATCGTGGCCGTCGGCGGCGACCTCGAGCGCGCGCTCGCGCTGCACGAGGAGATCCTCGCGACGCGCCGCCGCACGCTCGGCGACGACGATCCGGAGACCGTCGCGTCACTCGCCAACGTCGCGACCGTCGCAGCGCGGCTCTACCGGACGGACCGTGCGGAGGAGGCGTACCGGGAGGCCCTGGCGATCTTCGAACGTCACAACGGTTCGCGGATGCTCGTCGCGTTGCAGTCGCGACTCGGACTCGCCGCGCTGCGCGCGAACGCCGGTGCGGACGACGAGGTCGTCGAACTGCTCGCGCCACACCTCGTCGCCATGGTGACCGCGTTCTGGCCGGAGTCGTCGACGACCGAGACGGCGATCGGATACTTCCGCGAGGCGTGCGCGAACACGGGCGCGAGCGACGAGCACGCGGAGGTGCTGCGCGACGTGCTCGAGAGGAGGGTCCGGCTGGCTCGCCGTGCCGACGCGCCGCCGGATGCGATCGCGACGGTCGCACACGCGCTGATCGACACCGAGTTCGACGACCTGCGCGACCTCGACACGGCGCTCGAACTCGCCGAACGCGCGTGCTCGGGGAGTGGAGCGAACGACGGCGCGCTCTGCTTCGGTGCGCTGGCGCGCGCCAGGCTCGAGCGGGGCGACGCCGTCGGCGCGAGCGAAGCGTCGGCGCGCGCCCTCGAGCTCCTCGCGACCGACGACCCGCGACGCGACGCGTTCGAGAGCTTCGCGGCCGAGGCCGCGGCGCGCGCGCGCGCCGAGAAGTGACGGCGGGCGCGACGAATTCCGCAGCGAGCTGATCGAACGCGAGAGCGCTTCTCGCATGGACGCGTGAGGGAAGTTCGCCGCGTGTGCGCGCGACTCCCGATTCGGCGGACGACTTCTCGCTCCGCCTCGGACGGCCGACCGGCGTCCCACTCCTCCTCGCCATGAAGATCCTCTCCACCCTCTCCCTCGGGACCGGTGTCGCCATCGCGGCGACGGCACTCCTCGCCGCCACGTCGGGAACCGCTTCCGCCGTTCCCGCGCCGATCCCCTCGGGCTCGGTCGTCCAGATCGACGTCCTTCCGTACACCATCAATTCTCCAGGAACCTATTGCCTGGCGAACTCCTTCCTCGTGTTCGGGCCGGCGGGGATCGTGGTCGAGGCGAACGGCGTCACGATCGACCTCGGGGGTCACGAGCTCCAAGGTGACGGCACGGGCTACGGCATCCGCGGCACCTCGTCGAAGTTCCTGAACGTCCGCAACGGAACGGTCCGCGGCTGGGACGTCGGCGTCCAGGGCGGAGCCCAGGGGAACTTCTCGGACCTCGGGATCTCGGAGTGCAGCTACCTGGGCCTCCACGCGGGCAACTCCGCGGTGGTCGAGCGCGTGCACGTCACGGGAGCGTCGGACCGGTGCGTCGAGACCGGGCCCTTCTCGACCGTCCGCGACGTCGTCGTCGACTGCCTGCCCGGAGCCGGTTTCGGCATGCTCGTCAACCAGGGCTGCACGGTCGAGCACGTCTCGATCACGGGTGCGAACGGGGGGATCTTCCTCAACAGGGGCTGTTCGATGCGCGACAGCATCGTGCGCAAGAGCGCGATCGTCGGCGTGCAGTGCGAGACGGGCTGTCTCTTCGAGTCCGTGGTCGTCGAGCAGTCGGAGGACGACGGCTTCGTCCTGGTGGGGAACTCGGTGCTTCGCAACTGCATCGCCAGGGACTGTGCGTCGGCGGGCGCTCGGGTCCTCGGCAAGGGCAGCGTCGTCGAGGGCAACACGCTGACGTCGAACGCGCTCGGCCTCTCCGTTCCTTCCGGACACAACAAGGTGACCGGGAACGTGGCGCTCGAGAACGCAACGGACTACGCGATCGGTCCGCTCAACCAGGTTGGCCCGATCCTCAAGGACTTCATGACGATCACGAGCACGAATCCGTACGCGAACTTCGCGACGCCGCTGCTCTGACAGGACGCGCCGGCGCTCCTTCCCTCGCGCCGTCGCCGTGGCGGCACCCCCGGTGCCCTCGTTCCGCCCGCACCGAACGGATCCGCTGTCGCGCCTCGCCGATGGCCCCGTTGGGTGCGGGCCCTCGAACCCGGTTCGTCCGCCCAGGGTGCGGAGTCCGAACCGAACCTGGTTCGTCTGCCCAAGACCGAAGTGCGGAACCGTCGAGCTCCGACGCGCCCGATCGCCGCTCGCGGTGCCGGGAGCCGAGGAGGCGCCCGCCGAAGCCCCGTGGAGAACGCCCGCATTCCGCGAGCTCTCCACCGGTCCTGGTCAAGCGAACCAGGTTCGGTTGGTCGGTCCTGGTCAAGCGAACCAGGTTCGGTTGGTCGGCGCGATCGAACGGGCGCGCGGTTCGCGCATGGGGGTGGGCGCGGGGAGCACGTCGAGCGCGACGGATCCGCCGGCCCGACCATCGACCCCTTGCTCGTCGCTCGACGAGACTCGCCATGAACCTCCGACTCGTCCCCGTCGTCGTCCTTCTCGCACTCGCTCCGGTCGCCCTCCTCCCGCTCGATCGGCGCGCCGAGGCCGCGGGTCCGGTGCCGCGCGCACTCGACACCGTGCCGATCGCCTCACTGCCCTTCGAGATCAACGAACCGGGCACCTATTGCGTCGTCGGCGACCTCACCGGCGTGAGCGGCGAGCACGGCATCCACGTCCAGGCGAACGGCGTGACCATCGACCTGTGCAGCCACGAGCTCGTCGGCGTACCCGGCTCCCTCGACGCGATCTCGGCGTCCAGCGGACTCGGCTGCACGGTCGAGAACGGACGCATCCGCTCCTGGAGCGGGAACGGCATCGTGTGCGGCCCCTTCGCCGACGTCTCGGACGTCGAGATCGCCTCGACCGGCGGCTACGGACTCGTCGTCGGCGGATCGAGCACGGTCACCGACGTCCGGGTGATCTCGAGCGGCGCGCAGTCGCTCCTCGCCGCCGACCGGAGCTGGATCCGCGACTGCCACTTCTCCGCGGGATCGTCGCGGGAGCCCGTGGTCCTGCTCGGCGAGTTCGTCCTCCTCGAGTCCACCCACGTGCACTTCGGCACGATCGGGATCCGTGCGGTCGGCTCGTGCCGGATCGTCGACTGCGTCGTCGCGGACATGCAGGAGGAGGGGATCCAGGGCGGCGCCGACATCGAGGTCGTGCGCTGCGAGGTGTCCGACTGTCAGGGGACGGGGATCCACCTGGGAGCGGACGGTGTCGTCGCGGAGTGCGACGTGACGGACGTCGGAGCCGCCGCGATCCGCTGCGGGGACGGCGCCGAGCTCCGCGGCACGCACGTCGCTCGCTGCGGCAGCGGCGTGTTCGTCGAGTCGAGCTCGACGGTCGACCGCTGCACGATCCGCGAGATCGACGGCGCCTGCCTCGCGGTCGCCGGCGAGAACAACGTCGTGACGGGCAACACGCTCGAGCGCGGCGGCTCGGGCCTCACGGTCTCCGCCCCCCACAACCGCGTCACCGGCAACACGTCGGTCGACAACGTCGGCGCCGACTACGCGATCGTCCCGTTCAACGTCGTCGGCCCGATCTGGAAGGGCTTCGGCGAGCTGAACTCGACGAACCCCTACCTCAACTTCGCGACGCCGACGCTCTGAGTCGCGCCGAGAGGGAGCGCACACCGTGTCGGCCGTCCGCCGACACGGTGTGCGCTCGTGGGCGATCGGACCGTGCCCCGACCGGCGCTCAGAGCAGCGCCTCGATCGCCTTCGTCAGCTCGTCGCCCGTCGGATCGGTGCGCGCGCCGAAGAACGTGATCTTCGAGCCGTCGCGGCTCACGAGGTACTTCGCGAAGTTCCAGTCGGGCAGCTCGCCGGTGCGCGTCCCGAGCAGACCGTAGATCGGGGACTGGCCGTCGCCGGCCTTGACGTCGACCTTCTGCATCATCGGGAAGGTGACGCCGTAGTTCGCCTGGCAGAACTGCGCGATCTCGTCGGCGCTCCCCGGCTCCTGACCCATGAACTGGTTGCAGGGGAAGCCGAGGACGACGAGGCCGCGTTCCGCGTACTTCTCGTACAGCTCCTGCAGCTTCGCGTACTGCGGCGTGAGGCCGCACTTGCTCGCGGTGTTGACGACGAGGACGACCTTGCCCTCGAAGTCGGCGAGCTTCTGCGGTTTCCCGGCGAGGGTCGCGGTGTCGAGGTCGAAGAACGACACGTCCTTCCAGCGTTCCATGGTGGTGGCGTCCTGGGGTGCGGGGTTGGAGCAGCCCGTCGCGAACCCGAGGAGGGAGAGCAGGGACGCCGGGAGCAGCTTCTTCAGCATCGTGGGTGTGGGGTGGTGGGTCGGGAGCGCGGCGGCGGTGCGGCACTGCGGATGGTGCTGCGGACGGTGCCGCGGTTCCCGAGCGGTGATTCTCGTCCGTCGCGCCTCGGCGCGGTCCGTCGACCTACGCGGATCGTTCCGCGACGGGACTCGAAGTCGGGTTCGCTCTCGCTGGCCCGACG
Source organism: Planctomycetota bacterium (assembly GCA_041398665.1). GTDB lineage: Bacteria > Planctomycetota > UBA1135 > UBA1135 > Rohdeia. The sequence continues at coordinate 39,822 of JAWKUH010000034.1, read as the reverse complement.
GATTCGCTCGGTCCGCACCCTCGTCGCCTCCCGAGGGAGCTCGCCGCACGGATCACTCCCAGGAACGGCGTCCGCGGCGCCTCCCGGATGTTCAGACCGGCGCCCCCGAGCGCCGATCGACCAGCGACGGAACCGGGTCGGCCCCGACCACCCCGCGCGCGCATGAAGACCAACATCCTCCTGGAAGCCGGCACCAACGAGCTCGAGATCATGGTCATCGAGGTCGGAGGCATCTCCTTCGGCGTCAACGTCGCCAAGATCCGCGAGGTCGTCCTGCCGAGCCGCGTGCACCGGCTGCCGAACGCACCGCGCGGCGTCGAGGGCGTGATCGTGCTCCGCGGAGGCGTCGTCGAACTCCTCGACCTCGGGGTCTGCCTCGGCAGGGGCCCGATCGAGCACGACCACAACGCGCCGATGTCGAGCCAGATCCTCGTGACCGAGTTCAACGCGCGCGTGCTCGGGTTCCGCGTCAGCTCGATCCGCACGATCGAACGCGTCTCGTGGGACCGCATCGTGCCGGTGCCGGACTCCATCCGCACGGACGACGTGCCGCTCGTCGGTGTGGCGAACATCGACGGCGAGCTCGTCCAGATGCTCGACCTCGAGGACATCCTCTTCCGCATCAGCCCGACGTCCGGGCTCGACGTGACCGAGGTCGCTCCGGCGGAGAACCGCCGTTCGAAGCGCATCGTCGTCGCCGAGGACTCCGAACTCATCCGGACCAAGCTGGTCTCGACCCTGCAGGCGGCGGGCTACGAGGAGATCGCGCACTTCGCGAACGGCCTCGACGCGTGGAACCACCTCACGACGGCGACGGGCGACGCGACGCCCGACCTCCTCGTCACGGACATCGAGATGCCGCAGCTCGACGGGCTGCACCTGTGCCGCCTCGTTCGCGGGCACCAGCACCTCGCGAAGCTGCCCGTCGTGCTCTTCTCGTCGCTCATCAACAGCCGCACGACGAACAAGGGCGAGCAGGTCGGCGCGACCGCGCAGATCAACAAGCCTGAGCTCGCGCGCCTCGTCACCTTGATCGACGAGCTGCTGGGGCTCGCGCCGCCGGCGCTCGACCGCGCGGCCTGAACCGGCGCGGACGCCGCCGACGAACGAAGGATCGGAGCGCGAACGCGGGCCGAACCGCGCTCGTCGTCGAGGGCGACCGAACCCGACGGGGCGGCGAGTGGACGTTCGCTGCACCCGAACGTCCCGCGATCCTCCCCCACGCGAGCGACCGACGCCGCACGGGCCCGATCGGGCGAACAGGCGCGCCGCGCCGACACCACGCGGCGGTGCTCCGCGCTAGGCTCGGAGGCGTCCCCGCCCGTTCGTCGCCCGGTCCCGTGACGAGGTGTCGCCGATGCTCTCTCAACTCGTTCGTCTCGCCGTCCTCCTGTCCGCCGCCGTCGCCGTCGCGCCCGCACCGGCTCCGGCTCCGGTCCCCGCCGCCGCGGCTCCGCAGCCCGTCCTCTACCGTCTCGACAAGGCGTCGAGCCTCGCGGAGGGCTGCCAGGCTCCGTGCCTGTGCCCCGTCCTGTTCACCGACGATCTCGTCGGAACCATGACGGTGACGTTCGACCACAGCACGGCGAACTGGTTCGACCACTACCGCGTCGAGGACGTCAACTGGATCGTCGGCTTCGGCGCGAACGAGCGGCGCGTCACCGGTCGCGGCACGTACCGCGTCGGCGGTCAGCTCGCCGTGCAACAGCAACTGACGCTCGACCTGTCCTTCGACGGTCAGGCGCCGGTGCACTACGACAGCGGTCTCGTCCTCGGCGGCGCCGGCTTCCCCTCGATCGACGTCGGCATCGACCTCGGTACGACGGGGTGCTTCAACAGCTGGATCTCCGTCAGCGCGTCGCCGGTGCCCGCGGGCGAGATCGTGCGCTACCACCTGCGCGGGTCGTCGTACGAGGAGGGCTGCCAGCCGCCGTGCCTCTGCCCGATCTTCGCGACGCCGGCCGACGGCTCCTTCGGCCTCGTCGACCTCGGTCCCGCGACGGACCCGAACTTCCAGCACTTCGCGCTCGTGAAGACGACCTGGAAGACGGACGCGAGCTTCGGCGGCACACCGCGCGTGTTCAAGGGCTTCGGCACGTACAGCGTCGACGTGCTCGGCATCGAGCACCGACTCGTCTGCGACATGAGGGAGGCGGGGCAGAAGGTGCAGCGCTTCGACAGCGGCTGGGCCTCCGGCGGTTTTGCCGGCGCGCCGATGATCGACATCGACGCGGCCGTGAACGGCTTCTTCTGCTTCGACCAGGTCTGGCGGATCGTCGCGGTCCCCTGATCGACTCGGCACCGAACGACGGAGCACCGAGCGTCTCGGTGCGAGCGACGGGGCGCGGCGCCGACGGCGTCAGCGCCCCGTCGGCACGTACAGCACGGCGTCCTCGAGCGACACCGCGTCGAGGTGACCGGTCCCGCCGTCGGCGAGCACGTGCAGGTGGCTCCTCCGGCCGTGGTGCGTGAGCGAACCGCCCGCGCCCTCGACGTGGAAGCCGACGAGTTCGACGCGATCGACGGCGCCGGCGAAGCGCCAGGGCGGCGGCCCCTCGGGGTGCGCGATCGGGCACGCGCCGTGGATGACGTGGAGTTCGAGGTGCGTCGCCCGACCGGTGACGCGCACGGGTGTCGGTTCGCTCGGGTCGAATCCTTCGCGCACGAGTGCCGCCGCGACCGCCGACTCGAGCGCGTCGTAGCTCGCGAGGTCGGGGAGCGGCACCTCGCGCCAACTCGCGACCTCCGCACGCACGAGCAGCGTCGCCGCGTCGTCCGCGGTCGCCTCCGTCGTGCGGCGCGCACCGCCGTCGACGCGCGCGACCCACACCGAGCCGTTCGCGATCGTCACCTCGCCCGCGAGACCGGCCAGCGCGCCGACGCCGATCGCTCCGTCCGACGCGAGGCCGCCGAGTCGCACGCGCGCCTCGCTGTGTCGGTCGCGCAACGCCTCGCGCATGGTGCCCCAGCTCTCGACGCGGAACACGGGCGCACGATCCTCCGCCGCGAGCCCCGGTCCGCCGCACGCTGGCGCGAGCACGAGTCCGAGGAGCACCGCCGCCGTCGCCGCGCGCGCCATGCGCGCGCTCCGTTCACCTCGCCGTCCGCTCAGCGTTCCTGCGCGAACATCCACGTCCACAGCTCCGGGTCGGAATAGGTGCGCGTCCACGCGTCGTGCCCGACGCCCTCGTAGACCGTGAGTTCGACGTCGGCGCCGGCGTCGCGCAGCCGTTCGACGAGCCGCTCCGACATCTCGACGGGGACGAGCCGGTCGTCGGCACCGTGGAAGACGCGGATCGGGACGTCCTTCGCCGCGACGATCGCGCTCTCGCGATCCTCGCGCATCCCGCCGCAGATCGGCGCCGCCGCGGCGAACAGGTCGGGGTGCGTCGCGAGCAGCTCCCACGTGCCGAAGCCGCCCATGCTGAGCCCCGTCACGTAGACGCGGTCGCGATCGACCTCGCACGTGTCGCACACCTCCTCGACGAGCGCGACGAGCGTCTCGGTCGGCCACCACGTGTCGTCGGGACACTGCGGCGAGACGAGCACGCAGCCCCACAGCTCCGGCATCGTCGGCGCGAGCTTCGGCGGACCGTGCACGGCGACGCGCGCGAGGTCGTCGCCGCGCTCGCCGATGCCGTGGAGGAAGAGCACGAGCGGCCGGCCGCGTCGCGGCGCCTCGCCGGTCGGGACGTCGAGCAGGTAGGAGAGGCGACGACCGTCGACCTCGCGCGACATCGTGTGCTCGGTCCTCGTCGGCGGAGCGTCGGGCACGGCGACCCGGGTCGAACCGCACGAGGCGGCCAGTGCGAGGAACGCGGCGAGCAGCGCGCGTCGGCGCGTCGCCGGCGGGTTCGAGGGATCGGTCGCGGACACGGGAGCGAACGCGCTCCGGCAGCTCCGACGATCAACCACGGGCACGCTCCACGACCTTCGCCTCGAGTTCCTCGCTCGGCCAACCGCGCGCGCGTCCGCGGCGCTCCTCGCTCTGTTCCGTCCACCACTCGTGCGTGTCGCGGACGGTGTCGGCGAGCGACCGGTATTCGAGCCCGGCGGCGACGGCCGGACCCGCGTCGGTGCGGTGGTTCGGTCCGAACGGGTCGCACATCGGCGTGTTGAAGCGCAGCTCCTCGAGCACCTCCGGCGTCGGCCAGTGGAGGCGCGTCGGCGCCGAGGCGAAGGCGCGCAGACCGAGCATCACCTCCTCGTTCGTCATCGGCGTCGCCGGGCCCACGCCGTTGAACGCTCCGGGCGTGCCGTCCTCGATCAGTTTCACCATGAAGTTGCAGAGGTCGCGCACGTCGATCCACTCGAGGAAGCGATCGGGTCCGGCCGGGCAGACCACGTCGCCGCCGCGGCGCAGTCGCTCGACCCAGTACGTGAAGCGGTCCGTCGTGTCGCCGGGTCCGACGATGTAGGTCGGACGGACGCAGGTCGCGCGATCGCCGTAGATCTCGCGGACGATGCGGTCGCCCTCGGCCTTGAGCGGGCCGTAGGTCTCGCCGTCGACCTGCTCGGTCGCGGGCTCGGGCGCCGCGTAGAGCGCGGAGTCGCGACCGGCGACGTGCGCGCCGTCGACGAGGGGCGCGCGCTCGTAGTCGTAGACGGCGACGGTCGACGTGTAGAGGTAGCGCCCGCAACGCTCGGCGAGCAACTCCGCCGAGTCGCGGATGTGCCGCGGCACGTAGCCCGAATTGTCGATCACGGCGTCCCAACGCCGACCGCCGTGGAGCGCCTTCAGCCCTTCGCCGACGTTCGCGTCGCGGTCGCCCTGCAGCTCCTCGACGCGGTCGCCGTACATGCCCGAGCGACGTCCGCGGTTGAACATCGTCACGCGGTGCCCGCGCGCGAGCAGCCGTCCGATCTGGTGCGGTCCGATGAAGCCGGTTCCGCCGAGGACGAGCACGTCGAGCGCCTTCGCGGCGGGTTCGACGTCCTGCGAGCTTCGCGCGAGGAGCGAGGGGGCGAGCGCAGCGCCGCCGAAGAGGGCGGCGCCGCCGGCGAGGAAGGTGCGTCGGGTCGTCATGGCGGAGAGCGTACGCGGGTGCGACGGTCCGCGCGCCGACCGCCCGCGGACGAGTCCCGTCCGACCGAGCGCGGGCCGAACCGAAAGGCCGCCCCACCGCGGTACGCCGCGCCCGACGCGCGCACGGATCGACCGCGTCGCACCGGCTCCGTCCCCTCGCGCCCGGACACCCGGGGCTCCCATCCCGGCGATTCGGACCAGGTTCGAGCGACCGCGGGACGCCGGAGCGAGCACCAAGCGCCGATGCACGAATCGGTCGACGCGCGCCCCTCGCGCCTGTTCCTGCTGCTCGGCGCGTTCTTCATCACGAACGCGCTGCTCGCGGAGTTCGTCGGCGTGAAGCTGTTCTCGCTCGAGCGCACGCTCGGCTTCGATCCGCTCTCGATCAGGACGTTCGTCGAGGAACCGCTCAGCTTCAACCTCACGGCCGGCGTCGTCCTCTGGCCGTTCGTCTTCGTCCTGACCGACATCGTCAACGAGTACTTCGGTCAGCGCGGGGTGCGCCGCCTCTCGTTCATCGCCGTCGGCACGATCGTGTACGCGTTCGCGATGGTGTTCCTCGCGATCCGGCTCGTCCCGGCCGACTTCTGGATCCTCCGCGACGTCGGCGACGGCCGCACCGTCGACATGCAGCTCGCGTTCGAGTCCGTGTTCGGGCAGGGCCTGTGGATCATCGCGGGCTCGGTCGTCGCCTTCCTCGTGGGCCAGCTCGTCGACGTGTTCGTCTTCCACTGGCTGAAGCAGCGCACGGGCGAGAAGTGGATCTGGCTGCGCGCGACGGGCTCGACGCTCGTGTCGCAGTTCCTCGACAGCTTCGTCGTGCTGTGGATCGCCTTCGGCCTCAACCCGCAGACGGGCTGGGGCTTCACGACGATCCTCTCGATCGGGCTCGTCAACTACGCCTACAAGTTCACGATGGCGCTCGTCATGACGCCGGTGATCTACGCGGTGCACGGCATGATCGAGCGCTACCTCGGTCACGAAACGGCGGAGAGCATGCGCCGCGCCGCGATGGGCGACCGGGCGCCGATCTGAGCGAACGGGTCGCGCCGCGGCCATCGATCGCGCGTCGATCTGCTAGGTTCCGTCGACGTCCCCGACGGGACGAGCGGCTCGATGGCTACGACGGACGACCCGAGCGACGCGCGGCCCGGCCTCGACCTGACGAGGACGCCGGCGGGTCGGCGCGCGCTGTTCGCGGCGTACTACTTCGTCGAGGGCGCCCCGATCGGCTTCCTGTGGTGGTCGCTGCCGGCGATCTACCGCGCGAACGGCGTGGGGACGGAGCGGATCGGCGAGCTCCTCGCGTGGCTCGTCCTGCCGTGGGCGCTCAAGTGGGTGTGGACGCCGCTGATCGACGTCCCTCGGAGCCCACGCTTCGGCCTGCGCGGCTGGATCGTGACCGCGCAGCTCGGGATGGCGCTCACGTTGCTGCCGCTGCTGTTCGGTCGCGGTGCGCTCGAGTCGGACCTGTTGCTCGTGTGCCTCGCGCTGCACGGGATCTGCGCGGCGACGCAGGACGCGGCGATCGACGCGCTCATGATCCGGACGACACCGCGCCGTGAGCGCGGCGCGCTGGCCGCCTGGATGCAGGCCGGCATGCTCGTCGGTCGCTCGCTCCTCGGCGGCGGCGCGCTGCTCGTGCTCTCGCGGGTCGGCGGCCGAGCCGTCGTGCTGGCGCTGCTCGCCGTGGTCGTGTTCGGCCTCGGGCTCGCCCTGCTCTACCGCTCGCCGCGCGTCGGCCGCGAGTCCTCGGAGAAGGGTCCGAGGACGGAGTTCGTTCGCGCCCTGCGCTCCGCCCTCACGCGGCGGACCACCTGGTACGGACTCGCGTTCGCCGCGGTCGCCGGCGCGGGGTTCGAAGCGGTCGGCGGCTTCGCGAGCACGCTGCTCACGGACCGAGCCGGCGGCGACGTCGAGTTCGCGGGCTCGTTCTTCCTCGTCCCCGCCGGTGTCGCGACGGTGCTCGGCGGATTCGTCGGCGGCCGTCTCGCCGACTCGCTCGGTCCGCGCCGCGGCACGTCGATCGCCGGCGGCGTCCTCGCCGCCGCGCTCCTCGCGTACTCGGCGTCCGCGGCCTGGGGAGACCCGACGACGCCGTGGCCGGTCGTCCCCTGGCTCGTGCTCGTCTACGTCTCGATCGGTTGGTTCACCGCCTCGAGCTACGCGCTCTTCGTGCACTGGACCGACGTGCGGCTCGGCGCGACGCAGTTCAGCGCGTACATGGGCGCGACCAACCTGTGCGAGTCCTGGTCCGTCTGGTTCGCCGGTGGCATCCTGATACCTCGCCTCGGTTACGGCGGAGCCTTCGCGCTCCTCACCCTGGTCGGACTGCTCGCCCTGTCCGCCGTCCTCCTCGCGCCCGAACCGAAACCCGACGACGCGCACCTCGCGCCGGAACCCTGAGCCGCCATGCCCCGCAAGCGCACCCCTCCGCCCGCCCCGATCAACGTCGAGTCGTTCGAGCGCGAGATCACGCTCCGACAACTGACGATCGACGACTTCGACGCGCTCGTGGAGATGCAGTCGCGTTGCTTCCCCGGCATGACGACGTGGAAGCGCGAACAGATCGAGAGCCAGCTCGCGCTGTTCCCCGAGGGCCAGCTCGCGATCGAGTACGAGGGACGCCTCGTCGCTTCCGCCTCGTGCCTCATCGTCGACTTCGACGACTACTCCGACTGGCACGACTGGAAGGAGATCGCGGACGGCGGCTACATCCGCAACCACGACCCCGAGGGCGACACGCTGTACGGGATCGAGATCATGGTGCACCCCGACTTCCGGGGACTGAAGCTCGCGCGGCGGCTCTACGCGGCGCGTCACGACCTCGCGCGGCGCTTCAACCTCGCGCGCAGCATCGTCGGCGGCCGCATCCCGAACTACCACGACTACGCCGACGAGCTGTCGGCGCGCGAGTACGCGGAGCGCGTCGTCGAGGGCCAGATCTACGACCCCGTGCTCACGACGCAGACGGCCAACGGCTTCGTCCTGAAGCGCCTCATCCCGAACTACTTCCCGTCCGACTCGGAGTCGCGCGGCTACGCGACGTTCCTCGAGTGGACGAACCTCGACTACGTCGCCGACCCCAAGCGGCGCTACCAGCGCGTCAGCAACGTCCGCATCGCCTCGGTCCAGTACCTGATGCGTCCGATCGAGAGCATCGCGGACTTCGAGGCGCAGTGCACGTTCTTCATCGACGCCGCTTCGGACTACAAGTCGGACTTCGTCGTCTTCCCCGAGCTGTTCACGACGCAGATGCTGTCGTTCCTCGGGCCGCAGTCGCGTCCGCAGCAGGCCGCGCGCGCGCTCGCGGAGCTCACGCCGCGCTATCTCCAGTTCTTCACGGAGATGGCGATCAAGTTCAACATCAACATCGTCGGCGGCTCGCAGTTCGTCGCCGAGGGCGACTTCCTGCACAACGTCTGCTACCTGTTCCACCGCGACGGGGGCATCGACAACCAGTACAAGATCCACATCACGCCCGACGAGCGGCGCTGGTGGGGCGTCTCGGCCGGCGACGACCTCCACGTGTTCGACACCGACCGCGGCAAGGTCGCGATCCTGATCTGCTACGACGTCGAGTTCCCCGAGCTCGCGCGGCTCGCCGCCTCGCGCGGCGCGCAGATCCTGTTCGTGCCGTTCAACACGAGCGACCGCGACGGCTACCTGCGCGTCCGCGTCTGTGCGCAGGCGCGCTGTATCGAGAACCACGTCTACGCCGTCGTCTCGGGCTGCACGGGCAACCTGCCCTTCGTCGACAACGCCGACGTGCACTACGCGCAGTCCGGCATCTTCACGCCGCACGACGTGCCGTTCGCGCGCGACGGCATCGCGGCGGAGTCGACGCCGAACATCGAGACGCTCGTCGTGCGCGACGTCGACATCGAGAAGCTGCGCCGCCACCGGCTGCGCGGCACGGTCCAGAACTGGAACGACCGGCGGACGGACCTCTACCGCGTGCACTTCACGGGCGAGGACGGGAACGCGATCGACGTCTGAGCGGGTCCCCGCCGCGAACTTCGCGCGGAATCCCCCAAGGTGGACCGGCGTCGGTGCGTTCGACGGGTCGTCCCGGACACGTCCGAATCGCCCATGCAGAACTTCGCCCTCGCCGCGCTCCTCCTCGCCCTCGGCCCGCACCTCCCGCTCCCGCGGGCCGAGCTCCTCCCCTCCTTCGACGCCGACGAAGCGGCGTGGCTCGCCAGCGACGTCGTCGTCGTCACCGAGGGCGACGCGATCGACGGGAAGGTGACGGTCCTCGAGACCTGGCGCGGGACGGTGGAGACCGGAGCGCGGCTCGAGTTCCCGGCGCTCGCGGTCTACGCCGACGAGTCGGAGCGCACCGTTCAGCACTGGGACCTCGGCGCGCCCGATCCGGGCCGCGTCGAGCGCGTCACCGGCGCGCGCATGGTGCTGTTCCTCGCGCGCGGCGCCGACGGCTCGTTGCTGCTCCCCGATCGCTACGGACGCGAGGGCGAGCAGAGCGTGGTGTGGATCGAGGACGGCGACGTGTTCGCGCGCCGCCAGTTCCTGAACCCCGGACCGAACGCGCCCATGCGCATCGGCAGCTCGGAGGCCGACCTGCGTCGACTCGACACGCACGTCGCCGGGCTGCGCCGCGGGCTCGACCGCGTCGCCGGGTTCGACGACCCGATGGAGCGCGCGACCCTGGCGCGAGCGCTGTGCCGCGACGAGCGTTCGTACGTGCGCGACCGCGCCTACGAGATCCTCGTCGGCGCGGGTGCCGCCGGCGTCGAGGTCCTCGAGGCGATGGTCCTCGACGCGAGGGACCTGCGCGACGTCTCCCGCACGATCGAGGCGCTCTCGGACGCGGCCGGTGACGCCGCCGCACCGACGCTGACCGAGGTGCTCGAACAGGAGCGTTCCTTCTGGTCGACGATCGACCTGCCCGAGGACTGGTGGAGTTCGCCCGTACCGACGCCCGACGCGCGCGAGCAACGGGTCGGTCGCTACATGCGCCTCTACGCGGCGGTCCGGGCCGCGGAACTCGTCGGCGCCGACGCGGCGCTCCCGGTCGTCGACGCGATCGAGTCGCTCTGGGAGGAGCGCGACGGCCTCGCGGACTTCGAGAACCGACAGATCCCGGAGGCCTGTCGCGCGTTCCTCGCCGGCGGCGGCCGCTGACGCCCGGACGAGCGCGCCGAGCGGAGCGCCGTAGGATGTCGGCGCCATGGACACGCTCCCCGAGGACCGCGCCGTCGAGGCCGCGCTCCGCCCGACCCAGCCCGCTCCGTCCGAGTACGACGCCTGGATCCGCGAGGTGCTCGAGGACGAGCTCGACCGCGACTACATCGTCGAGCTGAGTCGCCTGCAGGTCGAGCTGCTCGAGCTCCAGCGCCACGTCGTCGCGACGAACCGCCGCGTCGCGATCGTGTTCGAGGGCCGCGACACGGCGGGCAAGGGCGGCGCGATCCTGCGCTTCAGCCAACGGCTGATGCCGCGCCACCAGCGCATCGTCGCGCTGCCGAAGCCCACGCCGATGGAGCAGAAGCAGTGGTACTTCGAACGCTACGTGCGCCAGCTCCCCGACCCCGGCGAGATCGTCTTCTTCGACCGCAGCTGGTACAACCGCGCCGTCGTCGAACCCGTCATGGGCTTCTGCACGGACGACCAGTACGAGCGCTTCATGTCGCAGGTCGTGACCTTCGAGCGCATGCTGATCGAGGACGGCCTCGAGCTCGTGAAGCTGTGGTTCTCGATCGACCGCGCCGAGCAGAACGCGCGCCTCGACAGCCGCCGCACCAACCCGCTGAAGAGCTGGAAGCTGTCGACCGTCGACAACCTCGCGCAACAGAAGTGGGAGGCCTTCACGCAGTACAAGGAGGCCATGTTCGCGCGCACCAGCCACGACGCCGCGCCCTGGATCGTCGTGCGCGGCAACCACAAGAAGCAGGCGCGGCTCGAGAGCATCCGCCACGTGCTCTCGGTCTTCGACTACCCGAACAAGGGTCGGAGCGGGCTGCGGCTCGAGCCGGACGCGAGCGTCGTGACGCGCGCGGGGGTCTGATCGTGCCGCACGAGGTCGTGAGCATGAGGATCGTCGCCATGTTCGCCCTCCTCGCCGTGTCGACGGTCCCGCCGCGTGCCGCGATCCGACCCGGATTCGAACCCTGCGAGTCGGCGTGGCGCGCGAGCGACGTCGTCGTCGTCACCGAGGGCGACGCGATCGACGGACGCTTCGACGTGCTCGAAGTGTGGCGCGGAACGCTCGAGCCGGGTGCCGAGGTCGAGTTCCCGGTCCTCGCGGCGTTCGCGGACGCCGAGAAGCGGCTCGTCCGCTCGCTCGAACGGCGACCCGATCGCGAGCGCGCGGACCTCGTGTCGACCGTGACGGGCGCGCGCATGGTGCTCTTCCTCGCGCGGGACGACGCGGGCGAGCTCGTCCTCGCCGACAGTTGGGCCGTGGAGGGCGAACAGAGCGTCGCGTGGATCGAGGGCGGCCGGGTGTTCGCGCGGCGCCAGCTCGAGAACCCCGGACCGAGCGTCGTCACGGACTTCGGGACGACGGAGGCGGAGCTGCGTACGACGGACGAGCGACTCGCCGCGCTGCGTCGCGCGTTCGATCGCATGTCGACGTTCGAGGATCCGCTGGAACGCGCGCTGGCGATGCGAGCGATGTGCCGCGAGCCGTTCGACTTCGTGCGCGAACGGGCCTTCGACGAACTCGTTCGGGTCGGACCGACCGGCGAGGCGGTCCTGAGGGACATGGTGCTCGACGCGGCGGACCGGACGCTGCTCCCCTACTCGGTCGGAGCGCTCGCACGCGCCGCCGGTGACCGCGCGCCCGTGGTGTTGACGGAGCTGCTCGGCGCGGAGATCGACTTCTGGGCGTCCGTACCGCTCCCCGTCGACTGGTACGCCACGACTGCGCCGGTCCATCCGACCGTGCGGAGCGCGCGGACCGAGCATCTTCCGCGCCTCGTCGAGATCCTCGTCCACCTGCGTCGTGGAGGCGACTCGACACGGGACGTCGTCCGGGAGGTGCGCCGCATCTTCACGACGCGCGCACCGCTCGTCGCCGTGCCCGACGACGAATTACAGGTCGTCCGTCTGTGCGACGCGTTCCTGGCCGAGTTTGGAGGCTGACGGCGTACGGCGTTCGGCGAGTACGGCTCACGCCGGTTCGATCGCGCGCGCTTCCGACTCCACCTACGGCTCCTGGAACCCTCCGCGCCGCCAGGTGACGACGAGCGTGTCGCGCCGACCTTCGACGTCGGGGGCGAGCTGACGGATCGGTGTCGTCTCGTGGATCGCGCGGCGGTCGTCGACGACGAGCGCCGTGCCGGGCTCCGTCATCGTGAAGCGTTGACCGTTGGGGCCTGCGGCGTCGAACACGCGCGTCTCCCCGCCGAGCACGCCCTCGCGATCGACGAGAAGGACGGCGACGAGATCGACGCCGTCGCGGTGCGCGCCCTCGGGCGTCGGCCGACCGATGCCGCCGGCCGTCGTGATGCGGAAGGCGTGCGCCTCGACGGACCACGGCGCGTCGCCGGGCTCGATCGCGTCGGCGAGTTCGGTCAGGCCGACGAGGAGTCGGTTCCACGCGGGCAGCGCGACGAGCGCGTCGGACAGCGGAGCGAACCAGCGCTCGATCCCGCCGTGCAGTGCGTTGTACTCGAGCGGCTGCCAGTGCGCGCGGTGCGGCACGGCGCGCACCTCGCCTCGCTCGACGACGAACGAGCCGTGGCGCCGGAAGCGGTAGCGACCGACGTCGAGCAGGTGCTCGTCCTCCGGCAGGTCGTCCCAGAAGGGCCGCATGCCGGCGAGCGGATCACCCTCCGCCCCGACCGCCGCCGCGAGCCCGCCGGGCGAGAGGACGACGTGCCCGCGCTCGCGCAGGTGCGCGGCGGCGTGCTCGGGTTGGACGAAGGGGGGCGTGAAGGCGACCGTCATGCGGTGGCGTGCATCGAACGCGAGGACGCGCGGCGTTGTGCGACACTGTATGGAGCGTGACGACGAAGACCCAGGACCGACCGCTCTTCCCCTTCGACAACACCTTCGCCCGCGAGATGGAGGGCTTCTACGTGGCGGCGCGCACGGCGCCGGCGCGGAGTCCGCGGCTCGTCGCGTTCAACCGCGAGTTGGCGGAGGAGCTCGGGCTCGACGCCGATGCGCTCGACTCGGACGTCGGAGCGCGCATCTTCGGCGGCGCCGAACTCCCCGACGGCGCCACGCCGATCGCGCAGGCCTACGCCGGCCACCAGTTCGGCCACTTCGTGCCGCAGCTCGGGGACGGGCGCGCGCTGCTGCTCGGCGAGGTCGTCGACCGGAACGGTCGCAGGCGGGACGTCCAGCTCAAGGGATCGGGCCCGACGCACTTCTCGCGCGGCGGCGACGGGCTGGCCGCGCTCGGTCCGGTGCTGCGCGAGTACCTCGTCGGCGAGGCGATGCACGCGCTCGGCGTTCCGACGACGCGCGCGCTCGCGGCGACGCTGACGGGCGAACTCGTGCAGCGCGACACCGTCCTGCCCGGCGCCGTCCTGACGCGCGTCGCCGCGAGCCACCTGCGCGTCGGCACGTTCCAGTTCTTCATGGCGCGCGGCGACGTCGAGCGGGTCCGCAAGCTCGCCGACCACGCGATCGCGCGCCACTTCCCCGAACTCGTCGGTGCCGACGACCGCTACCTGCGACTCCTCGAGGGCGTGCGCGACCGCCAGGCCGCGCTCGTCGCGAAGTGGATGCAGATCGGTTTCGTGCACGGCGTCATGAACACCGACAACACGTCGATCTCGGGCGAGACGATCGACTATGGACCGTGCGCGTTCATGGACCGCCACGACCCGGCGACGGTGTTCAGCTCGATCGACAGGAACGGTCGCTACGCCTACGGCAACCAGCCCTACGTCGCCGCCTGGAACCTCTCGCGCTTCGCCGAGACGCTGCTGCCGCTCGTCGACGACGACCGCGAACGAGCGATCGCGCGCGCGACCGAGTCCGTCGAGGCCTTCGCGCCCGCGTTCGCGGAGGCGTGGATCGCGGGAGCGCGGCGCAAGCTCGGACTCGCGACGGAGCGCGACGACGACGTCGAGCTCACGAACGGCTTCCTCGCCGCCCTGCTCTCGGGGAGCGCCGACCACACGCTCGGTTTCCGCCGCCTCGCCGAGGCGGTGCTCGGCGACGAACAGCCGCTGCGCGACGAGTTCGAGGACGCGACGGCGCTCGACGCGTGGCTCCCGACGTGGCGCGCGCGCATCGCCGCGGAGTCGCGCGACCCCGCGACCGTCGCCGACGAGCTCCGCCTCGCCAATCCGATCTACGTGCCGCGCAACCACCGAGTCGAGGCCGCGCTCGACGCCGCCGTCGAGCGCGCCGACCTCGCGCCGTTCCGCGAGCTGCTCGCCGTCGTCGTGCGACCGTTCGAGGAACGACCGGAGGCGAAGGGTTTCGAGCGCCCCGGCCCGAAGGACGCCGAGCCGTACGTGACGTTCTGCGGGACGTGAACGCGCGCGTGCGTCAGCCCTTCGCCGCCGCGCGGTCGACGACCTCCTGCAGGCGCGCCGCGAGCTCCTGCAGTTCGGACGCCGCTCCGAGCGACTCGCTCGCCGCGGCCGAGGTGCTGCGCGCGCCCTCGGCGACACCGGAGATCGACTCCGAGATCTCGGTGCTGCTGCGAGCCGTGCGGCCGATGCTCGCGCCGATCTCCTTCGTCGTCGCGGACTGCTCCTCGACGGCGGCGGCGATGGTCGACTGGTAGTCGTTGATCGTGCCGATGATCGCGGAGATCTCGGCGATGGCCTCGACCGAGGCGCGCGTCTCGCCCTGGATCGACTCGATCCGTCGGCTGATGTCCTCCGTCGCGGCGGCGGTCTCCTTCGCGAGGTCCTTGACCTCGTTCGCCACGACGGCGAAGCCCTTGCCGGCCTCGCCGGCACGCGCCGCTTCGATCGTGGCGTTGAGCGCGAGGAGGTTCGTCTGCTGGGCGATGGTCGTGATGACCTTCACCACCTGGCCGATCGCGATGCTGCTCTCGCCGAGCTGGTTGATGCGCGCGTTGGTGCGGTTGGCGGCAGCGACGGCGTCGACCGCCACGTTCGCCGCCTCGCTCGCGTTCTGTGCGATCTCGCGGATGCTCGCTTCGAGCTCCTCCGCCGCCGCGGCGACTGTCTGCACGTTGCGGTTCACGTCGTCGGAGGCCGACGAGACGACGTCGGCCTGGCGCGACGTCTCCTCGGCGTTCTGCGTGAGCTGACTGCTCGTCGCGCACAAGCCCTGGGCCGAGCGCCCGAGAGCCGCGGCCGTCTCGGCGACGATCTCCCGCTGGCGCACGACCTCGGTGATGTCCGTGGCGTACTTCACGACCTTGAAGGGCTCGCCGTTCGCGTCGAGGATCGGGTTGTAGGAAGCCTGGATCCAGACCTTGTCACCGCTCTTGGCGATGCGGCAGAACTCGCCCGCCTGGTACTCGCCGCGCGCGAGCGCCGCCCAGAACGCGGTGTACTCCGGGCTCGCCGCGTACGCCTTCCCCACGAACGTGCGGTGGTGATTGCCGCGGATCTCGTCGAGGGTGTAGCCGAGGGCTCCGAGGAAGTTCGCGTTCGCCGTGCGGATCGTCCCGTCCAGCTCGAACTCGATCACGGCCATGGCCTTCGAGATCGCGGCGATCTGTCCCTCGTGGTCGGCCGCGCGCTGCTTCGTCGCGGTGACGTCGGTCGCGAACTTGACGACCTTCACCGGGGTGCCGTCGTCGTCGAGGATCGGGTTGTAGGAGGCCTGGATCCAGATCTCGCGGCCGCCCTTCGCGATGCGTCGGAACTCGCCCGAGCGGAACTCGCCGCGCGCCAGCGCGTCCCAGAACTCCCGGTACTCCGCGCTCGCGGCGTACGCCGGATCGACGAAGAGCCGGTGGTGCTCGCCGACGACGTCGCGGAGCGCGTACCCCACCACCTCGAGGAAGTTCTCGTTGGCCGTTCGGATCGTCCCGTCGAGGTCGAACTCGATCACCGCCATCGAGCGATGGATGGCGGCGATCTGACCCTCGAGGTCGGTGACGTCGGGCGTGGTGAGAGCGGTCGAGTTGCGGATCACGGCGGTTGGCCTCGGTTGACGTGTCGGTGTCGGTCGACGCGGTATCGGTGCCGGCGCGTCGGCGCCTGAGCCCGATGGCTCTTCGTTCTCCGACGACGTGCGAAGTTCGACGCGCGGCCTTGGGGTCTCCCAGCAGATCCGCGGGGCGACCCGGATGTCGGCGGTGCGGCTCGTCGGGAGCGGCGCGGGGACTCGGGGTCGTGCGCGACGTCGAAGCGTTCGAACGTCGGCGCCTCGCCGGGTGGAGCGCGCGTGCGTCGAGACCGACCGCGACCCGGTCGCGCGGAGAGGTTCGGTCGATCGGAACGCTCCGCGATCGAGGCGGCCGCGGCCCCGCCCGCATCGGCCCCACCTCGTCGTCGCGGCCGTGGGTGCGGTTCACCCCAGGCGGCGGTCGGGTCCGGTCGGCGGAAGCGCGCCTTCACGACGGATGGTGACGCAAGGTGCCTTCCGGACGGGGCTTCCGGTGGTCGTCGCAGCCGATCACGAGCCCGGCTCATGGCGCGAATTGGCCTTGGTCGACCAAGTCGACTCCCATCGATCCGTGAAGACCGTCAACACCCACGAGCCAAGACGCACCTCTCCCGTCTCCTCGAACAGGTGGAAGCGGGCGAGGAGGTCGTGATCGCGCGCGCAGGCAAGCCGATCGCCCGACTGGTCGCGTACCGGGAGGAGTCGGCGAAGCGATCGGGAGGTCGCTGGAAAGGTCGCGTGCGCATCGGCCGCGACTTCGACGATCCGCTGCCGTTCGACGTCGAGTAGAGCCTCGCGGATCCGAGCGCATGAGCTCGCGACGAACGACGCGCCCGAGACGTCGCTACCTTCTCGACACACACGCGCTCCTCTGGTGGCTGTCGAATCCCGCGCGTCTCTCGGTCGAGGCGCGTGCCGTGATCGCGTCGGCCGAGAACACGATTCTCGTGAGTGCAGCGGCCGCGTGGGAGATGTCGCTCGAGCGTGCACTCGGGCGGCTCGACTTCCCCGACGATCTCGCGGAGACCCTCGCGGCGGAGTCGATCGAGATCGTGCCGATCGAACTCGAGCATGCCCTCGGTGCAGGTGACTTGCCGGCCCACCACGGCGACCCGTTCGACAGGTTGCAGATCGCACAGGCGCTGCTCGAGAATCTCGTCGTCGTCACCAGGGACGAGCAGTTCGCGGCGTACGGCGTCGAGGTCCTGCGAGCCTAGGTCGCCGGGACCACTTGAAGCGCGAGCGTCGAGGAGCGAGAACGGTGGCCATGCGCTCCATGCCCATCACCGCTGCGAAGCAGCTCCCCCGTCTCGAAGACCGTCCCGTCCCCGAACCCGGCCCCGGCGAGGTGCGCCTGCGCGTGCACGCCTGCGGCGTCTGCCACAGCGACCAGTTCGTGTTCGAGGCGCTGTGGCCGGGGCTCGAGCTCCCTCGCGTGCCCGGCCACGAGGTGGTCGGCACGGTCGACGCCCTGGGGTCGGGCGTGACCGGCTTCGCGGAGGGCGACCTCGTCGGGGTCGGTTGGCACGGCGGCCACGACGGGACGTGTCCGGCCTGTCGACGCGGACGCTTCGTGCACTGCGAGAGCGGCGCGATCACCGGCATCACGCGCGACGGCGGCTACCAGGAGTACACGGTCGCGCCGGCCTCCGCGCTGGCGCGCGTGCCGTCCGGCATGGATCCCGTCGATGCGGCACCGCTGCTGTGCGCCGGCGTCACGACCTTCAACGCGCTGCGCAACAGCGGTGCGCGCCCCGGGACTCGTGTCGCGATCCAGGGTCTCGGCGGGCTCGGCCACCTCGGCGTGCAGTACGCCGCGAAGATGGGCTTCGAGACGATCGCGGTCTCGCGCGGCGCCGACAAGGCGAAGCTCGCGAAGGAGCTCGGCGCGCACGAGTACCTCGACACGGAGTCGGTCGACGCGGCCGAGAAGCTCACCGCCATGGGCGGCGCGGACGTGATCCTCGCCACGGCGCCGAACGCCGCCGCGATCTCGTCCCTCGTCCCCGGGCTCGGCATCGACGGAACGTTGATCGTCGTCGGCGCGCCCTTCGAACCGCTGTCGGTCGGCGCGATCGACCTCATCTCGCGCAGCGCCGGAGTACGCGGCGGGTCGTCGGGCGACGCGAACGACTCGACGGACGCGCTCGAGTTCGCGCACCGCACGGGCGTGCGCTCGCACAACGAGGTCTTCCCGCTCGAGGAGGCCGGCAAGGCCTACCAGCGGATGATGAGCGGGAAGGCGCGCTTCCGCGTGGTGCTCGACGTCCAGGGGCTGAGCAGCGCGCGGGCGACGGCGCGACCGGTCGGCGTCCGCTCGGGGTCAGTCTCCGAGCGCTTCGCTTTCCGCGTTCTCGACCGCGTCGTCGCGCAGGAACACCGCCTCCGCCGCCAGCGCCTCCTCGGCACCCGCCACGCGCCTCGTCGTCGTCCTTCGCGGCGCGCAGGCGCTTCGCCAGGATCGACCGGTTCTCGCGGCTCGGTCGCGCCTCGACGGCGCGACTGCGCGTACCTGCACGGCGATCCTGGCTCGAGTCCAGCAGGCCCGACGCCATGACCTGCGCGATCCAGGGCGGCGTCTCGGGCCGCAGGTTCACGATCGCCATGGTGGCGAGCGCGGTCGGCTCGTCGGGACGTTCCTCGAGCACCGCGAGCGCGACCGCGACGGTGCGGCGCGCGTGCGCGGCGCGGTCGCCCATCGCCTGGAGGTGCGTCGACGCGCCGAGGGCCCAGGCGAGTTGCGCGCGCGCCTCGATCGAACGCTCGCCGAGCGCGTCGGCGCGCTCCGCGTAGTCGAGCGCGCTCGCGGCGGCGGCGTTGCGCACGCTCTTCTCGTCGTCCGCGAAGAGCACGAGGCCGTCCGACTCCGCGCGCGACGCGACGAAGGCGACGCGTCCGTCGTCCGGGTGCTCGGCGGCGAGCGACAGGGCGAGCTCGCGAGCCTCCGCGAGTTGCCGCGCGTCGCGCAACGACTCGACCCGAGCGAGGTCCGCGTCGAGCGTCGCGCGCGCAGCCTCCGCGCGCGGCACCGCTTCCGTCGCGCGCCAGGCGGCGAGGTCGACGCGCGTGGCGCCGCAGGAACCGAGCAGGGCGAGGAACAGTGCCGCCACTGCGGCGCGCAGACCGTGCGTCATGGTCGCGGGAGCGTAACCGATGCGGCACCGGTACTCGGCGCACCGACGCCGGCTCCGCGCCGGAACACGAGCGTGAGAGCGCACAGGGCGCCGATGACGAGTTCGATCGCGGCCGCCCCGACGAGCGCGTCGTCGGGCACGCCGTCGAGCGCGATCGCGATCCCGCGCGAGCCGCCGTAGCCGAGGTAGAGCGCGGCTGCGACCCAGGTCGACGCGAGGGTCAGCGTTCGCCGGAACGCGCCGGCGAACACCACGGCACCGAGCGCGAGCAACGCTCCGCCCGGCGCGCGGATCTCGCTGAGGAGGCTCGCATCGGTCGAGATCTCGATGCCGTGGGTCGCGTGGAACGCCGCGGGTGCGACGAGGATCGACGCGCCGACCGCGACGGCGACGAGGCCGGCGACGACGAGGAGGACGCGGTGGGATCTGGTGGGTTGCATCGTTCGGTGGGGTCGTCGGTTCGTGCGGAGGTCGTCGCGGTCGGCGTCGATCACAGGGCCGGTGCGGTGCGTTCGACCGGTTCGAGCGGAGCCCACGCGCCGCGCGCCGCCGCGTCGCGGGCGAAGTCGCGGAAGTCGCGCGGCGGGCGACCGAGCGCGCGCTCGACGCCGTGGGTCCGCGACGCGTTGCGGCCGTCGAGCACGGTCGTGAAGAGGTAGTCGAGGAGCTCGACCTGGTCGGTCGGCAGCCCGGCCTCGGCGAGACCCGCTGTGAACGCCTCGCGCGGGATCCGCACGTAGCGCACCTCGCGGCCCGCCGCCTCGGCGATCTCGCGCACCGCGTCGGCGAAGGTCATCAGCCTCGGCCCGGTGACCTCGACGACTTCGCCCACGAGACGGTCCTCGACGAGCGCGGCGACCGCGACGTCGGCGACGTCGTCGAGGTCGACGAACGGTTCGAGGACGTCGCCCGCGGGGAGCGCGACCTCGCCCGCGCGCACGAGCTCGGCGAACGCACCCTCGTCGAAGTTCTGTGCGAACCAGCTGGCGCGGACCACGGTCCACTCGAGTCCGGAGCGCTCGACGATCCGCTCGCAGCGCTGGGCCTCCTCCTCGCCGCGACCGGAGAGGAGCACGAGGCGGCGCACGCCGGCGCGCCGCGCCGCCTCGGTGAAGGCCTCGATCGCCTCGGGCGCCTGCGGCACGGCGAGGTCGGGGCTGTAGACGACGTAGACCTTGTCGACGCCGCGCAGCGCTTCGGCCCAGGTCGAGCGGTCGTCCCAGTCGAAACGCGTCGCGCCGGAGCGCGAGCCGCGGCGGACGGGCAGGCCGCGCGCCTCGAGGCGGTCGGCGACGCGGCGGCCGGTCTTGCCGGTGGAAGCGATGACGAGGGTCGGGAGGTGGTGCTGCATGGTGGGCTCCGGTGGTGGTGGGTCTTGGAGGTGGGTCCCGCGCGACCCGGCGGTCGGCGGGCGCGTGTCGTGGCGGCGATCGCTCGATCGCTCTGGGAACAGCATCGGCAGCCAGGACAGGACGCGCCATGCCGTCGCGTCCGCCCTTCTTTGCCGATCGTCCACGGCTCTGGACGATCGGATCGCGCCGCGCGACGATGCCCCCATGGAACGTCCCACGGAACTGCCGGCCCCCGCGGACCCGCTCGGCGAGGCGCTGCACCTCCTGCGACTGACCGGCAGCGTCTACGCGCACTCCACCCTGACCGCCCCGTGGGGCGTCGACCTGCCGCCCTTCGAGGGACACATGATGTTCCACGTCGTGACCGCCGGTCGGTGCTGGCTCGAGATCGACGGCAGCGAACCCGTGCTGCTCGAACGCGGCGCGCTCGCACTCGTCCCGCACGGCCTCGGACACCGACTGGTCCACGCTCGCGGCGGCGACGCGGTCCCGTTCTTCGACCTGCCGATCGAGCGCGTGACCGAGCGCTACGAGCGGCTCGTGCACGGCGGCGGCGGCGAGCTCTGTCGACTCGTGTGCGTCGTCGTGCGCTTCGAGCACGCTGCGGCCGAGCGACTCGTCGACGCGCTGCCGCCGGTGCTCGTGCGACCCGCGAATTCGTGGGACGCGTGGGACGGCGGCGAGGACCGTTGGCTCGCGGACACCCTGCGATTCGTCGCGCGCGAGGCCGAGTCGCTGCGGCCCGGGGGCGAGACCGTCATCACACGGCTCGCGGACGTGCTCGTGATCCAGATGGTGCGACACTGGATCGAGACGGAGGCCGACGTCGACGCGGGCTGGCTCGCCGCCCTGCGCGACGAGCAACTGGGCCGAGCCATCGCCGCGATGCACCGCGAGCCGGGCCGCGACTGGACGCTCGAGTCGCTCGCGCGCAGCGCCGCGATGTCGCGCTCCGCGTTCGCCGCCCGCTTCACCCAGGTGGTGGGCGAACCGGCGATGCGCTACCTCGCGCGGTGGCGCCTGCAGCTCGCGCGCGCCGCGCTGCGCGACACGGACGACTCGCTGGGTCTCGTCGGCGAGCGATTCGGCTATCGCTCCGAGGCCGCGTTCTGTCGCGCGTTCAAGCGCGAGTTCGGCGTGTCGCCGGGGCTCGATCGACGTGCTGCGGCGACGGCGCCGAGCCCGTGACCGGCGAACGCACCGCCCCGACGAGCCCCCAGACGAGCAGCGCCGCGATCATCGCCAGGCCGAGCCACATCGGCTCGGACAACGGGTGGCTCGGGTCCATCGACGCCAAGCGCGACTGGGCGGTCAGGTACACGACGCCGGCGACGGCGACCGACAGGAAGCCGACGCGCACGAGCAACAGGATCCAGAGCGTCGACAGGAGGAGCGTCACCGCGACGTAGGCCGGCGTGAGCGCGGGGAATCCGACGGACATGAGCACCGTCGTGACGACCGACGCCGCGAGCACCGCGGGCCACGTCCGTCGCAGCGCGACACGCGCGAGGACGAGGATCAGCACGACCGTCATCGTCGTGACGGCCGCGTCACGCAGCAGCGTCGGGATCTCCGCGCCCGGTCGTCCGAGACCGAACTCCGAGATCGCGCCGCTCGACGGCGCCCAACCGAAACCGGGCGCGCCGTTCGCGTGCATGACGTAGGAGAACGCGGCGAACGCGGTCGCGAGCCCCATGCCCGACGCGACGCCGGCGAGCACGTCGCGACCGACGAGCGGATCGGCGAAGCGCCCTTGCAGGAGCCGCACCCAACTCACGAGCCGGCGCGGGAAGTGGCGCCGGAACGACGGCTCGACCGCCAGGTAGAACGCCGCTGCGAACACGCCGTAGAACAGCGCCGACGCGATGCGCACGAAGAGGGCGTAGACACTGCTCGCGCCCACGACGTGGTGCGCCACCATCACCCAGCCCGCGACGACGACCGCGAACATGGCCGTGCCGACGCGCCACGCTCCGCTCCTGTCCGCGCGACCGCTCGCGAGGTTCCGGCGCGCGAAGACGACGGCGACGAGCAGCACGAACAGCGTCAGTGCGTTCCCCGTCTGGTCCATCGACGCGTAGGGATGTCGTGCCGTCGAACGGTCCCACGGACGGTGCACGTCGAACCACTGCACGCGACCGCCGAGCGCCGCGGCCTCGACCCGGAGTTCGACGTCGGGCGCGGAGGGGAGCGTCGTCGTCCACGCGACGCGCCGGTCGAACGGAGCGTCGGGGACGAGCTGCGGCTGCGCGTCCACGAGCGTCGCGTCGTCGAGCCCGGCGGCGGCGAGCACGGGCGCGAAGTCGGGCTCGCCGTCCTTCGGCACCTCGCCGACGCGCGGGAGCACGGAGAGCTCGAGCAACCGACCGCGCAGGTCGGTGACGACGCGCGCCATCCCGGGCTCGACGTGCGGCGGGTCCTCGAGCAACCGACCGACCCAGAACTGCGCCCAGCTCACGAGCGGCGAGTCGGCGCTGCGGTACCAGAAGCGCACGGGTGCGGGCCCTTCCGCCGGGAAGCGCGCGGTGTTCTGCGGCTTCGCGTTCGCCCACGCGAACGCGCCGCGGTCGAGGACGACGCCGGCCGCGCCGTCGACCGCACGCTCCTCGTGACCGAGCGACGCGAGCAGGTCGCGCGCGTTCTTCACGAGCACGTCGCGCGGTTCGACGCCGGTCGTGTGGCCCTGGAAGCGCGACTTCGGCCAGATCCACGCGAACGTCGCGACGAGCGCGACCGCGACCAGTGCGAGCGACCAGGGCAACCACGCCGGACCGACGTCGCGCCGCGCCGCGGCGACGAGTTCGGGCGCCGGCGTCTCGCCCGCACGGATCGCCGCCTCGAGCGGGTCGCCGCCGGGCAGCGCGCGCGCGACCTCGCCGATCGAGGCCGGACGGTCCGCGGGGTCGCGTTCGAGGCAGCGCGCGATGACGTGCTCGACCGTCGGGTCGAGGTCCGCGAGCACGCGCGAGGCCGGGTCGGGGCCGCCCGCCGCGTGCTCGCGCGAGAGTTCGGCGAGCGACTCGCCGCGCAGCGCGCGCTTGCCG
Source organism: Planctomycetota bacterium (assembly GCA_041398665.1). Classification (GTDB taxonomy): domain Bacteria; phylum Planctomycetota; class UBA1135; order UBA1135; genus Rohdeia. The sequence goes on along the minus strand of JAWKUH010000034.1, from coordinate 16,247 downwards.
GTGAAGAGCTCGTACAGCACGAGACCGAGCGCGTAGACCTCGCTCGCCTCGCTCGCGCGCGCGCCCTCGAGCAGCTCCGGCGCCATGTACTGCGGCGTGCCCGCGAGCCCGCTCGACGTGTCGTCCGCGGCGACCGCGAGTCCGAAGTCGGTGAGGCGCACGCGCCCCTCGCCGTCGAGCATCACGTTCGCCGGTTTGAGATCGCGGTGCAGCACGCCGACGCGGTGCGCCTCCGCGAGTCCCGCGCAGATCTGCTGACCGATCTCGGCCGCCTTCTCGCGCGGTACGCGGCCGATGCGGCGCACGAGGCTCGACAGGTCCTCCCCGTCGACGAACTCCATCGTGAGGAAGTGCCGCCCGTCGACCTCGCCGATGTCGTGCACGCGCGCGACGTTCGGGTGCGACACCTCGCGGGCGAGGCGGACCTCGCTGCGGAAGCGCTCGAGGCCGCCCTCCGTCTCGGCAATGTTCCTGGGCAGGAACTTGAGAGCGACGGGCTGGCCGAGGACGAGGTCGTCCGCGAGGTACACCTGCCCCATCCCGCCCTCGCCCAGGAGTGCGACGACGCGGTAGCGACCGATCAGCACCTCGCCGGGTGCGAACTCGCCCGCGAACGAGGACGACGAGCCGGGCTCGCTGGGGGGCATGGGGCGAGGATACCGGCTCGGCACGGAGGTGCCGCACACACGTGACGAGGCGCGCCCCGTCGGTTCGCGGAACGGGCCTCGGCGCTCGCGGCGCGGAACGTCGTCAGCGCTGCCAGACCGCGCGCGCGACGAGCTCGGGCGACGGGTCGGAGTGCTCGAACAGGCGCTGGAACCGCGCGATCTCCGGTGTGGCGAAGCGCTGGAGCTCGGCGACCCAACGCAGGCTCACCGGCTGGTACACGAGCGCGACCTCGATCGATGCCGCGCGCTCGAGACCCTCGAGCTCGAACCGGACGGAGTCGCCTCCCGCGACGAAGTCGGCGTCGCCCTCGACGCCGACGGGCGCCGTGCGCGACGCGTCGGGCGCGTCGGCGCGCCAGCCCTTCGGCAGGAGGCGGTCGTCGCGCACCCACCCCGCTCCGCGCAGGAGCGTGTGCGTCGCGTTCCCGAGGGAGTCGGACATCACGGCGTGGTAGAGCACGACCTCGTCGGGCGCGCGGACGACGTCGCGGTGCGGCTCGATCGGACCGCCGGCCAGCTCCGAAAGCAGCGGTGCGCCGTCGCGACCGACGATGCGGCCGCGGTGGTCGGTGTCGCCGGACACGAAGAGCGTCGCGCCGTTCGCGTCGCGCACGACGACGCGCAGCCACGCCCGTCGGATCGGGTGTCCCGTCGGGAACTTGTGTCCCGTCCGGTTCGCGACGGCGACGCGGAAGCGCAGCGCGCCGTCCTCCGCACGCACGTCCTCGATCGAGACGTCGGCCGTCGCCGTCGCGAGTTGCGCGCGCGCCGCGTCGATGGTGCGCTGGAAGGCCTCGGCGGGCGCCGTGACGCCGAGCTCCGCGCCGAAGTCGCGCAGCATCGAGAGCACCGTCGTGTTGCCGCCGACGAAGGCGTGCCGACCGTACGTGTCGCGCGGCTCGACGGGCGGGAAGTCGCGTCCCGCCGGGTTGCGTGCGATGCGCGTCGAGATCGGTCGCCCGAGGAGGTCGTGCTTCGGCACGTGGCAGCTCTGACAGCTCGCCGCGAGCGGGCCCGGATCGCCCTCGTCGCGGAAGTCCGAGTTGCGCCACTCGAGATACGGCGACTGCTCGAGGAAGTGCACGCCGACCTCCTCGCCGTCCGCGTCGAGCGCGTGCGTCTCGAGCGTGTGGCAACTCGCGCACAGCGCCGACGTCGTGACGTGCGACGCCTCGGTCGGCGTGAAGCCGGTGTGCCGCTGCATCGGCATCGCGAAGGGCTCGGCGTGCGGACCGAACAGCCGCTGTCGGTCGTCGAGTCGGAAGCCGGCGGTGTAGCTCGCCTCCGTGCCGAGCCCGTCCGGCACGATGCCGTGACAGATCGTGCACGAGACGCCGTCGCGTGCGAGTTCGCCGACGCGCGAGTCGTGGTGCAGCACGTGGATCGGCGACTCGAGTTCGAGCTCGTCGAGCCCCGCGAAGCGCGCCATCGGCGAGTGGCAACGCAGACACTTCGCCTCGATGTCCGCGCGTCGCGACGGCGTCGCCGCGACCTCGGCCGACACGACGGCGCGCCACAGCGGGTCGCGAGCGGAGTTCGCCATCATCGTGCCGCTCCACAGGTCGAAGGGCGCGACGCCGACGCCGTCCGCGTCGCGCATCGCCGTCGCGGCGTCGGAGTTCGAGTGGCAGAGGGCGCACGCCGTCGAGACCTCGACCGCGGGTCCCCTGGGACCTTCCGGTTCCTGCACCGCGAAGGACGTCAGTGCGGCGAAGGCGGAGCCGGCGAGCAGGGCGCACGCGCGGCCCGTCCGGCGCGCTCGTGCGCGGTGCGGTCGTGTCGGCATCGGGAGATGGTACGGGCCCGACACCGCGGGGCCGCGCTCCGACCGCTGGGTCGAAGTTCGTACGGACCGGAGCGCGCCGCCGCGGCGGTGTGCGACTCTGTCGGTGATGCGCACCGTGGTCCTCCTCTCGCTGCTCGCCCTCGCCGTTGCGCCGACGGCGCGACCGCTCGACGACCCCGCGGTGATGATGCTCGAGCGCGGGCGCACCGCGCTCGAAGCGGGCGGCTCGACGCGGCGGCGGAGCACTTCGAGAACGCGCTCGCGCACCGACCCGACGATCCGCGCGTGCTCGAGCTGCTCGTGCGCGCGACGGCGGACGACGACGACGCGCGGAGCCGCTGGGCCGACGCCCTCCTGTGCGCGTCCGCCGACGCGAGGGGCGCGCCGTCGCTCGACCGCAAGCTCGCCGACGAGGTGCGCGCGGCGTCGCCCGAGTCGGAAGCGGCGCTCTCCGCGCGCGTCGCCGCGGTCGAGGAGCTCGCGGCGTTCGCGGCGGACCGCACGAAGCGCGCGCGCTCGCACCCCGACGACGCGATCGTCGCGTGGTGGGCGGACGAGCTCGCGCGCCGACTCGCTCGCGGCGTGCCCGCGCTCGCCGCCGCGCTCCCCTCCGACCCGACGCACACCGTCGTGCCGCCGCCCAAGCTCGAGAGCGACGTCGCGAAGGACCTGAAGCAGGCGCTCAAGTCCGCCCAGGGTTCGGGTCGCGTCGGCGAGTCGATCCGACTCGCGCGCCTGCTCGCCGGTCTCGGCTACCAGGCGAACTCGGACGAGCTGCAGAACGACGCGCCGTCCGACGCGAAGTCGCTGCAGTCCGTCGGCGCCGACGCGCTCGAGCGCGCGCGCGAGAAGCTCCTCGCGAAGCAGGGTGCGCCGCTCACCGTCGACGAGCTCCTCGAGCTCGACCTCCCCGACCAGCTCGTGTTCACGCGCGAGCACGCCGACTTCGCGAACCCCGGCGTCGCCGTCTCCCCCACCGGGCTCTACCGCGTCGAGACGATCTGCGGCTACGAGACGCTGCTCGGCGCCGCGTCGACCGTCGAGGAACACCACCGTCGCCTCGTCGCGTGGTACGGCCGCGACCCGTTCGCGGAGCGACCCGGAACGCTGCGCATCGACCCCGAGATGGCCGGCCTCGAGTCGGAGAGTCCGGGCTTCTGGTGGGCGCCCGGTTTCCAGCGCGGCGACCTCACCGTGCTGCGCTTCGCGTGCGGCACGATCGCCGGACTCGGTCGCGGGATCACGCACGAGCTCACGCACCGCTTCGACGGACTGCTCTACCCGGGCCTGCCGAGTTGGCTGCTCGAGGGCCGAGCCGTGTGGACCGCGGCGGCCTACGAGGACCTCTACTCCGAGGAGTTCGTCGAGAACGCGGTCTCCGCCGGCATGGTCGAGACGGCGTACATCAAGGGCTACGGCGATGTGCGCAACCTGCGCAAGCTCCTCGACGGGACGATCGACGACTACCGCGACAACTACCCGGCCGGACACGCCCTGTTCGTCTACCTCCGGTCGTGGCCGGGAGCGAGCGGCGCTCCGCTGTTCGCGGCGAACCTCGAGCCGTACATGCAGAAGCTCGCGCGCGTGCGCGGCACGCCGGTCGAGCTGTTCGAGGCGTACTTCGCGGACGGCAAGGACGGTCGACCGGCCGGACTCGAGGCCTTCGCGACGGGCTTCGTCGAGTTCCTGCGCGGCTTCTACTGGCAGTCGCGCGCGCCGTGGATCGGGCGCTACGCCACCGACGTCGGGAACGACGCCGACGACCTCGTCTTCGACGAACCGAGCTGGTCGTGGGCGCGTCGCCGCGCCGAGCCGTTCTACGGCGACGAGCACGCCTTCCACGCGGGCCGCGTGCTGGCGGAGATCGGCAAGGACGACGCCGCGGTCGCCGCGTTCACCTGGTCGACGGCGGCGGACGAGCGCGTGCGCTGGCGCCTGCTCGAGATCGCGCGCTTCCTCGACGAGCACGGCGCGCGCGACGCGGCCTGGGTCCTGCGCAACGACGTCGATCTCGAGCGCCGGCGCGCGCTCGACACGGCAGTCGCCGAGGCGCCGTTCCTCGCGCAACTGCCGCGCACGCGCCGCGTTGCTCGCCGCGTTCGAGAGCGCCGCGACCGTCGCGCGCGAGTCCGGTCGGACCGGCGCCGCCGACCGTGGCTCGGTCGACACGACGAACTCGCCGCCGCGCTCGGCGCGCCGCTCCTCCTGGACGAACCGGCGCCGCGCGTCGACGCGACGCGGTCGCCGCACGAACCCTGGCGCGTGCTCGGTCTCGGCGGCTGGTCCGACGTGAGCCTCACCGACTACGAGGAACGTCGCGTTCCCGGCCTGTGGTACGTCGACGAGCAGCGCGACGTGCACGTCGGCCGCGAGGCGCCGCGCAAGGGCACGGGCACGCTCGACCGCACGGCGCACCAGCGCGACGCCGTCGCCATGGCGAGCGACTGGATGCAGCCCGGGCGCTATCGCGTCCGCTGTCGCGTCGAGTTCACGACGAGCTTCGTCAGCGGCGCGCTCGTGCTCGGCTACACGCGCCGCGACCGCAACCTGCGCCTCCACTTCTCCGCCGGCGACTTCCTCTACGCGATCGGCAGCGCGGAGACGACGAAGGACATCGACGGCGTCGGCTGGCGCGTCGACGGCCTGCGCGACCGCGAAGGTGCGCTGATCGGTTCGGTCCGCGGCGGCGACGCGAAGTTCGACACGCCGCGCGAGAACTTCGAGCTCGAGGTCGTCGTCGACGGCGCCTGCGCGCACGTCTGGATCGAGGGCGAGGAGGTCGCGACCTACCACACGCCGGACGGCGCGCCGATCGAGGGACACATCGGCTTCGCGACGGGCATGGGAGCGATCCGCGTGATCGAGCCGCGCGTGCAGCGCCTCGACGCGACGTGGCGACTCGACACCGATCCGTCGTCGCACGTCGCGCGCGAACGCCTCGAGGCGCTCGACGTGCGCCGCCCGCCGACGCAGCTCTTCGACCGCCTCCTCAACCGCCCGGTCCTCGGCGTCCCCGTCTCACCGCACGGCACCCTCCTGAGTTGGGTGCCGCTGCCCGACGTCGATCGCGCGGACCAGCCCGTCGACGTCGACCGCCTCGTCGACCGCGCGCAACGTCAGGTCGAGAAGGCGGTCGACCTCCTCGACCGCTACCACGCCGCCGTCCCGCTCGTCGTCGCCGTGCCGGAGCTGATCGGCGACGCGCCGCGCGACGCGCTGACCGCGACCTTGCGCGAGCTGCGTCCCGACGTCGCCGTCGTCACCTATCCGGGTGGAGCGATCGTCTTCGACCCCGACGACGAGAGCGATCCGCCCGCGGCGGCGGAGGACTGGCTGTTGTTCGTCGACGCGACGGGTGTGTTGCGCTTCGCGACGGGAGCGGGCGGGACGATCGGCGAGACCGGAGGCGCGGGATGGTGGGGGCGCTCGGGGAGTATGAGGGGGTGAGCGCGGAAGTCGCGTCGCTTCGGCGCGACTCTTCGATCTCCGCCGAACGCGCTGTCGCGCCGCGGTTCCACCCGTGCGCCGCGGTGCGCGATCGACGCCCGCGTGCGGCGCGCTCAAGTCACCCCATCGCCCTCCGACCCCCAGGATCTCCGGTCCGTCGGTCACGGCTCACCGCCTGGACAGCTCCTGTCGAGCCGTCGCGTCGCGGCGGCGCGATCCGCAACACGCCGTCATGGTCCACCCGCTCTCCTCCCGACAGTCGCCATCGTCACTCGCCCGCTTCGATCGGCGGCACGCCGTCAGGTTTCAGTCCGACACGTCGATGGCGCGGGCTTCGCGTTCGATCTGCGCGAGGCTACGCGGTCCAGGAGATGTCGAACGGAGCCTCTACTTCGTCGAGGTGCGCACCGACGGAAGACGCGGCGGACGAACCGCTGCTTCATCGCCGCACTCCGGCAGGCGGCATGGCGCCGGACGAAGTTCGCGAAGGACTGCTCGACGAGATGGCGCCGCGCGCATGCGGGCGGCCGATCCTGACGGCGACGGCATGCTCCAGCGCCGACGCGCACGATCGCCACCGGCGCGAGCGTCACCGGTCTCGCGGTCGAGTGGACCGACACGAAGGAAAGGTCGCGTTCCGCACCAGGCTTTCGGCTTCGAGCGTGCGGGCCGCGTCGACGGCGTCGTCACCGCCGTCGCGGACCCGCTCGCGTTCCACGTCTTCGAGGACGTGGTCGACAGATTCTGGAAGCTCGCTCGCGTCGAAGGACCTCGCCACGCTGGCGCACACGCGTTCGCAGCGCATCGGCGGCTTCCGCTTCGACGTCCCGCTCGTCCCCGGCGAGCGCCAGCGCGTCGTGGTGAGTTCCAACTGCTGCGCTACGCGTTCCCGGAGGCCAGATCGAAGCCGTCGTGTTCGCCGACCGCGGCGCAGCGGCGACGAGATCGCGCTCGTCACGCTCGGGAACCAGCGCAGTCAGATCGAGAACCAGGGCGCGCGCAGGAAGTTCGGCGAAGGCGCGCGACGTCGCGCGTTGGATCGTGGCGGCCCGGTGCGGCCACGCTGACGGCAGGCACGACCGAGATCCGTGCGTTCGCGATCCGTCGAAAGACGCCGCGCTCGTCCTCACGGCGATCAGCCCGAGGCCGGAAGGACGACGTGCTGTGGCAGCGGCTCGACGCGCTCTGCGCGACGATCGCGCGCGCGACGCCGCCCGCCGATCCGACGCTCTTCCAGGGCGGCTCTCGATCGGCATCCCGCTCGCCGTCGTGCCGACGGAGCACGGGACGCGGCTCGACGCGTCGAACACGTGGGTGTTCGCGAGTCCGGCAGCGATGTGGTTCGACGTGCGCGACGATGTCGCGGCCGACGCCTACGTCGCTGCGCTGCCGGGGATCGTGCGCGAGGTCGCGCGCGAGCTCGATCCCGACGCGACCGTCGCCGAACCCCAGCGCGTCGGCGGCGACTTCCTGGACGCGCACGACGCCTTCGGCGTGGAGGCGGAGCTCGGCGGCGAGACGCTGCAGATCTACGTCTTCGGAGCGGCGCTCGGCGAGCACGCGGCGACGGCGACGCTCGTCACGCCGGCCGCCGGCGCAGAACGAGCTGCTCGGCGTCTTCGCCAACTGCATGGCGCGCGTGTCGCGGCTCGCGCCCGGCCCGCGCCGCCTGAACACATCAGGCCCGGCACGTTCGACGTCCCGGACAGCTGGACCATGCACCTGCCATCGCGCTCGTCGACAACCCTCCGTCGAGTTCGCGGACGGCGCAGGGCGACGCTGCGCATCGCGTTCTGCGCGGACGAACCGCCGCACAAGGAACTCGGGCATTCGTTCGCGATGTACGACCCGATCCCGTACGTGCGCGACCACGCGAGGAGCGTGCTCGAGGGTGAAGGTGCAGGAGGCCGACGGCTGGACCGTCGGATCCGTCGCGCGTTCGACGCGCACGACGTTCGCCACGCGCGACAGCGTCGCGTTGCGCGCGGCTTCGAGCGCAGCAAGGGCGCCGAGCGAGGTTCGTCTCCAGGCCTCCACCTTCGGCGCCGAGCGCTCGTCGACGTCACGGCGACCTGGCCCGGCGATCTCGACGCGCCGACGCGCGCGGTGGTCGAGCGCTTCCTCGACTCGCTCGTGCTCGCAGCGCCGCTCCCGCTGCGTCCGCGCCGCGCCGTCGCGGCAGGACTCGCGCGTGGACCGTGCCGCCAGGGTTCAGGTGCACGAGAACTTCCTGCCGACGCGACCTGGATCGACGTCGCGCCGACCAGGCCGACGACCCTGGCGCTCCGCATCGTCTGGTGCGTCGCGGGCGGCGACGTGCCTGACCGCGCGCGGCTTCCACGCGCTCGGCTTCGGCGGATCGATCGACTCCGACGTCTCGCCGGTGGTCGTCGACGTCGAGCGCGAACTGCTCGACCTGACCGCGAAGGCATCGAGCTGCGCACCACCGACGACGAGCACGGCGTCCACGAACACCACTCCCTCTTCGTCGTCGAGGCGACGGCGTGCGTTACCTCGTGGACCTCGGCGACGCCCGAGCGCGCCCCTGCGCGACGCCGGAGCCGCGCGTACCTCCGCGCTGCTCGGCGGCCTCACGCGCGGCCGCCTCGACCGGCGCCGGCGCCCGCGACGCCGCCGACCGGCGGACGTGGAGCGGCGCAGGCTTCTTCGTCCGCCCGGTGGGACCGACCTGCGCGAGGTCACCGGCGGCGTGATCGGCATCGTCGGCGACGCGTCGTTCCGCATCGTGACGGATCCCGCGCCGCTTGGACGGACTCGACCTCAGAGCGTGCTGCGCGACACGCTGCGTCGAACCGATCGACCCGGACGACGCGGTGGAGCCGACGCGGCTTCGCGGACAGGCCGCAGGCGTCCTGACGTCGGGGCTGGTCGTCGAGGCGTGTGCGGGCGACGGCTCGGTCGTCGAGGACCGCGCGTTCGCGGTGGTGTTGGTGAGCCGGGTGGTCCGGGTGCGTGCGACGGCGCCGGTGGGTGCGACGGGGGTGATCGACGTGGTGCTGGACTCGCTGCGCTGCGGGGGTGACGAACGGATCCGGGCGCGAGATCTCAGTCCACCGAAGTTCCGTCGGCGAGGAACGGGAAGGAGCTGCGCGAGACCTGCGCGCACCCGCGCGACGAGGAGCTCTCGAGCAGGTGCGTCACGGCGTTGCCCACGTGCCATCTCGCTCGCGCGGCGCGCGTCGTTGGAATCGAGTGACAGGTAGCTCTGGAGCGCGGCGCGAGCGCGACGCTGACGGGGCTTCGAGATTCCGCCGTCATCCAAGTTCAGGGCGACTTCCCCGAGCGCGGCACCGAACATGAGCACTGTGTCGGAGGTAGAGCAGGTCCCTTCGCGCTCCTCGAGACCTCGCTTCTCCCGAATAGCAACTTCTGCACGGCGAAGTCGACAGGATGCACGACGCGGACGTCGAAGGCGTCGCCGCTGTCGACGATTCGTGTGCTCCACGGCCGACGGAGCAGCACGTCGACCGAATCGAGGGGCTCCATGCGGATGCCGCGCATCTCGACGCTCCGCGTCGTCTCCCCGCCTCGTTGACCATCGCGCGGCGAGGAACGGCCGAGCAGATAGCCGGCAGCGCCACGCTCCGGCACGTAGACCGTGGTGGCGAACACTGCCGCGCACGTCCTCCCGGAACCGATATTGCAGGTCGGTCCAGGAGTTCGTTCGAGCCGGAGTGCACGAGTTCGAGCGGCGCCGCCACGTCCACGTCCTCCGTCGTCAGCGGCGCGAACCCGGGATCCCGTGCGAGCGGGTGCCGCAGGAAGAGGCGGTGCGCCGTGCACCGACCACCACCAGTCATTGGTCGGCGACGGGGGCAGTGCACATCAGCGCCTGCACGGGAAGCAGCCGGTCGTCACTGGTCAGTCACCCGAGCTTCGCCATGATCTCCGCGGCCTGCTCGGCGCTGCGGCCTCGAGTGTCCGGCGACGTCGAGCCAGCGCAGCGCGTCCGCCGCCGGCGCGCCGTTGCGGACGACGCAGCACCGGAAGACGGACTCGAGGGAAGCGCGGCACGATGGCGATCGCGTCGAAGTTCCGCCCGTCGTCCGAGGTGCAACTCGAAGGCCGGCGAGACCGCGCTCCGACGCCGACCTCGACGTAGGGTGAGATCGGCGCCGCGCACGTGGCCGACCCGAGCGCCCGGCTCGCCGCGAACGAGGCGAGACAGACGCGCGCGCCCGCCGGCCCGGCCTGTTCGATCGTTCGAGCCGTTGCGCGGAAGGCTCGCCGACGCGACGACGCAGAACGTCCTCGATCTTCGCGAAGGCGTCGTCGGCGAGGAACAGGAGCTGCACGCCGCTCCTCCTGCGGCACCACGCGACCGCGGCCCAGCGCCGGAAGAGATCGGCGCGGCGCTCGACGCGCGATCCGGTCGCGCCGCGCTCCAGGAGTCGAGGCGACTCGAGCGCCGCGACGTGGCGCGACGCGCTCGCGATCGAGACGCGCGCCACCTCGGCGAGTTCGCTGACGCTCTCGCGATCGGGCGACGCGGTGCCGAGAGCAGTTCCTCGGCACGTCGCCCGCGAGCAGCACCTTGTCCATCCACTGACCGAGGATAGGAGAAGGGATTGCCGCCGGCGCGCCGCGCGGCTCCGCGACCCAGTCGGCGAGCGCTTCGAACGAACCCTGCGAACTCGACCGCGCGGCGATGTGCGCGGCAGCCCTCGCCGTGCGGCTCGAACAGGCCCATGACGCGTCGACCGCTCCCCATGCCTGCTCCGGCGCGACCTCGCGAACGTAGTCACGCAGCATCTCGAGCGACGACGACGACAGCCGCTCTGCGACCACGATCGCGACGGCGTCGGCGCTCGATCCGCTGCCCGCGCCCACCCGACGCGCGCGTGGGTGATCGCTTCGGCCAGCCGTCCGCGCAGGCGTCACGTGACCCGGACCGAGCGCCTTCGCTCGACCGCGAGTCGCCGACGGCCCTTCGCGAGGACGAGGTCGGCGCGCGGCCCGTCGGGCGGACCGGCGGAGTCAGGGACGGGGCGCCAACCGTCGCTTCGAAGCGTCGGGCGACGAGGTCGGCAGCGTGGCGCTCTCTGGGGAGGATCGCGGTCGGAGGGCCATGGGTGAGCTTTCGTGCTTACCGGAATCGTACATGCCCATGGAAACTTTCGTGCGCACGGATGCGCAGACTTGAGCAGCGGTCGGGCGATGCCGCACCACCCGACAGACCCAGTCCCCAGGCGACAAGGCGCCGGAAGTATAGAAATCAGGCCTGCGGGCCTGGAGAAGCCCTGCCGATTCTGCGGCCTCTATCTTGACATCTCGAATGTCGCGTTCTTCACTATGTCCCCCATACCGACCCCCGCACCGACCTTCTCCCTCGAGGACCTCGAGCTTGACACCGGTTTTCCCGACCCGGCGCATCACTCGTGGATCGCCGAGGGCGTCCTGCCCCGCCGGAGGGCAAGGGCCAGGGCGCGCACTACGTCGAACACCTCCATCGGTTGCTCTTCATCCGTCGCCTGCACGAGGCGCTCGGCTCAGGCGCACGCCGCTCGGGATGCTGCGCGACGTGCTCGACGCTCTGCGGCGAACCGGACGTCGTGCGCCGGGTCGCTGGGGATCGAGCCACTGCAGGTCGCGGGCCTCGCCGGACCGTGGATCGGCATGTCCGGCGGACAGCCGACGGCGGACGCTTGCGTCGCATCCCTCGGCGAGCGCGGCGCCGCGCGAACGCCAGGTCCTGGACGACCTTCGAGATCGACGACGTCGAGTTGCGCATGCGCGGCGACGACCCGGGCGCGTGGCGTCCAGCTCGCGCGGATCGCGCGGCGGCTGCGCGGTGGATGCGCGAACACGGGTGACGCGCGGCCGACGTCGTCCGCGGTGCGGAACGAGCAGTGCTCGACCGCGACGTGTGACGGACGGCAGGACGTTGACCGCGGCGACGCGGATCGCGTGAAAAGCCTGGCGGAGCCGTGCGGGAACAGGAGGATACCGCGCCGCGACAAACTCGCACGTCACCTGCTCGTTCTACATCCGCTGCTTGTGAGGCAGCCCCCGACTTAGGTCCACGTGGAACTTGGATCCGGGCGTCACTCCAGCAGGACTCTTGGCCGGCCTATCAGATCGTCCAAACCTTGGTCGGGCAATCTCGGCGTGTAACTGCGCTTCAAGATCGTCGCATCGTCCCATGACGTAGCTTTTGTCGAGGATTAGGTCGTCCACTGCTCTGTGGCCTTCTGGAGCAAACTTTCGCTTGACATCGAACAGCTTGGCTTAACTCTTCGTTCGTTTTCAGACCCGCAAAGACAAGGTTACCGATATTCGCGACGGACTCCTCGCTTATAGCGTTCGACTCTGCAGGATCAAGGTGCTCTATCGTGAGGCTCCTCGTAGTCATCGTGGCTCGACTCAACCGAAGCGTGTGATCCGCCCGAGCACGTGCCAGTTGAACTTCCTGTCTCGAGGTCACCTCATTCCGGTAAGGCCAAATCCACCGGGAAATGCACCTCGAAGTCGAGGGGAGCCGGCAAGTGATCCCTTTAGTTTCTTGCAGAAAGCGCCCGAATCTCCTTCGCCTGCTCGGAGTTGGCGCATGCGCGAATCGCCTGGCCCGTACGCGTACATCTTCGACATCCCGCCCGACGAAGAAATCGGCCGCCGTTACCGTGAACTGAAAGTGAAAGGCCTCAATAACTGACACAGCGACCTTCAGATGAAGCAGCAGTCTGGCGTCGTAGGCTAAGCAGCGACAGCGGCGGTGGCGTGGGCTGAACCACTCGAGAAATGTAGCTAGCGCCTCAAGGGCTTCCGAATGGGCAGCTCGTCCGCTTCCACTTCAGTAGTCGGGCCGAACAGTGACCTGTAAAGACCTGACTCGGAGACAGGCACCGTCAAGGTGATCCGAGGCCTGCGGCCTTGATGATGCGCTTAATCTCACTTGGCCGCCGACTTCTCGGAAACGTAGTGACCTCGATGACAGCCATTGGTGATGAATAAAGCCATCAATCGAGATGGTCGCGTCGACCGTCGATGAAGGTCGAACGCGTCCAGCGCTCCTTCAACGGTCGACCGTCTTCGTGTCAACTTCCTGAGATTCCTGGCCAGATGATTCTTGGCTTGAGATCCGATAGGCGCAAGTCCTTGCCACGAGCATTTAGAGTCTCAGAATGTATTTTTGCGCTTTCCTCATCTTCAGCTCTACAAAAATCCAACGTCAAACTGAGCAGCTTGTCTCTGGAAGTCTCTCACAGCTACTTTCTTCATCTTGTGGCCGCCTTCTTGTCGGCCTTAGCGAGGTATCGGACTGCACAGACACCGACATCGTGCACTTGGTCGGAGAAGTGCAAAACGCCTTTGAAGGCACTTCTCTCCTCCCCATCTCCTTGCTGCACGATGGCTCGCCGAACTTCTGGATGTGCTCCGGGAAGTATGGGTGTGACGTCTCCGGCTAGGCACGTACTCGGGCGACCTCCTCGACGCTCAGCCTCTCGATCAACTGATGCATGCCCTTCGCCAACGACTCAAGCCCAGCTGACAGCACTATCTCATTTCCGTATCGCACACAGCAGCATCGTGATCGTCAGCCGCTGCTGGCCATCAACGACGCCGAACACACCGAGGATCCTGCTTGCTGGCGACGACTGAGCCGATGAAGTAGGCGTCGTCTCCCTCAAGGACAGCGTCATTCCAGAATCACTCGAGTTCAGCACTCCCGGGAGTACGGCCTCTGGAATCTTGGGATAACGCCAGCACCCCCGAGGTCGAGGCGGAGGTCTCTGGGAACGCCCGAGAATCTCCTGCGTCCCGCCCTGCCGGAAGTTTGAGGGCGCCGCTTCACCAGCGTCCTTTGGTGCTCCGCATGCCGGCAGCGTGTCGCGGCGCTCAACATTCAAAAGTGTACCTCGGTGCGGTAGGAAGCTGGAGGAGACGGCAGTGAGTTCCCGTCCGCCTCGATTGGCGGCGCCGGGACCGGCTGATGCGGCTTCCCGCCCCAGGCCGCCCGTCTGGCACCGTGCTCACTGGTGGGCATCACGATCGACCGACTGGGCGCGGAAAAGGTGTTTCCAACGCGCCCTCCGCCTCGCCGGGAAAAGCGATCAGAACCCTGAGAGTGGATCGAGACGCGCAGACAGGGTCGCGTCGTCGGGCAGCAAGACATGACCTGCACCGGGACCCTTGCTCATCAGGCAACGGATCAGCACATCGATGCCTTCTCCCTTCGACAGCGGGCACAAGAGCTACTCGGCCCGGAGCGTCGCCAGGACGATGTTCGTGCCGTGTGCTGCAAGATTGCAGGCATCGATATTCGAACCACCGGCATGAAGGCCACTGAACAACCAGCCGTTCCTACGTGCAGCCGGATCAGCGTCAGATGAAGGTTCGCCGAGGAACCGAGGGCGACCTCGCCTACCTGTGCGAGTGCCTGGGCCGTGCGGCACCTTAGTGACACCGCGCTCGCGCCTCGCCGCGTTCCCTCCGGGCGCGGATCAAGGCGACTGGCGAGCAGAAGAGGTGGGCATTGAAGGAAGGCCCCTCGCAATGGCGCGCCTCGTCGAATCAACGTCAGCATTCGTGGAGGCTCACAGCGAGGCGGAAAAGTCGATAGGCAGTCGTTGTCCGCGATACTCGATCTGGTGCACAGCGACGTCCGGGACGGGAAAGGTCAACGACCCGAGCCGTCGTTGGACGGGCGACGTGGGCGCATTCGTCAGAAGAGAGGTCAGCCTGTCGGTCGAGTAAAAGCGGCAGCGCCCGTTCTGGATAGCGAAGTGTTGCAGTTTCTTGACCGCTTGAGCGCGGAAGAAGTTCCGCGCGGCGTCGTGGCGGCGCTAGCTCAGGCAATGCTCCGCTGGAGGCTGACAGAGTCGCGGAGGGCGCGACGCGCTGCGAGTCGCTCTCGACATCGTGCTCGGTGTTCGCGCTTGCTGCTCGACGTAATCCGGCACATGCCGGAGACCCGCACGACGCGATGGGCCTTTACTAGCTCGGGCTCAACGGCAAGAGATAGAAGCAGCGAGGACGTCCAGCGAGCTTGGGTCGAAAGCCCGACCGAGTAGCGGGCGGCGCACCGCCGAGGGCCCGAGGCCCGTGCCGCCGTGCAGCTGCTGGGCCCTGGCCTCACGGCGGGCGCGACAGAGTCCGATGACGGGCAGCTCCGGCTCCGGAATCGGATCGCGGCGCATGGGAATCGGCTTCAATCAGCGGACCCTGTGCCGAAAAGACGGCGACGGATCTCGAGGCCGAGTATGCTCGACGAGCCGACGGCGCGGCGTTTCCGAGTTGCTTGTGTGCCGAGCGGTTGTTTCCGATGATCTTGTAGTCGGCGGGGAATGTCTGGAGCGCGCACAGCTCGGCCGCGGAGAGCCGACGACTCCGCCAATGAAACGGCCCGATGGCTGGACCAGGCTGCGCCGTCAAGGTCCAGGACGGTCGGCTCTTCTCCAACTTGAGGAGCATCGACCAGTACCGAGTGCGCCATCCAAACAGCTTCCGCTCCCTGCCCTCTTTGTCCGCGTGGAACAAGTAGTTGCAGCCCTCGGGGATGGTTGGAAGGAGTTCCGCGTACTTCCCACGCACCCGGAGGTCGTCGTCCTCGTCGAGCGCCGGATCGTCGAGATGTCCGATCGCATCCCACGCCGTCGAGTAGGGCTCCAGACCGTCCACTGACTCGCGCACCGGTTCGTGCGGACGAGGATCCGTCATGTCCACCGGAGGTGGCTTGACGTGAGTCGGTTCGGGGAAGTCGAACTCCAAGCCATCTCGATGACCGACGACGAACACGCGCTCACGAAGCTGCGGTACGCCGTACTCGGCAGCATTCAACCGCGCGGCCTTGAAGGTGTAGTTCGTGCCCGCCCGACGGTTGATCAAGCGGATCCGGTCTCGCAGGAACGTGAGCCCCTCGCTCTTGTTGTTGAACGCGAGGCCCGGGACGTTCTCGAGCAAGAAGGCCCTCGGCCTCGCAAGCTCCAAGGTGCGCAAGTAGGACTCCAGCGTGTCGGCGCGAGGATCGTCGAGCCGCGCGGAGTCCCCGTTGTGCCAGTACCCCGACTTGCTGAAGGGCTGGCAAGGCGGCCCGCCGGCGAGAAGATCGGGCTCGACTCCAGCTTCGTCTACGACTTCCTCTGGCGAAATGTCGGTGGAGTTGCGTGACCTCTTCGGCACCAGCTTGGCGTGCGTCACTGGCCACTTCGAGCGGTTGGCACAAAGGGTCGCTACGGCCTCTCCGTCCATCTCAACGCAGGCGCTGGGGTCGAAGCCGGCGGCTTCGAGGCCGAGGTCGAGGCCTCCGGCCCCGGTGTAGAGGCTGATGACGCTGAGCTTCATGGTGGAGCGACGAACGACACGGGTGGTGGGCGGTCGTGGAGTAC
>JAWKUH010000033.1:0-55212 GCA_041398665.1 Planctomycetota bacterium | reverse complement strand
GCTCGGCGATCCGGTGTGCGCACTCCACGACGAGCTCGAAGCGAGCGCGCCGCACTTCCGCGTCGTCGCTCGCGCGCAGCACCTCCGCAGCCTCTTCGAGGGCGCGCTCGAGCCGATCGCGGTCGTGGACGTCGGCGCAGTCGTTCGCGAAGCGGGAGGAGGCGCGGGGCGGGAGGTCGTCGGGCGCGGTGCGGGTCATGGACGCGAGGAGTCTACGTCGAGGGCTCGATCGACTCCGGTGTCCGTGGCGGGATCGCGCGCGCACGGGTACCGTGCGACCAAGGAGCCGGTCGTCCCGCCGCGCCTCGAACCATGCCCAGGCTCCGTACCTCGCTCGCCCTTCTGCTCGCCGCGTCCGCAACCCCCGTCGCGCACGCTCAGATCGTCCAGGAGGCGTACCTCAAGGCCTCCAACACCCAGGCTTCGGACAGCTTCGGTTCGGTGGCCGTCGACGGCGACACCATCGTCGTCGGAGCCCCGAGGGAGGACGGTTCGAGTGCCGGCGTGAACGGGGACGAATCGGACGAAGGGGCGCCGAACGCCGGAGCCGCATACGTCTTCGTGAGGTCGGGATCGACGTGGGTGCAGCAGGCCTACCTCAAGGCGTCGGTTCCGGACCTCGGAGATCTGTTCGGGAGCGCGGTCGCGCTCGACGGTGACACGATCGCGGTCGCGGTGCCGAACGAGGACGGCGCCGCGATCGGCGTCGACGGGAACGCCGGCGACGACTCGGCACCGGACGCCGGTGCGGTCGTCGTCTTCGTGCGCAACGGCTCGATCTGGGTGCAACAGGCCTACATCAAGGCGTCGAACACCGATGCCGGGGACCAGTTCGGGACGTCCGTCGCGATCGACGGCGACACGATCGTGGTCGGGGCGAAGGAGGAACGGAGCTCGGCGACGGGCGTGAACGGGAACGAGTCCGACGATTCGGCGCTCGGAGCCGGCGCCGTCTACGTGTTCGTCCGCAACGGGGCGACCTGGACGCAGCAGGCCTATCTCAAGGCCTCCAACTCGAGCCCGGAGCTCCGCTTCGGCTCCGCCGTCGACGTCTCGGGGGACACGATCGTCGTGGGCGCGAGTTCGGAGGCCAGCGCGGCGACAGGCGTCGACGGCGACCAGTCGAACACCGGTGCGCCGTCCTCCGGGGCCGCCTACGTGTTCGTTCGCAACGGGACGACCTGGAGCCAACAGGCCTACCTCAAGGCGTCGAACACGGACCCGATGGACCTGTTCGGCGGTTCCGTCGCGATCGACGGGGACACGATCGTGGTCGGTGCCGTGGGTGAGGACGGCGGCATCGGAGGGGTGAACGCGGAACAGTCGGACGACAGCGCTGGCTACGCGGGAGCGGCCTACGTGTTCGTCCGCGTCGGGGCCGTGTGGAGCCAGCAGGCCTACCTCAAGGCGGCGTTCCCGGAGGGCACGCCGTTCTTCGGCGACGCGTTCGGCAGGTACGTCGACGCCTGTGAGGACTTCGTCGCGGTGGCTGCGACGTACGACTCGAGCTCGAGCGCCGGGATCGACGGCAACCAGTTGGACAACGGCCTCACCTTCTCGGGCGCCGTCCACCTGTTCGAACGGAAGGGCTCGACGTGGCGACCCGCCGGCTTCGTCAAGGCGTCGAACCCGGGCGGGCTCGAGTACTTCGGCGAGCCGTCGCTCGACGGCACGACACTGGTCGTCGGTTGTCCGCAGGAGGACAGCTCGGCGACCGGTGTCGGCGGCGACCAGTCTGACGACAGCGCGCCGCAGGCGGGTGCCGCGTACGTCTTCGATCTCGACGCGGACTGGGCGATCGTGCAGGGCTGCGGCGGCAACCCGGCGCGGCTCGTCGCCCCGTCGGCGCCGGCCGCGGTCGGCACGTCCGTCGGTGTCGAAGTGGTCGCCGACGCGCACATGGACGGCGTCGTCGCGACCTACTTCGGGGCGAAGGGGAATGCGCCGTACGGCTGCGGCACACAGCTCGCGCCGAGCGAGGAGCTCCTGATCGCGCTCGTTCCGTTCCCGACGATTCTCGGTCTCGCCGCGATGACGAACGGCACGGCGACGGCCGTACTGTCCTTGCCGCCGAACCCCGGCCTCGTCGGCATCCACGTCACGCTGCAGAGCGTGCTCGTCGACACCGCGACGTTCGCGAGCGAGTTCTCGACGGGGCTCGAGTTCGAGATCCGACCGTGATCGGAGGCGCGCGCGAGATATCGCGCGATCCGTCGTGACCGCGCGGGACTCGGCTCGGTCTACCCCGGGCGGGCGGGGGCTGTGGACGGGCGGGCGCGGTGCCGCTGGTACGCTCCGCCCGTGGCGCGTCCGTCCGAGGTTCTCGAGGTCGCCGTGCCGTCGGCGCGGGCTGCCGACGGCACCGCGCTCTACGTGCACTTCCCCTACTGCGTGGTGAAGTGCACGTACTGCGACTTCTACTCCGTGCCCGTCGCCAAGTCCGACGGCACGCGCGAGGACGTCGACGGCGTGCTCGACGCACTCGCGACGGAAGCGCGCGCCCGCGCACCGCGCTCGCCGCGGACCGTGTTCCTCGGCGGCGGCACGCCGTCGTTGCCGAGCGAGCGGCAGATCGCGCGCTTCCTCGACGCGCTCGACGACGCCACGGGCTTCCGGAGGAGCGCCGTCGAGGTGACGGCGGAGTGCAACCCGGAGAGCCTGGATCGCGCGAAGGCCGAGGCGCTGCTCGCGGGCGGCGTCACGCGGCTCTCGATCGGTGTGCAGAGCCTGCGCCCAGGCGTGCTCGAGCTGTTCGGGCGCGCGCACCGCGCGGAGGACGGCCTGCGCGCGCTCGCCGACGCGCGGCTCGCCGGTGCGAAGCGCCTCTCGGCCGACCTGATCTACGCCGCGCCGGGGCTGACGCTCGACGAGTGGGAAGCGGACCTCGCGCGCGTGATCGAGACGGCGGGCGGGCTCGAGCACCTCTCCGCTTACAACCTCACGTTCGAGGAGGGCACGCTGCTCGAGCGACTGCGACAGCGCGGTTCGGTGGCGCCGCTCGACGAGGACACGGAGCTCGCGATGTTCGAGAGCACGGCGCGGATCGCGCGCGCCGCCGGGCTCGAGCGCTACGAGGTGAGCAACTACGCGGTGCCCGGCGAGGCCTGCGAACACAACCTCGTGTACTGGGCCAACCGCGACTACGTCGGCATCGGACCGTCGGCGGTGAGCAAGGTGGGCGACGTGCGCTTCGGCAATCCGCGTTCGATCGCGGCGTGGCGCGCGGCGGTCGAGTCGGGCGCGGGCGCGGCGAGCTGGAGCGAGTCGCCCGACGCGACGGCGCGGCTCGGCGAGACGTGGTGGCTCGGTCTGCGGCGTGCGATCGGCGTCGATCCGGCCGAGGCGCGCGCGGCGGCGAACGTCGCGGCATCCGTCGACGCGGACGACGACGCGGCGCTCGCCGTCGCGCGGCGGCTCGTCGGACTCGGACTGCTCGAGGAGCGCGGCGGGCGCTTCGCGCTGACGTCGCGCGGGCTGCCGCTCGCCGACGCCGTGGCCCGCGAGTTTCTGGCACTCGAGCGGTAACCGCAGCGGCGTCGCGCCGGTCAACCCCGGGCGGGCGGGGGCTGTGGATGGGAGCGCGAGTGTGGGCGCGAGAGGGGGCGTGCGAGGCCGCGCGAGAGCGAGGCGGTGACCCGCTGCGAGCGCTCCACGGCACCCCGGCCTCGACCGCCGTTGCGGCCTGCGACGGGTCGGGCTAGCGTCGAGCCGGGCGCGTCGCGACGACTGCCCGCCCCGACCGGTTCGGGGCACGTCGCGGCGGTGCTCGGGTCGACGGGAGAGACCGCGCTCCCCCGTCGACGACAAGACTCGAGTCGGGAGGACTCGGATGTTCGCCACGCCCTTGCTCTCGTTGGTCGTCGCCGCGCTCGTCACCGCCCCGCAGACCGCGACGTCCGTCCAGGACGCCTACGTCAAGGCGAGCAACACCGGATCCACCGACTACTTCGGCTTCGCGATCGCGATGTCCGGCGACACGCTCGTGGTCGGCACGCCGCTCGAGGACAGCGACGCGACCGGCGTGGACGGCGACGAAACGAACGACGACGCACCGGAATCCGGCGCGGTGTACGTGTACGTGCGCAGCGGTTCGACGTGGGTCCAGCAGGCCTACCTGAAGCCGTCGAACACCGGCTTCGGCGACGGATTCGGCTGCTCGGTCGCGATCGACCACGACACGCTCGTCGTCGGGGCCTGGACCGAGGACAGCCGGGCGACCGGGGTCGACGGCAACGAGGCCGACAACACCGCGAGCGGCGCGGGCGCCGCCTACGTGTTCGTGCGGAACGGCACGACGTGGACCCAGCAGGCCTATCTCAAGGCGTCGAACACCGACCCCGGCGACCAGTTCGGTTCCGAGGTCGACATCTCCGGCGACACGATCGTCGTCGCGGCGTGGCACGAGCAGAGCAAGTCCAGCGGGGTCGGCGGGAACGAGGCCGACAACTCGCTCAACCGCGCGGGCGCGGTGTACGTGTTCCGACGCAGCGGCACGACGTGGTCCCAGGAGGCCTACCTCAAGGCCGCCGTGCCGGGCAAGGGCGACTGGTTCGGGACGTCCCTCTCGCTCGACGGCGACCGCCTCGCCGTCGGCGCGTACCACGAGGACTCCCGGCACACCGGCGTCGGTGCGAGCCCCTACGACGAACTGATGCACGACGCGGGCGCCGTGTACGTCTTCGAGCGCGTCGGCACGACGTGGAGCCAGGACGTCTACATCAAGGCGTCGAACACGGGCAAGGAGGACACCTTCGGCGTCGACCTCGACCTGTCGGGGAACACGCTCGTCGTCGGAGCGCCCGGCGAGAGCAGCGCGGCGAGCGGCGTCGGCGGCAACCAGGACGACGACAGCAAGCAGGCGTCGGGCGCGGTCTACGTCTTCGTCCACGACGGAACGAGCTGGTCGCAGCAGGCCTACCTCAAGGCGTCGAACCCCGACGCCGTCGACCAGTTCGGCTCGGAGGTCGCGATCGACGGCGACCTGCTCGTCGTCACGGCGCCCTACGAGGGCGGCGGGTCGAGCGGGATCGACGGCAACCAGGGCAACGTGGTGAACCAGGCGGGCGCCGCGTACCTGTTCGAGCGCCACGGTTCGACCTGGGTCCAACGCCACTACGTCAAGCCCTCCAACCCGGGGCCGCTCGACCTGTTCGGCTACTCCGTCGCGATCGAGGGCCTCACCTACGCCATCGCCGCGGTCGGCGAGGACAGCGACGCGACCGGCGTCGGCGGCAACCAGGCGAGCAACGCCGCGTCCTTCGCCGGCGCGGTCTACGTCTTCACGGACTCGCCGGACTGGCGCGTGCTCGCGGGCTGCGGCAGCAACACGGCGACGTGGTTCGAGCCCGCGGCTCCCGCGTCGCTCGGCACGAACGTCACGCCGGCGCTGTTGGGTTCGCTCGTTCAGCACGGCGTCGCCGCGACGTACTTCGGCGCGCGCGGGACCGACGCCTACGGGTGCGGTACGCCGATCGCGGGCGGCGAGCTCCTGCTCGCCCTCTCGCCCGCGCCGACGGCGCTCGGCATCTCGATCGTCTTCGCCGGGATCTCGCCCGTTCCGCTCTCGGTGCCGAACGTCGCGGGCCTCGTCGGGATCCGCGTCACCCTCCAGAGCGCGCTCGTCGACACCACGACCTTCGCGAGCGAGATCTCGAAGGGACTCGAGTTCGAGATCAGGCCGTGAGGACCACGGGCGCAGCGAACGGGGCTAAGGTCGAGGGGGAAAGGACCCTGCGATCCCGCGCCCGGTCGTGAGCCCACGATGACCTCGCCCACCGTCGCTCTCTGCCTCCTCGCCCTCCTCGTCGACGTCGAAGGTGCCGATCCGGCACCGCACCTCTCGCTCGCGCACCCCGACCGTGAGAGCGTCCGCGCGGCCTACGACGACGCGCGCCACGCGGTGTTCGCGCGCGGCGACGGCGGCTTCGCGGCGCGTTCGCCGAGGCACCGCTACCACGCGCGGTTCGGCGCGCGCGACGTCGTGATCGAGCCGGACGGTTCGAGCCTCGCACTCGTCCTCGAGCTCGACGCCTGGGGTCGCGCGGACGCAAGGATCGACACGGACGTGCCGATCGCCGTCGGAGCCGTGGGGCGCCGCTTCGAACGGCGCTGGGACGACGCGCTGACCGAGTGGTTCGTCAACACCGACGACGGCCTCGAGCACGGCTTCGACGTCGCCGTCCGCCCGCCGGGCGAGGGCGCGTTGCGGTTCGAACTCGCGTGCTCCGGCGCGGACGACGCCGTCCTGTCGTCGGACGGTCGCTCCGTCCTGTTCGAGAGCGCGGACGGCGAACTCTCCCTGCGCTACGGCGGACTCGTCGTGCGCGACGCGCGGGCGAGCGACCTCGCGGCGCGCTTCACCACGACTTCCTTCGGCGTCGCGATCGAGGTCGACGACGCCGGCGCGACCTATCCGCTCACCGTCGACCCGATCGTCCAACAGGCCTACCTCAAGGCGTCCAACACCGACGCCGACGACGACTTCGGGGGCGCCGTCGCGATGGACGGCGACACCATCGTCGTCGGTGCCCCGAACGAGGACAGCGCGGCGACCGGCGTCGACGGCGACCAGACCGACGACTCCGCCGAGGACTCCGGCGCGGTCTACGTCTTCGTCCGCGACGGATCGACGTGGAGCCAGCAGGCCTACCTCAAGGCGTCCAACACCGACGCCGGCGACGGCTTCGGCCGCGCGGTCGCCGTCTCGGGCGACACGATCGTGGTGGGCACCAACGCCGAGGACAGCAACGCGACCGGAGTCGACGGCGACGGATCGAACAACTCGGCGTCGTTCTCGGGCGCGGCCTACGTCTTCGTGAGGAACGGCGCGACCTGGAGCCAACAGGCCTACCTCAAGGCGTCCAACACCGGCTCCCTCGACTTCTTCGGCCAGTCCGTCGCGATCGACGGCGACACCATCGTCGTCGGCTCCATCCTCGGAACGGCGCGGCGACCAGCGTCGGCGGCGACCAGGCGACGGGACCGCCTCGGGCGCCGCCTACGTCTTCGTGAGGAACGGGACGACGTGGACGCAGCAGGCCTACCTCAAGTCGTCCGTCACGGACATCGGCGCGAACTTCGGACGCTCGTCGCGGTCTCGGGCGACACCGTCGCCGTTGGTTCCGTGGCCGAGTCCGGTGTCGTGTCCAGCTCCGGCGCGGCCCACGTCTTCGTCCGCTCGGGAACGACGTGGTCGCACGAAGCGCGCCTCCTCGCGGCGAACGCGGACGCTTTCGACTTCTTCGGTGTCTCGATCGGCCTGTCCGGCGACACCGTCGTCGTCGGCGCCCCGAACGAGGACAGCGCGGCGACCGGCGTCGACGGCGACGGGACCAGCGACTCCCACCGAGCGCCGGCGCGGCCTACGTCTTCGTTCGGAACGGCGCGACGTGGAGCCAACAGGCCTATCTCAAGGCGTTCAACACCGGCGCGCTCGACGAGTACGGGGCGTCGGTCGCGATCTTCGGCGACGTCGTCGTCGTCGGCTCGCCGAAGGAGGACAGCAACGCGACCGGCGTCGACGGCGACCAGTCGAACGACGCGGCCATCGGTGCCGGTGCGGCGTACGTCTACGAACGCTCGGGGACGACGTGGAGCCGGCGCGCCTACCTCAAGGCCTCCAACTCGGGCTCGACGGACTTCTTCGGTTCGGCGGTGGCCGTCTCGGGCGACGGCGTGGTCGTCACCGCGCGGCAGGAGGACAGCCGCGCGACCGGCGTCGACGGCGCGAGGCGGACAACAGCGCCGCGAACGCCGGTGCCGCCTACGTCTTCGACCTCGGCCAATGGAGGAGCGATGTCCCGGCTGCCACGGCAACACCGCCCACTTCGTCGAACCCACCGGCGCTGCGCACATCGGGACGACGACGCCGGTCGAGCTACTCGGATCGATCGTGAGCGACGGCGTCGTCGCCACCTACTACGGTCCCCGCGGCGTCGATCGATGGGTTGCAGCACGCAGCTCTCGCCGACCGAAGGGCTCTTGCTCGCGCTCGTGCCGTTCCCCTTCCTCCACAGCCTGTCCGTCATGACGGCGGAAGCCGCGACGATCTCGCTCGCGCTGCCGAACAACCCGGATCGTCGGCTTCCACGTGACGCTCCAGTCCGCGGTCGACACCACGACCTGCCCGAGCAGGTTCTCGGACGACTCGAAGAGTTCGAGATCCGGCCCTGAGCTTGTAGCCGCAACGGCGCGCGGGGCATCCTCTGGGCGCCCCGCGCGCATCGATCCGGCGCGCGGCACCGCCGCCATGACCGCACCCTTCGCCGACCGACTCGCCGCCGCCATCGAGGAGAAGGGGACGCCGATCCTCCTGGGCCTCGATCCGCACCTCGAGATGCTGCCGCCGCCGTTCGACGCGGCGATGGACGCGAACCTCGCGCGCGCGGAACGCGCCGCCCTGGTCGAGCGCTTCTGCACCGAACTCGTCGACCTGTGCGCCGACCGCGTGCCCGCGGTGAAGCCGCAGTCCGCGTTCTTCGAGGTGCTCGGCGCGGACGGCGTCGCGGCATTCGAGCGCGTGTGCGACCACGCACGCTCGCGCGGATTGCTCGTCGTCGGCGACGTGAAGCGCGGCGACATCGCGACGACGGCGGCGGCCTACGCGTCGGCCTTCCTCGCGCCCGTCGGCGACGTCGGGCGCTGCGACGCGATCACGGTCAGCCCGTACCTCGGCGCCGACACGCTCGACCCGTTCGTCGCGCGCGCGAAGGCCGCGGGCGGCGGACTCTTCGTGCTCGTGCGCACGTCGAACCCCGGCAGCGGCGCGTGGCAGGGTCACGGCACACCGCCGGTCAGCGAGCTGATCGCGCGCGGCGTCGACGAGATCGGACGCGAGGTCCTCGGCGAGGACGGGCTCTCGTCGATCGGCGCGGTCTGCGGCGCGACGCATCCCGAACAGCTCGCGCGCTGGCGCGTGCTCATGCCGCGCGCGTACCTCCTCTTGCCGGGCTACGGCGCGCAGGGTGCGACGGCGAAGGACGTCGTGCCGGCGTTCCTGCCCGGGAAGCGCGGCGCGCTCGTCGCGTCGTCGCGCGGCATCGCCTTCGCGTACCGCTCGAAGAAGACGGAGTGGAAGGCGGCGGCGAGCGAGGCGCTCGACGAGATGCGGGCGGACCTCGCGACGGCGCTCGGCGACTGAGCGCGGAGCGCACACGATGGCCTTCGAGGTGCGGCACCTGCCCGGCGACGTCCTCGGGCTCGACGCGTTCGCGCGCGCCGTCCTCGCGGGACGCCCGAGGCCGCGCGTGTTCGGCGGACTCGTGCCGGCGCGCGTCGAGGAGTTCGAACAGCCGGAGCGCGCGGACGACCCCGCGCTGCTCGACCGCGACGACCTCGCGGAACGACTGACGGAGCACGTGCGGCCCGACGCGCTGCACCCCGCCGTCGCCGAGTCGATCGACAAGCTCGCCGACGCGCGCGGCCTCGCCGTCGTCGCGAGCGTGCGCCCCGCGTTCCTCGGCGGTCCGCTCGCGCACCTCCACGCGACGCTGCACGCCGCCGCGCTCGCGCGCGAGCTCGAACGCGCGTGGCGCCGGCCGGTCGCGCCGGTCCTGTGGGTGCGCTCCGACGAGCACGCGCTCGAGGAGGTGCGTTCCGTCCGACTGCTCACGCGCCACCTCGACCTCGCGCGGACGGGGCTCGCGTCGATGGGATCGGGTCGGCGCCCCATCGGCTCGATCGTGCTCGGCGACGAGAGCCACCGACTCCCCGCCCTGCGCGGCCAGCTCGCGCAGGTCCTCCTCGCGAGCGAGCACCGCGACCGCGCGATCGCGCTGTTCATGCCCCGCGCCGGCGAGACGCTCGGCGACGCGACGCGGCGCGCGTTCGGTGCGCTGCTCGGGCACCTCGGCGTCGTCTGCGTCGAGCCGAAGGCGCTGCGCGGCACGCTCTCGCGCGCGCTCGCGCGCATCGTCGAGCGCGGCGGCGCCGACCTCCTCGAGGCCGCGCGCGAACGCCTCGGCGACCTCGCTCGCGTCGACGAGCACGCGCTCTTGTTCCGCCACGTCGACGGCGCGCGCGCGGCGCTGCGTCTCGACGGCGCGCAGTTCCTGTTCGACGGCGAGGAGGCGCAGCGCTCGGGCGCGGAACTCGCGGCCGAGATCGTCGCCGACCCCGAGGGCTTCTCCGCCGGTGCGATCCTCGAGCCGATCGCGCGCGACCTCGTGCTGCCCGTCGCCGCGACCGTCGGCGGTTGGAACGTCGCGCGCGACGTCGCGGCCGGAGCGGAGTGGCGCCGCTCCGCCGGCGCGCCGCCCGCGCGCTTCGTGCCGCGTCAGCACGCGACGCTGGTGTCGCCGATGGTGCGCGAGGCGCTGCGCAAGCGCGACGTCGATCTCGAGAGCGTGCTGCGCGCGCGCGGCGTCGTCGAGGACGCACCCGTCGCCGCGGACCGCCCCGAGGTGCTCGACCGACTGCGCGAGACGATCGCGCGACACGCGAACGAACTGCGCGACCTGCGCTCGGAACTCTCCGAGATCGACAAGGGGCTCGCACACCACCTGCGCCGCGCGGCGGAGGAGAACGCCGACCGCGCGCGGAAGATCCTCGAACGCGCGGAACGCGTGCACGGCAACCGCGCGGGCAAGAGCCGCAAGCACGCGCGCCGGCTCGCCAACACGCTCTTCCCGGACGGTGCACCGCAGGAGGCGGTGTCGACGACGCTCCAGTACGCCTGCGCGTTCGGCACGGACTGGATCGACGCGCTGGCCGACGCGATCGACCCCTTCCCCAGCGAACACCTCGTGCTCGAGCTGTGAAGCGATCGCGGGTCGGTCCGGCGCGGCGCCGAGCCGCTGCTATCATCGCCCGGATGCAGAGACCGTGGACGCTCGCCTGGCTCGTCGCCTCCCTCCTCCTCCTCGCCGTACCTGCGCACGCGCAGGACGTCGGCAAGCTGCACCGCGAACAGCTCGAGAAGGCGAAGGGACTCGCGGCCTGGGCCGACGAGCGCGACTTCTTCACGGGCCGCGACGCGATCTACCGCATCGTCGTCGTGCTCGACCCGTCGGACGAGGACGCTCGCAAGGCACTCGGCTACAAGAAGAAGAAGGGCGAGTGGGTCGAGGGCAAGTACAAGGAGCCCACCGACAAGTGCGAGGAGGGCGTGCCGGCCGAGTTCGCGGACCTGCGCGCGGCGGCCTACGCCGAGCTCCTCGCGCACGTCACCGCCGAGTTCGCCGACGTCAAGTCGACGCCGGCGGCGAACGGCGTGCGGATGCGCGAGTACGCGCGCCTCCTGCCCTGGAGCCCCGACGACCCCGAGCTGCACGCGTTCCTCGGCGAGACCTACGACCCCGAGCGCTCGCGTTGGATCCTGCTGGAGTCGGCGGCGGCGATCGCGGACCGCGCGGCGCGCGTCGAGCTTCTCGAGAAGATGCGCGAGAAGCTCCCCGAGGCGACGCCGTGCAACCCGGACGAGTACGCGCGCAAGATGAACATCGAGTTCCCGGTGTGCGTCGAGTCGCGCAACGTCAACTGCACGAGCACGGTCGACGAGGAGGAGACGCGCGCCCTGCTCGACATCAGCCACATGATGCGCGACTACTTCGCGGCGGTCTTCCCGCGCGCGGGGAAGCCGGGCTACCCGACCGTGATCTACGTGCTCGACGGCGGGAACCTGCGGCGCGCGTTCTTCTCGCAGCACCCGCTGTGCAAGCCGGACGACCTCGAGTGGCGCGTGCCGCTGACCTCGAGCTGGCTGCAGGGTCGCCTCGTCGTCTCCGCCGAGTCCAAGGTGCTGCGCAAGGACGTCACGACGTTCCAGACCTGCGGCTACGCGCTGACCGAGAAGTACGGTGTCTGGGTCGAGGACGGTTGGGCGCAGCAGGGTCTGTGCTCGTACCTCTCCTACAACGTGTGCGGGACGCGGCTCTCGTTCTGGCAGATCTCCGAGGACCGCTACGGCGGCTTCAAGAACAAGGACTGGACGGACCGAGTGCCGCCGACGACGGACGGTTGGTTGTCCGAGGCGCGGCGGCTCGTCGACGAGGGCCAGCCCATGGGCAAGTGGGTGCGCGCGCTCGCGATCCACACCTCGCAGATGGACTGGCAGGACGTCGTGATGAGCCACGCCCTCGCGGCCTACCTGTTCGAGGGCCGGCGCCCGGAGCTGATCGCGATCCTCGAGCGCCTCAAGAAGGCCAAGCAGGCGGAGACGCCGATGACGACGGTCTTCGAGGAGGAGCTCGGCCTGACCGTGCAGGACCTGCGCGATCGCGTGATGCGCTGGATCGGCGAGGTCGCCGAGATCTGACCGCGAACGCGCGGACCGAGGCGACGTGGACGCACCGACGAGAACCGCCGCCGCGGCCCTGCTGCTCGCCGTCGCCGTCGCGACGTTCGTGAGCGGTCGCGCGCTCGCCCAGGAGACCGGTGACGCGGAGCCCGCGGCTCGCCGGCCGAACGTCGTGCTGTTCGTCGTCGACGACCTCGGCTGGCAGGACCTGTCGGTCGCGCTCGGCGCGGAGCGCACGCCGCTGAACGAGCGCTACGTGACGCCGGCGTTCGAGCGCCTCGCGCGCGAGGGCCTGCGCTTCACGAACGGCTACGCGTCGGCCCCGGTGTGCACGCCGACGCGCGACGCGATCCTCACGGGTCGCTCGCCGGGCGCGTCGCACGTCACGTACTGGACGCGCGACGCCGGGCGCGACACGTCGGCGAGGTTCGAGGGACTGCGCCCGCCGGACTGGCGCGTCGACGGCGTGCAGCCCGACGAGGTCACGCTGCCCGCACTGCTCCGCGACGCGGGCTACCGCACGATCCACGTGGGCAAGGCGCACTTCGGCGCCGTCGGGACGCCGGGCGCGGACCCGTTGCAGCTCGGCTTCGACGTGAACGTCGCGGGGCACGGGCTGGGTGCGCCGGGCAGCTACTTCGGGGAGGACGGCTTCGGTGCAGGAGGAGCGTGGGCCGTGCCGGGGCTCGACGACGTGCACGGCGAGGACGTGTTCCTGACGGAGGTGCTCGCGCAGCGCGCGTGCGACGAGGTGCGGCGCGCCGTGACGGAAGCGCCCGAGCGGCCGTTCTACCTGTCGCTCGCGCCCTACGCGGTGCACGCGCCGATCCAGCTGAACCCGCGCTACGCCGACCTCTACGCGGACCTCGATCCGCGCGAACGGGCGTACGCGAGCCTGGTCTCGAGCGCCGACGCGATGTGCGGCGCGATGCTCGACCTGCTCGACGAGCTCGGCGTCGCCGACGACACGCTGTTCGTGTTCACGTCGGACAACGGCGGCCTCTCCGCGCACGCGCGCGGCGGCGAGCCGCACACGCACAACGCGCCGCTGCGCAGCGGGAAGGGCAGCTTCTACGAGGGCGGCATCCGCGTACCGTGGATCGTTCGCTGGCCGGGACACGTCGCGCCGGGCGGCGTGTGCGACGCGCCGGTCGTCTCGCACGACCTCTTCCCGACGATCCTGCACGCCGCCGGTGTCGCGATCCCACCGGCGCACGTGCCGCTCGTCGAGGGCGAGGACCTCGTGCCGCTGTTCGAGGGCGAACCGCCCGGCGAACCGCGACTCCTGTTCTGGCACCAGCCGCACTTCTGGGGCGTGCAGGGTCCCGGCATCGAACCGTTCAGCGCGGTGCGCTACGGCGATCGCAAGTTGATCTGGCGCCACCGCGACCGCGGCTTCGAGCTCTACGACGTCGTGCACGACGTCGGCGAGTCGCACGACCTCGCGGAGAAGGAGCCGGACACCGTCGCCGAGCTCGCGACCGCGCTGGCCGCGTGGTTCGAGGGTCGCGACGTCCAGATGTCGATCGACGCGACGACGGGCGAGCCCGTCACCCTCGCGATCCCCCACCTGCGCGGACGGGACGAGTGAACGACGCCGCGGAGGCGCGCCGCGAGCGCGCGTGGTTCGTCCTCGCGCTGCTCGTCGGAGTCGCGCTGTGGGTCGCGGGCGCGCAGGTGCGCAGCCTGTGGGTCGACGAGTTCCACTCGATGCAGCACGCGCGCGCGGCGACGCTCGGTGCGCTGCTCGCGAGCGCCGCGGCCGACAACCACCCGCCGCTGGCATTCGTGCTGTTGCGCTGGTCGCGCGCGTTCTTCGGCGACTCCGAGCTCGCGATCCGCGCGTGGTCGATCGCGATCGGCGTCCTCTCGCTGTTCGTCGTCCGCCGCGTCGCCCGGCGCCTGCCCGACCCGACGTCGAGGATCGCCGCGCCGTGGCTCGTCGTCCTGAGCTCGTTCGCGTTCACGGTCTTCACCGAGGCGCGCATGTACGGGCTGCTCGTGCTGGCCGTGCTCGGCCTCGTCGAGTCGATCGCCGGCACGCTCGAAGGGAAGCGCCGCGGCGGCCTCGCCTCGCCCTGGGCGGCGGCGGTGTGGATCGCCGTCGGGCTGCACGCGCACTACTACTTCTTCCACTACGGCTTGGTGCTCGCCGCGGCGGTCGCGCTGCTCGCGGCGTCGCGGAGGGAACTCCGGTCGCGCGCAGCGAAGTTGCTCCTTCCCGCCGTCGTCGGCGGACTCGCCTTCCTGCCGTGGTTCGCGACGGGCTTCGTCGACCAGATGTCGCACGGTCTGCCGTCGGGAGGCTCGACGGGGAGGTACGCGAACCTCACGGGCTACGTGCAGAGCCTCGGGCACCTCCTGTTCTTCAACGCGAGCCTCGCGGGCGAGTGGGCGTCGCGCTTCGTCGCCGTCCCGGGGACCGCGCTCGGAGCGCTCGTCGCCGCGTGCGGCGTCCTGCGACTCGTGCGCGTGCGCGACGGCGAGGTGCGCACGCTGCTCGTGCTCCTGCTCGCCGCGGCCGTCGTCGTGCCGGCGTGGAGCCTCGCGTTCGCGCACTTCTACCCGCGCGCCGGCTACAACTGGCGCTACATCGCGGGCTCGTGCGGACCGCTCCTCCTGCTCGTCGCCGCGGGGACGCGCTTCGTCCCCCCGTGGCGCGCCGCGCTCTCCGCCGCGACGCTCCTCGCCCTCGCGATCGTCACCGCCGTCAACGTCACCTCGCCCGGACAGGAGGACTACCGCGGCGTCTTCGCATACCTCGTGCGTCACGCGAAGGACGGCGACGTCCTGCTGACGAACCCGCTGCACCTCGTGCGGCCGGACGAGGCCTACACCGGCTGGGACTACTACCGCGACCGCGTCGCGCCCGAACTCGAGGGCGACGCGCGACCCGAGATCGTCGAGTTCCACGGCGAGCCGTTCACCGGCGCGTACGACCACGACCGCGTGTGGCTCTTCGTGCGCCGACGCTACCCGCGCTACGTGTTCGACCTCCTCGACGAGGGCCATCCGGACCACGAGGTCGTCCCGATCGGTCCGGTCATGACGGTGCACCTTTGGACGCGGTGAACCCGGGTCGCGGGGAACGTCGGCTCCTCGAGGTGGCCGTCGTCGTCGCGATCGCGGCCGTCGCCCACGGGTCCCTGCTCGGAGCCTGGTTCCAGCCGTTCGACGACCCGCAGCTCCTCGAGGCGACGCTCACCGGCGCCGATCCGACGCCGCACTTCCGACCGCTGCTGACCCTGTGGCTGAAGGTCCTGTGGCACGCGTTCGGCGAGAACGCGGGCGCGTGGTACGCGACGGGGATCGCACTCCACGTCGGGAGCAGTCTGCTCGTCGGCGCCGTCGCCGTCGCACTCGGCGCGCGGCCGCGCGAGCGCATCCTCGCGTCGGCCTCGTTCGCTGCCCTCGCCGCACCGAGCGAGGCGGTCGCCTGGCTCGCCGCGTCGTGCGGTCTGCTCTCCGTCTTCTTCGTCCTCGTCGCGCTCGCGTGCTACGTGCGCCACCTCCGGTCGGGTCGGCGCGCGCCCCTCCTCGTCGCGGTCGCCGCCGCCGCGCTCGCCGCGGGTGCGAAGGAGGACGCGATCGCGCTGCTCCCGCTCGTCGTCGCGCTGACCGCGCTCCACTTCGGACGGGGCCGGCTGTTCACCCGCGCGGCGCTCCTCCGCGTCGCGCCCTTCGCCGCGGTCGCGGCGCTGCACCTCGTGCTCGCGTTCGATCCGTCGATCTGGTCGGAGCGGCCCGACGTCGGTCGGTACGGGTACGGCGTCGAGAGCGTCGGGAGGACGCTCTCGAGCGTGTTCGCCCTCGCGTGGCCGCGCCGGATCTCGATGACCCACCCACCAGGGTTCGCGCCGTTCGTCGGCGCGGCGATCGTCGCCCTGGTCCTCGTCACGGCGACCAGGGTGCGCACAGCACGACCGGCGCTGCTCGTGGGGTCGCTCGCCGTGCTCGTCGGCGTGGTGCCGGTGCTCCCCGGTCCGTTCGAGGCGCCCTCGGCCTCGCGCTACGGCTACCCGAGCGCGATCGGCGTCGGTTGGATCGTTGCCGGACTGCTGATCGCGATGCGCAGCGAGCTCGGGCCGCGCCTGTCGCGCATCGGTCTCGTCGTCGTCTCGGTCTGGGTCGCGGCGTCGACCGTTGCCGTGCATTCGACGGTCGAGTGGCGGCACGTGCGGCGGAGCCTGCGGTTCGAGGCTCTCGTCGACGCGACAGCTGCCGCCCTCGACGATGCCGCTGCGGCACCGGCGGGACGGCCGCTGCTCTTCGTCGCGCCGGACGTGTGGAACCCGATGGACTTCGCCTCGGCCGTGCGGGTGTTCCTGCGCGATCGGCGGCCGGTCGTGGAGCGCGCCGATCTCGACGTCGCGCTGTTCGAAGGCGGCGCGCGCGGCTCCTTCGCGGAGGTCTTCGCCCACAACCGCGTGCTCGCGCTCGGCGAGGACGGCCGGTGGCGGCACGTCCTCGGGGTCGACGACGCGCCGCTCGACGCGTGGCGCGCCGCGGCGGCGGCGAACGCGATCCACGGCTCGGCGACCGTCGTCCCCGCCATCGCGGTGACGCTCGCTGCGAAGTGAGCCGCCTCGGCGCGGGAAGACGCATTTCGCCCCCTCCCCGTCGCGACCGTCCGCACCCCCCCATCGAGTAGCATCGCGACGATGCGGCGCATCTGCGTGCTCAACCAGAAGGGCGGCGTCGGCAAGACGACGACCACGGCGAACCTCGGCGCTGCGCTGGCGCGAGCGGGTCGGCGCGTCGTCGTGATCGACCTCGACCCCCAGGGCAACCTCTCGACGCACCTCGGGATCGAGGTCGCGTCGGGCGAGCGTTCGAGCTACTCCGTCCTGATCGGCGAGTGCACGCTCGCGCAGGCCGCCCGCCCCACCACGACGCCCGGGCTGCGCGTCGTGCCGACCGGCATCGACCTGTCGGGCGCGGAGATGGAGCTCGCGACGATGGAGGGCCGCGAACACGTGCTGCGGCGCGCGATCGACGCGTTCGAGGACGAGGCGCGGCGGCGCGACGGCGCCTCACCGGCGGAGTACGTCCTCGTCGACTGCCCGCCGAGCCTCGGGATGCTCTCGATCAACGCCATGGTCGCGAGCCGCGAGGTCTTCGTGGCGCTGCAGACGGAGTTCCTCGCGCTGCAGGGCATGACGCGCCTGCTCGAGGTCGTGCAGCTCGTGAAGCAGGACCTCAACCCGCGCCTCAAGGTGACGGGCATCGTCCCCTGCCTCTACGACAGCCGGCTGCGCCTCGCGCGTGAAGTGCTCGGCGAGCTGCGCTCCTACTTCCCGCAGCAGTGCTTCCGCCGCCCGATCTCGGCCACGGTGAAGCTCGCGGAGGCGCCGAGCTTCGGCCAGTCGATCTTCGAGTACGCGCCCGACTCGAGCGGCGCGCGCGACTACCGCGAGTTGGCCGAAGAGGTCGTGGCGCAGGAGAAGCGCCCCGTCGCGAGCGGCGCCGAGGACACGCTGCTCGTGCCGCACGAGGCGCCGGAGAAGGGCGCCAGCGAAGGGGCGAGCGGACCGGCGAGTCCGAGCGGCGCCGCCCGGTCCGGAGCCTCTGCCGCGACCGGGCTGACGTCCGGAGGGCGCGCCATCGGCTCCGGTGCGGTCGGGCTGCTACGCTCCCCGCCGTCGAACGCATCCATCTCGACCACAACGCGACGACGCCGCTGCGCGAGGAGGCGCGCGGAGTTCCTGCGCGTGCTCGACCTCGGGCTCGGCAACCCGTCGAGCGTGCACGCCTCGGGGCGGCGCGCGCGGCAGGTGATCGACGAGGCGCGCGAGCGCGTCGCGGCGGCGCTGCACGTCGACGAGCTCGGCGTCGTCTTCACGTCGGGCGGGACGGAGTCGATCCACCTCGCGCTGCGCGGCGCGGCGGCGCTGTTGCCGGACGGAGCCGTCGCGACGACGGCGATCGAGCACGCGGCGGTGCTGGGCGCGGTCGACGCGCTCACGGACGCCGGCCGAACGAAGGTGCTGCTCGAGATCGACGGCGCGGGCCGGCTCGACGTCGCGGGGGCGGCGCGCCGCGCGGCCGAGTCCGGTGCGCGCCTCGTCTCGGTGGGCCTCGCGAACAACGAGATCGGCACGGTGCAGGACGTCGCGGCGCTCGCGGCGGCGCTCGCCGAACTCCCCCACCCGCCCGTGCTGCACACCGACGCCGTCCAGGCCCTCGGGCGTCTGCCGATCGACCTCTCGCTGCCCGGGCCGCAGCTCATGAGCTTCTCCGCCCACAAGGTCGGCGGCCCGCTCGGCGTCGGCGTGCTCGCGATCCGCGGCGGCGCGCGCGTCGCGCCGCTGCTCGCGGGCGGCGGACAGGAGCTCGGCCTGCGCGGCGGGACGGAGAACGCGGCCGCCGTCTCCGCCGCCGCGGTCGCGATCGAGCTCGCCGTGGCCGAACGCGAGGGCTACGCCGCGCGCACGCGGGCGCTCACCCGGGAGTTGTGGGCCGGCATCGCCGCGGGACTGCCCGGAGCGCGGCTGCTCGGTCCCGCGATCGACGCGCCGGACCGGCTGCCCAACACGCTGAACGTGCTGACGGGGCGGGGCGGGTCGGCCCTGATCGCGCGCCTCGACCTCGAAGGCGTCGAAGCGAGCGCGGGGTCGGCGTGCGCGAGCGGTTCGGTCGAGCCGTCGCACGTGCTGCTCGCGCTCGGACTCGACGACGAGGAGGCGCGGCGGGGGCTGCGACTCTCGCTCGGTCGGCGCACCGGGGCGGACGAGGTGCGGCGTGCTGTGGAAATCCTGTGCACAACCTGTCGAGCACTCGGGGACAAGACGGGCACAACCCGTTGATCCTCAAGGCTCGGCGGAATGCTCCGGAACGGCGTTGACCGTCCCTTTTTCCAGCCGTCTAATCGCGCCCCGCTCGAACGCGCGACGACGCTTCGCCCGAGCCCGGGCCCACCGCCCGACGCGACCCGAAAGGGGGCGGCACGACACGCCGAACCCCCTGTCCCAAAACGACTTGGGTCGCTGCTCGCTCCGGCTTCTCGCCGCGCTTCACGCGCCGCACCGACGTCCGTCGGACGGCCCGGCGGCGTCCCCCGAGGGACGCTCCGATCCGCCCCTCGAACGCCCTTTGTCAGCACGTTGAGGTGCCTTTCGGGGCCCACTTCTCCACAGCGCCCGGCGGGTGTGCGGAACGCCCGCAGCCCCCCGGTCTCCTCGCGTGGAGAACTTCCGCGTCCGAGCCGTCCGAACGAACCCCACGGGTTCGGCGGACGACCGTCGGGCGGGGCGTTCCGAAGGGTGTCGACCCGACCCCTGCCGGTCGGTCCGAACGCCTCCGCGTGGTGTGCGCGCGCCCCCGTCCCGCCCGCCTCGCCCCGCCCGCCCCGACGTCCCCGGACGTCCCGTCCCCACCGACTCGTCCCGAGCGACCCCCCCGACCGCCGATGAGCCATTCCAACGCCTCCGAACGCGCACCCTTCCTCGACCCGCGCGACGGAACGACGGGCGCGAACGAGAAGGAGAGGAGCGCGGAGGAACTGCGCGACGTCGACGCGCCCGCAGGCTTCGTCGCTCCGGACGCCGACGACGAGGACGCGATCGCCGAGGCGACGCGCGCCGTCGTGTGGGACCGCGCGCGTCAGTCGCTCCAGGAGCGCATCCGGCCCGAGCAGTACCACACGTGGTTCGCGCAGGCCGAGCTGCGCGAGATCGGACCGGAGTCCGTGCAGATCGCGGTCCAGAACAACTTCACGAGCTTCTTCATCAAGACGTACTACGGCGACCAGCTGCGCGACGCGCTCGCCGACGCGCTCGGAGGCACGCGCGCGATCGAGATGGTGGTGGACGCGTCCCTCACGCGCGGACCCTCGTCGGAGCGAGCGACCGACGACGGCTTCGGCACCACGGGCGGTCGCGCGTGGAACGATCCGGGCGACGCCCGCCCGCAGCACGGCGGTGGGGGAGGAGCGCCGGACGCGGTCGCGACCTTCGGCGAACCGAACGGGGCGTACGCCTCCGCGAGTCCCGACGCGCGACAGGGCGTGCCCGGCGACACGCTCGTGGCGGCGCCGCGCCGCGCGCCGACGCACGAGCACCCGCGCGGACGCCTGCTCTCCTCGAGCGACGTCGGCCTCAACGTCACCTACCGCTTCGAGAACTTCGTCGTCGGGCCGTGCAACCGCTTCGCGCACGCCGCGGCGGTGGGGGTGTCCGAGCAACCCGGACAGACCTACAACCCGCTGTTCCTGCACGGGAACGTGGGTCTCGGCAAGACGCACCTCATCCAGTCGCTGTGCCACGCCGTGCTCTCGCGCGATCCCGGCACGCGGATCCTGTACCTGTCGTGCGAGTCGTTCGTGAACCACTTCGTGGACGCGCTCGACAAGGGCGACCTCCAGCAGTTCCGCAACAAGTACCGCAACGTGGACGTGCTCGTCGTCGACGACATCCACATGCTCGCGAACAAGGAGCGGACGCAGGAGGAGTTCTTCCACACGTTCAACACGCTCTACAACGCGGGCAAGCAGATCGTGCTGTCGTCGGACTCGCCGCCGAAGGACATCCCCACGCTGCAGAGCCGCCTCGTGTCGCGCTTCAAGTGGGGGCTCGTGACCGAGATCGAGCCGCCCTGCTACGAGACGCGTCGCGCGATCCTGAAGCGCAAGACGCGCGAGCGCGGCTACGAACTGCCCGACGACGTGGCGAGCGACCTGGCGGAGGCCATCACGGCGAACATCCGCGAGCTCGAGGGCGCCGTGACGCGGCTCTTCGGCTACGCCAAGCTCTCCGGCCAGCCCATCACCGTCGCGCTCGCGCGCGAGTGTCTGCGCGACCTGTTCCAGCACGCGACGGCCAACCCGACCATCGACGACGTCCTGCGCGCGGTGACGTCGCACTTCCAGATCCGCCTCGTCGACATCCAGTCGCGCAAGCGCACGCACGCCATCGCCTTCGCGCGCCAGGTCGGCATGTACCTCGCGCGCAAGCTGACGCGCCTCTCGCTGCAGGAGATCGGCGGACACTTCGGCGGTCGCGACCACACGACCGTGCTGTACGCCGTCGACCGCATCAAGGAAGGCATCCAGCGCGACCCCGAGATCCTCGAGACCGTTCGGCGCATCGAGGCCTCCCTCGCGGCGCGGTAGGGGTGGTCGGGTCGGCGCTCCCCGGAAGCGTGGGCGCGGTGGAGCACCACGTGGGGAAACGAAGCCCCACTCCGTGCCGCGCGGCCTGCCGGCCACGCGTGGGGAACCACGGAGCACACGGAGCACACGAAGAACACCCCCGGGCGATCGAACCCTCCGTGTTCCTTCGTGTGCTCCGTGGTTCCGCGCCCGAAGGGCGCTGCGTCGTTCCGAGCTCGAACGTGCTGCGGCGCCGCAGGCGCCGTCCGGACACGCCCTCCGAACCCCCTCCGCGCCCTTTCCCGGAGACGTCCCCGAACCCGCTCGGAAGGCCCGCGAGGACGGCCTCGGAAGCATCGTTCCGGCCCGGAATTCGGCTAGAATCGGGGCTCCGCCGCGACGCGTTTCGAACGCCTCCGAGAGGAGCCGTGGAGAGGGTGTTGGCGGAGCCTCGACGACCTGTGCAGAACTCGCGGAGACACGTGGATGGATCGCGTCTCCGTCCACCGTTCTCCACGCTCGCGAGCGTTCGTTCCCGACCGCTGTGGACGAACGGCCTCGAACTCCACGCTTCTCCGCCGTCCATCCACAGGAAGCGGCACGACACGAACACGCGCACGACGCTCGGAAGCATCGCTGCGACACACACTTGGGACCCGCTCGACCCCCGCTCTCCACATTTCGAGGGGGTCCCTATGACGACGACTGAAATTCCCTTCGGGAGAGGACGGCGCACCACGGTCACGCTCGGCCGAGCCGACGGTGGGCGCCGCGTCACGACCGGCCGGGATCGCACACCGCTCGAGCGGGAACGATCCGCCGCCACGCGACGACACCCGGAGGACGCGCTCCCCTCGCGCGAACGAACCAGAACCCCGCGCCCTGCCGAAGCATGAAGCTCCTGTGCGAACACGAACGCCTGCGCGAGGGTCTCGCGCTCGTCAACGGCGTCATCCCGTCGAAGAGCACGCGACCGGCGATCGAGAACGTGAACCTCGTCGCCAAGGACGGATCCCTCGAACTCGTCGGCACCGACCTCGAGGTGGCCCTCCGGCTCACCATCGACGACGTCAAGGTCGGTGAGCCCGGCACGGTGCTCGTCGGCGGACGCGTGTGCTCCGACTTCGTCCGCGACCTCACGGGCGACACCGTGTCGATCGAGACCCAGGGCGACAACCTCGTGCTCTCGAGCGGCTCCGATCGCTGCCAGCTCCTCACCGCCGACCCCGACGAGTTCCCCGTCGTGGCGCGCTTCGACGAGAAGGACTCGCTCGAGATCCAGGGCGGCGTGTTCCAGCGACTCGTCGCGCGCACGGCCTTCGCCGCCGCGAAGGAGCAGGGCCGCTACGCCATGCACGGGATCCTCGTGCTGGTCGAGGACGAGACGCTGAAGATGGTCGCCACCGACGGGCGGCGCCTCGCGGTCTCGTCCGCACCGATCGCGACGGACGGCGGACAGCCCCGGCGCGCCATCGTCCCGACCAAGGCCATGCAGGCCTTCCAGCGCGTCGTCACCGACCCGCTCGAGAAGATCAGCCTGCACTTCGGCGACAACCAACTCGGCCTGCGCACGAAGCGCGCGGAGATCTTCGCGCGGCTCATCGACGGCGAGTTCCCGCGCTACTCCGCGGTGATCCCGAAGGAGACGGCGCACCTGCTCGAGGCGGACGCGGAACAGCTCGCGAAGAAGCTCAAGCTCGTGTCGAACGTGACGTCCACGGACGCGCGCGCGGTGCGCCTCTCGCTCGACACCGGTCGCCTCGAGCTCTTCGGTCGCTCCGCCGCGTCGGGGCAGGCCACGTCGGCGATGGACGTCGACTTCAAGGGCGACAAGTGCGACATCGCCTTCAACCCGGACTTCCTGCTCGAAGGCCTGCGCGCGTGCGAGAGCGACGTCGTGCGCCTCGAGTTCAACGACCGCACGAGCCCGGGCAAATTCACGCTCGGCGAGAACTACGTCTACGTGGTCATGCCGATCACGGTCGACGTCTGAGCGCGACGCGATCGACGCTCGCCAGCCGACGCTCGATCGCTTCGCGTTCGACCGCCCAGCGTTCGACCGCGGCGCGACGGACACCACAGGGATGGAGAACCAGGACGAAGAGCGACGTCGACCGGAGCGCGACGAAGGACGCCGCGCCGGCGGACCGCTGCACCTCGCCGCGGCGATCGAGTCGTTCGTCCGTGACCACAGGTTGCGCGGACGCGACCGCACGGCGGACGTGGCCGAGCTCCTGCGCGAGGCCGCCGGACCGTTGATCGGTCCGCACCTGCGCCCCCTGCGACTGCGCGGCGGCGAGCTCGCCGTCCAGGTCGACTCCGCCAGCCTGCTCCAGGAACTCGTCGCCTTCTCCGGCCGCGCGGTCGAGAAGCGACTCGCCGAACTCTGCCGCTCCCGCGGCCTGCAGCCGGTACAGCGGCTGGTCTTCCGCCACGCGAACTGAACCGGCCCGAAGGGCTGCGCCGAGAGCCGACGCCGAACGCGTCGAGCACGGCACCACGACCATGACCGAGACGAATCCGACCGTTCCCACGGACGCCGACGCCAAGGCCGCCGCGAAGAAGAAGAGCGCCGAGGCGAAGGACTACGGCGCGGGCTCCATCACGGTGCTCGAAGGCCTCGAGGCCGTCCGCGTGCGTCCCGCCATGTACATCGGCGACACCGACGTGCGCGGCTGCCACCACCTCATCTGGGAGGTCGTCGACAACTCGATCGACGAGGCGCTCGCCGGCTACGCCACGCAGTGCTGGGTGAAGATCGAGGCGGACGGCAGCATCACCGTCACGGACGACGGCCGCGGCATCCCCGTCGGCATCCACGAGAAGGAGAAGAAGCCCGCCGTCGAGGTCGTGCTCACGAAGCTCCACGCCGGCGGCAAGTTCGACTCCGGCGCGTACAAGGTCTCGGGCGGTCTGCACGGCGTCGGCGTGTCCTGCGTGAACGCGCTGTCGGAGTGGCTCGAGGTGCGCGTCTTCCAGGGCGGCAAGATCCACCAGATGCGCTTCGAGCGCGGCGTCAAGGTCGCGGAGCTCGCGGTCGTCGGCGACACCGACCGCACCGGCACCGAGGTGCGCTTCAAGCCCGACGGCACGATCTTCACGTCGACGGAGTTCGAGTGGGAGCGGATCGCACGGCGATTGCGCGACACCGCGTACCTCATGGGTTCGCGCGGCGTCGCGATCCACCTCGAGGACGCGCGCACCGGTCAGACCGAGAACTACCACTTCCCCGAGGGACTGACGGCGTTCGTCCAGCACCTCAACAAGACGCGCACCGCGATCCACGCCGACGTCGTGCACTTCATCAAGGAAGTGCCGCTGCCGAGCGACCCCGACCAGATCTACACCGTCGAGGTCGCGCTCCAGTACACCGACGCGTACCAGGAGACGATCGCCACCTACGTCAACAACATCAACACGCACGGCGGCGGCACGCACCTCGCCGGTCTGCGCGCGGGGCTCACGAGCACGCTCAACATCTACGGGAAGAACAGCAAGCTCTTCAAGGACGACAAGGTCCCGAGCGGCGACGACTTCCGCGAGGGTCTGACGGCCATCGTCTCGCTCTACATCCCCGACCCGCAGTTCGAGGGACAGACGAAGGACAAGCTCGGCAATCGCGAGGCGCAGGGCATCGTGCAGTCCGTCGTCAGCGACGCGCTCGGCACGTACCTCGAGGAGAACCCGACGAGTGCGAAGGCGATCCTCAACAAGGCGCAGCGCGCCATGCAGGCGCGCGAGGCGGCGAAGCGCGCGCGCGACCTCGTGCGGCGCAAGACCGCGCTCGCGTCGGGCAACATGCCGGGCAAGCTCGCGGACTGCCAGAGCACGAACCTCGAGGAGTCCGAGCTCTACCTTGTCGAGGGTGACTCGGCCGGCGGCTCCGCGAAGGAGGGGCGCAACCGACGCTTCCAGGCGATCCTGCCGCTCAAGGGCAAGATCCTGAACGTCGAGAAGGCGACCGCCGACAAGATGCTCGGGCACTCCGAGATCCAGGTGATCATCTCGGCGCTCGGCTGCGGCATCGCCGACGAGTTCGACCTCGAGAAGCTGCGCTACGGCAAGACGATCATCATGACGGACGCCGATGTGGACGGGAGCCACATCCGCACGCTGCTGCTGACGTTCTTCTTCCGCCACATGCGGCCGCTGATCGAGGCGGGACGCCTCTACATCGCGCAGCCGCCGCTCTACAAGATCAAGAGCAAGTCCTTCGAGCAGTACGTCGCGACGGAGTCCGAGTACCGCCGCCTCACGGTCGAGCTCGGCATCGACTCGCTCGCGATCCACGATCGCGTCGCGGACAAAGTCTTCGACGGACCGACGCTCAGGACCATCGCCGACGAACTGCGCTCGATCGAGGACGCCGTCGACGTCGCGATCCCGGGCTGGACTCAGATCGATCCCGCGGAGTGGCTCGCGATGTGGGACGGCGAAGCGCTGCCCGAGACGTGGGCCCGCGCGAACGGTCAGGACCAGTTCTTCATGAACGCCGACGAACTGAAGAACTTCCTCGCGCTGCAGAAGGGTCTCGTGGGGGAGGAGGAACTCCTCGTCTACACGGGGCCGGAGTCGCCCGGCACCCGCGAAGCCGCGCACGTGTCGACGACCCACTTCGCGCGCGCGAAGGACATCGCCGCGTCGATCCACCGTCTCGAG
Source organism: Planctomycetota bacterium (assembly GCA_041398665.1). Taxonomy (GTDB): domain Bacteria; phylum Planctomycetota; class UBA1135; order UBA1135; genus Rohdeia. The sequence continues at coordinate 29,230 of JAWKUH010000033.1, read as the reverse complement.
GAGATGGGCCTGTCACTCAAGGGCGGCGGCGACTTCGAGATCCGCTCGTCGAAGGAGCCGCGCGAGGCCAAGAACCTCGTCGAGCTCGCCGAGGCCGTACGCGAGATCGCGCAGAACCAGTTCGACACCCAGCGCTACAAGGGTCTCGGCGAGATGAACCCCGACCAGCTCTGGGAGTCGACGATGGACCCCGAGAGCCGGCGCCTCTACCAGGTGAAGCTCGAGGACGACATCAAGGCCGACGAGATCTTCACGGTCCTGATGAGCACGGGTGTCGAGCAGCGCCGCGAGTACATCGAGCGCCACGCGCTCGAGGCGACGAACCTCGACATCTGACGGGCTGCGCGCGACGGGCTCGGCCGGAGCGCCCGGAGCGAGGGTCCCGGGCTAGAGTGGGTCCGTCCCCCGACCCACCCTGCCCATGGTCGCTCGCTCGCTGCTGGCCGTCCTCCTCGTCGCCCTCGTCCCTGCCCCTGCCGTCGCCGGCGACGACTCGCCCCCGGCGACGACCGTTGCGCCCGCCGGATCGTGGCTGACACACGGCGGTTCGCTCGCAAGGACGCGAGCGACGGCGACCGAGCCGATCCGCAACGGACCGTTGCGACTCGACGTCGCGATCGAGCTGGACGACGAGGTCGTCGGAGAGCCTCGCTTCACGTCGGACCACCTGGTGGTCGAGACGCGCGACGGTGACGAGCGCGCTCTCCACCTCTTCGACCTCGCGAGCGGGAAGCGTCTCGCGACGCGCACCTTCAGGACGCGCGACGAACTCGCACCGTGCGTCGAGGGGGACCAGGTCGTCGTCCGCTCGGCGCCCGACGAGGCCCTCGTCCTGGCACTCACGCGCTCCGGGTTCCGACGCGTCCGCTCGTGGAAGTCGGACGCGGGCTCGATCGGCCCGCCGCTGCTCGTGGACGGCGCCGTCGTGGTCGCGGACGGCGAGGTCGTCCGGCGTGTCCCGCGCCTGCGCTCGGAGGGTGTGCGCACCTCCGGACGGGTCGAGGACGGACGCTGGGTCGGTTCGCTCACCATGGACGGACCGGTCGTGTACGGGTTCTCCTACTTCGAGGCGCGACCGGAACTCGTCTTCGCGACCTCGACCACGTTCGCGGAGGAGTCCGCGAACGTGAGTCCGTACGGCTTCGAGGTCGAGCCCAGGCGTCGATTCTCGTCGGACCTCCACTGCACCGCCGACGGGCGGAGGGCGGGGTTCCTCGTCCTCTGGAACGACTCCGGCTTCGTGTTCGACGGAGGGAAGCGAGTTCGATCGTTCCCGCAGCACTCCTACTTCTCGGACGAACGGACCGCCGTGGCCGTCGACCTCGCGTTCGAGCCGGCGCTCTCCGGCGCGAACGTACTCGGCATGACCGACATGGGCGACGTCGGTCGCCTGCTCTACCTCGGACCGCTCCCGACCCTCGGCAAGCAGTTCGATCCGTCGGACATCGTCGAGTTGTCGTCTCCGGGCGCGCACCCCGAAGTCGTCGAGGGCTTCCGCTCCGCGTCCTTCGCCCAGGACGTGGCGTACTTCGCCGGCCGCGCATGGGTGCCCGACACCGGGCGCGTCCTGTGGCACGAGCCCGGACTCGAGGGCGCGACGATGTTCCCGCTCGACGGAGGCATCCTCGCCCAGCGCGACGACGGACGACTCGAGATCTGGCGGGTCGGAAGGGCCTCGACCGAGAAGTTCTTCGTCCATCCCGAGCCGCCTGCGGAGCGTCGACGCGGCGTCGTGCTGTTGCTCGACGGCACCGTCGAAGAAGGACCCGTCGGACTGTCGGACGGAGGAGTCGTCGTCGAGGGCCGCAAGAGCGAGACGACGTACGCGTTCGACGTCTGCTGGTTCGCTGCCACGGACGCGGGCGAAGTCCTCTTCGCGCGCGGTCGCAGAGCACTCTTCGGCGGAGTTCTCGAGCTCCGCGATCGGGTCGTCGCGGCCGGCTTCTCGCGTCTGTCGAGCGCCGCGCAGCGCTCGAACGATCCGGCCATCGTCCAGGACGTGGTCGCGCTCGGCCGAGCGACCAACGTCGACGAGAGCGAGCTCGAGGAACTCGAGGAGACCGAGGCGGAACTCGCCGCCAAGCCCAAGAAGGTCAGCACCAAGCAGGCGGAGCGCGCGCAGGAGATCCGCGAGGAGATCCGAGCGGAGTGCGGGCCCGTGCTCGGGACCGCCGTCCGCGGCGTCGTCGAGAACGGTTCGCCGACCGACTCGTTGCACTTCGACGCACTCCGGATCGCGCTCCTCGAGCCGGCGCTGCACCAGTACGGGGTCGAACGCGTCCGGGAGCTGCTCCCGGCCGAGCTCGAGGTTCCCGACGACGCGGACTTCCTCGAGTGGCTCGAGTTCGCACGCTCCCTCCAGTCGCATCCCGTCGAGATCGTCGCTCCTCCGGCGGAGAGCGCGACGAACATGAGCTGGGAGCAGCGCCGCCTCGGCATGGCGACGGCGTGGAGGAAGGACGTCGTCGGCTTCCAGAGCGAGCACCTCTTCGTCATCACGCCCGTCGCCCGACCCGGCGCGATCGCTCGCTGCGTCGCGATGGGGGAGCACGTCTGTTCGCTCCTCGCCGGAGTGTTCGCCGAGGGGACCGTGGAACGCGACGAACGCCACCGACTCGTGATCTACCTCTACGAGTCGCAGAAGGAGTACCTGGACCAGAGCACACGGGCGTCGAGCGGCGGCGAGTCCGCGCTCGCCTGGACCGCGGGCCACTTCGACCCGCAGAAGAGCATCTCCCGTCTGTTCCTGCCGAAGGGCAGCGATGCGTGGGAGAGCGCGGCGAACACGTTCGTCCACGAACTCACGCACCACTGGATGCACGAGCGCTGTCCTCGACTCACCGCCGACGACGTCGCGCGGCCGGCGCTCTCGCGCCAGGGCTACTGGATCGTCGAGGGCTTCGCCTGTGTCGTCGCCGACCACGTGATCGACCCGCTCGAAGGAGTCGTTCGCTCGGTCGACCCGCGCAGCGACTTCCTCGACGTCGCCGCCACCTCCCTGGACGGCACCTTGATCGACTGGGCGCCCTTCGTGTCGATGCCGCACGTGCGACTCCCCGCGCTCGACGGTGTCGGACTCCACCCGGTGACCCGGACGTGGAGCCTCGGGCGCTTCGCGCCGGTCGACGGCATCGGGATGTTCTACGCCCAGTCCTCCGCTCTGGCCTCCTACCTCTTCCACGGGGACGACGGAGCCCACCGCGCTGCACTGCTCGACTACCTGGTCGCGTACTACTCGGGCGACACGGACGATCTCGACTTCGAGGCGTGCTTCGGAATGTCGCCGGAGGTCGCGGGCGCTGCCGCCGTGGCGTTCGCGCGAGGCGCCGTGACCGCTCGCTGACGGACGAGCGCAGGTCGCAGCCGCCTCGGCCCGGGGCGCACGGCGAGCGGAGCGACTAGAATCGCCCGACGATCCGGCCCCCCGAACGCATGAAGAAGCTCGTCCTCGCCCTCGCGGTCCCGTTCCTCGCCGCCGTTCCCTTCGTCCTCGAACGGCCGAGCACCGCGGAGCGGACGGAGTCCGTGCTCGCGCGGCCCGCTCTCGCCCCGAGCTCGAACGTCGTCGCGCCGCGACAGCTCGTCGACACCACGACGATCGCGCCGGCGGGGACGTGGCAGTGCGAGGGCGGTTCGCTCTCGCGTTCGCGCCTCACCGAGACGCGCGCGATCGAGAAGGGGCCGCTCGACGTCATGGCGACGATCCAGCCGGAGGGCGAACTCGACGCCGAGCCGGTCTACGACTCGCGCTACGTCGTGACGGTCTCCGCCGACTCGAAGGGCAAGCGCGTCCTCGAGGTCTTCGACATCGAGACGGGCAAGCGGCGCGGCGGCGCGAAGAAGCTCGACATCGACGAACGCGTGTCGCCCTGCTACGTCGACGGACTCGTGGCGGTGCGCTCCGCGCTCGACGAGATCGAGGTCTACAAGGTCGGTCGCGGCGGACTCTCGCGCTCCTGGGCGATCGACTCGAAGGAGGGCGACTTCGGCCACCCGATCCTCGTCGACGGCGACGTCGTCGTCATGCGCGGCGACGCGATCGAGCGCTGGCAGATGCGCAAGTCGTCGCCGGAGTGGTCGACCTCCGGTGTGTTCCGCGGCGCGCTCGCCCTCGACGACGAATCGCTCTACGCCGTCGAGTACGACCGCAAGACGAACGCCGCCCAGCTCGTCGAGCTCGACGTGACGGACGGCAGCGAGCGATCGAGGCGCGGCGTGGGCCAACGCGAGGGCGGCACGCCGCTCTTCCCCGGCCGCGACATCGTCGCGGTGAACGGCAAGTTCGCCGTCGTCTTCGCCGAGTCGCGCGTGAAGCTCGAGGGCGGCATGTCGAGCCAGTCCGTGGGCGTCGACCTCTCCGCGCCCGCGAACGCCGAGAGCACCGCGGGCGTCGCGCTGACGACCTTCATGATCGACCCGCCGGCGATGCTGGGTACCGCGTGGATGTCGTTCTACGACATGCCGTCCGAGGGCCGCATGGCGCTCGTCTCCAACGGCACGATGCCCGACGGCGAGTCGGAGCAGCGCGGCCCGATGGTGCTCGCGAGCGCGCAGACGCACAACGAGGTGCTGAAGAACCATCAGGCACCGGTCTTCGCGCAGAACGTCTCGTACTTCGCCGGGCTCGCGTGGGACCTTCCGTCGCAGCGCGTGCTCTGGCGCGAGAAGGGCATGGAGGGCGCGAAGCTCTTCCCCGGCAAGGAGTGCGTGCTCGCCGTCCGCGACGGCACGTCGATCGAGATCTGGCGCCGTCACCGCGACCCGGCGCCGCAGCTCGCGATCGTCGCGCAGAACCGGCCGTCGGCGGCGAAGGGCGTGCTCGTCCTGCGCGACGGCGAGGTCGAGACGGGCAACTTCGAGCTGCGCGGCGAGGGCGACGCGCTCGAGATCGCGAAGGTCGGGAGCGGTTCGTCCCGCGGCTACCCCGTCTCGAACGTCTTCTTCGCCGCGCACGACGACGGCACCGTGCTCTACGCCGCGGACCGCGAGGCGCTGCTCGACGGCATCGACGACGTGGTGGGGGAGGCGCAGCTCGAGTCGATCGACAAGTTGGTGAGCGTCGCGGCGAAGTGCGGCGACCTTCCTCTCATGACGCAGGTGCTCGTGAAGGCGCTCCAACTCGGCTCCGAGAAGACGGACAAGCTCGAGGAGGCGATCGTCGACGCGCGCGAGAAGAAGCCGCGCGCCAACGAGAAGAACATGGAGCGCACGCGCGAGGGTCTCGCCGAGCTGCGCGGCGTCCGCCGCGACATGGCGTGGCACTCGCTCGAGGCGCTGTGGCGCGAGCCGAAGGAGGGCGAGCGCGTGGCGCGCGAGATCTACGCGTTGCTCGGCGTGACGCTCGGCGCGGATCCCGGGTTCGAGCCGGCACGCGAGCGCCTCGCGGCGCTGCTCCCCGAGGGCATCGAACTGCCCGAGGACGAGTCGGTCGTGGAGTGGACGGCGTTCGCCGAGGCCAACGCGCTGCACCCCGTCTCGATGTGGGTGCCGCCGCAGAGCTTCGACAAGGCGCTGACGTGGGAGCAGGAACGGCTCGACGACGCCTCGCGCTGGCGCGAGGACATCATCGGCTTCCGCACGGAGAACCTCTTCGTCATCACGCCGCTCGCGCGGCCTGGGTCGGTGGCGCGGTGTCTCGTGCTGTCCGAACAGCTCTGCTCGATCCTCTCGAAGATCTTCGCGGGCGGCGACAACGAGCGCGACACGCGCCACCCGCTCGTCATGTACCTCTTCGAGTCGAAGGAGGAGTACCTGCGTGTCAGCGCGGGGGAGAGCAAGGAGGACCAAGCCGGCCTGGCCTGGACCGCGGGCCACTACAACCCGCGCGAGGGCGTGTCGCGACTGTTCCTCCCGGCCGACGAGGACGCGGACTGGAGTTCGGTGACGGAGACGCTCCTGCACGAACTCACGCACCACTGGATCGACCAGCGCTGCACGCGCATCCCGGCCGGGATCGACAAGGACGCGCGCTTCAACCAGCCGGGCTACTGGATCGTCGAGGGCTTCGCGTCGCTGCTCGAGGACTTCCAGCTCGACCCGTTCGCCGAGACGTACGAATCGACGAGCGCGCGCAGCTCGCGCCTCGACCTCGTCACGAATGCGAACGACACGCAGCTCCTCATCTGGAAGAAGCTCTTCCGCTGCGAGCACTCGAAGATGTTCGGTCTGCAGATGGACTCGACCGAGCCCGTCGCGTTGACCTGGATGCTCGGGCCGATGGCGCTGCCCGGCGGCGTCGGCTTCTTCTACGCGCAGAGCTCGACGGTCTGCCACTACTGCTTCAACGCCGAGGGCGGCGCGTTGCGCGACGAGCTCGTCGACTACGTCGTCAACTACTACTGCGGCAACGCCGAGATGATGGACGTCGAGAAGGCGTTCGGCATGACCGAGGAGGAGCTCGGCAAGCGCGCGGTGAAGTGGGCGCGCGAGTACGTGCGCTCGAGCATCGGCGACTGATCGGCGGCGCGGGGGACGGCGCGGTCGGGTCCTCCGCGACGGGCGGGCCGCGCCGCGGCCCCGGCGATCGCGGCTCCAACTCCCGGCGAGAGCGCGGGTTGGAGCCGCGGCGCACGGGGGCTGCGCCGGCGTGGCGCGTTCGGGCGCCGGCCGCGTCGCCCCGACGCGAGGAAGAGCGCAGCTCGACTGGAGCGCGCCGGACCGCGGGGTCGATGAGGGGTCGTCGAGCGGTCCCGCACCCCCGCGGCGAGCGGCTCGCGTCCCGAAGCTCCCCCGTGAAGAACAAACAGCGTCTCGGTCACGAATCGCTCGTCGACGCCCTGCGCGCGCGGGGTCTGGTGCAGGCGAAGACGCTCGAACACATCCTGCACCAGTGCCAGCAGACGGGCGCGCTGCTGACGGAGCAGCTGGTGCGCGACGGCATCGTGTCGGACTGGGAGCTCGCGCAGCTGTGCTCCGAGACGTTCGGCCTGCCGTTCATGCCGGTCGACCTGTACGAGCCGGACCGCGACCTCCTGGCGCTCTTCGAGCCCGAGGTGTTGCGCCAGAACGCGTTGGTGCCGCTCGAGCGCTTTGGCAAGATCCTCGTGGTCGCGATGCCGTGCATGGTGCCGTCGGACGTGCTCGAGTCGATCCAGGACCGGCTCGACGCGAAGGTGATGCCCGTCGTCGGGTCCGTGCGCGCGAACGTGCGCTTCCTCGAGGAGAACCTCGCGGCCGTGCCGAGCCTCACTGCCGTGGCGGAAGAGGTCGACGCCGGCGACTGGTCGGACGTGCTCGACATGGGCGACGCCGCCGTGCAGGTCGAGCTCGTCACCGCCGAGGCCGAAGCCGCCATCGACGGCGTCGAGAGCGGTCTCGAACCGAGGGGCGACGACGAGCACCAGGACCCGGCCGACCGCGGTGAGCCCGTCGAGCTGCTCGACCTCGACCTCGACGTCGAGGACGCGCCCGCTCCGCTCCCCGACCCCGAGCAGCCCGCGCCCGACTTCCCGAAGTTCGGGTTGGACGAGGCCTGACCCCGGAGCGGCGCGCGCGAGCGAAGCTGGTTTCGGACCGATCGAACCAGGTTCAGTTGGGCCCGGTTCGGTCCTCGTCGCGAGGCTCGCGCGCCTCGGGATCGGGCTCGGCACCGTGGGGGTGGGGCGCCTCGGGCTCGTGCGGCTCGGCGCCGGCGTCGCGGACCTCGGACTCGAGCTTCGCGGCCTCGCGGCGCACGACGGCGGTGGGGGACTCGAACTTCGGCGCGGTCAGCGCGCGGGTCTCGGAGCGCACGGTCCGGCGCGCGTCCTCGATCGCGCGTTGCGCCTCGCGGAGGTCCTCGTCGAAGCCGGTGCTGCGGCGCAGGTCGTCGAGCTGACGGCGCACCTGCTTCACGACCGACAGCACCTGCGCGATCACCTCGGGCAGCCGGCGCCCGAACAGGAGCACGGCGACCACCGCGATGATGATCCACTCCTGGATCGCCGGGAAGTCGAGCGCGAGGCGCATGCGCGCAACATGATATCGGCGCGCCGCGGCGCCGCGGGGAGCGAAAGGCCGCGCGTCGGAGCCGACGACGGCGAGGCGATCGCCCGCCCCGCCTCGACGGGCCGCGCGCCCGCGCGCTCCCGCGTCACCCCGCGGCGAACGCGCTCCCGAACGCCGAGCGGGCGCCGCGCCGTCGACGCGAGCACCCGCTCCGCACCACCCACGTCCGAGGTCGCCGGGACCCCGTGCGTCGGACCCGACCGCACGGCCGGGCCCGCTCGCGCTCACTTCAACTGGATCGTGCCGAGGTCGATGATCCCGGCCTGCGTGACCTCGTCCGTCGACCACTGGTACTCCATGTATTTGCCGGTCTGCTCGACCTGACGGACGAAGCGCACCTTGGCGTTCTGGATCGCGTCGCGGCCGCGGCACACCAAGGGGTACTGGATGCGCCCGTCCGCGCGCGTCTTCACGGTCCACTCGCCCTTGCCCTTCGTGAGGAAGTTGCCGGTCTCGAAGTAGATGTCGATGTTCGTGTCGGCCATAGGCTCGCCGTCGCGGTCGACGACGACGCCCATGAGGAGCACGTCCTTCTCGCGGTAGTCCCACTTGTGCGTGGCGGGCTTGCCGGGCTCCATCGGACCCTTCACCTCGAAGCGGTTCGCGCTGACGCTGTCCGGCCGCTTGATCTCGATCTCGAGGTCGAGCCCGAGACCGACGTTCGGGATCGTGACCTTGCCCGTGTCGGTGATGCGCCGCACCGGCGGCGGTTCGATCTCGAGCTCGTCGGGATTGCGCTTCGCCTTCACGAGCACCTCGACCTCGCCGCGCACCGGCTTGCCCGCCTGGTCGACGATGTCGAGCTCGAGCGTCGACGTCGGCAGACCCTCGAGCACGATCGGCGAGCTCGGCGGGTCCATGAGGTCGATCGAGACGTGCGGGATGCGGCGGAACGTCCCGACCTGCGCGACCGAGATCGCGTAGCCCGCGGCGCCCTCCTCCTCCTGGAAGTCGTCGATCTTGAAGAAGCTCGCGACGTTGTCGAGCGCGCTCATCGGCGAGTGCGCGAGGTCGTACTCCTCGATGCCGTCGCTCGCCCGCAGCGCGACGACGCCGTTCGTGATCGAGTTGCCCGCCTTGTCCGTGAGCCGCACCTTGAACGCGATCTCGTCGACGAGCGGGAGCTCCATCGGACCCGGTCCGCCGTCGAAGTGGCGCCCGAACCAACGGTCGTCGCGGTGCGCGAGCATCAACATGCCGCCCTCCCAGATCGGGAGCTCGAGCTTGCCGTTGTGGTCGGTGCGCGCGGTGCGCCCGAGGATCACGGCTTTCGTGCACCAGTCGAGGTCGTCGATGCCGGCCTGCTGGAGCTGCCACGCCTTCACCTGGTCGTCGGGGACGAAGTAGACCTCGGCGTTGGGCACGAGTCCGCCCTTCGAGCCGTTCGACACCTCGATCCGGCACATGCCGGGCGAAGCGCCCTGTTGCTGGGCGGCGGAGCCGGCGAACAGCGCGACCGGCAGCGAGAGGACGGGGACGAGGACGGCGACGCGGAGGGCGGCGGAGCTCGTGAGCATGGACGGGAAGGGGCGAGCTGGAATTCGGAGGACGGCGCGGTGCGCCGCGACCACGGTACCGGACCCGAACGAAGGGGTTGCGCAGGGGTTCTTCGAAAGCGATCGCGGGCGCGCTCAGACGCCGGCGTACCCGGCCAGGCGGCGCTGCGGACGCTTCCGAGCGGAGAACAGCGGCTTCACGCCGAGCCCGATCGACGTGCCCTCGCCGGAGCGCTTGCGCACCTCGATCTCGAACAGGAAGTCGTGCCCGTAGCGGCGGATGCCGACCGAGCTGGCGAGGCTGCCGTCGCCGAGCAGACTCCACGAGTTGCGCCCGTAGACGTCCCACTTCGGCGTGAAGCGGTAGAGCGCGCCGACGGTCACCGCCTCGAACAACTTGGTGAACGTCTCGTCGCGACCCATCGTGAACGTCACGTCGACGTCGAGGTCGCGGCGCGGGTAGAGGACGACCGCGGTGCGCGAGTAGCGCGTGTAGCCGGCGCTCGTGTCGTAGCGCGCGTCGTGCTCGATGCGCCACGGCACCGGACCGTAGTCGCTCGCGATCGAACCGAGCACGGCGAACGGCAGCCAGCGGTCCTCGCCCGCACCGTCCGGATCGTCGGCCCAGGTGCGGCGCAGCTCGCCGTCGAGTTCGAACGGTCCGTCGGCGATCGTCCAGCGTCCGTGCACGCCGAACTCGACGAAGTCGCCGGTCTGGCGCAGCTCGACGTCCGGGTCGAAGACGGCGGGCAACGCGGACGACGTCTCCTCGACCACGGTCGAGCGGGCCTCGATCCACGGCGCGAGCTCGACCAGGCTCTCGCGCGGCGCGCCGCGCCAGTAGCTCGACGTGAAGCGCACCGCCGCACTCGCGAGCGCGCGACCGACGCCTTCGTCCTCGGCGCCGTCCGAGCCCCAGCCCGTCGCACTCGCGTCGATGCGCGGGATCGCGCGCAGGCCGCCGTAGCCGAGGTGGATCGGCATCTCGAAGCGGTGGTCGCTGACCGCGCGCAGCGTGTTGACCTCGCCGAAGCCGTCCGCGAACTCCGGCTCGTACACCGGGTCGCCCTCGACGCGCGAGAGCATGCCGAGGCGCTGTTCGTTGCGGTACAGCACGGGCAGCCCGAACACGCGCGTCACCTCGAGTCGCTCGTTGACGAGCCGCACCTCGGGCACGCGCTCGACGACGCTGCGGAACGGGTCGAGCGTCGTGCTCGCCGTCACCGACAGCAGGCTGTTGCCGTTCACGCGGCGCCAGTGCAGGTAGCTCTCGCGCTCCTCGTACTCGAGGTACTCGTCCTCGAAGAACTCCGCCTGCACGCCGGGGTCGGTCTGGCGCGTGACCGCGAGGTCGAGGTACTCGCCCGGGCCCAGGTCGAAGCGTCCGCGCGACCGGAACCACAGACGCCACAGTCCGCGGTCGTCCTCGGGCACGCGCGCGAGACCCTTGTCCTCGTCGCCGTCGGGCAGTCCCGCGAGATCGATGTCCCAGCGGTAGTGGCCGGGGCTCGAGAGGCGCGTGCCGAGGTCGAGCAGCAGACCGCGCGAGCCGAGGTACGTCGCGTCGACGCGGAAGCGGCTGCGGTAGTCGAGCTCGTCGCCGCCGAGCCAGCGATTGAGCGAGTGGCCGAAGTCCTCGCGCACGTCGCGGTCGTAGCTGACGCCGACGACCGTGCCGAAACGCGCCTCGTCGCCGACGCGCAGGCCGCCGAACGTCGGCTCGCCGTCCTCGTCGGCGAGGTACGAGAGCGGCGGGAGCGGCAGCACGAACCACGAACCGAAGCGGATCTTGTTGTCGCGCATCGACACGCGCCAGGGCGTCTCGGGGTCGCCCGTCGGCAGCATCTCGAGGTTGCCCGTCTCGATGGTGTACGTGGGCTCGGCGAATTCGCTCGTCGTGATGCGCGCGTCGTTGCTGCGGATCGTGCCGTCGGCGGAGATGCGCAGCCACTTCGCGTCGACCTTGAAGACGTAGCTCGAGCCCCCGATCCGCTCCTTCACGCTGTAGCGAGCGCCGACGACCCAACCGTGCCCGTCGACGCGGTCGAGGTAGAGCGCGTCGGCGTAGAAGATGCGCCGATCGCCCTCGTAGTACTCGATCGGGCCCTCGAGGTAGAGCTCGCGGACGTTGACGAGGTCGTCGGAGTTGAGGAGTTCGCGCAGCTTCTCGGGGTACTGCTCGAGCAGACTCCGCTTCGCATCGTCCTGCTTCGGCGAGCGGATCACCTCACCGCCGAAGTAGCGAGGCTGGTCGCCCCACCACAGGATCGCCCACGATGCACTGACGCGGCGCCCGTTCCCGACCATCTCGGGGCCCTGCGTGATGAACGCGATGTCGTCGCCGTCGTAGAACGACTCCGTGTTCCCCTTGCGGTTCATGCGCCAGTCGCGCCCGCCGAGGACGTCCTGGTCCTGGACGGCGGTCGCGGTTCCGGCGAGTACCGGTAGCGCGGCGATGACGAGGAGGCGGCGGAGCACGAGCGATCAGTCCTGAGCGGATGAGTTGGCGTTCTCGTCGCCGTCGTCGACCCCGCCGTCCGCGGGCAGCGAGGTGCCCGGTCCGAACGAGGAGAGCCCTGTGAGCGTGTCGTACTCGACCCACTCCACGGTGTGCACCATCCCGTTCGACCTGAAGACCGCGGGTACCCCGGGCGACCCGTCGACGCGCACGACACGGTCGAACGCGGTCGCGGTCAAGCGCTCGCCCTCGATACTCGTCCCGGTCGACGTCACGACGCGGACGCCTCCCGTCGCGACGAGGTCGCGCGGACGGCGCGGGCCCTCCGGGTCGTCGGCCGCCGGCGGGTCCGTCGTCAGCACGGCGCGCGCACAGCGCATGTTCCAGGTCTCGAGCTTCGCCGTCGTCCCGAGGAACGACGCGTCGCCCTCGAACACGACCTGCTCCTCGTCGGCGCGGACCTGACGCGCGGTCGCGACGAGGTCGACCAGCGCCGAACCGTCGCCCGCGGCGTCCCCGAGCGGTCGCACGACGTGGATGCGCGGCTCGACGGCGCGCAGGCCCTTGGGCTCGAACTCGATCGACGAGGCGTCGACGTCGAAGGGCTGCTTCGTCCCGGGCAGCTTGCCGAACGTCGACACGCGCTTGCCGGGCAGGGCGACGAGGCGTCCCTTGCCCTCGTGGTCGACCACGAACGTGTCGCCGTGGCCGTCGAAGACCTCGGGCGCGATGCTGACGACGTGCACGTCGCCGCGCGCCTCCACCGAGCCGCGCGCCTTCTTGATGCGGTCGTCCTCGCGCTCGACGACCTCCGCGACGCCTTCCTCGGGGGTCTCTTCGTCGCGCCGCTCGACGACGAGCGCGTCGAGCTCCTTGGAGCGCAGGTCGTAGGAGCCGATGCCGCCGCGGAACGAGCTCACGACGCCGCGCCGACCGCGCACGACGGTCTGCTCGACCTCGCTGCCCTGGACGAGCTGCCGCACGATCTCGAGGTCCTCGGTCTCGACGTGGATCGCGACGTCGGTCTCGCGGTCCACGAAGTCCGACACGACCGAGCCCGTCGCGTGCACGCGCAGCGGCGCGCCGGGCTTCGCGTCGAGCAGCCCCGACGTGTCGAGCGTCGCCGCCTCGAGGTCGATCTTCAGGTCCTCGCGGTCGATCTTCGCCGAGACGTCGCCGGTCGCGACCAACGAGCTCCCGACGCGGCGCACGGAGCGCGCGCGCGCGTACACGCCGGGGCTCGCGTCGAAGGTGACGAGGTCGCCCGAGCCGTCCGACGCGGACTCGACGAGCACGTCCTCGAGCCCCTTCGCGACGAGCGACGCTCCGCGCAGCACCTGACCGCCGACGTCGACCTCGACGTGTTCGCTCGCCTCGAAGCACGGTCCGAGCTCGCGGTCCTCGCGGAAGTTCGAGACGACGTCCGCCGTCGCCGAGAAGGGCTGCGTCCCGTCCGCCTCGATGTCGACGCCGTTCGCGCGGACGACGCGCCAGGAGTCCTCGAGCAGTTCGATCTCGAAGCCGCTGCGCGCGTGCAGCCTGAGGTCGCGACCGTCGCGGTCCTTGCCGACGGCGATCGCCTGTCCGTCCGCCTCGAGCGTGATCGACGAGCCCGCGTCGGTCGACTGGATCCAGTCGCCCTCGAGGTTCTCCGTGCGGATGCTCCAGTCGCCGCGCTCGAGCAGCACCGACGTCCAGGCCTCGAAGTGCATCGGCCCGCCCTCGCCGTCCTTCGGCGGCGTGCCGCTGAGTCCGCCCTCGGCCCACAGCCGCGTGTCGCGCCAACGCAGCTCCGCCGGCCCGGCGAGGTCGAAGCCGCCGTCGTCGCCCGCGCGCAGCTCCATCGGACCCTGTCCCCACAGGTCGATCCGCTGCAGCACCTCGTCGCCGTCCGCGCCCGCACCCGCGGGCGTCGGCACCGCGAGCTGGCCGATCACCGCGCCGACGAGGCGCACGCGCTCGAGCTTGCCGTCCGCCCCGAGCGTGAAGCGCGCGAGCGTGCAGCGGAAGCTGTTGCCGTCGGCGAGCAGCAGCACCTCGCCGGTCGCGACGAGCTCCTCGTAGCGGAACGAGCCCTCGCGCTCGGGGTCGGCGGTCCCGACGAGCCGCACGTTGTTCGCGGCGAGCGCGAGCCCCTCGGGCCCGGTGATGCCGAGCAACGCGCGCCCCGCGGCGTCGATCGTGATCGCGCGCGCGCCGATGCCCGGCGGCTGTTCCACCGTGAGCGCGTTCTGCGACGCCACGCGCCCCACCCGGTCCTCGTCCGTCGCGACCGCGACGGTCCCGTTCCTCGAGAACACGAGCATGCCGCGGCGCAGGTCGTAGACGAAGCCGTCGCCGTCGCCCTCGATGTTCGTGCCGCGGATCTCCGCGTGCGCGTCCGTCCGGAAGATCGAACCCGCGAGGTTCGCGACGGCCGAGTCCATCTTCGCCGTGATCGGTGCGAAGCGCGTCCCGGCCTCGACCGACACGAACACGTCGCGCAGCGGCACCTCGTCGGGCAGGTCGAGCACCGCGAGGTCGCCGCCCTTCGTGAAGTCCGCCTCCGCGCTCGCCGCCGTGAGCCGCGCGACGTGCACGTCGTCCTCCGGCTCGAACAGGTCGACCGTCACGTCGCGCAGCTCTTGCACGCCGTCCGGACGCTGCGCGGAGTCCGCGGCTTCGAACTGGTACACGCGACCGCCCGTCACCTCGTCGTACTGCACCGCGCTCGCGTAGCCGCTGATCCACGGACCGCCGCCGGTGCCCCGCGCCATCGGCGGGGCGCCGCTGGTGCGGGTCCCGTCGCCGCGCCCCGCGATCGGCGCCTCGCGCGCGTCGAGCCACGCGAGGAACCCGATTCCGAGCGCCAGCAACCCGAGGAAGAGCAGGACCGCCCGCGTCACCCGCGTCCCTCTCCGCCCGCCCGCGCGCCGAGGATGGCGCGCGCGAGTTCCCGCACCGCGCCCCGCCCGCCGTCCGCCCGCGTCGTGAAGTTGGCGCGCGCGCGCACCTCGGGCTGCGCGTCCGCCGGACACGCCCGCACCGCCGCGCGCTCGAACAGCGCGAGGTCCGGCTCGTCGTCCCCCATCGCCGCCGTCGCGTCGGGCGCGATGCGCCACTCGTCCTGGAGGGCGGCGAGCGCCGCGCCCTTGTCCTTGCAGCGTTCGACGAGCCGCTCCACCCCGAGCTCCTCCGCCCGCCGCCGCGTCGCCGCGCACCCCCGCCCCGTGATCCACGCGATCCGGACGCCGGCGCGCCGGAGCTGGACGAGCCCGTGTCCGTCCCGGACGTCGAAGCGGACGAGCTCGGTCCCGTCGTCGAGGTAGGTGACGCCGCCCGCCGTGAGCGTCCCGTCGACGTCGAGCACGAGCAGCCCCACGCGCGCGAGCGCGGCGGCGACGCGGGCGTCCGCGGGTTCGGGTTCGTCCTGGGCTGACATCGCGGGCGCCGCGCGCGGCGGGAAACGCGGAGGGTACCGCCGGAAACCGCGCCGAACCCGTAACCGAACGGGCGCAGGCCCGGTCCCGGGCGGGCGGGGGCGGTGGGGGCTCGCTGCGCAGCACCGTCCCGAGCCCCCGCCCGCCCAGGGGAGACCGCGCCGAGTCGGGTACGGTTGCGGTTCGCGTGCGGTTTCTTTCGCGCGCCCCCCTGCGCGATGCCCCGCACCCCCGTCCTGCTCTCCTGGAGTTCCGGCAAGGACAGCGCCCACGCGCTCGCCGTCCTGCGCCGCGACCCCGCGGTCGAGGTCCGCGCCCTGCTCTGCACGGTGCGCGCGGACGACCGCGTCGCGATGCACGGCGTCCGCCGCGAGCTGCTCGAACGGCAGGCGCGCGCCGCCGGGCTGCCGCTGCTCACGGTCGAGCTGCCGACGCCCACGCCGAACGACGCGTACGAACGGCTCATGCGCGACGCGCTCCAGCCGGCCCGGCGCGACGGCATCGAGGCGGTCGCGTTCGGCGACCTGTTCCTCGAGGACGTGCGCGCGTACCGCGAGGCGAACAACGCGAAGCTCGGCCTGCGTTCGCTGTTCCCGCTCTGGGGGCGCGACACCGCGGAGCTCGCGCGCGAGATGCTCGCGTCGGGGCTGCGGGCGAAGCTCGCGTGCGTCGACACGCGGCAGGTGCCGGCCGAGCTCGCGGGGCGGGAGTTCGACGCGGAGCTGCTCGCGGAGCTGCCGGCGGGAGCCGACCCGTGCGGCGAGAACGGCGAGTTCCACACCTTCGTGTACGACGCGCCGGCCTTCACGGCGCCGATCCCCGTGCGGACCGGCGAAGCGCGCGAGAGCGACGGCTTCGTGCACATGGACCTCGTCCCGGTCGACTGAGCGCGCGCCGGCGACGACGAGCGACGAGACCTTCCACCCGAACCCGAAGAACGAGCGTGCGCATCGCCTCCCTCCTCCCGTCCGCGACCGAGATGGTGTGCGCCGTGGGCGCGCGCGACGAGCTCGTCGGCGTGTCGCACGAATGCGACTTCCCTCACGGCGTCGAGCGGCTGCCGATCCTGACGCGGCCGCGGAAGGCGCTGCCGCGAGCGAGCGGCGCGATCGATCGTGCGGTGCGCGAGATCCTCGAGGACGCGCTCGCGGTGTACGAGATCGAGCTCGAACGCCTCGAGAGCGTGCGGCCCGACGTCGTGGTGACGCAGGACCTGTGCGACGTGTGCGCCGTGTCGCTCGACGACGTGCGCGCGGCGCTCTCGAAGCTCGCGCGCGAGGACGTCGCGATCGTGAACACGCGGCCGGGGCGCCTCGCCGACGTGTGGGACGACGTGCGGCGGATCGGAGCGGCGCTCGGGCGGGAGGAGGAGGGCGAGCGCGTGGCGCGCGAGCTCGCGGCGCGCTGCGAGGCGATCGGTGAACGCGCGCGAGCGTGGCTCGAGCGCTCGGGCGAGCGGCGCCCGCGCGTGCTGACGATCGAGTGGCTCGACCCGGTGATGGTGGGCGGGACGTGGATGCCCGAACTGGTCGAGCTCGCGGGCGGCGAGGCGCTCGTGACGGAGCCGGGCGAGCACGCGCCGACACTGCGGCTCGACGAGCTGCGAGATCTCGATCCGGACGTCGTGCTGGTGAAGCCGTGCGGCTTCGACCTCGAGCGCACGACGTCCGAGCTCGACCTCCTGCGCACCAACCTCCCATGGACGGAGTGGCGCGCCGTGCGCGAGGGCCGCGTCGTCGTCGCCGACGGCAACGCCTACTTCAACCGCCCCGGCCCGCGGCTCGTCGAGTCCCTCGAGATCCTCGCCGCCGCCGTGCTCGGCCCCGCCTTCGAGGAGTTCCGCCCGAAGCACGCCGGAGCCGCCTTCCGCCTCGCCCCGACCTCGCCCGCCGCCCCTTCCAGACCAACTGAACCTGGTTCGATTGACCAAGACCGAGCCGGCTCGGCTCGGTCTTGGTCAATCGAACCAGGTTCAGTTCGCCTGGAATCGGCCTCGCGGGCCCGCGAGGGCCGATGGGCGGGTCGGGCCGCGCGGTGTTCCGCACTCGTCCTGGTCGATCGAACCAGGTTCGGGCGAGCGGGGCGGGCGTAGCATGGCCGGGATGGAGGCGAAGGTCGGCACGTTGCTGGAGCGGCTCGCGCGGCTGTGCGCCCACGACACGACGTCGGGGCGCAGGATCCGGGACTCGCGGAGTTGGTGGCGCAGCTCGAGGCGCTCGGCGCGACGATCCACCGGCACCAGGTCGAGCCGGGGCGCACGAACGTGCTCGCGTGTTCGGCGAGCCGCGCGTCGTGCTCACGACGCACCTCGACACCGTCGCTCCGTTCGTGCCGCCGACGCTCCTCGCCGACCGCGTCACCGGCCGCGGCTCGTGCGACGCGAAGGGTCAGGTCGTCGCCCAGCTCGCGGCGATCGAAGCTCTGCTCGCCGAGGGCTTCGACCGCGTCGCCTTCCTCGGCGTCGTCGGCGAGGAGACCGACGCGCTCGGCGCCGCGGCGGCGGAACACTGGCGCGAGGAACTCCGTACGTGCCGCCTGCTCGTCGGCGGCGAGCCGACGAACCTCGCGCTCGCCACCGGACAGCGCGGCTACCAACACCTGCGCCTCACGACCACCGGACTCGCCGCGCACTCCGGCAGTCCCGAGAAGGGGCGCAACGCGATCTGGCCGCTCGTCGACTGGCTCGGAGCGGTTCGCGCGAACCCTCGACCGCAGCATCCCGACCTCGGCCCCGAGGTCTGGAACCTCGGCCTGATCGAGGGCGGCAGCGCAGCCAACGTCGTCCCCGACCACGCGGTCGCCGAGGTGCTCTGTCGCACCGTGCCCGACTCGACCTTCCTCGACGAGGTCCGACGCAGCGCGCCCGACGCCGCGCGCGTCGACGTCCTTGTCGACGAATCGCCCGAGCACTACCCTCGCCTCGAAGGGTTCGAGTACGAGGCGATGCCGTTCGGCTCGACGTTCCGACGCTGCGCAAGCTCGTTCCCGGCGCGCGCGTCGCGCTCGCGGGCTGCGGACGCATCGAGGTCGCGCACACCCAGGGCGAACACCTCACCGCCGCGGAACTGCTCGGCGGCGTCGCCCTCAATCGCGAGCTCTGCCTGCTCGAAGCGCGATGACACCCCCACAACCGCGGCAACGCATCCCCGTCACCGTCCTCGGCGCGACCGGCGTCGTCGGCCAACGCTTCGTCCGCCGCCTCGCGAACCATCCCTGGTTCCGCGTCGACCACCTCGCCGCGTCGGAACGCAGCGCGGGACAGCGCTACGGCGAAGCCTGCGCCTGGCGCCTCGGCGGCGAGCCCCACGGCGGCCTCGCCGACCTCGAGGTGCGCGCGTGCGACCCCTCCGCCGCACCCGCGCCGATCGTCTTCAGCGCGCTCGACTCCGGACCGGCGAAGGAGATCGAACCGGCCTACGCGCGCGCGGGTTCGCTCGTCTTCAGCAACGCCTCGGCCTTCCGCATGGCGGTCGACGTGCCGCTGCTCGTGCCCGAGGTCAACGCCGACCACCTCGACCTCGTCGACGTGCAACGCGAAGCGCGCGACTGGAGCGGCGCGATCGTCACGAACCCCAACTGCACGTCGACGGTGCTCGTGATGGCGCTCGCGCCGCTGCACCGCGCGTTCGGGGTCGAGAAGGTCTTCGTCGCGACGATGCAGGCGACGAGCGGAGCCGGCTACCCCGGCGTCCCGAGCCTCGACATCCTCTCCAACGTCGTGCCGCACATCTCGGGCGAGGAGGAGAAGGTCGAGACCGAGACGCAGAAGATGCTCGGGACCCTGCAGATGGGTCGCATCGTGCCCGCCGCCGCGACGGTGAGCGCGATGTGCCACCGCGTGCCCGTGATCGACGGGCACACGGAGGCGGTCAGCGTGCAGCTGCGCGGGAACCCCGCGCCCGAGGAGGTCGCGGAAGCGCTGCGCACGTGGAGCTCCGTGCCGCAGGAAATGCAACTTCCCTCCGCGCCGACCCGACCGATCCTCCTGCACGGCGAGCCCTCGCGCCCGCAGCCGCGCCTCGACGTCGAGTACGGCGAAGGCGCCGCGCAGGGCATGGCGGTCCACGTCGGGCGCGTGCGCCGCTGCCCCATGCTCGGCGTCAAGTTCACACTGCTCGGGCACAACACGGAGCGCGGCGCCGCCGGCGCGTCCGTCCTCAACGCCGAACTCGCGCACGCGCGCGGCAGGATCTCGCTGTGACCGTCGTCATGAAGTTCGGCGGCACGTCCGTCGGTGGAGCGGAGGCGATGGGGCGCGCGGCCGACCTCGTCGAACGCGCGCTGCCCGACGCGCCGCTCGTCGTGCTCTCCGCCATGTCCGGCGCGACGAACGCGCTGTTCGAGGCGGCGAAGAAGGCGGAGAGCGGCGACGCCGCGGGCTCGCGCACGATCCAGAAGGAGCTCGTCGCGCAGCACCACGCCTGCGCGCGCGCCATCTTCGACGGCAACGTCCCGGAACAGCTCGCGACGCAGCTGCGCGAGCACTTCGAGGAGCTGCGCGTGCTCCTCACCGGCGTCTACCTCCTGCGCGAGCTCACGCCGCGCAACATGGACCACATCGCCAGCACCGGCGAACAGCTCTCGACGCGCCTGTTCACGGCGTTCCTCGCGCACCGCGGTGTGGACGCGACCTGGGTCGACGCGCGCGCGCTCATCCGCACGGACCGCCGCTTCGGTTCCGCGCGCCCCAGCAAGGACGCGATCGCCGCGCTCGCGAAGGACAAGCTCGTCCCGCAGCTCGGCGCGGGCCGCGCCGTCGTCACGCAGGGCTACATCGGCTCGACCGAGGACGGTCTGACGACGACCCTCGGTCGCGGCGGCAGCGACTTCTCCGCCGCGCTCTTCGGCGCCGCGTTGCGCGCGCGCGAGGTGCAGATCTGGACGGACGTCGAGGGCATCCTCACGTGCGATCCGCGCGTCGTGCCGGAGGCGGAGACGATCCCGCAGGTCGCGTTCGCCGAAGCGGCGGAACTCGCGGCGTTCGGCGCGAAGGTGCTGCACCCCGCGACGATCCAGCCCGCGGTCGAGGCGAACATCCCCGTCACGGTGCGGCACACCGCCAAGCCCGACGGCGGCTACACCTTGATCCAGGCCGAGGTCACGCGCACGCGCGCCGTCACCGCGCTCGCTTCGCGCGGACCGGTCACCGTGCTGACCGTGCACAGCACGCGCATGCTCGCGCAGAGCGGCTTCCTCGCGCGCCTCTTCGAGGTGTTCGGCCGCCTCGGCGTCAGCGTCGACCTCATCGCCACGGCCGAGATCAGCGTGTCGATGACGATCGAGCCGGGCGCTCCGATCGCGGAGCTCACCGAGGAGATCTCGCGCTTCGCCGAGGTCGAGGTCGCGAACGACCGCGCCATCGTCGCGATCGTCGGCGCCTCGTTCCGCGACACGCCCGGCATCGCGCGGCGCGTGTTCGGCGCGCTCGCCGAGCTCAACGTCGAGATGATCTCGATGGGCGCGAACGAGATCAACCTGAGCCTCGTCGTCAGGCGCGACCGCGCGAACGACGCGCTGCGACTCCTGCACAAGGAGTTCTTCGAGAAGGATCGACCGGGAGCGAGGCCGTGAAGCTCGGCCTGTTCGGCAAGGGTCGCCTCGGCAGCGCGATCGCGCGCGCCGCGGGCGAGCACCTCGCCTGGAACGTGACGCGCGAAGTGCCGCCCGACGAGCCGATCGACTGCGCGATCGAAGCGAGCGCCGGCGCGGCCGTCGAGACGCACCTCGCGTGGGCGCTCGAGACGGGGACGCCGATCGTCGTCGGCTCGACGGGCTACGCGATCGCGAACCTCGATGCGCGCGCGGAGGGCGCGATCGCCGTGCTGCGCGCACCCAACCTGTCGTTCGCCGTCGCGCTGTTCGACCGCATGACGGCCGTGCTCGCGCGCTTCGCCGCGCAGGACGAGCTGCGCGATCCCTACCTCGTCGAGCACCACCACGCGCGCAAGGTCGACGCGCCGGGCGGCACCGCGAAGATGCTCGCGCGCACGATCCTCGAGAACTGCCCGCGCAAGACGAGCTTCACCGCGCCGCACGCGGATCGTCCGCTCGCACCGCACGAGCTCTCGGTCAGCGCGGTCCGCGCGGGCCACACCGCCTCGAGCCACACCGTCGCGATCGACGCGCCCGGCGAGGTCATCGAGTTCACGCACCGCGCGCGCGACCTGTCGCCGTACGGTGACGGCGCCGTGCTCGCCGCGCGCTGGCTCGCGAAGCGCCACGCGGCGGGCGATCGCCGCGTGTTCGACATGGCGGAGGTGACGCGCGACGTGCTCGCGCCGCTGTTCGAGGAACTCTGGAGGGAGGATCCGAAGTGACGAAGCTCGACTGCCGCGGCCTGTGGGTCGCGCTCGCCACCCCGTTCACGGAGAAGGGCGACATCGACCTCGCCGGCTTCCGCCGACTCGTGCAGCACGTCGCGAAGGGCGGCGCCGACACGCTCGTCGTGCTCGGTTCGACCGGCGAGGCGGCCACGATCGAGCCGAAGGAGCGCACGATGCTGATCGAGGCGACGCTCGAGGAGGCGCGCGGCGCGAACGTCGTCGTCGGCACGGGCTCGAACTCGACCAAGGTGACGTGCGAGCAGACGTCGCGCGCGCAGGAGCTCGGCGCGCACGGCGCGCTCGTCGTCACGCCCTTCTACAACAAGCCGATGCCGGACGGCGTCGTCGAGCACTTCCGCGCGACGTGCGGAGCGGCGCCCGGCTTCCCGATCGTCGCCTACAACGTGCCGGGCCGCACCGGATCGAACCTCGCGCCGTCGACGCTCGCGCGCCTGTGGGAGCTGCCGCAGGTCGTCGCCGTGAAGGAGTCGAGCGGCAACGTGATGCAGATCGGCGAGGTCGCGCGCACGCTTCCGAAGGGCAAGGCCTTGCTCGCGGGCGACGACAGCCTCGCACTCGCCTCGATCGCCGTCGGCGCGATCGGCCTCGTCTCCGTCGTCGGCAACGTCGCGCCGAAGCAGACGAAGGAGCTCGTCGAGTTCGCACTCGCGGGCGATCGCGAAGGCGCGGTGCGCGCGAACAACGCGCTGCTGCCGCTGATCGACGCGCTCTTCGTCGAGAGCAACCCGATCCCGGTCAAGGCCGCGCTGCACCTGCTCGGCATCGGCGGCGACGCCATGCGCCTCCCGCTCACCCGACCCACCGCGGCCACGAAGAAGGCGGTCGAAGCGGCGCTGCGCCCCTTCGGGCTCCTCGCGGAGCAGCGCTGAACGAGGCCCGCAACGAGATGACGAACGAAGCCATCACGAAGGAAGCGCTCCACGACTTCTACGAGCGACCGGAAGAGGAACGCGCCGCCGACCCGCGCGGCGACGCGATGCATGCCGCGCTGCTCCAACTGCTCGAGTCGGGCGAGGTGCGCGCGGCCGAGCCCGACGAGTCGAGCGAGGACGGCTGGCGCGTCAACGCCTGGGTGAAGCGCGCGATCCTCGCCGGCTTCAAGCGCAGCCAGATCGTGCCGATGGGCGGCTGCTCCGACCTGCCGGCCTTCGACAAGGCGGGCTATCCGCCGCGCCGCTTCGACATGCACGACGGTGTGCGCGTCGTGCCCGGCGGCTCCGCGGTGCGCCGCGGCGCGCACGTCGCGAAGGGCGTCGTCGTCATGCCGCCGGCTACGTCAACGTCAGCGCGTACGTCGGTTCGGGCACGATGGTCGACAGCCACGCGCTCGTCGGCAGCTGCGCGCAGATCGGTGAACGCGTGCACCTCTCCGCTGCCGCGCAGGTCGGAGGTGTGCTCGAACCCGCGGGCGCGCGCCCCGTCGTCGTCGAGGACGAAGCGTTCGTCGGCGGCCTCGTCGGCCTGTTCGAAGGCGTGATCGTGCGCAAGGGCGCGGTGCTCGCGCCCGGCGTGCTGCTCACCGGCTCGACCGTGATCTACGACCTCGTCCACGGCACCGAACTCCGTCGCGAGGTGCCGCCCGGCGCCGTCGTCGTGCCCGGCACGCGGCCCGCGCGCGGCGACTTCGCGAAGGCGCACGGCCTCATGCTCTCCGCGCCGATGATCGTGAAGTACAAGGACGCGAAGACGTCCGCCGCGACGGCGCTCGAGGAGCGCTGCGTTGAGCACAGGTCATCAGACAGCGACGTTCGAACGAGCGAAGCGCCTCGCCGGCATCGGCGTGTCGCCGATCCGCAAGGTGTCGGAGGGCGCGCCTCCCGGCTCGATGCCGCTCGGCCTCGGCGAGCCGACCTGGGCGATGCCGGACGTCGCCCGCGAGGCATTGGCGGAGTTCGCGACGCACGGCGGCGAGGCGCGATGGCTACAGTCCGCAGCAGGGACGCGTCGAGTTGCGGCGCGCGATCGGCGCGAGCCTACGGGCGCGGCGCCGACGACGTCGTCGTCACGAACGGGGCGCAGGAAGCGCTCTACGTTCTTGCGCAGGCCTTTGCAGGCGAAGGCGACGCGGTGCTCGTGCCGGACCCCGGCTTCGTCGGCTACGCGGGCGTCGCCAAGCTCGCCGGCGCGACGCCGGTGACGTACGCCGTCGCGAAGAACGATCGCTTCCGGCTCGACGCGAAGGCGTTCGGTGAAGCGCTCGCGCGAACGCCGAACGCGAAACTCGCGATCCTCGGCCACCCCGCGAACCCGACCGGCGCCGGTGCGTCGGCCGAGGCGCTGCGCGAGGTCGCGCGCCTGTGCGCGGACCGCAACGTCGCGCTCGTCAGCGACGAGGTCTACCGCGAGCTGTGGTTCGAGAAGCGTCCGCCGTCGCTCTTCGACGTCGCGGAGAACGGCTTCGTCGTGAGCAGTGTGAGCAAGGGCTACGGCTCTCCCGGCCTGCGCATCGGTTGGATCTGCGCGCGCGATCGCGACCTCGGTCCGATCCGCGTCGTGCACGGCTACGCCGTGACGAGCACGTCGATTCCGTCGCAGATCGCGGCGACCGCGATGATCGAGCGCAGCGAAGCCATCTTCGAGTCGTCGCGCGCCGAGGTCTACGCGCGCTTCGAGGCGCTGCGCAGCGCGTTCGCCGAGTTCGCGGGCACCGACGTCGCGCCGCCCGACGGCAGCTTCTACCACTGGCACCCCTTGCCCGAGGTTGCGCACCACGATCCGGTGGGATGGTGCATCCGTATGCGCGACGAGGCGAAGGTCGTCTTGATCCCGGGGTTGGCGTTCGGCGAGGGCGGTCGCGGTCACGCGCGGCTCAGTTTCGCGGCGCAGCCCGAACAGGTGCGCGAAGGCGTGCGCCGTCTCGTCGCGTTCGAGCGCGACAACGCCGGCGGCGGTGCGACGGGCGAGGACGCGCGCGAGGTCGCGTCGCGATGAGTGCGCCGCGGCTCTTCGCGCTCGACGACGCGACCTACGCGAAGCTCGCCGAG
Organism: Planctomycetota bacterium; assembly: GCA_041398665.1. Classification (GTDB taxonomy): domain Bacteria; phylum Planctomycetota; class UBA1135; order UBA1135; genus Rohdeia. The sequence goes on along the minus strand of JAWKUH010000033.1, from coordinate 4,543 downwards.
GAGCACGGCACCCCGCTCTTCGTCTACGACGCCGCGACGGCGCGCGCCGGTTACCGACGTTTGCGCGCCGCGCTCCCCGAGCGCGCCACCATCGCGTTCGCGGTCAAGTCGAACCCGTTCCAGCCGCTGCTCGAGCTCTTCGCCGAACTCGGCGCGAGCTTCGACTGCGCGTCGATCGGCGAACTCGAGCGCGTCGCGAGGCTCGGCCTGCCCGGAAGTCGCGTCTACATGACGGGCCCGGGGAAGCGGATGGAGGAACTCGAGCGCGCGTACGCCATGGGCGCGCGCGTGCAGTGCGAAGGCTTCGAGGACCTTGCGCGGCTCGATCGGATCGCGACGCGCGAACTGCACGTCAACCTGCGCGTGCACCCCGCCGGCGGCATCGAAGAACGCAACCGCATCATCGGCGGAGCGGGTCCGAGCGTGTTCGGCATCGACGAGGAGGACCTGCCCGCGACCTTGGATCGGGCGCGCGGTCTCGAGCGCGTGCGGATCCGCGGTCTGCACGTCTTCGCTGCGAGCAACGAGCGCGACGCGGAGCGCTTGCTCGAGACCTACGCTGCCGTGTTCGCCTTGGCGAAGCGGCTGCAGTCCGACCTCGGCGAACCGCTCGAACACATCGACCTCGGCGGCGGTCTCGGCATCCCGTACACGAGCGGCGAGTCCGAACTCGACGTCGAGCTGTTGGGCGCGGGCCTCGCCGCGCTCCTCGACGCGAACCCCTGGTTCACCGGTCGAGCGATCCTCGAGCCCGGTCGCTATCTCAGCGGTCCCTGCGGCACCTACCTCGTGCGCGTGATCCGCACGAAGCGCAGTCGAGGCACCGACTTCGCCATCCTCGAGGGCGGAGCGAACCATCTGATCCGTCCCGCGCTGATCGGGCAGCCGTTCCCGACGAAGGCCGTCGCCAAATCAGGTGCGCTCAAACCAACAACTCTTGCCGGCCCTCTGTGCACCTCGCTCGACCGCCTCGGCGACGTCGAGCTCCCCGACCTCGAGCCCGGCAACCTGCTCGCGCTCGGAGCCTGTGGTGCCTACGGGGCGACGGAGGCGATGACGAAGTTCCTGTCGCACCCGGAGGCGCGGGAGTTCTTGCACGACGTCGAGGGTGCCGGTGATCCGCTGCACACGACGCTCAATCCGTAGCCAATTCTCCTAGGGCTTCGACATGCACCGTGCACGCAAGGCCTCGCGGCGCTGTCCGGTCCCATCCTGCTCCGTGAGATGGCCGCTTCGAAAGCGAAGTGCCTGCGCGAGCAACGCGACCGCCAACGGACGGCGTGCGTTCTGACGCGCGCGCCCAACTCGAGTACTCTCGGTCTTCGCGACTTCGTACGGTTGACCGGAGGTCGGACAACAAGTGAAGAGAGCCATCGAACTCACAGCGTTCGCGATCGTCCTGACGTCCTTGGCGAGTTGCGACTCGGTCCGCGGCATTGAGACCCGATTGCCGATCCCCGCTGGTTTCCAGCCCGAACTGGCACAACGAGTCTTGATCGTTGATCCGCGTTTCGACGAAGAGCGGTCGGACCCGTGGGATGGCGAGAAGATGGACCTCTGGTTCGGCGACTACTTCAGCGATAGAACGGCATGGGACTTCCTGCACTACGACGCATCGTCGACGCGCCCGCCCACATTGCTGACCGGAATGATGAATCGACTCCCAACTCCACTGCAGGTCGACCGATCGCTCGAGCTCCACGGAGAGCTCTACGAACGACTCAGATCGATCTATGTCGAGCTGCCTCCCTTCGAGGAACTCGCACCGATCTGGTGGGGCCTCTGAATGCCGCCCTCTCCGGGATTCATGCAGGCTCCCACACTCTACTTGAGCGCATCTCCTCCCGTACTCGCCCCGAGTAGCGCGCCAATCCGACGTACCACGTCCAACCTATTGGTCCTGGGCAGACCATGGAGCGCGAGTTCGGCCAAGGCACTATGAACGTCGAGCAAGAAGTGATCGATCAGCTTTGTGACGACCCGAGTGGCTGGACAATGGCGCGGATCGCAAAGTTCATTCATGATCTCGGACGAGTGGATGTCTGGGAACTGCTCGAGAGCATGTGGCGTGCCGGGCACTTGGAGTACTTCGAGGAGTCCGGCACCAAGTGCTCCACTTGGGAGATCGAGGCGCACTTCCGATCTCCGAGGGTGTCGGTCTCGTGGCGAGTTCGTGCAACCGATTCCGGGGTGAAATGGGCACTCGGCGAGTAGCCTGCCCGTCGGGGATCTTGGTGCCGCACGCGATCGAGGTGACCGGCCACCCTGTCGGTGTGCGGCACCGCATCACGGTATGAACCGCCATCCCGGCTTGCCCTGCTACCTTCACGAAGCATGAACTTCCGAGATCTCTTCCGGAGACGACGAGCGCGGCGCACGTTCCACGTCCGCTTCCCTACGACGGGTCGAGCAGCACGTTCGAGATGACGCTGCTCGGCCGCGGCCTCTACCGCGTCGAGCAGGTCGCGCTGTTCGAGCAGACCTGCTCCTTCGGCGACATCGCCAGGTTCCCTCTTCAGCAAAGTGACGGCGGTGGACGCTCGCTTCGAGGAAGTGGTCGAGCCCTCGCGGTGCGGACCACCACGCACACGTTCGCGCTCGCTCGCCCAGGCGTCGAAGCTCCCCACGTCCAGGCGGTCCTCGCGAGAGTCATGTCGCTCGGCGGGCACTGGGAGTGCTCGTTCGGCGGCGTGCTCTCCATCTGTCTCCTGCCCGGTGAGGAGTACGATCCGAGCGGCAGCATGAGCGACGTTCGTCCATGAGCTGTTGCGAAAGAGCAAGCGGCTCCGACGGATCGGCGTCGAGATGAGCAGCGAGATCACAGGCGACGGCCGCGCACGACTCGGCGAAGTATGCCGCGCCGCGAAGCCTTGTCGAGTTCGTTCGCGCGATCGATGCTCGATTCCCGGGTGCCGCCGACGAGGAAGCCGCGAGCGCCCTCATCGACGAGGGCTGTCGAATCTCGCCCGCCGCGGCCTTCTCCGTCATGCACGAGATCGCGCGGCGACCGAGGTCGTCGCGCACCAGCGACGAACGTTGCATCGCGCTCCTGCGGGAGCTCGAGGCGAAGTTCGCGCACCCCATGAGATCGCTCGTCTCGAGGTTCGCACGCCGCCTGATCCTCGACCGACCGACGTCGACCTGGACCTGTACGAGCGCCATGCGGATCCTCGGGCGAGCGGGCTGCCTCGGTGACGCGATCAACATCGTCCACTCCGCGGGTACGGAGGACCTCGACGAGGTGGACCGCGTGAAGAACGACGTGGTCGCGCGCTCGCTATCGGAGCACGTGGACGTCGTCGTCGTGCTCGACCCCGACTTCGCGGGCGACCTGCGGGGGCTCTCGCGTGGAGCGCACGTCTGGATCGTCGGGAGCGAGGCGAACGAACGCGCTGTGCGTTCAGTCCGGGAACGCGGCGCGGACCCGAACGACGCGCGTACGGGCGTGACCACCTTCCGCGGCGGTGGCGCGCGCGACGAGCTCCTTTGCGAGATCCTCGGCACCATCGACGAGCACCACGGCATTCACGCCGCCGACCCTCCGTGGAGCGCCATGCGGGTGGTTGGTCTCGGCCTCGACGAGGTCGATGCGGCCCGGGTCGCGGAGTCGCTCCGGCTCGACAACGTCGCCATCCGCGCCCTCGACGCCGGATTAAGGATCGAGCGTTGATTCCCGGCAGTTCGAGGGCGTCGAACCGCTCAAACCTGCGGAGCACGCAGCTCCCCATAGAAGTGGCTTCGCCGAAGCGATCGACCGCTGTGGTCCGAGTTGAGGCATCCTCGTCCGACCGAGGACGAGACCCCGAGTCTGACGGAGACCTCCACCGATGCCCGACCCCACCGACCCCATCCGCCGCCAAGCCGCCACCTTCGCCGGCATCGATCAAGGCACGGCCTGCAACCAGAGTTCCTTCAAAGCGAAGAAGGGCGCCTTCCTCTTCGTCGGCCCCGGCGCGAAAGGCGTCGGCTACAAGGCGATGTTCAAACTTGATGCATCGTTGCCGGAAGTGCGCAAGCTCGCCGCCGAGCGGCCCGAGCGCTTCGAGGCGGGCAAGACGGGCTGGGTGACGGTGCGCTTAACGGCGGAGGAGCCGCTGTAGAAGTCGATCTGGTCGAAGTGGCTGCGCGAGTCGTACGAGGTGATGGGCGGTGACGGGGGCAAAGGGCCTGCGAAGCGAGCGGCCGCGGCGATGAAGAAGAAGGTCGCCAAGAAGGTCGCAACCGCGAAGGCGACGAAGCGTCCATTCCGGAAGCGATGAAGAACGAACGGAAGCTCGTGCTGGACGGCGGCTCGTGGGTGAACGAGGAGCTCGATCTCGAACACGTCGAGGGGTATCCAACGTTGGAGATCATCCCGTCGGGTTCAGCGCCGAGCGAGGCGACGCTCGATCGCATCGGAGCTCTGCTCTCCGACATCCGACCCACGCTCCTCCTCGCGGCTCGGAAGATCGGCGAGGTCGCCTACGATCGCGAGCACTTCAAGAAGCTCGGCGTCGACGAGCGGGACCTCCCCGAGAACAACGCCGAGTCGATCATCTCGTAC